>NZ_AKJF01000207.1 GCF_000282475.1 Pseudomonas sp. GM78
TGCTCGCCGATACCGGCCGGCACCAAGGATGACGACTACAAGCGCCTGGCCTCTTACCTGACCTTGTCCCAGGTGCTCGACCCAAACAACCGCGTGGCACTGGAGCTGAACTATGGCACGCAGGAGCAGGGCGCTTTCGCCGGTTTCGCCAATAAAGGCGATGCCACCTGGTACGGCACCGATGTGAACTGGTATCACAAACTCAGCGAAAACCTGATGTGGAACAGCCGCGCCGAGTGGTTCTACACCGATGCGCCCGTACACGTGATGATGGCCAACATCGACCCGAACACCGGGATTCCCGACCCGACCTGGGGCAGTTTCTACGGCGTCACCACCAACCTGGCCTGGACCCCGACGCCCAACGTGCGCCTGCGTCCGGAGTTGCGCTACGACATCCATTCCGGCCCCGGTCGCGATGCCTACGCCGACGGGCAAAAGGACTCGCAGGTGGTTGCGTCCTTCGACGTCAGTTTCTTCTTCTAACCCGACGCTTTCGCTGACCCGACGTGATGGCGCTGCCCACACGTTGCGACCTTGTTCGTCCGGACTTTACCGGCCCGTCGCCGCACTGGAGCAATTTTCATGACAGACAACAACGATAAAAACCTGTTTGGCCGCGACGTTTCACGTCGTGATTTCCTGCGTGGCAGCGGTATCGCCGCCGGCGGGATCGCCCTGGCCAGCCTGCCATTCAACTTTGCCGTGGGCAGTGAACGGGTGATCAAGCTCGGCTACGTCAGCCCGCAGACCGGGCCACTGGCGCCATTTGCCGCCGCCGACAACTACATCATCGAATCGCTCAAGCAAACCCTGAAGAACACCCTGACGGTGGCCGGCAAGCCGTACCGCCTGGAAGTCATCGTCAAGGACAGCCAGTCCAACCCCAACCGCGCGGCGGAGGTGGCGAGCGAGTTGATCCTGTCGGACCAGGTCGACCTGATGCTGGTGTCGTCCACACCGGAAACCACCAACCCGGTGTCCGACCAATGCGAAATCAACGAAATCCCGTGCATTTCCACGGTGGCGCCATGGCAGCCCTGGTTCTTTACCCGTGGCGGCAAGCCCGATCAGGGCTTTGAGTGGACCTACCACTTTTTCTGGGGCCTGGAAGATGTGATCGGCACCTACACCTTGATGTGGGGCGCCATGCAGACCGACAAAGTGATCGGTGGGCTGTTCCCCAACGATGGCGACGGCAATGCCTGGGGCGATTCGAAACTCGGGTTTCCACCGGTGCTGGCGCAGAAGGGTTTCCAACTGGTTGATCCCGGTCGCTTCCAGAGCCTGACCGATGATTTCTCCGCGCAGATCGCCGCGTTCAAAAAGGCCGAGGTCGAGATTGTCACAGGCGTCGTCATCCCCCCGGACCTGACCACGTTCTGGACCCAGGCCCGTCAGCAGGGCTTCAAGCCCAAAGCGGTGTCGGTAGGCAAGGCATTGCTGTTTCCCACGGCGGTCGAAGCGCTGGGCAAGGCCGGCAACAACCTGTCGACCGAAATCTGGTGGAGCCCCACGCATCCGTTCAGTTCGTCGTTGACCGGCGCCAGTGCGGGGCAGCTCGCCCAGGGCTTCACCCAGGCCACCGGCAAACAGTGGACGCAACCGCTGGGCTTTGTGCACGCCCTGTTCGAACTGGCGGTGGACATCCTCCAGCGCACCGAAGAGATCGGCAACCCGAAGGCCGTACGTGACGCCTTGCTCAAGACCAACCTCAACACCGTCGTCGGGCCGATCAACTGGAACGGCGGGCCGGTGAAGAACGTCGCCAAGACGCCGCTGGTCAGTGGCCAATGGCGCCTGGGCCAAGACAACAAATACGACTTGATCGTGACCAGCAATGCCACCGCGCCGGCGATCCCGCTGGGCGGCGAGATGCAGGCCATTACGTATTGATCGCGCTCACGCAAGCAGGTGCTCCATGCAACAGCCACTTCTACAACTGAACGATGTGCACAAAAGCTATGGCTCGGTGAAGGTCACCGATGCCATGAGCCTGAGCCTGCAACCCGGCGAGGCCCTGGGCATCATCGGCCCTAACGGCGCGGGTAAAAGCACGCTGTTCAACCTGATCGCCGGTGGCGTGGCGGCGGACAGCGGCAGCATTCATTTTGAAGGTCGCAACGTCACCCGCGAGCCGGTGTTCAAGCGATGCCAGCAAGGCATCGGCCGTTCCCACCAGATCCCGCACCCGTTCGTGAAAATGACCGTGTTCGAGAATCTGCTGGTGGGCGCCACCTTCGGCGCGCGGTTGCGTGACAAGGAGGCCAGCCAATGGTGCGCGCAGACCTTGGAACTGACGGGGCTGATGCGCAAGGCCAACGTGCTGGCCGGCTCGCTGACGCTGCTCGACCGCAAGCGACTGGAAATGGCCCGTGCCTTGTCGACCCGGCCACGCTTGCTGTTGCTCGATGAAATCGCCGGTGGCCTGACCGAACCGGAATGCCTGGCACTGGTGGAAACCATCCAGGGCATCCACAAGGCCGGCGTCGCCATCATCTGGATCGAACACATCGTCCATGCCTTGCTGGCGGTGGTCAGCCGCCTGACGGTGATCAACTTCGGCGCCAAGCTGGCCGAAGGCGAGCCGCGCAGCGTCATGGCCGACCCACGCGTCCAGGAAATCTACATGGGCATCGGGAGCTGAGACATGACGACCCAAACACCCCTGCTGTCCATTGACCGACTCTGCGCCGGCTATGGCGACTTTCAAGCGCTGTTCGACATCAGCCTCACGCTGGATGAAGGCGAAACCGTGGCGATCATCGGCTCCAACGGTGCCGGCAAATCGACCTTCCTGCGCTCGCTGGCGGGGCAGATCAAGAACCAGGCGAATGCCATCACCTTCAGGGGCCAGCCCATCGGCGACCTGGCGGCCAACCAGGTGATAGCGCGCGGCATCGCCCTGGTGCCGGAAGGGCGAAAGCTGTTCCCGTCGCTGACCGTCGAGGAAAACCTACAGATCGGCGGCTATAGCAAACGCCCGGGCCCCTGGACGCTAGCCCGTATCTATCAACTGTTTCCGGTTCTGGAAAAGCTGCGCAAGCGTCCCGGCACCGCGCTGTCCGGCGGTCAGCAGCAGATGGTTGCGATTGGCCGGGGCCTGATGGCCAACCCGCACTTGCTGCTGTGTGACGAGATCAGCCTGGGGCTGGCGCCGACCACGATCAAGGACATCTACGCCGCGCTGCCCTCGATCAAGGCTGACGGCACCACGGTGATTCTCGTCGAACAGGACATCAATCAGGCGCTGAGTGTCTGCGACCGTTTCTATTGCTTGCAGGAAGGGCGTGTGTCCCTGACCGGCCGGCCCGGGGACGTCGACAAGGCGCAAATCAAAGCCGCGTACTTTGGGGTTTAGTGATGGAATGGCTCAATACGCTTGTGCAGGGCATGTTGCTCGGTGGACTCTACGCAATGTTCGCGGTAGGACTGTCACTGATGTTCGGCATCATGCGCCTGGTCAATATCGCCCATGGCGACTTCATCGTGCTGGCGTCGTACCTGGCGCTGATGGTGGTCAACCACCTGGGTTTCAGCCCGCTGGCAAGCCTGGTGATCGTCGTGCCGGTAATGTTCTGTCTTGGCTACCTGCTGCAACGCGGCTTGCTCAACCGCACACTCGGCCAGGACATTTTGCCGCCGCTGCTGGTGACCTTCGGTCTGTCGATCATCGTGCAGAACGTCCTGCTGCAGTTTTTCAGCGCCGACAGCCAGAAGTTGTCCCAGGGCGATCTGGAAGTCGCAAGTGTCGGCTTCGGTAGCCTCAGCGTGGGGATCATGCCGCTGATGGTGTTCGCCAGTGCACTGCTGATCATCGGCGGCCTGCAATTGCTGTTCTATAAAACCGCGTTGGGCCGTGCGTTCCGCGCTACCTCCGATGACCAGCAGACGGCACGGCTGATGGGCGTGAACAACTCCCATATCTTTGGCCTGGCCATGGCGCTGGCGATGGCGGTGGTGTCGATCGCCGGGGTGTTCCTGGCGATTCGCACCAGTTTCGATCCCACGGTGGGGCCGGCGCGTCTGTTGTACGGCTTTGAAGCAGTGATCATCGGCGGCCTGGGCAGCCTGTGGGGCACCCTGGCGGGCGGGGTGATTCTCGGCATCGCCCAGGCGCTGGGCGCGAAAATCGATCCTGGCTGGCAAATCCTCGCCGGTCACCTTGTGTTTCTGCTGATCCTGGTCGTGCGCCCGCGTGGCCTGTTTCCCCGGAGTGTCGACTGATGAATGCCTTGAATAATCCTGCGCTGGCTTACCGCGTACAGCGCACAACCACCAGCAGCCGGGTCGGCCTGTCATTGCTCGGCCTTTGCGTGCTGGTGCTGATCAGCGCGCCATGGTGGGCCGATCGTGCCAGCCTGCGGCTGGTGGTGGAGTTCGCCTATTACCTGGCCCTGGCGCAAATGTGGAACCTGTTGGCGGGTTACGCCGGCATGGTTTCGGTCGGGCAGCAGGCGTTTGTCGGCTTGGGTGGGTACCTATTGTTCATGCTGTCGACGCAACTGGGGGTGCCGCCCTTGTTCGCCGTGTTGCTTTCGGGCGTGCTCGTCGCGTTGTTGGCGATTCCCACCGCACTGATCGTGTTCCGGCTGCGCGGCGCCTACTTTGCGATCGGCACCTGGGTGGTGGCCGAGGTCTTTCGCCTGGGACTGGCACAGATGAGCAGCCTGGGCGGCGGTTCCGGGCAAAGCCTGCCGGCGGCGATCGTACGGCAGATCGGCAATGACCGTGACGGGCGCGAGATGCTGATCTACTTCACCGCACTGGCCATTGCCATCGGTGCGGTGGCGCTGGTGTTCTTCCTGCTGCGTTCACGCCAGGGCCTGGCGCTGGCGTCGATCCGCGATTCCGAACCGGCGTCCGGCAGCCTGGGCGTCAATACCTTCCGGACCAAGCTGATGGTGTACGTGTTGGCGGCCGGTTGCACCGGGGTGGTCGGGGCGCTGATCTTCCTGCAAAAGCTGAGGATCTCCCCGGACGCGGCGTTCAACCTGCAGGACTGGACGGCGGTGGTGATTTTCATCGTCATCATCGGCGGCATCGGCACCCTGGAGGGGCCATTGATCGGCACGTTGATCTATTTTGTCTTACGCGGATGCCTGGCCCAGTACGGTGCCGTGTACATGATCATTCTGGGTGTGGTCGCGGTGGTGATGATGCTCAAGGCGCCGCAAGGGGTGTGGGGCCTGATCAGTGGGCGGCTGGGCTGGCAGGTTTTTCCCATGCAGCGGCGGTTGTCAGTGCAACCCCGGCCATGACTTGCCGTCCGGTATCTGTAGGAGCGAGCCTGCTCGCGAAAAACGCCCGGACAACGCGATCATTCAGGCAGGTTGCGTTATCGTTGACGTCCATCGTCGGAACGCTGCCCGGAGCAAGCTCGCCCCTACAGGGCTGCTATTCATCCAGAGAACCTGCCCCATGGATCGTTTACTCAGTGTCGAAGCCTTTGTGCGGGTTGCCGAAACCGGCAACTTCGCCAGGGCGGCCCAGCAACTGGGCGTGACCCGCTCGGTCATCACCCATCGCATCCAGCAGCTGGAGCAGTTCATCAACGCGCCGCTGTTCCACCGCAGCACGCGCCATGTGCGGCTCTCCGAGGTCGGGGAGACGTACTACAAGGAATGCGCGGACATGGTCGCGAGTTTCAACTCATTGACCGAACACATGCGCGAACTGCGCGCCAAGCCTACCGGCAAACTGCGGGTGCAGATGCTGCCCGGGTTTGCCATCGGGCACTTCGGCCGCATGCTGGCCGAGTTCACGCGGCTGTACCCGGACATTGAAGTGGACGTCATCGTCAACGACCGGGTGGTGGACCCGATTGAAGAAGGTTTTGACGTGGCGTTCCAGATGTTCCCGCCGATGGCGGAAACCCTGATCGAACGCAAACTGTTCAGCGTTCGCCGGCTGTTCTGCATGTCCCCCGATTACGCCAGCGAGTTCGGCGTGCCGACCCATCCCCAGGAACTGCTGCAGCACAAGATCGCCCTGTACGAGGGCTATCCGTCGCGCAATCGATGGCTGTTCAACCGTGAAGACGAGCAGGTGGAGCTGAGCCTGCCGGGGCAGGTGCGCTCGAACTCGGTGCACCTGTTGCGTGATTACGCGCAGACCGGCGTCTGTATTGTCTGCCTGCCGACGCTGGTGGCCAGTGACGATCTGCTCAGCGGGCGGTTGATTCCGGTGCTGCCCGAGTACGCGTTGTCTTCCTTCAATTTCTCCGCAGTGTACCCCGCGACCCAGCGCCGGGCCTTGAAAGTCCGTACGTTGATCGACTTCCTGGTGGAGAATTTCGGCGATGAGCCGTGCTGGGATAAACCTTTGCTGGAGCGCGGCTGGGTTCGCTAAGCAACGCCCCCCCTGTAGGAGCAAAGCTTGCTCGCGATGAAGGTGAGTCAGTCGAAATGAATGTTGAATGTACCGCCGTCATCGCGAGCAAGCTTTGCTCCTACAGCAGATCACGGTTGCAGGTGCAGTGTTTGCGTTTCGCAAACACTGTTGTCGCTGGACCCCTAATTGTCCCAGGCCCAGGCGCGACGTACTGTTGGCTCACTGTTACTACAACAACAAAACGGTGAAAACCCATGAGTAGCGCGGCAATCGAAACGGTCTTCGGCTCGCTGGACAAGTACACCAAGGGCTCGGTTGAAATCATCAGCGGCCAGGCCAGTCACTACGCGTTTTCCAACGTTTTCGAGGTGGCGGAAAAATCCCTTCCTTATGAAAAGGTCGTCGTCGGCCTTAACCTCGGCTACGTCATTGAAACCCTGCGCGCCGAGGGCCAGTCGCCCTGGTACACGGCCGCGCACGACGAATTCGCCATCGTCATGGACGGTGAAGTGCGGGTGGATTTCCTCAAGCTCGATGCGCCATTGAAAGAAGGCGAGGGCACGCAACTGGCAGGCGAAGTGCCGGCGGGCAAACCAATGGGTTACGTCCTGCTCAAGCGCGGTCACCAATGCCTGCTGCCGGTCGGCACCGCGTATCGCTTCGAAGCCAGTCGCCCGGGCGTGATCCTGCAGCAGACGATCAAAGGCCCGCTTTCGGTCGAGAAGTGGGCCGACATCTGCTTGAAGTGATCTGCCCAGCGCCCCCCGCCCACAACAACAAGAGGAATTCCGCCATGGCCATGCTTGAAACCGCAGCCCAAACGCCACTGTTCGCCGATGAAGACGTCCAGGCCAGCGCCGCCCATCCCGTCACCGGTTATCGCGCCTTCAAACTCGGCGCGTTCGAGCTGTCGCGCGACGAGTATTTCGCCCGCGTCACCTGGCCTGCCAAAGGCCAGACCCGTTCGCACTTGATCCCGGCCGATGCCTTTCTGCGCGCCTTGATGCGCGACGTGGCCTGGGGCTTTTTCTACGGTTGGGTCAACTTCGACCACGTCATCGGCACCCGCAATTACTACGGCAAAGTCGACCTGTACGCCGGCACCTTCAATGGCACGCTCAAGGCGGCAGGGGTCAACTACACCGAAAACTTCGAAACGCCGCTGATCATGGCCACCTTCAAGGCGATCCTGCGCGACTGGACCAACGCCACCTTCGACCCGTTCGCCGCACCGGAAGAAACCGGCAGCGCATTCGGTCGCAAGAACGGCAACAACATCGAAGCCATCGAACGCTTTCGCATCGCCACCAAACGCATGCCCGGCCTGCCGGATGATTCGCCGCTGCGCAACGATCTGCCGGTCAACCGCCAGTTCATCGATGTGCCGCAGGACGAGCCGGAAATTCACGCTGCGGAAGGTTTCGAAGGCCAGTTGCATGCCTTCAACCTGCACAAGTACCTGTCGCGCTCCGACGTGACCTGGAACCCCTCGGTGACCTCGGTGTGCAAGGCCAGCCTGTTCTGCCCGACCACCGAAGAGTTCATCCTGCCGGTGTTCCATGGCAATGACCGGATCGAATGGTTCCTGCAGTTATCGGACGAGATCATCTGGGATGTCGGCGACAAGGACGACGGCAACCCGCGCGCGCGCATCACCATGCGCGCCGGCGACATCTGCGCCATGCCGGCCGACATACGCCACCAGGGCTATTCGACCAAGCGCTCGATGCTGCTGGTCTGGGAAAACGCCACGCCGAACCTGCCGCAACGCTATGAAAGCGGCGAACTCAAGCCGTATCCGATCGAGTTCTAAGACCAAGTGTCTTGCCCGGCACCTCGCCGGGCCACGCTCTCAGCCATCCAGTCAGACACTGCGCCACAGACGCGGTGCGAGGAAACCATTATGCAGAATCAGCTCTATATCGATGGCCGCTTCGTCGATGCGGTCGCCGGCGGGACCATCGACGTGGTGTCGCCCCACGACGGCTCGTTGATCACCCGCATCGCCGCCGCCGAAGCCGCCGACATCGACCTCGCGGTGGCCGCCGCCAAGCGTGCGTTTCCAGCCTGGTCGGCCCTTGCCGCTGCCGAGCGCGGACGCCTGTTGCTCAAGTTGGCGGACAAAATCGAAGAATGCAGCGAAGAACTGGCGCAGCTGGAATCACTGAACACCGGGCACCCGATCCGCGATTCCCGTGGCCTCGATGTGCCGCGCACCGCCGCATGCTTCCGCTACTTCGGCGGCATGGCCGACAAAATCGAAGGCGCGGTGATTCCGGTGGAAGCCGGTTTCCTCAATTACGTGCAGCGCAAGCCGATCGGCGTGGTCGGGCAAATCGTGCCCTGGAACTTTCCGCTGATGTTCACCAGCTGGAAGATGGGCCCGGCGCTGGCGGCGGGCAACACCATCGTCATCAAACCCTCGGAAATCACCCCGCTGTCGACCTTGCGCATTGTCGAGCTGATGACCGAAGTCGGTTTTCCGAAAGGCGTGGTCAACGTAGTGCCGGGTTACGGCCATACCGCGGGCCAGGCACTGGCCGAACACCTGGACGTCGGCAAGATTGCCTTTACCGGCTCAACCGCCACCGGTCGACGGATTGTTGAAGCGTCGCAGGGCAACCTCAAGCGCATTCAGCTGGAGCTCGGCGGCAAGGGTGCGAACATTGTCTTTGACGACGCCAACCTGGATGCGGCGGTCAACGGCGCTGCCTGGGCGATCTTCCATAACCAGGGCCAGGCCTGCATCGCCGGTTCGCGGCTGATCCTGCACAAAGACATCGCTGATGCGTTCCTGGAGCGCTTCGTCGCCCTGGCCAAGTCGATCCGCCTCGGTGACCCGATGGACCCCGAAACCGAAATGGGGCCGCTGACCTCGGCACTGCACCGCGATCGGGTGCTGGCCTACATCGATATCGCCATCGAGCAGGGCGGCAAGATCCTCGCCGGTGGCAAGGCGCCGGACGACCAGGCTCTGGCCAAGGGGTTCTATGTCGAACCCACCGTGGTCGAGGCCAAGCCGGGTGACCGTGTCTGCCAGGAAGAAGTCTTCGGTCCCTTCGTCACGGTCGTACGTTTCAGCACCGACGAAGAAGCGCTGGCCATCGCCAACAGCACCGAGTACGGGCTGGGCAGCGGCCTGTGGACGCAGAACCTCAGCCGTGCGCACAAAATGGCCGATGCCATTCATGCCGGTATGTGCTGGATCAACTGCTACAAGCGCGTCAGCCCCGGCAGCCCGTTTGGCGGCGTAGGGCAGTCTGGTTACGGCCGGGAAATGGGCTTTGAAGCGATCCACGACTACACCGAAGCCCGCTCGGTGTGGGTCAACGTCGACGCGAAAATCCCCCCACACTTCAAGCGCTGAGGCTGGCCATGAACCCTTTCGTTTACCAAAGCCTGCCGACCCGCGTGGTGTTCGGCTGGGGCAAGCTTTCGGCACTGGCCGCAGAGATCGAGCGCCTGGGCGCACGTCGGGCGCTGATCCTCACCACGCCGGAACAGCACGGTCTCGGTGAACGCGTCGCGGCGTTGCTCGGTGATCGGGCTGCGGGTGTGTACCCGCACGCGGTGATGCACGTGCCGCTGGAAGTGGCACAAGCGGCGCGCATTGAGGCGGCCCGCCTGGATGCCGATTGCTGCGTGGCCATCGGCGGCGGTTCGACCATTGGCCTGGGCAAGGCGATTGCCATGGATTCGGGGCTGCCGATAGTGGCGGTGCCGACCACCTACGCCGGCTCGGAGATGACGCCGATCTACGGCTTGACCGAAAACCGCCTGAAGAAAACCGGACGCGACCCTCGGGTGCTGCCGAAAACCGTGATCTACGATCCGCAATTGACCCTCACGTTACCGGCGCAGATCTCCGCCTGTTCGGGCATGAACGCCATGGCCCACTCGGTGGAAGCGCTGTACGCCGAGGACGCCAACCCGATCATTGGCTTCATGGCCGAGGAATCGATTCGCGCGCTGGCACAGGCATTGCCGGGGGTGGTCAATGACCCGAGTGATTCCGATGCTCGCAGCCAGGCGTTGTATGGCGCGTGGCTGGCGGGTATTTGCCTGGGCTCGGTGGGCATGGCCTTGCACCACAAGCTCTGCCACACCCTGGGCGGCACGTTCAATTTGCCCCACGCCCAGGCCCACGCCATCGTCCTGCCCCATGCCGCGCATTACAACCGTGAGGCCGCCGCCGAGCCGTTGCGACGTGCCGCGCGCGCGTTGGGTGGTCGCGAGGCCAGCGAGGTGGGTGGTTTGTTGTATGCACTCAACCAGAAACTGGGTATTCCATTGGCACTGGCCGACATCGGCCTGCCGCCAAACGGCCCGGCCGAAGCGGCTCAAATCGCCTGTGCCAGCCCCTATTACAATCCACGGCCGTTCGAACAAGGCCCGATCGAAGCGCTGCTGACCCGCGCCATGCTCGGCCAGGCGCCAGCCTGACTCAACGTGCACTCAGCACTGTCGGAATAAAAACAATGACCGATCACGATAAAACTACGGAAAACCTGATCTGCGAGCAGGCCGTGAACAGCTTCGCCGATGCGCCCGATGCGCGTTACAAACAGATCATGCAAAGCCTGGTCCGGCATCTTCACGCGTTTGTCAGCGACGTCGAACTGACCGAACAGGAGTGGTTCGAGGGCATTGGTTTCCTCACAGCAACCGGCCACAAGTGCGACGGCCAGGTGCGCCAGGAATTCATCCTGCTGTCGGACACCCTCGGCGTGTCGATGCTGGTCGACGCGATCAATCATCGCCTCAGCGCCACCGCCACCGAGACCACGGTGTTCGGGCCGTTCTACATCGAAGGCATGCCCGAGCGCGCGTTTGGCGAGAACATGGCCTTCACCCCGGGCGAGACGGCGCTGGTGCGCGGGCGGGTGGTCGATACCCAGGGCAATGCCTTGGCCGGTGCGGTGCTGGACGTCTGGCAGACGGCCGAAAACGGCATGTACTCGGGCCAGGACAGCGAACAGCCGTTCGGCAACCTGCGCGGTCGTTATCGCACCGACGCCGATGGTTGCTTTGCGATCCGCACGATTGTCCCGGTGTGTTACCCGATTCCGACCGATGGCCCGGTGGGGCGCATGCTCAACGCCGCCAACCGGCATCCGTGGCGGCCGGCGCACCTGCATTTCATGATCGAGGCGTCGGGATATCGCAAACTGGTGACCCATCTGTTCAATCACGATGATCCGTACCTGGCGTCCGATGCGGTGTTCGGGGTCAAACAGTCGTTGCAGGTGATCTATGAAGATCGCACCAGTCACGATGACCTGTCCGCACGGCTGGCCATGCCATTGCCGTTCAAGCGGGCCTGTTACGAATTCGTCATGGAGGCCGGGTGAATCATGGGCCAGTTTTTCGCGGTATTCGCCACCGACCACCCGGATCGCCTGGCCTTGCGCCAGCGCTTGCGGCCCAGTCACCAGGCGCATTTGCGGGCGACCGATGCGCACCGGGTGGTCGTGCGCCTGGGAGGCCCGACCCTCGATGATGCCGGCGCCGCGATGAATGGCACGCTGCTGGTGATCGAAGCCGGCAGCCTGGGTGAGGTGGAAGCCTTCGTCCAGGACGATCCTTATGTCCGGGCCGGGCTGTTTGCCAGCATCCAGATTCGCCCCTGGCAATGGAGCCTCGGCAATCCTGAGTTGCGGGGCTGACCATGCCCCTCATCACCTTGTGTCACCGCCAGGACATCGCCGACGGCGGCGCCCTCGGCCTGCCGCAGCACCAGCACCTGCATCCCGCCGGCCTCGTTGCGGTGCGCCAGGGCGAGGAGGTGTGGGTGTACATCAACCGCTGCCCGCATTTTTCCGTACCGCTGGACTATCGCCCGCAGGAATTCTGCACCTATCGCGGCCAGGTGCTGATGTGCGCGCATCACAGCGCGATGTTTCGTTTTGAAGACGGGCACTGTATCGACGGGCCGTGCAAGGGCGCGAGGCTGGAACCTGTGCCGGTGCGCTGGGTGGATAACCGTCTAGTCATGGAGGTGGGTGAGGAGGGCTGAACTACACTCTTTGAGGGTGAATCACGGCCATCAGGAGATCATCATGAAAAGGTTGTCACCCATCGGCCTGTGCGTCGCATTGTCGGTTTTCCGTGCTCGGGGATTGGTTGAAACCGTAGTGTAAGATTAAGAGCTTCGAATCTTTTCCCTGGCATTTTTAATAACTTCATTGAATGGAATGGCGGAACTGTCTTTCTGGTCTGCGATCTTTACTAATTTGGAAATGGTTTCTTTGGCATGTTTAAATATAGGTGATGGGTTTTTTTCGTACGCTAGGCGTTTAGTAGTATGAAGGATGCGCTCATGAAGTTTGTTCATGAAAAGATTACTAGATATTAGGTTTTTTTGCTTTAGCTCTTCAAGAAACACGTTTCGAATGATATTTGGATTTATTACGTCACGACTTGGGTCGAATACTTTAATGCGTTCGGCCCTCCAACGTACGAAGCTTTCGAGTGGGTCTGGATTCTTAATTTGAAATATTTCCGGGTGTCTTTCTTTAACTAATTCGATTTGCTCTTGGATTTTTTTGTTGTAGATTGCTTCTTTGTAAGTGCGGCGGTGATCATTAAATTTTGAAATTAAATCATCAATTTCTTTGTTGATTTTTTTGTTGGCGGCGCGCTGTAAAAAATTTCGGATAATTTTTGGGATATGTCCGGTAGGATCGCTGAAGTTAACCGGATCACCGTTGCAATACGCATACGAATTAAATCCACCCTTCCCAAACGGACTCAAACTGTCTGGGCTATTAAACCGCATCAACGCTGAATTAAATGCCCGATAGCCATTGCCCAACAAATAATGCCCCGTCACCGGATCCGGTCGTTCGCCGTTGAAGCCCAACAGGCTGGTTAATCCGCTTTCGGCAAGGCGGAACCCGTATGGGGAGTAGGCGATAGCTTGTCGCTCGGTGTTTTTCTTGAGTGTGTTCACTACCGAACGTTGCAAGTCAGTCGCCAGTAAGGTGGTGTCGTGCACATCTTGTTCGCGCTGTTGCTGTGCCAGAAGAAAGTCACTGTACTGGACGATGGAGTGCCCGATTGCGCCCTGAATTTCGGTGGCCAGTCGGTTTTTGCAGTAAAAGCGATGACGTTCCGGGGTGTCTGACCGAGCGTGGCTGGTTAGTCGATCCAGTGGGTCGTAGCTATAGCGGATGAGCCAGGGTTGCTTCGGGTTGGACATTGGGCGCTCCGAGCATTCAAGGTCTGGGAGGGCTTGAGTATCAACGGAATTGTCGGAGTCGGGAACTAGCAGAACTGATAGGCGAAAAGCTGTGTGCACCAGAAACCTTGTGGGAGCGGCGGTGCGACGATCCGACTTACCCTCGATGAGGACAGCATATCCAACATCGATGTTGGCTGACCTGACGCCTTCGCGGGCAAGCCTCGCTCCTACAAGGGTGAGTTCGGGATCGAGTCCGGGCAGTTGGGTGAGGAGGGCTGAACTACACTGATTCAGGGTGAACCACGCCCATCAGGAGATCATCATGAAAAGGTTGTCACCCATCGGCCTGTGCGTCGCACTGTCATTTTGCAGTGTCCAGGGATGGGCCCAGACGGTAGTACCGCTGAAGGGCCAGACTTCGCAACAGACTCAACTGGATATCAACGAATGCAACAGCATCGCTGCCAGTAGCACCTCAACCACGACTACGCCCTCTGGCGGACGGCTCAAAGGCGCCGCAGTAGGCGCGGCAGCCGGTGCGGCCGGGGCCCAGGTACGCGGCCGCCAGCATGACGAGTTCTATGATCGTGTCGATGACGATACCAAGCAGGATTACCGGCAGAACCGCGCCAAGGAAACGGCGGCGGCGGGTGCCGTGGTCGGCGGTTCGCGTCAGCGCCAGGAGCGCCGGGCGCAGGAGAAAACCAACGCAGCGAACACTTCGACGGCGTATACCAGTTGCTTGCAGGGGAAGGGGTATCAGGTTAATCCGTGAACCCCCCACGTACTTGTAGGAGCGAGGCTTGCCCGCGAAGGCGTCGCCACAGTCAGCATTGATGTAGGCTGACACACCGCCTTCACGGGCAAGTCGGAACGCCGCACCGCTCGCTCCTACGGAATCGGTTTAAGGCTGGTCTTCTCCCGCTGATTCAGCAAATACACCATCAGGCACGCATACAATGTCACCGCGATAAACAGCCCCATACGCACCGCAAAGGCGGTGTAGACGTCCTTGCCGGCCAGGCTGTCCTGCACCGACTGGCCCAACAGGATGATCAGGGTGATCAGGCTGTTGAGCCAGAAGCCAGGACTCAAACGGCCCGGGCTCAGGCCGTAGAGCTTGCGCGCCAGGATCAGGGCGAACAGCAGCATCCACAGGAAGAACATCCACAGGTGCACGAAGACCGTCAGTGCGCTCCAGAACAGGATTGCCAGCAGGCCGCCGAGCAAGGTCGAGCCAATCAGCTCGCGGGCGGCGTCGCGGGCGTTGGTGCTGGAACTCTGCTGTCCCAGGCTCACGGCCTTGAGCACGATGGGCAGGTAGCTGGCGGGGTCGATCAGGGCCAGCAGGAAGGTCGGGATCACGATCAGGGTGGCGCGCAACGCGACGCGGTCGACGTCTGCTACCGACATGGCCTGGGCGGGCGGGGGTGTTGGGGCGTTGTCCGGTTCGGGGAATAGCCAGTGACTCAGCCAGCCGATCATCACGGCCAGGAGCAGGCCGCTGGTCAACGCCTTGATGACCATCGCCGCCAGGCCGAAGTCGGCGACCCCGGCCGCCGGGATCATGGTCAGGCCGATCACCAGGAAGGTCACCACCAGGTTGTTGCCGCCGCGCTGGCCAAAGCGAAACACCATCAGCAGGCCGAGGCCGATCAACAGCACGCCGCTGAAGGCGTAGTACCGCAGGAGCGGGATCAGCAACAGGCCGATGCCGGTGGTCAGCATCGCGGTCAGCGCCAGCACCAGGGTGGCCTTGAACGGCAACGGGCGATTGAGGCTGACCAGCAGCAATGCCCCCAGCACCGGCGCGAGGAAGGGGATCGGCATAGCCAGGCCGAAACTCGCGGCCAGGCACAGCGCCGTGCCACAGGCCAGGCGCAATGCGCGCTGTACCCTCGGCGAGCGCTCAGTAGGCATACGACAGCCAGCTCATCAGCCACAGGAACAAGCGGCCCAACGGGTTGAGCACGTTGCCTTCGGCTGGGAAGGCCATGACTTCGGCCTGGCCACCGGAGCGGATGGCGCGGTTGTCCTTCAGCAGCGTCAGTGACTCGGGGGAGAACTCGATGACCACCGGAAAACGCTGGGCCGGGCGCAGCCAGTCACGGCTGTTCTGCACCGTGGGCAGGCTGCCGGGCGCGGTCGGCTGGCCGACGCTGACGCCGTAGCCGATGCTGCGCACGCGGCCCTCGAATACTTCGCCGGGCAGCGCATCGAGGGCAATGGACACCGGGGTTTCGGGCTTGACCAGCGCGAGGTTGTTCTCGGTCATGTCGGCGCTGATCCAGACATCGTGGATCGCAATCAGGGTCATCACCGGGTTGCCGGCCGCGGCGAACTGGCCGACATCGGTGCGCAGGTCGGTGATCAAGCCGGCTGAACGGGCGCGAACCTGGGTGTTGGAAAGGTCCAGTTCGGCCTTCGACAGGGCGGTGGCGGCACTGCGCAACAGGGCGTTGTCTTCCTCGCTGCCGCCTTCCTGCTCGCGGGCGCGTTGCACTTCGGCGCGGGCCGCGGCGACCTGGCTGACGGCCGCCTCGCGGTTGGCGCGGGACACCTCCAGCAGGCGCACGGAAATGGTTCCGGGGTCTTCACGGTACAAGCCCTCGAGGCGCTGATTGTCTTGCCGTGCCTTGAGTTCGTTGGCCTGGGCTGCGCGTAGACTGGCTTGCGCCGAGGCGATGCCGGCGGTGCTGGCGCCGATCTGCCGGCGGGTGGATTCAAGGTCGGCACGCGCCCGGTCCACGGCGATCTGGTAGGGCTGCGGGTCGATCTCGAAGATCACCTCGCCGGCCTTCACATCCTGGTTATTGCGCACGTTGACGCGAATCACCCGGCCGGCGACTTCCGCCGCCACCGGAATCACAAACGCACCCACTCGCGCCTGCTGGGTATAAGGAGTGAAGCGGTCCGCCAGCAGGTACCAGGCCAGGCTCAGGACGATCAGGAGCAAGACCCACTTGATGCCTTTTTTCGTCGGGTCGGCGGCAGGCGGCGCGGGCTGGGGGGAGGGCGCGGCTTCAGTCATGGTCTTTCACCTGATTGGGCAAAGGGGAGGCGGGCCGATCAGCCGGGGGCTCGGCGAGCAGGTCGCCCCAGTCGGTGCGTTGTTCCATCTGCTGGCGCGTGGCGCGATCGACCTTGGGCTGGGCGCTGTACCAGCCACCGCCCAGCGCCTTGTACAGGGCAATCACATTGCTCACCGCATCGCCTCGACTGAGCAGGTAGCCGTCCTGCAGTTCGAGCAGCGCCCGCTGGGCGTCCAGCACCCGCTGGAAGTCCGAGTAACCTTCGCGGTAGAGCGTGTTGGCCAAGGCCAGCGAGCGTTGCGCGGCCTTTTCCGCCTCGCGCAGGATGCGTTCGCGTTGCAGGGCGCGGGTCAGGCCGTTGGCGGCGTCATCCGCCTCGCGCGCGGCCTGGCGCACCTTATCGCGATAGGCCTCGATCAACTGCTGCAAGCGCGCATCCTGCACGCGCACGTTGTTGCTGATGCGGCCGTAGTCGAACACGTTCCAGCGCAGGCTGGGGCCGCCAATCAGGTCGAGGCTGCGCGAGGTTCCGCTCAAGGTATCGGTCGACCAGACGATGCTGCCCAGCAACGTCAGGGCCGGGTAGAAATCGGTTTCGGCGACGCCGATCAGCGCCGATTGTGCCGCAACGTTCAATTCGGCCGCCCGCACATCGGGCCGGCGCAGCAGCAGGTTGGCCGGGACATCCTGCAACACGGCGCGATCGACAAGCGGGATCAACTCGCTGTTGTCTGCCACCAGTGGCAGCGCACCGGGTGGCTGGCCGATCAACACGGCCAAGGCATTGCGGGTGCGATAAAGCTGGTCCTCCAGCACGGGGAGGGTACTCAACGTGCCCAGGTATTGGGTCTTGGCTTGTTGCAGGTCGAGTTCGGCGGTCTGGCCGCTCTTGAACAGCCTTTCGGTGATTTCGAAATTGCGGTGCTGTTGCCGGGCGTTTTCGTTGGCGACACGCAAACGCGCCTCGGTGGTGCGCAGGAAAAAATAGCTGTCGGCCACCTGCGCCCGCAACAGGACCAGCACGTCGTCATAGTTGGCCTCGGCCGCGAAGTAGCTGGCATCGGCGGCCTCGATGGCGCGGCTGAAGCGTCCCCAGAAATCCAGTTCCCAGCCCACGTCGAACCCGGCGCTGTGTTGCCAGAAATGGCTGTCCACCGGGTTGTTGCCGCCGGATTGATGGCGGTTGATGTAGACGCTGTCAGCGGCGATTTGTTGCAGTTGCGGGTAACGCCCGCTTTGCGCGATGCCCAGTTGCGCCCGGGCCTCCATCACGCGCAAGCCGGCGATCTTCAGGCTGGAATTGTGCGCATCCGATTCGGCGATCAAGCGGTCGAGCACCGGGTCGGCGAAGATCTGCCACCACTGGCGGATGTCCGGGTACTGCTGGCGCTGGCTG
Source organism: Pseudomonas sp. GM78 (assembly GCF_000282475.1). Taxonomy (GTDB): domain Bacteria; phylum Pseudomonadota; class Gammaproteobacteria; order Pseudomonadales; family Pseudomonadaceae; genus Aquipseudomonas. The sequence continues at coordinate 17,945 of NZ_AKJF01000207.1, forward strand.
GCCTGTTCAAGGGCCGGGGTGTTCCAGTGATCGACCCAGTCTTGGCCCGGTGGCTGGAAATCCGGCCCCAGCCGTACGCAACCACCGAGGACCACTACGCCCATCAGCAGCAGCCGCTGGCGCCGCATCCGCGTGGATGTACCTGATTGCATTAAGTGTTTTCCAGCCAAAGGACCTCACAGCAGCATAGTCGGCGGGATGCCTTCTGCATGGCCTGGGCAATCAATCGGTAAAAACGTCGCGACTGTCGTAAAAACGACCCGTTTACGCTGAACGCGAACCTTCGACAGTTTTCTGTTGAACGAGTGTTCAGCTTGAACTATGTTCGTTCCACCTTCTTTCCCGGCTGGTTGCGGGCTTGCGTTTCTTCATATTGAACGAGGCACTGGCATGCGGTTTTCACCCTTTGTTGAGCAAAACTCAATCACGCCCAGTGCCTGCGACCCGGATTTTCCCGCCCCCGATTTCATCACCGATGCCGCTATTGAAGGCGGCGAACTTGCCGATCGCCTGGCCTTGCGCGAAGCGATTGCCGAGCACTATGGCAAGCTGTTGGGTCGTGAGCTGAAAGCCGCGAACGTGATCACGCTGGCCGGGGCGCAGGACGCCTTGTTCGTCACGTCGATGTGCCTGCTTGCCGCCGGGGACGAGGTGATTGTCCTCGATCCGATAGACCAGGCCTGCGAGGCGACGCTCAAGGCTTGCGGCGCCACGCTGGTGAGGGTGACGTCCATAGATGCAGCGCTGCTGGCCAAGGCGATTACTCCGCGCACCCGGGCGATTTTCCTGTCGAGCCCGAACGGCGGGATGCTCAATCACGAAGCTTTGCAAACGATCGCCGGACTCGCCATCGCCCATGACCTGTGGGTGGTGGTCGATGAGGTCCATGAGGAGCTGACGCTGCAGCACCTGAGCCTTGCGGCAGCGCCGGGCATGGTCGAGCGTTGTGTGGTGATCGGTAGCCTGTCGACAGCGCACCCGATGGTCGGATGGTGCATGGGCTGGATCGTCGCTGACTGCGCCCTGGTCGCGCATGCCCAAACCCTGGCGTTGGCCAAGACTTCCCAGCGTATCCGCGATTTTGTCCAGGCGCTGAAAGTGCAAGCCCCCAAGCCCGTGGTCAGCCGCGTGGCCAGTGGGCCGGTCAACGAGCCGGTCACTGCGCGCACCATGATCGAAGTCGATCGCCTGCACAAACGCTTCGGTAACATCGAAGTGCTCAAGGGCGTTTCCCTGACCGCACGCGAGGGCGAGGTGATCTCGCTGATCGGCGCCAGCGGCTCGGGCAAAAGTACCTTGCTGCGCTGCATCAACATGCTCGAAGTCCCGGACCAGGGGCGCATCCTGGTGGACGGCGAAAGCATTCACCTGAACCACACCCGCCCCGGCGCGCCACTGGTGGCAGACGCCAAACAGTTGGTACGTATCCGTTCCAGCCTGGGCATGGTGTTCCAGAACTTCAACCTCTGGCCCCATCGCACGGTGCTGGAAAACCTCATCGAAGCGCCGACCCAGGTCCTGCGTGAAAGCCGGGCGGAGGCGACCGAGCGCGCCGAAGCCTTGCTTGAACGCGTGGGGCTGGCGGCCAAGCGCAACGAGTACCCGGCGTTTCTCTCCGGGGGACAGCAACAACGGGTGGCCATCGCCAGGGCCCTGGCCATGCGGCCCAAGGTCATGCTGTTCGATGAACCCACCTCGGCACTCGACCCGGAACTGGTCGGGGAAGTGCTGCGGGTAATCCGCTCCCTGGCCGAGGAAGGCCGGACCATGATCCTGGTGACCCACGAAATGGCCTTCGCCCGGGATGTCTCTTCCAAAGTCGCGTTTTTGCATCAAGGGCTGATCGAGGAAACCGGTACGCCCGACGAAGTGTTCGTACACCCACGCAGCGAGCGTTGCCGGCAATTCGTCAACGCTCATCAAACTCGCTAAAAACAACAAAAGACGGGGCAAAAACCATGGGAAATCGACGTTTGGCACACTGGTTGACTGGCGTGGCCGCAGTAATGCTGGCTGGCATGAGCGCCGCGCAGGCACAACCCATCAGGTTCGCGGTCGCTGCCGAACCCTATCCGCCGTACACCGAGAAACAGGCCAACGGCGAATGGAAAGGCTTTGAAGTGGACCTGATCCACAAGCTGTGCAGCGAAATGAAAGCCGAGTGCGAGATCAAGGAAGTGGCGTGGGACGGGATTATCCCGTCGTTGCTGGCGAAGAAGATCGACGTGATCTTTTCCTCGATGTCGGTGACCGAAGAACGGGAAAAACAGATCGCCTTCAGCAAGGCCTATTACGACTCCGTGGTGGCGATCGTCGGGCCGAAGGACGCTGTGGTCAAAAAATACCCGGACGACCTCAAGGGCAAGACCATCGGCGTGCAGAACTCCACGGTCAGCGCCAGCTACTTGAAAACCTACTACGAAAAAATCGCCGACGTTAAGTACTACGACACCCAGGACTCGGTGAACGCCGACCTGATTGCCGGTCGTCTCGACTTGATGATGGCCGACGGCACCGCCATGGCGGCCTTCGTCAAGACCCCGGATGCCAGCAAGAGCAACCTGGAATACCTCGGCGCCGTGCCGTACGACCCGATCTTCGGCAAGGGCGTGGGCGCCGGTCTGCGCAAGGACGACACCGAGCTCAAGGCCAAACTCGACAAGGCCATCCAGGAACTGCTGGCGAGCAAGGACTACGACGACCTGTCCCAGAGCTACTTCGGGACCAGTGTGAAGCCGGCGTTCTGACAGTCCAAGGCTGAAACTTAAATCCCGGGGAAACGCACATCCCTGTGGGAGCGGGCTTGCCCGCGATGGGGCCCTCGAGGTCGCCGAAAAGCATCGCGGGCAAGCCCGCTCCCACAGGGTTCGGCGGTGTCGTCACGGCCATGACTGGAGACTGAAATGCCAGCAATGTTCGATTTGATTGGTTTCAGCGAGCAAGGATGGGGCACGGCGCTGCTCAAGGGATTGTGGATGACCCTGCAGATCTCCGCCGGCGCCTTCGTGCTCGGGCTGGCCATCGGCCTGGTGGTGGCCTGCCTCAAGTTGGGCGGGCCAAGGCCGATTGCGGCACTGGCGCGTGGTTACACCACCTTGTTCCGCGCGGTTCCGGAGCTGCTACTGATCCTGTTGCTGTACTACGTCGGCTCCATGCTGCTCAACGCACTGATGGCAACGCTGGGTTACGGCGCGGTGAACGTCAGCGGCCCGTTGGCGGCAATCGTGGTGCTGGGCCTGGTGCAGGGCGCTTACGCCTCGGAAATTTTCCGCGCGGCGATCCAGGCCATTCCCTTCGGCCAGATCGAAGCGGGGAAAGCCTTCGGCCTGCACGGTTTCGCCCTGTTCCGCCGCGTCACGCTGCCGATCATGGCGCCCTATGCGATGGCGGGGATGGCCAACCTGTGGATCAACCTGATCAAGGACAGCGCCCTGATCAGCGTGGTCGGCACTAACGAGCTGTTGTACACCGCCAGGCAGGGCGCGGGTTCGACGCGTCATTACCTGTTGTTCTACCTCACGGCGGCGGCGCTGTATTACGCGGTGACGCTGGCGTCCAACTACCTGTCGGGACGGCTCGAGCGACGCATTCGTCGCTGGATGCCTCTTGTTGACTGAACCGGCAAAGAGAATGAAATGATTCCAGCGTGGATAGTTGAATACGCATCGCTGTTGGCCCGAGGGCTGCAAACGACCATCACAATCCTGTTGATCGCCAGTGTGTTCGGTTTTTTCCTGGCGGTGCTGGTGGCGCTGGCGCGGATCTCGAAGAACCGAGTCATCGCCAAGCTCAGCCTGTTTTATACCAGCGTGACCCGCGGTACCCCCTTGCTGATCCAGATCTACATCTTCTACTACGGCCTGGGCAGTCTGTTTGCGCAATTTCCACTGATTCGCGGCAGTTTTCTCTGGCCGTACCTGCGTGACGGCTACTGGTACATCGTGTTCGCCCTGGTGGTGTCGGTGGGGGCCTATGTCGGCGAAGTGATCCGCGGCGGCCTGCTGGCGGTGCCCAAAGGTGAAATGGAAGCGGCATCGGCGTTCGGCATGACCCCGCGCCAGGCCCTGTTGCGGGTGCGGTTGCCCCGGGCGCTGCGCTTGCTGTTGCCGACCCTGGCCGGGGAAACCGTGATGCTGCTCAAATCCACGGCCCTGGCCTCGACCATCGCGGTGATCGATCTGTTGGGCGCGGCCAACGTGGTGCGCGCGCAAACCTTGCAAGTGTATGAGCCGTTGCTGCTGGTGGCGGGTGTCTACGTGTGCCTGACATTCCTGATCGAGGCGCTTTTCGCCTTCGCCGAGCGTCGCGGCACCCCGGTTCGCAGGTCCGCATGATGAACAACACGCCATTGGTTGACCGCTCCTTGCAAGGCATTGGCCTGTGCACCCTGGGCTATGCGTTCCTGTCCTTGCAGGATGCTGGCATCAAGTGGCTGGTGGCCGATTATTCGGTGTTCACCATCCTGTTCTGGCGCGCCCTGGTGGTGGTGCTCGCCTGTTTGCTGATAGGCCGTTTGCAACTGGTGCGGCGTGCCTGGCGTTCGTCCAGCCGGCGCCTGCTGGTGGTGCGCGGCTTGCTGTCGATCGCGGCCTGGCTGCTGTATTACACGGCAGCCCGCGACCTGACCCTGGCGGAGATGACCACCCTGTATTTCTCGGCACCGATCATGGTCACGGTGCTGGCGACGGCGATACTCAAAGAGCGCGTCAACGGCTGGCAGTGGTTCACCCTGATCATCGGTTTCATCGGCGTGGTGATCGCCTGTCGCCCCACAGACATGGGCGATCCATTGCCGATTGTCCTGACCCTGCTGGCCGCGATGTGCTGGGCGTTCACCTATATCCAGTTGCGCCAGGTGGATGAGCAGACCTCGGTGCTGGAGCAGATGCTGATCACCAATGTGGTGTTTGTCATCTGCATGGCGCTGGCGTTGCCCTGGACCCACACCCCGGCACCGGTTCCGGCCTGGCTGGGCATGCTTGGCGCGGGACTGATGGGCGGCATTGGCCAGTTCCTGCTGTTCGCCAGTTTCCAGCGTGCCACCGCGACCGTGCTGGCGCCGTTCGAGTACACCGGGCTGATCTGGGCGTTCCTGCTGTCGAGCCTGATCTGGGGCACCCTGATGGATGTGTCGTTGATGATCGGCGCCGGCTTGATCGCGGTCAGCGGCACCCTGGCGATGATTTTCGGCCGGCACCCATCACAGGAGGTCGTCGGTGCCGAATGCTCGGTGTCGCAGCCCCTTTACCCCGAAGCGGCCGAGAGCAAGCCCGATCGCGGCCAGGCGGGTGTCGTCGATCAATGACAGGAGGACAAGCCCATGGCGCAGGATGTTTCGTTCAGCGTTCGCAACAACAATGGCGAACCGGTACAGGTCGGTGCCTGGCGCTTCGAGGGCGCCAGCGGCGGGCCGAAGGTGCACTTGCAGGCCGGGGTGCATGCCGATGAAATCGCCGGCATGCTGGTGCTGCACCTGTTGATGCAGCGCCTCGAGGTGGTCGAATCCCAGGGCCGGCTCAAAGGCTGCGTGACCGTGGTGCCACAGGCCAATCCGCTGGGCATCGGCCAGTTTCGCCAGGGGCGGATCCTGGGGCGTTTTCACGATGCCAGCGGGCAGAACTTCAACCGTGGCTTCGATCAGTCGGCCGCGATGCAGCGGACTTCGACCAACGTCCAGGAATGGCAACAGAAACTGGTGCAACTGGCGGCGCCGGCGGATGTGATGCTGGACCTGCACACGGATGACGAAGCGTTGCCCTACCTGTACGTGCACCGCAGTTTCTGGCCCCGTGGCCGTGAACTGGCAGCCGCACTGCAGATGGACGTGGCGATCATCTGGGATGACGGTGGCGATGGTTCGTTCGAGGAAACCATCATTGCGCCGTGGCTGCGCGACGGCACGACCGCGCACCGCATGGCCGCGACCCTGGAGCTGCGCGGGCAGGGTGACGTCAGCGACCGTTTCGCCGAGCAGGATGCCCAGGGGCTTTACGCCTGGCTCTGCGGTCATGGTGTCATCGACGATGACGTGTCGCCCGCCGACTGGCCCGTCGAGGCCGTGGAGATGGGCCACATGGAAACCATTATCGCGCCGCAACCCGGGGTGCTGATTTTCGAGAAGGAGTTGGGCGATGTCGTCGAACAGGGGCAGCGCTTCGCCCGCATCCTGCGCCGCCCGGGCGATCCGTCCTCTGAAGTGGTGCTGTATGCCGAGCAGACCGGGCGCCTGGTCACACGCTATCGGGATCGCCTGATCGCCCGGGGCATGGGCGTAGCGAAGTTCACCGGCAGTCGCCAGTCGCGACACTGGAGCGGCGGGTTGCTCGACCCCAACTGAGTCGACGCCGCGGCAATGGCCGATCACCGGCGTTCATGACAACCGCCCGTCGCTGGTCTACGCTGCGATACGTACCCCCTGTCCAGAACCCTGTGACGTAAGGAACCGATGCATGCGGAGCAGGTTGCTCGCCCCATTGATCGTCATTGTCGCAATGTGTTGGTCGGTACTGCTGTGGGCCGAGGACGTCACCCAGCCGCTGGAGGCTTCACCTGCGCCTGCGGAGCTGAAAATCGCCAATCGCAGCATCATGGTTTTCCGCGGTGCGGTGCTCGGTGAAGCGCCGCCAGTCCGGGTCAAACGTGCAAAAACAGTGATTAACGAAGCCCTGGATGAAGCGGACGATCTGCGCGTCAGCCTCGACTCCATTCAGGGCAGTTATCTGGTGCTGCTGGGCGCCAAGCGCGCTTTTATCGTTTCCCCCAAGGATGTCGATCCCACCGAGTTCGAATCGGTCAGGCAGGCGGCAGAAAGTGCTGCCGACAATCTGCGCCTGGTGGTGGCCGAAACCCAGGAAGCTCGCAACCTGCGGCTGATACTCAGGTCATTGTTGGTCGCTGCGCTGGCCACGGGTATCTATCTTGCGTTGCTCTGGGGCATGGCGTACCTGCGCCGTCGCCTGCTGAAAAAGCTGCCGGACCTGATGCAGCGGCACACTCAGGCGTTGAAAGTCGGACAGGTGCAGGTGATCGATGCCAACTACCTGTATCCGCTGGTCAGCCGTCTGCTGGGGATACTGCGCTGGCTGGTTGTGCTGCTGCTGACCTACGAATGGCTGGGTTTTGTCCTGTCTCGCTTTCCCTATACCCGGCCTTGGGGCGAAAGCCTCAACAACTACCTGTTGGAAGTCGCCGGTCATTTATTCCAGGGCATAATCGGCGCCATCCCCGGACTGGGCGTGGCACTGGCGATCTTCTTCATTGCCCGGGGTATCACGGTTTTCGCCCGGCGGATCCTGCGGCGCATGGCCACGCCCGGCACCTTCAGCTGGTTGAACCAGGAAACCCTGCAACCGACCCAACGCCTGACGTCACTGGCCATCTGGCTGTTCGCCCTGGCGATGGCCTATCCGTACCTGCCGGGTGCCGGTACCGATGCCTTCAAGGGTTTGTCGGTGCTGATCGGCCTGATGATTTCCCTGGGTGCCACCAGTGTGGTCGGGCAGGCGGCGTCCGGGTTGATCCTGACCTACACCCGAACCTTGCGCCCCGGCGAGTTCGTGCGCATTGGCGAATACGAAGGCACGGTGACTGAGCTGGGCATGTTCACCACGCGCATTCGCACAGGCCTTGGGGAAGTGCTGACGCTGCCCAATTCGATGATCACCGCCACCGTCACCAAGAACTATTCGCGCACCGTGCAAGGCCCCGGCTATGTGGTCGACACCGTGGTCACCATCGGCTACGACACGCCGTGGCGCCAGGTCGAAGCCATGCTGCTGGAAGCCGCCAGGCGCACCCCCGGGGTCCTCGCTGAACCGCCGCCGCAGGTGTTCCAGACAGCCCTGTCGGATTTCTATCCCGAGTATCGCCTGGTGGCCCAGGCCATCCCCAGCCAGCCACGCCCGCGCGCGGTGCTGTTGAGCATGCTGCACGCCAACATCCAGGATGTGTTCAACGAGTACGAGGTGCAGATCATGTCGCCGCACTATCTGGGCGATCCTGAGCATGAGAAGCGGGTGCCCAGGGACCAGTGGTATGCATCTCCGGCGCAGAAAACCGGGCAAACCTGAGTGAAATTGACTAAACGCCACCGTGCTTTCGCCGGCTTCATTCTCCTGGCCTTGGGCCTGATGGGCATGTCTGCGTTGCTGCTGCTCAAGTCCGAAACCCAGCGCCGGGAAACGCGCTTTTCCGAATACGTGCAGAATATCTCCGGCATCGTGCGCAATCAGCTCGATACCAACGAAGCGGTGCTTGCTGGTTTCTCGGCCTTTCTCCAGGCGGTCGACCAGAGCGACACCGAAGCGGCGGCGCGCTATGCCGCCGCGGTGATGGCGGCTTACCCGCATCTGTACATGCTCGAAGCTGCACGCGCGGTGCCGGTTGCCGAGCAGACGGCCTTCGAAGCACTGCTGCGCCGCACCTGGCGACCGGACTTCACACTCAAGGATTTCCCCACCCTTACCCAGCAACCGGCCCGGCACCAGGCATTTCTGCGCGAGACCTGGCCGGTGTTGTTCATGTATCCGGTGCTCACTGAGGCCAATGCGATCTACGGCGTCAGGCTGGAAACCGTCGGCTACCTGTCCCATGCGCTGGCCCGCACCTACAACAATCCAAAGCCTGTAGTATCGCCGGTGTTCACCATGTACGAGGGCGGCGAGGCGTTCATTCTGATGCAATCGGTCAGCCGGCCTGAACGGATGCGCGAGAGTTTGCGGCCGAATTTCTTCGGCAGCACCATGGTTGCCTTGCTGTTGGTCAGGACCGGGTCGCTGCTCGATGCGGTGATGCATGCGAACCTGGACCCGCGGGTGCACATCCGCGCGGTGCTGCAGACCGCTGCCGGGACTGAAAGCCATGTGTTTGCGACGGGGTCCGGGAAGACCGGTTTCGTCGATCGATTTTTCCTGCCGCTGCTCGAAGAGCGGGTCGAGATTCGCAGTGCGTCCCAGCCGATGACATTGCTGTTTGAACGGCAGTTGCGTTTTGCCGACGTCCTGAGCGGGCAGACCTTGTTGCTCCTGGTGCTGTTGGGCGCGGCGTTCGTGCTGATTCCGTTGCTGCTGATCCGGCATTTCAAGGCACTGGAGCAGGCAGAAGTCCAGCACCAGCGTTCAACCTATCTGGCCACCCACGATGTGCTCACCGATCTGCCCAACCGCTATCTGTTTGCCGATCGCTTCGAACAGGCACTGTCCCATTGGCAGCTCGAGCGGGTGCCGTTTGCCGTGCTGTTGATCGACCTGGATCATTTCAAGGACATCAACGACCATTACGGCCACGAGGTCGGCGACCAGGTCCTGCGGGCGCTGGCCAGTCGCATGCTGGGCGCCACGCGTGGGGAGGACACCGTTGCCCGTTACGGGGGCGATGAGTTCGTGGTGCTGGTGACTGACCTGGCCGATCCTGATAACGCCCAGCTCAAGGCGTCGAAGTTGCTGGAGGCGATCGGTCAGTCAATCATTACCAGCGCGGGGGAAATTTCACTTTCGTGCAGTATTGGCATCGCCCTGTGTCCGTTGCATGGGCAGACGCTCGATACTTTGCTCAGGGCGGCTGACCAGGCCATGTATGGGGTCAAGCAATTGGGGCGAAAGGGTATTGCCATGACCAAGGCCATGTAGGAGCAAAACTGTGGGAGCTGGCTTGCCAGCGATGGCGGCCTGACAGCCGACCTGGATTTTTGGTCGAAGTACATATCCTTTCCTGCGGCAACGGCCACCTAGGGTTTCGCCCTTACGGCGAGTCACTTGGAAAAGCCCCAAGTAACCAAGGGCTCTTGCCCCTGGCGTTCGGTGCCTCGCTAGGGCTCGGCA
>NZ_AKJF01000208.1 GCF_000282475.1 Pseudomonas sp. GM78
GTAGGGGTTTTGTCTTTGTGCCCAGGAAAATCTGTCTGTTCGGGTTTCTATGCAACGGCTCGGGGCGTGGCTATCATGCGGGCCTCATTGTGAGGCGAGACTTGCATGCTGACGTTGTTAAAGCTTCTTAAGGATGGCCGATTCCATTCGGGTCAGGCACTGGGCGCGGCCCTGGGTATCAGTCGCAGTGCTGTGTGGAAGCAGCTTCAGCATCTTGAGGCTGAGTTGGGGTTATCCATTCACAAGGTTCGCGGGCGCGGCTATCAATTGGCGGCACCGTTGACACTGCTTGATCCTGTGGAGATAGGGCGACTGTCTCCCTCTTGCAGTTGGCCGGCCCTGGTCTTCGACTCTATTGATTCCACCAATGCCGAAGCCTTGCGTGCCATCGAGCGGCACCAGGCTGCGCCTTTTCTGGTGCTTGCCGAACGGCAAACTGCCGGACGCGGGCGGCGAGGGCGCAAGTGGGTCAGTCCATTCGCGGAGAATATCTATTACAGCCTGGTTTTGCGTGTAGAAGGCGGTATGCGTCAGCTGGAAGGCTTGAGCCTTGTTGTGGGGCTCGCCGTCATGCAGGCCTTGCGCGAGCTTGGAGTTCCCGGGGTGGGCTTGAAATGGCCCAATGATGTCCTGGTAGGGCAGAAGAAGATTGCGGGAATTCTGCTTGAGCTGGTAGGGGATCCTGCAGACGTCTGTCACGTGGTGCTGGGTGTCGGAATTAATGTAAATATGCAGATGACCGATGAGGTCGACCAGCAATGGACATCCATGCGCCTGGAGTCGGGTAAGGCGTTTGATCGCAACCGCCTGGTCGCGGAGCTGGGGGAGATGCTGCAGAAGTATCTGGCTCGCCATCAGGCCGAAGGATTCTCGGCGATCCAGGCTGAGTGGGAGCAGCACCACCTGTGGCAGGGGCGTGCGGTGTCGTTGATTGCGGGTGCAAACCAAATAAATGGCGAGGTGCTGGGCATCGATGGTCAGGGTGCACTGCGCTTGAAGGTGGATGGTGTGGAGAAAGTCTTCAGTGGCGGTGAGCTGAGTCTGAGGTTGCGTCATGATTCTTGAGCTCGACTGCGGAAATAGTTTCATCAAGTGGCGTGTGCTCAAGGCGGACGCCCGTCAGGTGGTGGGGGAGGGGGTTGTCGATTCCGACCTGGCGTTACTTGAGGGTGTGAAAGGGATTGAAGGCCTTGCGCTGCGGTTCTGTCGGTTGGTGAGTGTCAGGACTGCCGAAGAAACCGATGAATTGATTGCCCGGCTGAAGGCGGTCTTCGATATTTCAGTGGTCTGTGCGGCTCCCTCCAAGGAAGTGGCCGGTGTTCGTAACGGCTATGAAGAATTCGAGCGGCTCGGCCTTGATCGCTGGCTGGCGCTGCTAGGAGGCTTTCACCTGGCTTCTGGCGCGTGCCTGGTGCTTGATTTCGGTACGGCGGTGACCGCGGACTTCGTTTCCGGGGATGGTGAGCATCTCGGTGGGTTCATATGCCCTGGGATGCCGTTGATGCGAAATCAGCTGCGCACCCATACCCGCAAGATTCGTTATGGAGATCTTGCGGCTGAGCGCGCTTTGGAGCGTCTTGTTCCGGGGCGTACGACGGTCGAGGCGGTTGAGCGCGGGTGCCTGTTGATGCTTCGGGGGTTTGTGCTGACGCAGCTGGAGATGGCGCGGGGTCATTGGGGGGAGAACTTTACGGTGTTCCTCACCGGTGGCGATGCGGCGTTGGTTTCCGAGATGGTGCCTGAGGCTCGGGTGGTTCCCGATCTGGTGTTTGTCGGCTTGGCGATGGCATGCCCTTTGTCCTGAGGTCTTTATGCGTTGGTTGTTTCTGCTGCTGCTCGTTCTCAATGTGTTTTATTACATCTGGCATCAACAGGAGGCGCCCCTGCGTGCCAAGGACGTTACGCCCTTGAGCCTGTATCGCGGCTCTCAGCAGGACATACGTCTCTTGAGCGAGGCGACGGATGCGGCCAAGGACAAAGGAAAGGTGGCGCAGGCAGAGGCTGAATGCCTTTATCTGGGTGGATTTGTTCGTCAGGAGGTCGAACAGGCGCTTGAGCGCAGGCTGACCGGCATGGGTGTGAAGTATCAGCCGCTGCCTGCAAGTCCGACTGAACCCCCGGCGTACTGGGTTCGCGTGGCCCCTGAAAGCAAGCGTTGGCTGGATGACTTGCAGCTGATAAACCTTTCTAGAGAATTCAATGAGTTAAAACATAAAATAATGCTGTGTGGGGGGGTTGCACCCACCGAATAGTTTGCATAGAATGGCGCCCGCTCCACAGCGAAGACCTAAAGCGGTCAACGAGGTGAAGCGAGGTCAACGCAGATAAGCTCAGGATTTTAATGAGAAAAATGCTTGACAGAAGGCTGGCATGATGTAGAATGCCGGCTCGCTTAGGAGGGGTTCCCGAGCGGCCAAAGGGATCAGACTGTAAATCTGACGTCTACGACTTCGAAGGTTCGAATCCTTCCCCCTCCACCAATTTTAGCGAGAGCTGCAAGCCTCGCGGGTATAGTTTAGTGGTAGAACCTCAGCCTTCCAAGCTGATGATGCGGGTTCGATTCCCGCTACCCGCTCCAAGTTTGCAGGTTTTGCACAGTGTTACGCTCTTGTAGCTCAGTTGGTAGAGCACACCCTTGGTAAGGGTGAGGTCAGCGGTTCAAATCCGCTCAAGAGCTCCATATAACAAGGCAGATATGAAAATATCTGCCTTTGTTTTAATGGTCTGGTTGTGTTTCGTTGTTCCGGGGATGGATTTTGAATCCGGTGCTGGTGAGGCGCAAAGGCCATTGAGTAAAATGTTGTAAAGTCTTTTTCGGGCCGGCATAATGGTCGGCCTGATTTTGTTTTAGGTCAGTAGCTCAATTGGCAGAGCGACGGTCTCCAAAACCGTAGGTTGGGGGTTCGATTCCCTCCTGACCTGCCAGATTCACCAGGTGTGTCTGGCTTTCTTTTCACAGGATCTTCATAGATGACTCCTAAAGCTGAAGCTCAAGGCTCGCGCTTCGATCTGCTCAAGTGGCTAGTAGTAGTCGCTTTGGTGGTTGTTGGCGTTGTTGGCAATCAGTATTACTCTGCTTCGCCGATCCTGTACCGCGTGCTTGCTTTGCTTGTGATTGCTGCTGTAGCTGCCTTTGTAGGCCTGCAGACGGTCAAGGGCAAGTCTTTCTTTGTACTGGTTAAGGAAGCGCGCACCGAGATTCGTAAAGTCGTATGGCCAACTCGCCAAGAAACCACGCAGACCACGTTGATCGTTGTGGCTGTTGTCCTGGTTATGGCGTTGCTGTTGTGGGGGCTTGATTCCCTGCTCGGCTGGCTTGTTTCCTTGATTGTCGGCTAAGGGTGTCCCGTGGCTAAGCGTTGGTACGTTGTGCATGCTTACTCCGGTTACGAGAAGCATGTCATGCGCTCGCTGATCGAGCGCGTAAAGCTGGCTGGCATGGAAGATGGCTTCGGCGAGATTCTGGTTCCCACTGAAGAAGTGGTTGAAATGCGTAATGGCCAGAAGCGCAAGAGCGAGCGTAAGTTCTTCCCTGGTTATGTGCTGGTCCAGATGGACATGAACGAGGGTACTTGGCACTTGGTCAAGGATACTCCTCGTGTGATGGGTTTCATCGGCGGTACTGCCGATAAGCCTGCACCGATTACAGATAAAGAAGCAGAAGCGATTCTGCGTCGCGTTGCTGATGGTAGCGACAAGCCGAAGCCGAAGACGTTGTTCGAGCCGGGCGAGTCGGTACGTGTCAACGACGGTCCGTTTGCCGATTTCACCGGCACGGTCGAAGAGGTCAACTACGAAAAGAGCCGGATTCAGGTCGCGGTGCTCATTTTCGGACGCTCTACCCCGGTAGAGCTGGAGTTCAGTCAGGTCGAAAAGGTCTAACTGAGCAAGCATCCCAACCCCGCAGCCTTAGGCTGTGGGGTTTTGTCGTCACTGGGATAAACGCGCAAGTAACCGGGGAGCCTTTCGAGGCGTTTGAACCCGTAATTGGAGTGCCTCATGGCCAAGAAGATTACCGCTTACATCAAGCTGCAAGTGAAGGCCGCTCAGGCTAACCCAAGCCCACCTGTTGGTCCTGCTCTGGGTCAGCACGGCGTGAACATCATGGAATTCTGCAAGGCTTTCAACGCCCGTACTCAGGGTCTTGAGCCAGGTCTGCCGACTCCAGTGATTATCACTGTCTACAGCGACCGTAGCTTCACGTTCGAAACCAAATCCACCCCTGCTTCGGTTCTGCTGAAGAAGGCGGCCGGTCTGACTAGCGGTTCCGCTCGTCCGAACACCGTTAAGGTTGGCACTGTAACCCGTGCTCAGCTGGAAGAAATCGCGAAAACCAAAAACGCGGATCTGACTGCAGCTGATATGGAAGCAGCCGTGCGTACTATCGCCGGTTCTGCTCGTAGCATGGGCCTTAACGTGGAGGGTGTGTAATGGCTAAGCTGACCAAGCGTCAAAAGGCTATCGCCGGCAAAATCGAAGCAGGCAAGGCCTACAACTTTGTAGACGCTGCTGCTCTGCTGGCTGAGCTGTCGACTGTCAAGTTCAGCGAGTCGTTCGACGTTGCTGTAAACCTGGGTGTTGACCCGCGTAAATCCGACCAGGTCGTTCGTAGCGCTACTGTGCTGCCACACGGCACTGGCAAGACCGTTCGCGTTGCTGTGTTCACCCAAGGTCCAGCTGCTGAAGCCGCTCTGGCTGCCGGCGCTGACCGTGTAGGCATGGACGACCTGGCTGCCGAAATGAAAGGCGGCGACTTGAACTACGACGTAGTGATCGCATCCCCGGATGCCATGCGCGTTGTAGGTCAACTGGGTCAGATCCTCGGTCCACGTGGCCTGATGCCTAACCCTAAAGTCGGCACCGTAACTCCAGACGTAGCCACCGCGGTTAAAAACGCCAAGGCTGGTCAGGTTCGTTATCGCACCGACAAAAACGGCATCATCCACACTTCCGTTGGCAAGATCGGCTTCGACGCCGTCAAGCTGAAGGAAAACGTTGAAGCCCTGATCGCTGACCTGAAGCGTATCAAGCCAGCTTCCTCGAAAGGCATCTACGTCAAGCGCGTTACCCTGAGCACCACTATGGGCCCAGGTCTGGTCATCGACCAAAGCTCGCTCGACGCGTAAGACACAGATTGGCGCAAGCGATTGCGCCAGTTGAAAAATTGGGGTCCCTGCCTGGCGGGGGCTATCCAAGACCGTAGGCGACGTAAGTCTTAAACCACAAGCCTACGCAGATGGTGCTCCCGGTTCCTTACCGAATCAGACACCAAAACGACATTCGGTTTCGATCGAATGAAACGGTAACAAGCAGGAGTTAAACCCGTGGCAATTAAACTCGAAGACAAGAAGGCCATCGTCGCTGAAGTCAACGAGGCTGCCAAAGTCGCTCTGTCCGCTGTCGTGGCTGATGCCCGTGGCGTAACAGTAGGCGCAATGACCGGACTCCGTAAAGAGGCTCGTGAAGCTGGCGTTTACGTACGTGTTGTACGTAACACCCTGCTCAAACGCGCCGTTGCTGACACTGAATTCAGTGTTCTCAACGACGTGTTCAGCGGCCCTACCCTGATTGCATTCTCCAAGGAACATCCAGGCGCTGCTGCCCGGATTTTCAAAGAGTTCGCAAAGGGTCAGAACAAGTTCGAGATCAAGGCAGCTGCGTTCGAGGGCAAGTTCCTCGCAGCTAACCAAATCGACGTACTGGCAACCTTGCCGACCCGTGACGAAGCAATTTCTCAGCTGATGAGCGTGATTCAAGGCGCTACCAGCAAATTGGCTCGTACTCTGGCGGCAATTCGCGACCAGAAAGAAGCTGCTGCAGCCTAAGGCTCGTCAACTTCTCGCGTTTTTTGTTTTTTTCGATGGTCGCGTAGGCCGTCCCCAATATCAGGAATTAGATTCATGTCTATCTCTCAGAACGATATCCTTGAAGCAGTTGGCAACATGTCCGTAATGGAAGTTGTTGAGCTGATCAAAGCTTTCGAAGAAAAATTCGGCGTTACCGCTGCTGCTGCATCGGCAGGTCCTGCCGTTGCTGCTGCCGTTGCTGAAGAGCAAACCGAATTCAACGTCATGCTGACCGAAGCTGGCGAGAAGAAAGTTAACGTGATCAAGGCTGTACGTGAACTGACCGGTCTGGGCCTGAAAGAAGCCAAGGCTGTAGTTGACGGCGCTCCTGCCATGGTTCTGGAAGCTGTTGCCAAAGACGCAGCTGACAAAGCCAAAGCAGTACTGGAAGAAGCAGGCGCTAAAGTCGAGCTGAAGTAAGCTTCGACTTTGCGTCTCCAGCCCGAGCGTTAAGCGACAGGCTGATGGCTGGTGGCTCTTGCCACCGGCCTTTTTCCGTTATTGGCAGCCGACTGGGTCGGTGCCGGTAACGAGCTGTAACCACCCGATGCGGTGGCGCAAACCATGGGGTTTGCACGATTTTCTGGCTGCTCCCGTCGGGAGGGGCCAAACAAGCAGGTGACCAAGCTGGGGAACGCTGATGGCTTACTCATATACTGAGAAAAAACGTATCCGCAAGGACTTTAGCAAGTTGCCGGACGTCATGGATGTGCCTTACCTCCTGGCCATCCAGCTGGATTCGTATCGTGAATTCTTGCAAGCGGGAGCGACTAAAGATCAGTTCCGCGACGTGGGCCTGCATGCGGCCTTCAAATCCGTTTTCCCGATCATCAGCTACTCCGGCAATGCTGCGCTGGAGTACGTCGGTTATCGCCTGGGCGAACCGGCATTTGATGTCAAAGAATGCGTATTGCGCGGTGTAACTTACGCCGTACCTTTGCGGGTAAAAGTGCGCCTGATCATTTTCGACAAAGAATCGTCGAACAAAGCGATCAAGGACATCAAAGAGCAAGAAGTCTACATGGGTGAAATCCCCCTGATGACTGAGAACGGTACCTTCGTAATCAACGGTACCGAGCGTGTAATCGTTTCCCAGCTGCACCGTTCCCCTGGCGTGTTCTTCGACCACGACCGTGGCAAGACGCACAGCTCCGGTAAACTGCTGTACTCCGCGCGCATCATTCCTTACCGCGGTTCGTGGCTGGACTTCGAGTTCGACCCGAAAGACTGCGTATTCGTACGTATCGACCGTCGTCGCAAGCTGCCTGCATCGGTACTGCTGCGCGCGCTCGGCTATACCACTGAAGAAGTGCTGGACGCGTTCTACACCACCAACGTATTCCACGTTAAGGGCGAGACCCTGAGCCTGGAGCTGGTGCCTCAGCGCCTGCGCGGTGAAATCGCTGTCCTCGATATCCAGGACGACAAAGGCAAGGTTATTGTCGAGCAGGGTCGTCGTATCACCGCTCGCCACATCAACCAGCTGGAAAAAGCCGGGATCAAAGAGCTGGATGTGCCTCTGGACTACGTCCTGGGCCGCACAACCGCCAAGGTCATCGTGCACCCGGCTACCGGCGAAATCCTGGCAGAGTGCAACACCGAGCTGAACACCGAGATCCTGGCGAAAATCGCCAAGGCCGGCGTTGTTCGCATCGAAACTCTGTACACCAACGATATCGACTGCGGTCCGTTCGTCTCCGACACACTGAAGATCGACTCCACCAGCAACCAACTGGAAGCGCTGGTCGAGATCTATCGCATGATGCGTCCTGGCGAGCCGCCAACCAAAGACGCTGCCGAGACCCTGTTCAACAACCTGTTCTTCAGCCCTGAGCGCTACGACCTGTCTGCGGTCGGCCGGATGAAGTTCAACCGTCGTATCGGTCGTACCGAGATCGAAGGTTCGGGCGTGCTGTGCAAGGAAGACATCGTCGCGGTACTGAAGACCCTGGTCGACATCCGTAACGGTAAAGGTATCGTCGATGACATCGACCACCTGGGTAACCGTCGTGTTCGCTGCGTAGGCGAAATGGCCGAGAACCAGTTCCGCGTTGGCCTGGTACGTGTTGAGCGTGCGGTCAAAGAGCGTCTGTCGATGGCGGAAAGCGAAGGCCTGATGCCGCAAGACCTGATCAACGCCAAGCCAGTGGCTGCGGCGGTGAAAGAGTTCTTCGGTTCCAGCCAGCTCTCCCAGTTCATGGACCAGAACAACCCGCTTTCCGAGATCACCCACAAGCGTCGTGTCTCTGCACTCGGCCCTGGCGGTCTGACTCGTGAGCGCGCCGGCTTTGAAGTTCGTGACGTACACCCGACGCACTACGGTCGTGTTTGCCCGATCGAAACGCCGGAAGGTCCGAACATCGGTCTGATCAACTCCCTGGCCGCCTATGCGCGCACCAACCAGTACGGCTTCCTCGAGAGCCCGTACCGCGTGGTGAAAGACGCTCTGGTCACCGACGAGATCGTGTTCCTGTCCGCCATCGAAGAAGCTGATCACGTGATCGCTCAGGCTTCGGCCACGATGAACGACAAGAAAGTCCTGATCGACGAGCTGGTAGCTGTTCGTCACTTGAACGAGTTCACCGTCAAGGCGCCGGAAGACGTCACCTTGATGGACGTATCGCCGAAGCAGGTAGTTTCGGTTGCAGCGTCGCTGATCCCGTTCCTCGAGCACGACGACGCCAACCGTGCGTTGATGGGTTCGAACATGCAGCGTCAAGCTGTACCCACCCTGCGCGCTGACAAGCCGCTGGTAGGTACCGGCATGGAGCGTAACGTAGCCCGTGACTCCGGCGTTTGCGTCGTGGCTCGTCGTGGCGGCGTGATCGACTCCGTCGACGCCAGCCGTATCGTGGTTCGTGTTGCCGATGACGAAGTTGAAACCGGTGAAGCCGGTGTCGACATCTACAACCTGACCAAGTACACCCGCTCCAACCAGAACACCTGCATCAACCAGCGTCCGCTGGTGCGTAAAGGTGATCGGGTTCAGCGTAGCGACATCATGGCCGACGGTCCGTCCACCGACATGGGTGAACTGGCACTGGGTCAGAACATGCGCATCGCCTTCATGGCATGGAACGGCTTCAACTTCGAAGACTCCATCTGCCTGTCGGAACGCGTTGTTCAAGAAGACCGTTTCACCACGATCCACATCCAGGAACTGACCTGTGTGGCCCGTGACACCAAGCTTGGCCCAGAGGAAATCACTGCGGACATCCCGAACGTGGGTGAAGCTGCACTGAACAAGCTGGACGAAGCCGGTATCGTTTACGTAGGTGCTGAAGTTGGCGCAGGCGACATCCTGGTCGGTAAGGTCACTCCAAAAGGCGAGACCCAACTGACTCCGGAAGAAAAACTGCTGCGTGCGATCTTCGGTGAAAAAGCCAGCGACGTTAAAGACACCTCCCTGCGTGTACCTACCGGTACCAAAGGTACTGTCATCGACGTACAGGTCTTCACCCGCGACGGCGTTGAGCGTGATGCTCGTGCACTGTCGATCGAGAAGTCCCAGCTGGACGAGATCCGCAAGGATCTGAACGAAGAGTTCCGCATCGTTGAAGGCGCTACTTTCGAACGTCTGCGTTCCGCTCTGGTCGGCCACAAAGCCGAAGGCGGCGCCGGTCTGAAGAAAGGCCAGGACATCACCGACGAAGTGCTGGACGGTCTTGAGCACGGCCAGTGGTTCAAACTGCGCATGGCTGAAGATGCTCTGAACGAGCAGCTCGAGAAGGCCCAGGCCTACATCGTTGATCGTCGCCGTCTGCTGGACGACAAGTTCGAAGACAAGAAGCGCAAACTGCAGCAGGGCGATGACCTGGCTCCAGGCGTGCTGAAAATCGTCAAGGTTTACCTGGCAATCCGTCGTCGCATCCAGCCGGGCGACAAGATGGCCGGTCGTCACGGTAACAAGGGTGTGGTCTCCGTGATCATGCCTGTTGAAGACATGCCGCACGATGCCAATGGCACCCCGGTTGATGTTGTCCTCAACCCGTTGGGCGTACCTTCGCGTATGAACGTCGGTCAGATCCTTGAAACCCACCTGGGCCTCGCGGCCAAAGGTCTGGGCGAGAAGATCAACCGCATGGTTGAAGAGCAGCGCAAAGTTGCCGAGCTGCGTAAGTTCCTGCACGAGATCTACAACGAGATCGGCGGTCGTCAGGAAAGCCTCGATGACTTCTCGGACCAGGAAATCCTGGACCTGGCTCAAAACCTGCGTGGCGGCGTTCCAATGGCCACTCCAGTGTTCGACGGCGCCAAGGAAAGCGAAATCAAGGCCATGCTGAAACTGGCTGACCTGCCAGAAAGCGGCCAGATGCAGCTGACCGACGGCCGTACCGGCAACAAGTTCGAGCGCCCGGTTACCGTTGGCTACATGTACATGCTGAAGCTGAACCACTTGGTAGACGACAAGATGCACGCGCGTTCTACCGGTTCGTACAGCCTGGTTACCCAGCAGCCGCTGGGTGGTAAGGCGCAGTTCGGTGGTCAGCGTTTCGGGGAGATGGAGGTCTGGGCACTGGAAGCATACGGTGCCGCTTACACTCTGCAAGAAATGCTCACAGTGAAGTCGGACGATGTGAACGGCCGTACCAAGATGTACAAAAACATCGTGGATGGCGATCACCGTATGGAGCCGGGCATGCCCGAGTCCTTCAACGTGTTGATCAAGGAAATTCGTTCCCTCGGCATCGATATCGATCTGGAAACCGAATAACACGTGACGCGAATCGAGAGCGGGGCAGCACTGCCCGCTCTCTGCTCCGCCAGGAGGAAAGGCCTTGAAAGACCTACTGAATTTGCTGAAAAACCAGGGTCAAGTCGAAGAGTTCGACGCCATCCGTATCGGATTGGCATCGCCTGAGATGATCCGTTCGTGGTCGTTCGGTGAAGTTAAAAAGCCGGAAACCATCAACTACCGTACGTTCAAACCTGAGCGTGACGGCCTGTTCTGCGCCAAGATCTTTGGCCCGGTAAAGGATTACGAGTGCCTGTGCGGTAAGTACAAGCGCTTGAAGCACCGTGGCGTAATCTGCGAGAAGTGCGGCGTTGAAGTCGCGCTGGCAAAAGTTCGTCGTGAGCGCATGGCGCACATCGAACTGGCCTCGCCAGTTGCCCACATCTGGTTCCTGAAATCGCTGCCGTCCCGTATCGGCTTGCTGATGGACATGACCCTGCGTGATATCGAACGCGTTCTCTACTTCGAGAGCTATGTCGTTATCGATCCAGGCATGACGACCCTTGAAAAAGGTCAGCTGCTCAACGACGAGCAGTACTTCGAAGCGCTGGAAGAGTTCGGCGACGATTTCGATGCCCGCATGGGTGCCGAGGCTGTCCGCGAACTGCTGCACGCTATCGACCTGGAGCACGAGATTGGCCGCCTGCGTGAAGAGATTCCGCAAACCAACTCCGAAACCAAGATCAAGAAGCTGTCCAAGCGTCTGAAGTTGATGGAAGCCTTCCAGGGTTCCGGCAACCTGCCAGAGTGGATGGTGCTGACCGTTCTGCCGGTTCTGCCGCCAGATCTGCGTCCACTGGTCCCGCTGGATGGCGGTCGCTTCGCGACTTCCGACCTCAACGATCTGTATCGTCGAGTGATCAACCGTAACAACCGCTTGAAGCGCCTGCTGGATCTGTCCGCTCCGGACATCATCGTGCGCAACGAAAAGCGTATGTTGCAGGAAGCTGTCGACGCACTGCTCGACAACGGCCGTCGTGGCCGCGCTATCACCGGTTCCAACAAGCGTCCTCTGAAATCCCTGGCTGACATGATCAAGGGTAAGCAGGGTCGTTTCCGTCAGAACTTGCTCGGTAAGCGTGTTGACTACTCCGGTCGTTCGGTAATTACCGTAGGTCCGACCCTGCGTCTGCACCAGTGCGGTCTGCCGAAGAAGATGGCTCTGGAACTGTTCAAGCCGTTCATTTTCGGCAAGCTGGAAATGCGTGGTCTCGCTACCACCATTAAAGCCGCCAAGAAGATGGTCGAGCGCGAGCTGCCAGAAGTTTGGGACGTTCTCGCTGAAGTGATTCGCGAACACCCGGTTCTCCTCAACCGTGCACCGACCCTTCACCGTCTGGGTATCCAGGCGTTTGAACCGGTACTGATCGAAGGTAAGGCTATCCAGCTGCACCCTCTGGTCTGCGCCGCGTACAACGCCGACTTCGACGGCGACCAAATGGCCGTGCACGTACCGCTGACGCTGGAAGCCCAGCTCGAAGCGCGTGCGTTGATGATGTCGACCAACAACATTCTGTCGCCAGCCAACGGTGAGCCAATCATCGTTCCGTCGCAGGACGTTGTATTGGGTCTGTACTACATGACGCGTGAAGCGATCAACGCCAAGGGCGAAGGTCGTGTGTTCGCGGATCTGCAGGAAGTTGACCGTGTGTTCCGTGCTGGCGAAGCCGCACTGCACGCCAAGGTCAAAGTTCGGATCAACGAAACCGTCAACGACCGTGATGGCGGCAGCGTGACCAACACCCGTATCGTCGACACCACTGTCGGCCGTGCGCTGTTGTTCCAGGTTGTGCCAAAAGGTCTGTCGTACGACGTCGTCAACCTGCCGATGAAGAAAAAGGCGATCTCCAAGCTGATCAACCAGTGCTACCGCGTGGTTGGTCTGAAAGAGACCGTGATCTTCGCTGACCAGTTGATGTACACCGGTTTTGCCTATTCGACCATTTCCGGCGTTTCCATCGGTGTTAACGACTTCGTTATCCCGGATGAAAAAGCCCGCATCATCGGTGCTGCCACCGACGAAGTGAAAGAGATCGAAAGTCAGTACGCCTCCGGCCTGGTAACCCAGGGCGAGAAGTACAACAAAGTGATCGACCTTTGGTCCAAGGCGAACGACGAAGTTTCCAAGGCGATGATGGCCAACCTCTCGAAAGAGAAAGTCATCGACCGTCATGGTGTCGAAGTCGACCAAGAGTCCTTCAACTCGATGTACATGATGGCTGACTCGGGTGCGCGGGGTTCCGCAGCACAGATCCGTCAGTTGGCCGGTATGCGTGGCCTGATGGCCAAGCCGGACGGCTCCATCATCGAAACGCCGATTACTGCGAACTTCCGTGAAGGTTTGAGCGTACTCCAGTACTTCATCTCCACTCACGGTGCTCGTAAAGGTCTGGCGGATACCGCGTTGAAAACGGCGAACTCGGGTTACCTGACCCGTCGTCTGGTAGACGTGGCGCAAGACCTGGTTGTAACCGAGATCGATTGCGGCACCGAACACGGCCTGCTGATGACTCCGCACATTGAAGGCGGTGACGTTGTAGAGCCTTTGGGTGAGCGCGTATTGGGTCGTGTTATCGCCCGTGACGTATTCAAGCCAGGTACCGAGGACGTCATCGTTCCTGCCGGCACCCTGGTCGACGAGAAGTGGGTCGAGTTCATCGAACTCAACAGCATCGACGAAGTGATCGTACGTTCGCCGATCAGCTGCGAAACCCGTTTCGGTATCTGCGCCAAGTGCTACGGTCGCGACCTGGCTCGTGGTCACCAGGTGAACATCGGTGAAGCGGTCGGCGTTATCGCTGCCCAGTCCATCGGTGAGCCGGGTACCCAGCTGACGATGCGTACGTTCCACATCGGTGGTGCGGCAAGCCGGACCTCCGCAGCCGACAGCGTTCAGGTGAAGAATGGCGGTACCGTCCGTCTGCACAACCTGAAACACGTTGAGCGAGTGGATGGCCACCTGGTTGCTGTGTCCCGTTCCGGTGAGCTGGCCATCGCTGATGACTTCGGTCGTGAGCGTGAGCGTTACAAGCTGCCGTACGGTGCCGTGATTTCGGTTAAAGAAGGTGACAAGGTCGACGCTGGCGCCATCGTGGCCAAGTGGGATCCGCACACTCACCCGATCGTTACCGAAATGAAAGGTACCGTGACCTACGTGGGCATGGAAGAAGGCATCACGATCAAGCGTCAGACTGACGAATTGACCGGTATGACCAACATTGAAGTACTCGACGCCAAAGACCGTCCAGCTGCCGGTAAAGATATCCGTCCTGCTGTGAAGATGGTTGATGACAACGGCAAGGATCTGTTGCTGCCAGGCACTGACGTTATCGCTCAGTACTTCCTGCCAGCCAACGCCCTGGTCGGTGTGGCGGACGGCGCGAAGATCGCGATCGGTGATGTTATCGCTCGTATCCCGCAAGAAACTTCGAAGACCCGTGACATCACCGGTGGTCTGCCGCGTGTTGCCGACTTGTTCGAAGCCCGTCGTCCGAAAGAAGCCTCGATTCTGGCTGAAGTCAGCGGCACCATCGCGTTCGGTAAAGAGACCAAGGGCAAGCGCCGTCTGGTTATTACCCCGAACGACGGTAGCGATCCGTACGAAGAGCTGATTCCGAAGTGGCGTCACCTGAACGTGTTCGAAGGCGAGCAGGTAAACCGCGGCGAAGTTATCTCCGACGGTCCAAGCGATCCACACGACATCCTGCGTCTGCTGGGTGTGAGTGCGCTGGCCAAGTACATCGTCAACGAGATCCAGGACGTTTACCGTCTGCAAGGCGTGAAGATTAACGACAAGCACATCGAGACCATCCTGCGTCAGATGCTGCGTAAAGTTGAGATCGCTGAATCCGGCGATTCCAGTTTCATCAAGGGCGACCAGATGGAATTGACTCACGTTCTGGTAGAGAACGAGCGTTTGAGCGGCGAAGACAAGTTCGTCTCCAAGTTCACTCGCGTTCTGCTGGGTATCACCAAGGCGTCGTTGTCCACCGAATCGTTCATCTCGGCGGCTTCCTTCCAGGAAACCACCCGTGTACTGACCGAGGCGGCGGTTACCGGCAAGCGCGACTACCTGCGCGGCCTGAAAGAAAACGTGGTCGTGGGTCGTCTGATCCCGGCTGGTACCGGTCTGGCTTATCACAGCGAGCGTAAGCGCCGCCGTGATGCAGACAAGCCGTTGCGCGTAAGCGCCAGTGAAGTGGAAGCTGCACTGACCGAAGCGTTGAACTCGAGCGGTAACTGAGTTCTGCGGTAAATGAGCAGGGGCCCTGGTCACTCCGTTCATCGAATCGAGACAATTTGTCGAGGTTTGACGGGCGGGGAGGTCGGGGCCTTGCCTTGACTGGGGACAAGATCCTCTTTAGACTCTTGTACCCCTAAATTTGGCGGGAATTCGTTCCTGCCATTTTGCTTTTCTTGCAAGACAATAGCGTCGCAAGACAACAGTGGAGCTAGTAGATGGCAACTATCAACCAGCTGGTACGTCAGCCGCGTAAGCGTATCGTCGAGAAATCCGACGTGCCTGCGCTGCAGAACTGCCCGCAACGCCGTGGCGTGTGCACCCGTGTGTACACCACCACGCCGAAAAAACCTAACTCGGCACTGCGTAAAGTATGCCGTGTGCGCCTGACCAACGGTTTCGAGGTTTCCTCGTACATCGGCGGTGAAGGCCACAACCTGCAAGAGCACAGCGTGGTACTGATCCGCGGCGGTCGTGTAAAAGACTTGCCAGGTGTTCGTTACCACACCGTTCGCGGTTCGTTGGATACTTCCGGCGTTAAAGGTCGTAACCAGGGTCGTTCGAAGTACGGTACCAAGCGTCCGAAGTAATGGTCGCTTGCTGCAAAAAACTGATTTCTATTTTTCTGAGTCGATAAGAGTAAGGTCGGAGGCGTCCCGTAGTAATGGGCACCGATTCCGAGCGAACCTGAAGACCGTTTGAGGGCTTATCCATGCCAAGAAGACGCGTAGCAGCCAAGCGCGAAGTGCTTGACGATCCAAAATACGGAAGCCAAATCCTGGCCAAGTTCATGAACCACGTGATGGAAAGCGGCAAGAAAGCCGTTGCCGAGCGTATCGTTTATGGCGCGCTGGAAAAGGTTAAAGAACGCAAGAACAGCGACCCCCTGGAAATCTTCGAGAAAGCTCTCGACGCCATCGCTCCGCTGGTCGAAGTAAAGTCGCGCCGTGTAGGCGGTGCTACTTACCAGGTTCCGGTTGAAGTTCGTCCGTCCCGTCGTAACGCTCTGGCAATGCGCTGGTTGGTAGACTTCGCCCGTAAGCGCGGCGAGAAGTCTATGGCTCTGCGTTTGGCTGGCGAACTGTTGGACGCTGCCGAAGGTAAAGGTGCTGCAGTTAAGAAGCGTGAAGACGTGCACCGTATGGCTGAAGCTAACAAAGCTTTCTCGCACTACCGCTTCTAATTTTAGCGTCACTAATTTTGCGAGGGCTTTATGGCTCGTACAACACCGATTAATCGCTACCGTAACATTGGTATCGTTGCTCACGTGGATGCTGGTAAAACCACCACCACCGAGCGCGTCCTTTTTTACACTGGCAAAAGTCACAAAATGGGCGAGGTGCATGACGGCGCCGCGACCACAGACTGGATGGTTCAGGAGCAGGAGCGTGGTATTACCATTACTTCTGCTGCTATTACCGCCTTCTGGCAGGGTTCTGCGAAGCAGCACAAAGACCAATACCGCTTCAACGTCATTGACACCCCGGGCCACGTAGACTTCACCATTGAAGTTGAACGTTCCCTGCGTGTACTCGACGGCGCGGTCGTTGTGTTCTGCGGCACTTCCGGCGTTGAGCCTCAGTCCGAAACCGTATGGCGTCAAGCCAACAAATACGGTGTTCCACGTATCGTTTACGTGAACAAGATGGACCGTGCCGGCGCGAACTTCCTGCGCGTGATCGCTCAGATCAAGCAGCGTCTGGGTCACACCCCGGTGCCAATCCAGTTGGCTATCGGTTCCGAAGACAACTTCCAGGGTCAGATCGATCTGATGACCATGGAAGCGGTTTACTGGAACGATGCTGACAAGGGCATGACTCCACGTCGCGAAGCCATCCCTGCTGAACTGCAGGAATTGGCTGAAGAGTGGCGCAGCAACATGGTTGAGGCTGCGGCCGAAGCCAGCGAAGAGCTGATGAACAAGTACCTCGAAGGTGAAGAACTCACCATCGAGGAAATCAAGGCCGCTCTGCGCCAGCGTACTATCGCTGGTGAAATCGTCCTGGCTGTTTGCGGTTCTTCCTTCAAGAACAAGGGTGTTCCACTGGTTCTCGACGCCGTTATCGACTACCTGCCGGCTCCAACCGACATTCCTGCCATCAAGGGTACTGACCCGGATGACGAGGAAAAGCAAATGGAGCGTCATGCAGACGACAACGAGCCGTTCTCGGCTCTGGCGTTCAAGATCGCTACCGACCCATTCGTGGGTACCTTGACCTTCGTCCGCGTTTACTCGGGCGTGTTGGCCTCCGGCGACGGCGTGATCAACTCGGTTAAAGGCAAGAAAGAGCGCGTGGGTCGTATGGTGCAAATGCACGCAAACGCCCGTGAAGAGATCAAGGAAGTACGCGCTGGCGACATCGCGGCCCTGATCGGCATGAAGGACGTCACCACTGGTGAAACCTTGTGCAACGCTGACAAGCCAATCATCCTGGTTCGTATGGACTTCCCGGAGCCGGTTATTTCGGTTGCCGTAGAGCCTAAGACCAAGGATGACCAGGAAAAAATGGGTATCGCTCTGGGCAAACTTGCTCAGGAAGACCCGTCTTTCCGCGTCAAAACTGATGAAGAGACTGGTCAAACGATCATCTCCGGCATGGGCGAGCTGCACCTGGACATCCTGGTTGACCGGATGCGCCGTGAGTTCAACGTCGAAGCCAACATCGGTAAGCCTCAAGTTTCGTACCGTGAGCGCATCACGAAGAGCTGCGAAATCGAAGGCAAGTTCGTTCGTCAGTCCGGCGGTCGTGGCCAGTTCGGTCATTGCTGGATCCGTTTTGCACCTGCTGACGAAGGTCAGGAAGGTCTGCAATTCCTGAACGAAGTAGTGGGTGGTGTGGTTCCTAAGGAATACATCCCGGCTATCCAGAAGGGTATCGAAGAGCAGATGAAGAACGGTGTTGTTGCCGGCTATCCGCTGATCGGCCTGAAGGCTACCGTGTTTGATGGTTCTTACCACGACGTCGACTCGAACGAGATGGCGTTTAAGGTGGCTGCTTCCATGGCGACCAAGCAACTGGCCCAGAAGGGCGGTGGTGAGTTGCTCGAGCCGATCATGGCGGTAGAGGTTGTTACGCCTGAAGACTATATGGGTGACGTGATGGGCGACCTGAACCGTCGTCGCGGCATGATTCTGGGTATGGAAGACACGGTTTCCGGTAAGGTTATCCGTGCTGAAGTTCCGTTGGGCGAGATGTTCGGTTATGCGACCGACGTTCGTTCGATGTCCCAGGGTCGCGCAAGCTACTCTATGGAATTCAAAAAATACAATACGGCTCCGTCGCACATCGTCGAAACCGTTACCAAAAAACAAGGCTGATTCAGTCCTTTAGGCAAGGAGTTAATTGTCGTGGCTAAAGAAAAATTTGATCGTTCCCTACCGCACGTCAACGTTGGCACTATCGGTCACGTTGACCACGGTAAAACCACTCTGACCGCTGCTCTGACTCGCGTCTGCTCCGAAGTTTTCGGTTCGGCCGTAGTTGAATTCGACAAGATCGACAGCGCTCCAGAAGAAAAAGCTCGTGGTATCACCATCAATACCGCGCACGTCGAGTACAACTCGAACATTCGTCACTACGCTCACGTTGACTGCCCAGGTCACGCTGACTACGTGAAGAACATGATCACCGGTGCTGCCCAGATGGACGGCGCGATCCTGGTTTGCTCGGCCGCTGATGGTCCGATGCCACAAACCCGTGAGCACATCCTGCTGTCCCGTCAGGTAGGCGTTCCGTACATCGTGGTTTTCCTGAACAAGGCTGACCTGGTAGACGACGCTGAGCTGCTGGAACTGGTTGAGATGGAAGTTCGCGACCTGCTGTCCACCTACGACTTCCCAGGCGACGACACTCCGATCATCATCGGTTCGGCTCGTATGGCGCTGGAAGGCAAAGACGACAACGAAATGGGCACCACTGCCGTTCGTAAGCTGGTTGAGACTCTGGACACCTACATCCCAGAGCCAGAGCGTGCTATCGACAAGCCATTCCTGATGCCAATCGAAGACGTATTCTCGATCTCGGGTCGTGGTACTGTTGTGACTGGTCGTATCGAGCGCGGTATCGTTCGCGTTCAAGATGCACTGGAAATCGTTGGTCTGCGTGACACCACCACCACCACCTGCACCGGTGTTGAGATGTTCCGCAAGCTGCTCGACGAAGGTCGTGCTGGCGAGAACTGCGGCGTTCTGCTGCGTGGCACCAAGCGTGACGACGTTGAGCGTGGTCAGGTTCTGGTTAAGCCAGGTTCGGTTAAGCCGCACACCAAGTTCACCGCAGAAGTTTACGTTCTGAGCAAGGAAGAAGGCGGTCGTCACACTCCGTTCTTCAAAGGCTACCGTCCACAGTTCTACTTCCGTACTACTGACGTGACCGGTAACTGCGAGCTGCCAGAAGGCGTTGAAATGGTAATGCCAGGTGACAACATTCAGATGACTGTTACCCTGATCAAAACCATCGCAATGGAAGACGGTCTGCGCTTCGCTATCCGTGAAGGCGGCCGTACCGTTGGTGCTGGCGTTGTAGCTAAAATCATCGAGTAAGCATCTCTTTTGAGATAGCTTCGATGCTTTGAAAAGGCCCCCGCTCAGCGGGGGCTTTTTTTATTGGGTTGACACCTATATGGGGCGTCTATAGAATTGCGCCTCCTTTTAACGGGCGTATTGCGCTCGGTGGGAATAGCAGCCGGAGTCTGAAATCCAATGCAAAATCAGCAAATCCGTATCAGGTTGAAGGCTTTTGACCATCGCCTGATCGACCAATCCACCCAGGAAATCGTGGAAACCGCGAAACGTACTGGTGCTCAAGTGCGTGGTCCAATTCCACTGCCTACCCGTAAAGAGCGGTTCACCGTTCTGGTCTCCCCGCACGTCAACAAAGACGCGCGTGACCAGTACGAGATCCGTACTCATAAGCGCGTTCTGGACATCGTCCAGCCAACGGATAAAACCGTTGATGCACTTATGAAGCTTGATCTTGCGGCCGGTGTGGAAGTGCAGATCAGCCTCGGCTAAGACTCGGTCTTAGTCGTGTAACGCTCTGAAATGGGCGGCCATAGCGGGTGAAAGCCCCGTACACTCATGAGGTTTACAACATGACTATTGGTGTAGTCGGTCGTAAATGCGGTATGACCCGTATTTTCACCGAAGAAGGTGTCTCCATTCCGGTCACGGTCATTGAGATCGAACCGAATCGCGTCACCCAGTTCAAAACTGAAGAGACCGATGGCTATCGTGCAGTGCAAGTCACTGTCGGCGAGCGTCGTGCTTCGCGTGTAACAGCAGCTCAGGCTGGCCACTTCGCTAAAGCGAACGTTGCCGCTGGTCGTACCGTAATGGAATTCCGCCTTGAAGAAGGCGAGTACCAGGCCGGCGATCTGATCAACGCTGAAATCTTCGCCGCTGGTCAACTGGTTGATGTAACCGGTCAGTCCAAAGGTAAAGGCTTCCAGGGTACGATCAAGCGTTGGAATTTCCGCGGGCAAGATAACACCCACGGTAACTCCGTATCCCACCGCGTTCCAGGCTCTATCGGCCAGTGCCAGACTCCTGGTCGTGTATTCAAGGGCAAAAAAATGTCCGGTCATATGGGCGCTGAGCGCGTGACCGTGCAGTCCCTCGAAGTAGTGCGCGTGGACGCTGAACGCAATCTGTTGTTGGTCAAGGGCGCTGTTCCTGGCGCTACTGGCGGCAACTTGGTTGTACGTCCAGCAGCCAAGGCTCGCGGTTAAGGGGAAGCTGACATGCAATTAAATGTAAATGACGCTCAAGCGATCGAAGTTTCCGAACTGACATTTGGCGGCGAATTCAACGAGACGCTGGTTCACCAAGCAGTCGTAGCCTACATGGCTGGCGGTCGTCAGGGTTCCAAGCAGCAAAAGACCCGTTCCGACGTTCGTGGTGGCGGTAAGCGCCCATGGCGTCAGAAAGGTACTGGCCGTGCTCGTGCCGGTACTATCCGTAGCCCAATCTGGCGTGGCGGCGGTACCACTTTCGCAGCTCGTCCTCAGGATCACTCCCAGAAGCTGAACAAGAAGATGTATCGCGCAGCAATGCGTTCCATCCTTGCTGAGCTGGTGCGTACTGATCGTCTGGTCGTGGTTCAGGATTTCGCCGTTGAAACGCCGAAAACCAAAGACCTGCTGGGCAAACTGAACAACATGAGCCTGACCGACGTTCTGATCGTGTCGGACGCTGTTGATCAGAACCTGTACCTGGCTGCTCGTAACCTGCCACACGTAGATGTACGTGACGTGCAAGGTTCCGATCCAGTTAGTCTGATCGCATACGACAAGGTGTTGATCACCGTGTCGGCCGTGAAGAAATTCGAGGAGCTGCTGGGATGAACCAGGAACGCGTATTTAAAGTTCTGCTTGGCCCGCACGTTTCCGAGAAGGCTACGGTTCTGGCAGACAAGAAAGGCCAGTTCGTTTTCAAGGTTGCTACTGATGCAACCAAGCTGGAAATCAAGAAGGCCGTCGAAAGCCTGTTCAGCGTGAAAGTAGAGCGTGTTACTACCCTGAACGTTCTGGGTAAGAGCAAGCGCACTGCTCGCGGTCTGGGCAAGCGTAATGACTGGAAGAAGGCAGTTATCTCCCTTCAGCCAGGCCAAGATCTCGATTTCAGCAGCAGTGCTGAGTAAGGAAGGGGTGCATCATGGCAATCGTTAAATGCAAACCGACTTCCCCTGGCCGCCGTTTTGTGGTCAAGGTGGTCAACCAGGAGCTGCATAAAGGCGCTCCTCACGCACCGCTGCTCGAGAAGAAGTCGAAGTCTGGTGGTCGTAACAACAATGGCCGTATTACCACTCGTCACATCGGTGGTGGTCATAAGCAGCATTATCGTCTGGTCGATTTCCGTCGCAACGACAAAGATGGCATCGCTGCCACTGTCGAGCGTATCGAATACGATCCAAACCGTACTGCTCACATCGCTCTGCTGCTGTACGCAGATGGCGAGCGTCGCTACATCATCGCCCCTAAAGGCGTGAGCGCTGGCGACCAGCTGATCGCAGGTGCTTTGGCACCGATCAAGCCGGGCAACGCTCTGCAACTGCGTAACATTCCAGTTGGTAGCACCGTACACGGCATCGAATTGAAGCCAGGTAAAGGCGCTCAGATCGCTCGTTCCGCTGGTGCTTCGGCTCAGCTGATCGCTCGTGAAGGCGTGTACGTTACCCTGCGTCTGCGTTCCGGTGAAATGCGTAAAGTCCTGGCTGAATGCCGTGCGACCCTGGGCGAAGTCTCGAACTCCGAGCACAGCCTGCGTTCGCTGGGTAAAGCTGGTGCCAAACGCTGGCGTGGCGTTCGCCCAACCGTTCGTGGTGTTGCCATGAACCCGGTTGACCACCCACATGGTGGTGGTGAAGGTCGTACCTCTGGTGGTCGTCATCCGGTATCGCCATGGGGCTTCCCGACTAAGGGCGCGAAGACTCGTGGTAATAAGCGTACCGACAAAATGATCGTCCGTCGTCGCAAGTAAATAGAGGGATACGACAGTGCCACGTTCTCTGAAAAAAGGTCCTTTTATCGATCTTCACCTACTGAAGAAGATCGAAGTGGCGGCGGAAAAGAACGATCGCAAACCGGTGAAAACCTGGTCGCGTCGTTCGATGATCCTGCCACAAATGGTCGGTTTGACCATCGCAGTACACAACGGTCGTCAGCACGTCCCAGTTCTCGTGAACGAAGACATGGTCGGCCACAAACTGGGCGAGTTCGCCGGTACCCGCACTTATCGCGGGCACGTGGCAGACAAGAAAGCCAAGCGTTAAGGGGTTAGGAAATGGAAGTAGCCGCTAAGTTGTCGGGCGCTCGAATCTCCGCCCAGAAAGCCCGCTTGGTCGCCGACCAGATCCGCGGGAAGAAGGTGGGCGAAGCGCTCAACCTGTTGGCTTTCAGCAGTAAGAAAGCCGCCGAGATCATGAAGAAAGTGCTGGAGTCGGCCGTAGCCAACGCCGAGCATAACGAAGGCGCAGACGTTGATGACCTGAAGGTCAGCACCGTTTTCGTCAACGAAGGGCGTTCGCTGAAGCGCATCATGCCACGTGCCAAAGGCCGTGCTGATCGCATCGTCAAGCGGTCTTGCCATATCACTGTCAAGGTTGCTGACAAGTAACGGAGTCGAAGAGATGGGTCAGAAAGTACATCCCATTGGCATTCGCCTGGGAATCGTCAAGGAGCACACCTCCGTCTGGTACGCAGACGGTCGGACTTATGCGGACTATTTGCTCGCAGATCTGAAGGTGCGTGAGTATCTCCAAGACAAACTAAAAAGCGCGTCCGTAAGCCGTATCGATATCCATCGTCCGGCCCAAACTGCACGCATCACCATCCACACCGCTCGTCCAGGTATCGTTATCGGGAAGAAAGGTGAAGATGTTGAGAAACTGCGTCAGGACCTGACCAAGCAAATGGGTGTGCCTGTGCACATCAATATCGAAGAGATCCGCAAGCCGGAGCTCGACGGTATGCTGGTTGCGCAGAGCGTAGCTCAGCAGCTGGAGCGTCGCGTAATGTTCCGTCGCGCTATGAAGCGCGCTGTACAGAACGCCATGCGCATTGGTGCCAAAGGCATCAAAATCCAAGTGAGCGGTCGTCTCGGCGGTGCTGAAATCGCACGTACTGAATGGTATCGCGAAGGTCGTGTGCCATTGCACACCCTGCGTGCCGACATCGACTATGCCAACTACGAAGCTCACACCACCTACGGTGTGATCGGTGTAAAGGTTTGGATCTTCAAAGGCGAAGTAATTGGTGGTCGCCAAGAAGAACTGAAACCACAAGCACCAGCGCCTCGTAAAAAAGCTGCTAAGTAAGGGGTACGCCAAATGTTGCAACCAAAGCGTACGAAGTTCCGCAAGCAGATGACCGGCCACAACCGTGGTCTGGCACTGCGCGGTAGCAAAGTCAGCTTCGGCGAGTTCGCGCTGAAGTCTGTAGCTCGTGGTCGTCTCACCGCTCGTCAGATCGAGTCAGCGCGTCGTGCTCTGACCCGTCACGTAAAACGTGGTGGCAAGATCTGGATCCGTGTATTCCCGGACAAGCCGATCTCCAAAAAGCCTCTCGAGGTTCGGATGGGTAAAGGTAAGGGTAACGTGGAATACTGGGTTGCCCAGATTCAGCCAGGCAAAGTCCTGTATGAAATCGAGGGTGTTTCTGAAGAGCTGGCGCGTGAGGCTTTCGCCCTGGCTGCTGCAAAGCTGCCGCTCGCCACCTCCTTTGTTAAACGGACGGTGATGTGATGAAAGCGAATGAACTTCGTGAAAAATCCGCACAGCAGCTGAACGAGCAACTGCTCGGCTTGCTGCGCGACCAGTTCAATCTGCGTATGCAGAAAGCAACTGGCCAGTTGGGGCAGTCTCATCTGCTCTCGCAAGTTAAGCGTGACATCGCTCGCGTGAAGACTGTGCTCAACCAGCAGGCAGGTAAGTAATCATGGCTGAAGCCGAAAAAACTGTCCGTACGCTGACTGGCCGTGTTGTCAGCGACAAGATGGACAAAACCATCACCGTTCTGATCGAGCGTCGCGTTAAGCACCCGATCTACGGTAAATACGTTAAGCGTTCGACTAAGCTGCACGCGCACGACGAAACCAATCAGTGCCACATCGGCGACAAAGTCACTATTCGTGAAACTCGTCCTTTGGCCAAGACCAAGTCTTGGGCGCTGGTTGATGTTCTCGAACGCGCTGTGGAAGTCTAAGGACTAGGGGTCGGAGAAATTATATGATTCAGACTCAATCCATGCTCGATGTGGCCGATAACAGCGGCGCACGCCGCGTTATGTGCATCAAGGTGCTGGGTGGCTCCCATCGTCGTTACGCTGGTATCGGTGACATCATCAAAGTTACCGTCAAGGAAGCAATTCCACGCGGTAAAGTGAAAAAAGGCCAAGTGATGACTGCTGTTGTAGTCCGCACTCGTCACGGCGTACGTCGTGCTGATGGCTCCATTATCCGCTTTGATGGCAACGCTGCTGTTCTTCTGAACAACAAGCAAGAGCCGATCGGCACCCGTATCTTTGGGCCAGTGACCCGTGAACTTCGTACTGAGAAGTTCATGAAGATCGTCTCGCTCGCCCCAGAAGTGCTGTAAGGAGATCCGACATGCAAAAGATTCGTCGTGACGACGAGATCATCGTGATCGCCGGCAAAGACAAAGGTAAGCGCGGTAAGGTGCTGAAGGTTCTTGCTGACAACCGTCTGGTTGTTGGTGGTCTGAACCTGGTCAAGCGTCATACCAAGCCTAACCCGATGTCGGGCGTACAAGGCGGTATCGTCGAGAAAGAAGCGCCATTGCACGCTTCTAACGTAGCCATCTTCAACGGCGAAACCAACAAGGCTGACCGCGTTGGTTTCAAAGTAGAAGACGGTAAGAAAATTCGTGTCTTCAAGTCGACCCAAAAAGCGGTTGATGCTTGAACACTGCTAGGTAGAAGACCATGGCACGACTAAAAGAGATTTACCGGAAGGAAATCGCTCCGAAACTTAAGGAAGAACTTAAGCTTTCGAACGTGATGGAAGTTCCGCGCGTTACCAAAATCACCCTGAACATGGGTCTGGGCGAAGCGATCGGCGACAAAAAAGTCATCGAGCACGCTGTTGCTGACCTGGAAAAGATCACCGGCCAGAAAGTCGTTGTGACCTACGCTCGCAAATCCATCGCTGGCTTTAAAGTCCGTGAAGGTTGGCCGATCGGCGTCAAAGTGACCCTGCGCCGTGAGCGTATGTACGAGTTCCTGGATCGTCTGCTGTCGATCTCCCTGCCTCGGGTTCGCGACTTCCGCGGCCTGAATGCCAAGTCCTTCGATGGTCGTGGCAACTACAGCATGGGCGTGAAAGAGCAGATCATCTTCCCGGAAATCGACTACGACAAGATCGATGCTCTCCGCGGTCTGGACATCACCCTGACCACCACTGCCAAGAACGATGATGAAGGCCGCGCTCTGCTGCGTGCGTTCAAATTCCCGTTCCGCAACTGATTGGAGTAGGACCATGGCCAAGATGAGCATGAAAAACCGCGAGCTGAAGCGTCAGCTCACGGTTGCCAAGTACGCCAAGAAGCGTGCAGCACTGAAAGCTATCATCGTCGATCTGAACGCAAGTCCAGAAGCACGTTGGGAAGCTACAGTTGCCCTGCAGAAGCAGCCACGTGACGCAAGCGCTTCGCGCATGCGTAACCGCTGCCGCCTGACCGGTCGTCCACACGGCGTTTACCGCAAGTTCGGCCTTGGCCGTAACAAACTGCGTGAAGCGGCAATGCGTGGTGACGTACCAGGTCTGGTTAAAGCCAGCTGGTAAGTACTGTCAAAGTCTCGGTGCGAGGGTTCGCAAGAACCTGACCGCCGGTGGCCTTGAATCTGGATCAAGCCCCTTTTGGGGCTTGATTCATTTCTGGGGTGTGTCTAGAATACCCGGCTCGCCTGAGCCCGTGTTTTTTATACCCGGAGATTCTCGGCGACACGTAGTAGCCGCAAGGCTAATTTTTCTGTATTAGGAGCGTCTAGCCCATGAGTATGCAGGACCCGTTAGCGGACATGCTAACTCGAATCCGTAATGCCCAGATGGCTGAAAAGTCCGTCGTAAGCATGCCATCTTCCACGTTGAAGGTAGCTGTTGCCAAAGTCCTGAAGGACGAAGGTTACATCGCGGGTTATCAGATCAGCAGCGAAACAAAACCACTGCTGTCTATCGAGCTGAAATACTTCGAAGGCCGTCCGGTTATCGAAGAAGTGAAGCGCGTTAGCCGTCCAGGCCTGCGTCAGTACAAGTCCGTCGATGATCTGCCAAAAGTACGTGGCGGTCTCGGTGTGTCTATCGTCTCCACCAACAAGGGTGTGATGACTGATCGTGCTGCGCGCGCTGCCGGTGTCGGCGGCGAAGTTCTTTGCACTGTGTTCTAAGGGGGGATAAGCATGTCTCGCGTCGCTAAGAACCCCGTTAAGCTGCCAGCCGGCGTCGAAGTAAAATTCGCAGGCCAACAGCTTTCGGTGAAGGGTGCCAAGGGCACTCTCGAACTGAACATCCATTCGTCCGTTGAGATCGTTGAAGAAGCTGGTGAGCTGCGTTTCGCTGCTCGCAATGGCGATCAACAAACTCGCGCAATGGCTGGTACCACTCGTGCGTTGGTAAACAACATGGTCCAAGGCGTAAGCCAAGGCTTCGAGCGCAAGCTCCAGCTGGTCGGTGTTGGTTACAAAGCGCAAGCAAAAGGCACAGTGCTGAACCTGGCTCTTGGCTTCTCGCACCCAGTGGATTATGAACTGCCGGAAGGCATCACCGCTGAGACTCCTAGCCAGACCGATATCCTGATCAAGGGCATCGATAAGCAGCTGGTAGGTCAAGTGGCCGCCGAGATCCGCGACTTCCGTCCACCAGAGCCGTACAAAGGCAAAGGTGTGCGCTACGCGGACGAAGTCGTCCGTCGTAAAGAAGCCAAGAAGAAGTAGGGCATAGCAAATGACCGACAAAAAAGTTACTCGACTGCGTCGCGCTCGCAAAGCACGCCTGAAAATGCACGAACTCGAAGTCGTGCGTCTCTGCGTGTTCCGCTCGTCGCAGCACATCTACGCCCAGGTCATTTCGGCCGACGGCAACAAAGTCCTGGCAAGCGCCTCGACTTTGGATAAAGAACTGCGTGATGGCGCCACTGGCAACATCGACGCGGCCACTAAGGTTGGCCAGCTGGTCGCTACGCGTGCTAAGGCCGCTGGCGTCTCGCAGGTGGCTTTCGACCGCTCTGGCTTCAAGTACCACGGCCGCGTTAAAGCGCTGGCTGATGCTGCTCGTGAAGCTGGGCTGGAGTTCTAAGTTATGTCAAATAACGACCAAAAGCGCGACGAAGGCTACATCGAGAAGCTGGTTCAAGTTAACCGCGTAGCCAAAACCGTTAAAGGCGGCCGTATCTTCACTTTCACCGCGTTGACCGTGGTTGGTGATGGTAAAGGGCGTGTTGGCTTCGGCCGTGGCAAGTCGCGTGAAGTGCCTGCTGCGATCCAGAAGGCAATGGAAGCTGCTCGCCGCAACATGATCCAGGTTGATCTGAACGGCACCACCCTGCAGTACGCAATGAAGTCCGCCCACGGCGCTTCGAAGGTGTACATGCAGCCTGCTTCTGAAGGTACCGGTATCATCGCTGGCGGCGCAATGCGTGCCGTTCTCGAAGTTGCTGGCGTTCAGAACGTTCTGGCCAAGTGCTACGGCTCGACTAACCCGGTAAACGTGGTTCACGCCACTTTCAAGGGTTTGAAAGCAATGCAGTCTCCTGAGTCCATCGCTGCCAAGCGTGGCAAAAGCGTCAAGGAGATCTTCTGATCATGGCTACCGTTAAAGTTACGCTGATCAAAAGCATGACCGGCCGCATCCCTAACCACAAACTGTGTGTTAAGGGTCTGGGTCTGCGTCGCATCGGTCACACTGTAGAAGTCCAGGATACTCCCGAGAATCGCGGGATGATCAACAAGGCTTACTACATGCTGCGTGTCGAGGGTTAATCGATGAAACTCAATGATCTGAGTCCAGCGCCGGGTTCCCGTCGCGAAAAGCATCGTCCGGGCCGTGGTATCGGTAGTGGTTTGGGTAAGACTGGTGGCCGTGGTCACAAAGGTCAGACTTCCCGCTCCGGTGGCACCATCGCTCCAGGCTTTGAAGGCGGTCAACAGCCGCTGCATCGTCGCCTGCCGAAGTTCGGTTTCGTTTCCCTGAAAGCCATGGACCGCGCAGAAGTGCGTCTGTCCGAGCTGGCTAAAGTGGAAGGCGACATCGTCACCGTGCAGTCCCTGAAAGATGCCAACGTGATCAACGTCAACGTACAGCGTGTGAAAATCATGCTGTCCGGTGAAGTGACTCGCGCTGTCACTATCGGCAAGGGAATCGGCGCCACCAAAGGTGCGCGTGCGGCTATCGAAGCAGCTGGCGGCAAGTTCGAGGAATAAATGGCTAAGCAAGGTGCTCTCTCTGCGCTCGGCAAAGGCGGTATGTCTGAACTCTGGGCTCGTCTGCGTTTTCTGTTCCTGGCGATTATCGTCTACCGAATAGGCGCACACATCCCGGTTCCAGGTATCAACCCGGACCGACTCGCGGACCTGTTTCGACAGAATGAGGGGACCATTCTTAGCTTGTTCAACATGTTTTCCGGCGGCGCGCTGGAGCGGATGAGCATCTTTGCACTGGGGATCATGCCGTACATTTCGGCATCGATCATCATGCAACTGATGACCGCCGTCAGCCCGCAGCTGGAGCAGTTGAAGAAGGAAGGTGAAGCTGGCCGTCGCAAGATCAGCCAGTACACCCGCTACCTCACCGTCGTTCTTGCTCTTGTCCAGGCCATTGGCATGTCCATTGGTCTGGCAGGGCAGGGCGTTTCGTTCACTGGTGACTTTAGCTTTCATTTCGTCGCGGTAACCACTTTTGTGGCTGGTGCGATGTTCATGATGTGGCTGGGTGAGCAGATTACTGAGCGTGGTGTTGGCAACGGTATCTCGATGTTGATTTTTTCGGGTATCGTCGCCGGTCTTCCGAGAGCGATCGGGCAGTCTTTCGAGTCTGCGCGTCAGGGTGATATCAATATCTTCGCCCTGGTTGCCATCGGTTTGCTGGCAGTAGCGATTATCGGTTTCGTGGTGTTCATTGAGCGTGGTCAGCGTCGTATTGCTGTTCACTACGCCAAGCGTCAGCAGGGCCGCAAGGTCTTCGCTGCGCAGACAAGCCACTTGCCGCTGAAGGTGAACATGGCCGGTGTTATTCCGGCTATTTTCGCGAGCAGCATCTTGCTGTTCCCGGCTTCGTTGGGTGCCTGGTTCGGCCAGTCTGAAGGTATGGGCTGGTTGCAGGACATCTCGCAGTCGATCGCTCCTGGTCAGCCGTTGAATATTCTGCTGTTTAGTGCAGGGATTATTTTCTTCTGCTTCTTCTATACGGCGTTGATGTTCAATCCGAAAGACGTAGCGGAGAACCTGAAGAAGTCCGGTGCCTTTATTCCGGGTATCCGTCCAGGTGAGCAGTCTGCGCGCTACATTGATGGCGTACTGACTCGTTTGACCCTGTTCGGTGCTCTTTACATGACGGCCGTCTGCCTGTTGCCCCAGTTCCTGGTGGTTGCAGCCAACGTACCGTTCTACCTTGGCGGGACCTCGTTGCTGATCGTCGTCGTGGTTGTGATGGACTTCATGTCCCAAGTACAATCGCACCTCGTTTCGCACCAGTACGAATCCCTGATGAAGAAAGCCAACCTGAAGGGTTACGGCAGCGGCATGCTGCGCTGACCCATAAGGTTCGAGGAGTTGGTGATGAAAGTTCGTGCATCGGTGAAAAAGCTGTGCCGTAACTGCAAGATTATTCGCCGCGAAGGTGTTGTTCGAGTAATTTGCAGCGCGGAACCGCGTCACAAACAGCGCCAAGGCTGAGTGTGATCTGCTTGAAGCCCGGCAGCTAGTGCGCTGCCGGGTTGATTATTTGTTATTACAGCGATATTATCTCGCGCCCTATTTCTTGGCTTCCGGGGCGTAGGTAGCTGTCAATTGGAGTCCCACTGAATGGCCCGTATTGCAGGCGTTAACATTCCAGATAACAAGCACACTGTTATCTCGCTGACCTACATCTATGGTGTTGGTCGCACTACTGCGCAGAAAATTTGCGCAGAGACTGGGGTAAACCCAGCCGCAAAGATCAAAGATCTGAGCGACGAGCAGATTGAGCAGTTGCGTGGCGAAGTGGCGAAGTTCACCACTGAAGGTGACCTGCGTCGCGAAATCAACATGAAAATCAAGCGTTTGATGGACCTCGGTTGCTACCGTGGTCTGCGTCATCGTCGTGGTCTTCCAGTACGCGGTCAGCGTACCAAGACTAACGCGCGTACCCGTAAAGGTCCGCGTAAGCCGATCCGCAAGTAATCGCCCACGCGAATCGACAGGAAATTAATCATGGCAAAACCTGCTGCTCGTCCTCGTAAAAAAGTTAAAAAGACAGTGGTTGATGGCATCGCCCACATCCATGCTTCTTTTAACAACACCATCGTGACCATCACCGACCGTCAAGGTAACGCGCTTTCTTGGGCTACCTCCGGTGGTTCGGGTTTCCGCGGTTCCCGCAAGTCCACCCCGTTTGCTGCTCAAGTAGCTGCTGAACGTGCTGGTCAAGCTGCGCTGGAATATGGCCTGAAAAACCTCGACGTAAACGTCAAAGGTCCAGGTCCAGGTCGTGAGTCTGCTGTCCGTGCATTGAACGGCTGTGGCTATAAGATCGCCAGCATCACCGACGTGACGCCAATCCCGCACAACGGGTGCCGTCCGCCGAAGAAGCGCCGCGTGTAATCCAGGAGATTGTAAAGAATGGCTCGTTACATTGGTCCAAAATGCAAACTCGCTCGTCGCGAAGGCACCGATCTCTTCCTGAAGAGCGGCGTGCGCGCGATCGAATCGAAGTGCAACATTGAAGCAGCACCTGGTATCCACGGCCAACGCCGCGGTCGCCAGTCCGATTACGGCACCCAACTGCGTGAAAAGCAGAAGGTCCGTCGTATCTACGGCGTTCTCGAGCGTCAGTTCAGCGGCTACTACAAAGAAGCTGCTGGCAAGAAAGGTGCAACCGGTGAAAACCTGCTGCAACTGCTCGAATGCCGTCTGGACAACGTCGTATACCGTATGGGCTTTGGTTCGACTCGTGCCGAATCCCGTCAGCTGGTATCGCACAAGTCGATCAGCGTAAACGGTCAGACCGTTAACGTTCCGTCCTACCAGGTTCGTGCTGGTGACGTGGTTGCTGTTCGCGAGAAAGCAAAAAACCAACTTCGCATTGTCCAAGCTCTCGATCTGTGTGCCCAACGTGGCCGCGTAGAATGGGTAGAAGTAGACACTGAGAAGAAGTCGGGCGTTTTCAAGAACGTTCCAGCTCGCAGTGATCTGTCCGCCGACATCAACGAAAGCCTGATTGTCGAGCTCTACTCCAAGTAAGGGCTAGAAAATAGGTGCATCCATGCAGATTTCGGTAAATGAGTTCCTGACACCTCGCCATATTGATGTGCAAGTTGTCAGTCCAACCCGCGCCAAGATCACGCTCGAGCCTCTCGAGCGTGGCTTTGGCCACACCCTGGGCAACGCGCTGCGCCGCATCCTGTTGTCCTCAATGCCCGGCTGTGCAGTAGTCGAGGCCGAGATTGACGGTGTGCTCCACGAGTACAGCGCCATCGAAGGTGTACAGGAAGACGTAATTGAAATCCTGTTGAACCTTAAAGGTCTGGCTATCAAGCTGCACGGCCGTGACGAAGTTACGCTGACCTTGTCGAAGAAGGGTTCGGGGGTGGTTACCGCTGCCGATATTCAGCTGGATCATGATGTCGAGATCGTTAATCCCGATCACGTAATCGCTAACCTGGCGTCTAACGGCGCCCTGAACATGAAGCTCGTAGTAGCTCGTGGTCGTGGTTATGAACCGGCAGACTCGCGTCAGAGCGATGAAGACGAAAGCCGCAGCATCGGTCGCTTGCAGCTTGACTCTTCGTTCAGCCCGGTTCGCCGTATCGCATACGTGGTGGAAAACGCCCGTGTCGAGCAGCGTACTAACCTGGACAAGCTGGTTATTGATCTGGAAACCAACGGTACCCTGGATCCTGAAGAGGCTATCCGTCGTGCTGCAACCATCCTGCAACAGCAGTTGGCT
Source organism: Pseudomonas sp. GM78 (assembly GCF_000282475.1). Lineage (GTDB taxonomy): Bacteria > Pseudomonadota > Gammaproteobacteria > Pseudomonadales > Pseudomonadaceae > Aquipseudomonas. Next base: position 32,475 of record NZ_AKJF01000208.1, read on the forward strand.
GCGTTCGTCGACCTCAAAGGTGACAGTGAGCCAGTGGTTGTCGAGCAGGAAGACGAGATCGATCCGATCCTGCTTCGCCCGGTTGACGATCTGGAACTGACTGTACGTTCGGCTAACTGCCTTAAGGCGGAAAACATCTACTACATCGGCGACCTGATTCAGCGTACCGAAGTAGAGCTGTTGAAGACTCCGAACCTGGGCAAGAAATCCTTGACTGAAATCAAGGACGTTCTGGCCTCCCGCGGTCTGTCCCTCGGCATGCGCCTCGACAACTGGCCGCCTGCAAGTCTTAAGAAGGACGACAAGGCGACTGCCTGATCGTCGTAATCACCGAACGTAGTGTTTGGTAAGGAATGAACCATGCGTCATCGTAAAAGTGGTCGTCACCTGAGCCGCACCAGCTCGCACCGCAAGGCCATGTTCCAAAACATGGCGGTGTCGCTGTTCGAGCACGAGCTGATCAAAACTACTCTGCCAAAAGCTAAAGAACTGCGCCGCGTTGCCGAGCCGCTGATCACTTTGGCCAAGACAGACAGCGTTGCTAACCGTCGTCTGGCTTTCGACCGTACTCGTTCGAAAGCTATCGTTGGTAAGCTCTTCAACGACCTGGGCAAGCGTTACGCTACCCGTGAGGGTGGCTACCTGCGCATCCTCAAGTGCGGTTTCCGCGCTGGCGACAACGCGCCTATGGCGTACGTCGAGTTGGTTGATCGTGCTACTGCTGGCGAAGCTGTATCCGCCGAGTAAGACGTCAGTCTGAAACAAAGAACCGGGCCTAGTGCCCGGTTTTTCGTGTCTGTAAGAAAAGCGCGCTGCGTACAAGCGGTCACCCGCTTCAAGTGGTCATCATGGGTCGGGGATGATAATTAGTAATTTTCTATCGATGTCTGCAGGTTAATGAATTTGTAGGTGTCACATTGATGATCAATACTCCCTCTCAGCCGATTAGCCGGCAGTTCAAGACCGACAGAGGAAGGAAGATCACATGAGCCAAAACAACACGCTTACAACCGCCAGTGGCGCTCCTGTCGCCGACAACCAGAATTCCCGCTCCGCCGGTCCTCGCGGCCCATTACTGCTCGACGATTTCCACCTGATCGAGAAGCTGGCCCACTTCAACCGTGAAAACATCCCGGAGCGTCGCGTGCACGCCAAGGGCTCGGGTGCTTACGGTACGTTTACCGTTACTCGCGATATCAGCCAATACACCAGCGCCAAGCTGTTTGAGGCAGTCGGTAAGCAAACGCCAACCTTCCTGCGATTCTCCACTGTCGGTGGCGAGCGCGGTTCGGCGGATACCGAGCGCGATCCTCGCGGCTTCGCGCTGAAGTTCTACACCGAAGAAGGCAACTGGGACATTGTCGGCAACAACACGCCAGTGTTCTTCATCCGCGATCCGCTCAAATTCCCGGACTTTATCCACACCCAAAAACGCCTGCCGCAAAGTAACCTCAAAAGCGCACAGGCAATGTGGGACTTCTGGTCGCATTCTCCGGAAGCGTTGCACCAGGTCACCATTTTATTCTCCGACCGGGGCATTCCCGACGGCTACCGCCACATGCACGGCTTCGGCAGCCACACCTACAGCCTGATCAGCGCCACAGGCGAGCGTCATTGGGTGAAGTGGCACTACAAGACCCAGCAAGGGATCAAGAATCTCGCACCTGCAGAGGCGGCGCGCCTGGCAGGTACCGATCCGGATTACGCCCAGCGCGACTTGTTCGAAGCCATTGAGCGCGGTGACTTCCCGAAATGGCGTGTGTGCATCCAGATCATGACCGAGGCTCAGGCGGCAGCGCACTACGAGAACCCGTTCGACGTGACCAAGACCTGGTCGCAGCAGGAGTTTCCGTTGATCGAAGTCGGTGAGTTGGAGCTCAATCGAAATCCACTGAACTACTTCGCCGAGGTCGAGCAAGCCGCATTCGGCCCAAGCAACATGGTGCCAGGCGTTGGTCTGTCGCCGGATCGCATGCTGCAAGGTCGCGTGTTCGCTTACGCTGATGCGCACCGCTACCGCGTCGGCACCAATCACCAGCAATTGCCGGTGAATGCCCCGCGCAGCCCGGTTAACACCTATCAGCGCGATGGCTCGATGGCTTTTGGCAGCAATGGTGGTGCGGCTCCAAACTACGAGCCCAACAGCTATATCGAGTCACCAAAGCAGGCGCCCCGTTATGCTGAGCCCGCGCTGGCATTAAGTGGCTCAGCGGATCGCTACGACCATCGCGAAGACACGGACTACTACAGCCACGCCGGCGCATTGTTCCGCTTGATGAGTGATGAGCAGAAAACGCTGCTGGTCAACAACATTGCAGGCGCCATGGCAGGTGTTTCAAGCGACGTCGTCGACCGTCAGTTGCAGCATTTCTTCAAGGCCGATCCGGCGTATGGAGAAGCAATCGCAACGCTGCTCAACGTACAGCTTAACGAAGTCTAAATGAGAAGCAGAACCGCCCTTATTCGGGCGGTTTTTGCGTTATTTAACCTGCTTTTCTCAGAATATCTTCGCTTTTATTGCGTATTGCGAGTGACGTTGCGGTCAGGTTGGTTCAAACTACAGACTTTAAAGCAGGGAGATGTAGGGCGATGCAAGGCCACCCAGACGTTATCGATTACCTCAACACGTTGCTGACCGGCGAACTGGCCGCGCGTGATCAATATTTCGTCCACTCGCGGATGTATGAGGACTGGGGTTTCACCAAGCTCTACGAACGAATCAACCACGAGATGGAAGAAGAAGCCGGGCACGCTGATGCTCTGATGCGCCGGATCCTGATGCTGGAAGGCACGCCGCGCATGCGTCCGGACGATCTGGATGTCGGCACCACGGTGACAGAAATGCTCGAAGCGGACTTGCGCCTGGAATACAAGGTGCGGGCTGCGCTGTGCAAGGGCATCAAGCTTTGCGAGCAGCACAAGGACTATGTCAGCCGCGAAATGCTGCGGGTCCAATTGCACGACACCGAAGAAGATCACACCTACTGGCTGGAAAAGCAGCTGGGCCTGATCAAGTTGATCGGTCTCGAGAATTACCTGCAATCACACACCTGATTGCGGCAGATACAAAAAAGCCCCTGTTACCGCTGAAGTGACAGGGGCTTTTTCATGGGCGCCGGTTAAGCCCTGTCACGCTCCAGCAGAGGCTTGAGGTAATAACCGGTATGGGATTGCTTCATCTCCGAGACTTCTTCCGGCGTGCCGACGGCAATGATCTGCCCACCCTTGGAGCCGCCTTCCGGGCCCAGGTCCACCAGCCAGTCAGCGGTCTTGATGACGTCGAGGTTGTGTTCGATCACCACCACCGTGTTGCCGTGGTCGCGCAGTCGATGCAACACGTCCAGTAGTTGCTGGATGTCCGCGAAGTGCAGGCCGGTGGTCGGCTCATCAAGGATGTACAGGGTCTTGCCAGTGTCGCGCTTGGACAGTTCACGAGACAGCTTGACCCGCTGGGCCTCACCACCGGACAGCGTGGTCGCCGATTGTCCCAGCTTGATGTACGACAGTCCCACGTCCATCAATGTCTGAAGCTTGCGCGCCAGGGCCGGTACTGCGTCGAAGAACTCCCGGGCTTCCTCGATGGTCATCTCGAGGGTTTCATGGATGCTCTTGCCCTTGTATTTGATCTCGAGGGTTTCGCGGTTGTAGCGCTTGCTCTTGCACACATCGCACGGCACATAGATGTCCGGCAGGAAGTGCATTTCCACCTTGATCAGGCCATCACCCTGGCAGGCTTCGCAGCGTCCGCCCTTCACGTTGAAGGAGAAACGTCCCGGGCCATAACCGCGTGAGCGGGACTCCGGCACGCCGGCAAACAGCTCGCGAATCGGTGTGAACAGGCCGGTGTAGGTGGCCGGGTTGGAGCGTGGCGTACGGCCGATGGGACTCTGGTCGATGTCGACGACCTTATCCAGGTGTTCCAGGCCCTTGATGCTGTCGTGAGCAGCCGCTTCCAGGGTGGTTGCACCGTTGAGCGTCGTGGCACTCAACGGAAAGAGCGTGTTGTTGATCAGCGTCGACTTGCCTGAACCGGACACGCCGGTCACGCAGGTCAGCAGGCCGATAGGGATCTCCAGGTCGACGTTGCGCAGGTTGTTGCCACGGGCGCCCTTGAGCGTCAGCGACAGCTTCTTGTTGCGCGGCGTACGCTTGGCCGGCACCGCGATCTTCACCCGGCCCGACAGGTACTTGCCGGTCAGGGAATCGGGATGCGCCATCACCTCGGCAGGCGTACCTTCGGCGACGATGTGCCCGCCGTGAACCCCTGCGCCCGGACCGATATCCACTACATAGTCGGCCAGGCGAATCGCGTCTTCATCGTGCTCGACCACGATCACCGTGTTGCCGATGTCCCGCAGGTGTTTCAGCGTGCCAAGCAAGCGGTCGTTATCACGCTGGTGCAGGCCGATCGAGGGCTCGTCGAGGATGTACAGGACGCCCACCAGCCCGGCGCCGATCTGGCTGGCCAGGCGGATACGCTGTGCCTCACCACCGGACAGGGTGTCTGCGCTGCGATCCAGCGAGAGATAATCGAGCCCGACGTTGACCAGGAACTGCAGGCGCTCGCGAATTTCCTTGAGGATCTTGTCGGCAATCTCGCCACGACGGCCAGTCAGCTTCATTCCTTCGAAATAATCGCAGGCATCGCCGATCGGCAGGTTGGTCACCGCCGGCAGGGTTTTCTCGCCGACCCACACATGCCGCGCCTCGCGACGCAGACGGGTGCCGCGGCAATCGGGGCAGGACTGGGTGCTGAGGAACTTGGCCAGCTCTTCGCGTACCGAGGCCGACTCGGTTTCACGATAGCGACGTTCCAGGTTCGGCACGATGCCTTCGAACGGGTGCGAGCGCTTGACGATATCGCCCCGGTCATTCAGGTATTTGAAATCGACGTTTTGCGAGCCGCTGCCGTGCAGGATGCTCTTCTGCTGATCGGCCGGCAGTTCGTTGAACGGCACTTCCAGGCTGAACTTGTAGTGGGAGGCCAGCGAGCCGAGCATCTGGAAGTAAAAGACGTTGCGCCGGTCCCAGCCGCGAATCGCACCTTCGGCCAGGGTCAGCTCACCATTGACCAGGCGCTTGATGTCGAAGAACTGCTTCACCCCCAAGCCATCGCAGGTCGGGCAGGCGCCGGCCGGGTTGTTGAAGGAAAACAGCTTGGGCTCGAGTTCGCTGATGGCGTGCCCGCAAATCGGGCAGGCGAAGCGCGCGGAGAAAATCATCTCTTCGCCCGGCTCGTCGTCCATCGGCGCCACCAGGGCGATGCCGTCTGCCAGTTTCAGCGCGGTCTCGAAGGATTCGGCCAGGCGCTGTTGCAGGTCGGCGCGGACCTTGACGCGGTCGACCACCACATCGATGGTGTGTTTTTTCTGTTTATCGAGCTTCGGTGCTTCGTCCAGCTCATACAGCTTGCCGTTGATCCGGGCACGGACGAAACCTTGTGCGCGCAGTTCTTCGAAGACTGAAAGGTGCTCACCTTTGCGCTCGCGAATGACCGGGGCCAGCAGCATGAGCTTGCTGCCCTCCGGTTGGGCAAGGACCAGGTCGACCATCTGGCTGACGGTCTGCGCCTCCAGGGGAATGTCGTGATCCGGGCAACGCGGAATGCCCACGCGTGCATACAGCAGGCGCAGGTAGTCGTAGATCTCGGTGATGGTGCCGACGGTCGAACGCGGGTTGTGCGAGGTCGACTTCTGCTCGATGGAAATCGCCGGCGACAGGCCCTCGATGGTGTCGACGTCAGGTTTTTCCATCATCGACAGGAACTGCCGGGCGTAGGCCGACAGCGACTCGACGTAGCGGCGCTGGCCTTCGGCGTACAAGGTGTCGAAAGCCAGGGACGACTTGCCCGAGCCGGACAGGCCGGTGATGACGATCAGCTTGTCCCGTGGCAGGGTCAGGTCGATGTTCTTCAGGTTGTGGGTTCGAGCCCCACGAATCAGGATCTTGTCCAAGGTGGCCTCGCTCGGCGGGCGTCGAAAACGTAGGAGTATACGGCCAAATACTGGATGGATGCACACTATCGAATGTTGCACTGGCTGCCTTACATGAAAGCTCTGTCATCTACACGCGGCAAAGCGTCGCGATATACCCTGCCAATCGATGGGACTGGTAGAATCGCCGCCGGTTCACATGAGGTTTTTCCATGCACGATCCCCACAGCGAGCGCATGAGTGGCAGCGAGACCCGCGCGGCAAGCGGTCTGGCCCTGGTGTTCGCCTTCCGTATGCTTGGCATGTTCATGGTGTTGCCGGTCCTGGCGACCTATGGCATGGACCTGGCGGGAGCGACCCCGGCCCTGATCGGGCTGGCGATTGGCGCTTACGGCCTGACCCAGGCGATTTTCCAGATTCCCTTCGGTTTCATTTCCGACCGCATCGGCCGCCGTCCGGTGATTTACCTGGGGCTGATCGTCTTCGCCCTCGGCAGCGTCCTGGCGGCCAACGCCGACTCGATCTGGGGGGTAATCGCCGGGCGCATCCTGCAAGGTGCCGGGGCGATTTCCGCGGCGGTGATGGCGTTGCTCTCGGACTTGACCCGCGAACAGCACAGGACCAAAGCCATGGCCATGATCGGCATGACGATCGGCCTGTCGTTTGCTGTCGCCATGGTAGTGGGGCCGTTGCTGACCCGTGCTTTCGGGCTGTCCGGATTGTTTCTCGCCACCGGTGGCATGGCGCTGGTCGGCATCGTGATTGTGATGTTCATGGTGCCGCGTTCCACGGGGCCGTTGCAGCACCGCGAATCCGGCGTCGCCCGTCAGGCGCTGATCCCGACGCTCAAGCACCCGGACCTGCTGCGCCTGGATCTTGGTATCTTCGTGTTGCACGCGATGCTGATGTCGAGTTTCGTTGCCTTGCCGCTGGCGCTGGTCGAAAAAGCCGGGCTGCCCAAGGAGCAGCATTGGTGGGTGTACCTGACCGCGCTGCTGATTTCCTTCTTCGCCATGATCCCGTTCATCATCTACGGCGAGAAGAGACGCAAAATGAAACGAGTTTTGCTCGGCGCCGTCGTGACGCTGATGCTCACTGAGCTATTCTTCTGGCAGTTCGGCGACAGCTTGCGGGCTCTGGTGATTGGTACCGTGGTGTTTTTCACCGCCTTCAATCTGCTGGAAGCTTCGCTGCCGTCGCTGATCAGCAAGGTTTCACCGGCGGGCGGCAAGGGCACGGCGATGGGGGTCTACTCCACCAGTCAGTTCCTCGGCTCGGCACTGGGCGGCATACTCGGTGGCTGGCTGTTCCAGCATGGCGGTCTGTCGGTTGTGTTCCTTGGATGCGCCGGTCTGGCTGCCCTCTGGCTGGCCTTTGCTGTTACCATGCGTGAACCTCCCTACGTGACAAGCCTGCGCTTGCCATTGTCGCCCGAAGCGATCCGCGAAGCGGGCCTGGTCGAGCGCCTGAAGGCTGTCGTAGGGGTAACAGATGCAGTGATAGTCGCCGATGAGGCGGCCATTTACATCAAATTGGACACCGAACTATTGGATCGCACCACCCTTGAAAGCCTGGTGAACAACCCGGCCGGGGCAGCGTGCGTAGCCTAGGAGAACGTAATGGCCCGTGGGGTTAACAAAGTCATATTGGTCGGCACTTGCGGCCAGGATCCTGAAGTTCGTTACCTGCCGAATGGCAATGCCGTGACCAACCTGAGTCTGGCAACCAGCGAACAGTGGACCGACAAGCAAACCGGTCAGAAAGTCGAAAAAACCGAATGGCACCGTGTGTCGATGTTCGGCAAGGTCGCGGAAATCGCCGGCGAGTACCTGCGCAAAGGTTCGCAGGTCTACATCGAAGGCAAGCTGCAGACCCGCGAGTGGGAAAAAGACGGTATCAAACGTTACACCACTGAAATCGTGGTCGACATGCAAGGCACCATGCAACTGCTGGGCGGTCGTCCTCAACAGGGTGATCAGCAAGGCCAGGGCGGCGGTAACTACCAGCAATCCGCTCCGCGCCAGCAGGCTCCGCGTCCACAGCAGTCGGCACCGCAACAGTCGCGCCCGGCTCCTCAGCAGGCCGCACCGCAGCCGGCTCCGGACTTCGACAGCTTCGATGACGATATTCCGTTCTAAGCATTTGCTTTCCCGAACGGCATAAATGAAAAGGCCCGTAACGATCAGTCGCTACGGGCCTTTTGCGTTTCCGGGGTTTAATCAGTTGGCCCCGAAAAACTCGTCAGTGGACACTACCTTGGCGTAGGCAAAACCCAATGCCGCCATGAACGCGGCATGCACATGGGCTGCTGGAACGGTGAGGCCGTTGAACTCCAGGTCACGGGAGGCACAGGCATCATGGATCACCGTGACGCTGTAGCCCAGGTCATTGGCAGCGCGGGTGATGCCGTCGACACACATGTGGCTCATGCTACCGACCACCACAAGTTCCTTGATGCCCTGCTCGTCGAGAATGGACTGCAGTTCGGTTTCACGGAACGAGTTGACGAAGTGCTTGAGCACCACCGGCTCATTGCCCTGGTTGAGGACTTTCGGGTGCAGCTTCGCGCCGTCGGACCCCGGGGTGAAAAACGGTGCTTCAGCGGAGGTGAATTCGTGGCGGATGTGCACCACCGAATCACCGGCGTCACGAAAGGCCTTGAGAAGACGAACGGCGTTGTCCGCGGCGGCATCGGCACCGGCCAATGGCCACTTGCCTTGGGGGAAGTAGTCTTTTTGGATATCGACTACGATGAGTGCTTGCTTGGCCATGACTGTTTCCTCGAAGTGCGGTTTGAATGTGGGATGAAGTATTGGCCCTGGCAGACCGTCCGGGGATTGGCCCCACCGACAATAGAAGGGGGAAAACTGACAATGGATGCACAAAGGGCAATCGTCGAACTGGGCGTATTGATCTACCCCGGCGCGCAGATGGCGGCGGTGCATGGGTTGACGGACCTGTTCGGGGTGGCCAACCGCATCGCCGCCGAGCATCAGGCCGCGCGCTTGCCTTTGTTGCGGATCAGCCATTGGCAGGTCGATGGCGAACAGGCGCCGGTTCGTGTCTATGACAGCCATCCCGCTGCCGACGGCGCAATGGTGGCGGTGTTGATTCCACCGTCGATTGCCGGGTTCAGCGAAGCGCAGGCGCCGCAAGCGCTGCTGCGCTGGCTTCGCCAGCAACACGCCAATGGCGCGACCCTGGGTGGTGTCTGCGTGGGTTCGTTGCTATTGGCTGAAAGTGGACTGCTCGACGGGCGTAGCGCCACCACTCACTGGACTTCCGCAAAAACTTTCGCCGAGCGTTACCCGGCGATCAAGCTTAAAGCCGAAACGCCCATCGTCGATGATGGTGACCTGATTACCACTGCCGGCCTGATGGCGTGGTCTGAATTGGGTCTGCGCCTGGTCGATCGTCTATTGGGCCCGAGCATTGCCACCGGCACTGCGCGTTTCCTGGTGGTGGAACACAGCGACAGCGCCAGTGAGTGCGGCAGCAATTTCGCGCCGATTCTCAACCATGGCGATGCCGCGATTCTCAAGGTTCAACACTGGTTGCAAAGCACTGGGGCCACCGATGTCTCGCTGACGGCGATGGCTGAGCGGGCAGGGCTGGAAGAGCGAACGTTCCTGCGTCGATTCCGCGCGGCAACCGGGCTCAAGCCCACGGAGTACTGCCAGCACCTGCGAGTCGGCAAGGCTCGGGAAATGCTCGAATTCACCAATGGCACCATCGATCACATCGCCTGGTCCGTGGGCTATCAGGATCCGGGAGCGTTTCGTTCGACGTTCAAGAAGATTACCGGGCTGGCGCCGAGTGATTATCGAGCGCGGTTTGGGGTGATGCCGAGCGTAGTAACCCGATAGGCGGAAAAGCACAAATCCCCTGTGGGAGCGAGCCTGCTCGCGATGGCGGCGTGTCAGGCAACATAAATGGTGAATATGCTGGCCTCATCGCGAGCAGGCTCGCTCCCACAGGGGGGAATCGCTACCTTGGGTCGTGCAAAATGCCAGAGTCTTGCAGCGAGTCGTGCAGAATAAAGCAGGCTCGGCGCTATACCTTTCCCGCAACTGACTGTCGTTAATACAGTTTTTCTCGAAGACACGCTTGGCCTGAACTCTGCACCCCATCAGCTACATTCATTTAGCGACAACTGAAGGGGGACGCATGACCCCAACCAACGGCAAGAAACTGGTAGTCGCCCATTCGGTGCGCCCCGATGCGCCGCAGCACGAAGTCGAAACCAATCGCGCCCTGGCCCGTTGGCTGGCGCAAATCCTCGGGCTCAAGTTCGGTGGCAGCTACGACCCGCAGGTGCATGGCGGGCGGGACATCTATCTGTTGCCGACCCAGACACTGGTGGGCGCCGCTGCCGCGAAGCAGTTGGGCGTCAAGGGGCCAGATGATTTGTGGGGCGGTTACGTCGAGCACGATTTCATCTGCACCAAGGCCATCAGCCATGGTTTGCTGAACAGGCATGCCCATGCCCCAGAAGGTTGGGCGCCGATGTTTTCCGAGCGGGTGCGCACGGTGGTGCTCGACGGGCTCAGTGTTTTCTCCTTCGATGATGCGCGGCCGGCGGCGGAGCATCTGCTCTACAGTGGTCCGATCCGCATGAAGCCGATTCATGCCTGTGCAGGGCGCGGCCAGGAAGTCATCAACAGCCTCGACCAGTTCGACGAGATCCTCGCCCGCCCTGAAGCCAAGGCGATGTTCAATGAAGGTGTGGTGCTGGAGCAGGACCTGGACCAGGTGATTACCCACAGCGTCGGGCAGAGTTTCATCGGCGCCAGGTTGCTGAGTTATTGCGGTGATCAATACTTGACCAAAGACGCTCTCGGCGAAGAGGTCTATGGTGGTTCAAACCTGCTGGTGGTGCAGGGCGGCTATGATGATCTGCTGAAGCTGGACTTGCCTGAGGACGTGCGACTGGCGATCAGGCAGGCCAAGGTGTTCGACGCCGCCGCCGATGAAGCCTATCCCGGGTTCTACGCCTCGCGGCGCAATTACGACATCGCCCAGGGTATTGCCAGTGACGGCCAGCGACGCAGCGGCGTACTCGAGCAATCCTGGCGCATGGGCGGGGCCAGCAGTGCTGAAGTGGCAGCCTTGCAGAGCTTCGTCAACGATCCGGGGATGCGCGCGATTCGCGTCTCCTCGGTGGAAACCTACATCGATCAGCCGCTGCCGGCGGACGCCATCGAGGTCTACCGCGGGCCGGCGGAAAGCAGTGATTTCCTCCTCAAGTACGTAACGGTCAAATCCTATGACGGCTAGAAGCGAAAGCATTCAAATCGACATTGACGACGAACAGATGAGCGGGACTTTTCTCAGCCCCAAATCGAAAGTCCCCGGCGTGTTGTTCGTGCACGGTTGGGGCGGGAGCCAGGAGCGCGATCTGGAACGGGCAAAAGGCATCGCCGGGCTGGGTTGCGTGTGTTTGACCTTCGACCTGCGCGGGCATACCGGCGGCACGGGTATTCCTTTGACCCGCGTGACCCGTGAAGACAATCTGCGTGACTTGCTGGCGGCCTACGACCGCCTGCTTGCGCACCCGGCGCTGGATACTTCGGCGATTGCCGTGGTCGGCACCAGTTACGGTGGTTACCTGGCCTCGATCCTGACTTCGCTGCGGCCGGTGCGCTGGCTGGCGCTGCGGGTGCCGGCGCTGTACCGCGACGATCAATGGCACACCCCCAAGCGCGATCTGGACAAGCTCGATCTGCGCGATTACCGCAGTACGCTGGTGCGCGCCGATGGCAATCGGGCGCTGCATGCCTGCTCTGAATTTACCGGAGATGTGCTGTTGGTGGAGTCGGAAACCGATGACTACGTGCCCCACGCGACCATCATGAGTTATCGCGCGGCGTGCCAGCGGACGCACTCGCTGACCCACCGGATTATCGATGGCGCCGATCATGCGCTGAGCGATCCTGTTTCGCAGCAGGCCTACACCTCGATCCTCGTGAGCTGGGTTACGGAGATGGTGGTGGGTGAGCGGTTAAGCATTATTCAGTCAAAATGAATTGTGGTGTCGCTCATGGCCCCTTCGCGAGCAGGCTCGCTCCCACAGTGGAATGCATTTCCAATGTGGGAGCGAGCCTGCTCGCGAAGGCGCCCGAAAGAGCACCGCTAATTATTTGGGTTTCTTCGATATCCGCAGCGACTTGGCCTTGGCCTCCACCAGCAGATACATCACCAGCGTGATCAACAACGGCAACAGGAAATAAATCGCCCGGTACGCCAGCAACCCCGCCACCAGGCTGCCTCGCGATGCTTCGTGTTGCAGTAAAGCCACGAACACCGCTTCCAGCACGCCGAGCCCGGCCGGGATGTGGGTGATGACCCCGGCGATGGCGCTGATCAGCAACACGCCAAGCACCAGCGGATAATCCAGTTTGCTCGGTAGCAGCGTGAAAATGACCGCGGCCATCAACGACCAGTTCAGCGCCCCGAGGGCCAGTTGCAAGACCGCCATGCGCAGTGACGGCAAGTTGATTTTGACCCCGCGAATCGCCCACTCGCGGCGTTTGGAGAACTGGCAGGCCGCCAGATATCCCGCGCTCACCAGCAACAACAAGACGCCCACGCCTTGCAGCGCGCCGCTACTGAGTTTCCAGCCTGGCGGCATGCGCACCAGCCCGCTGCTGAACACCGCGCCGGCAATCACCATGTAGCCAAACCAGTTGGTCGCCAGGCTCAGGCCGAGGATTTTCGCAATGTTGGCTTTGCTCACCCCGAGCCGCGAATACAGCCGATAGCGCATGGCAATGCCGCCGACCCAGGCACTCAGGTTGAGGTTGAAGGCGTAGCTGATGATGCCCACCGGCAGGATCTGTTTACACGTCAGGTCCTGGCGGATGTAGGTGCGGCCGATCAGGTCGAAACAGGCGTAGACCAGGAAACTCGTCAGGGTCAGTCCGGCGGCGATGATCAGGGTGCGCACCTTGAAATCGGCCAGGGTCTCGAGCACTTCGCCCCATTCGATGCGCTGGGCAAACATCGTCAAGAGGACGATCAGCGCCAGGAAAAACAGCATCGTCAGCGGTCTTTTCCAACGGCTCCAGCGCGACTTCGCCGGGTGCTCGGCGTGGGGCGCCGCCTGTGTTTCAGTGCGGCTCATGCTGATCGCTCCCGGTCGGTGGGGTGAACGCTTTCAGGCGTGGTTTGTGCGCTGGCAACCAACCGGCCCATGCCGGGAAATGGCGCAGGAAGTGGAACACCAGAAAGCCCACGGTCATGTGCCAGATGCGTCCGCGTGGGGCTTTGTCCACCGACATGGCCTTGCAATGGTTATCGCTGAGTTCCTCAAGCCGATCGAACAGGTCGCGGTTGAATGCGCGGTCACGGATCAACACGTTGGCTTCCAGGTTCATCGACAGGCTCAACGGGTCAAGGTTGCTGGAGCCGACGGTGCTCCAGTCTTCGTCCACCAGCGCGACTTTGCCGTGCAGTGGCCGGTCGCAGTATTCGAAGATTTTCACCCCGGACTTGAGCAGGTAATCGTAAGTCATGCGTGCCGCCAGTCTGGCCACCAGCAAGTCCGGCTGACCCTGCAGGATCAGGCGCACTTCAACGCCGCGGCGCGCGGCGTTGCGGATCTCGCGCAGCAACCTGTAGCCAGGGAAAAAGTAGGCGTTGGCAATCACCACCCGCCGCTGCGCCGTGCGCAATGCCAGGCGGTAAACCTGTTCGATGTCGGTCGCGTGCTCGGCGTTATCGCGGTACACCAGCCGCACTTGGCCATCGTGATCGGTGACGGCCAGTTCGGAACGCCGTTGCCGACGCCGTTGCCACCAGTATTTGGCGTGGGCCGGGCGACCGCATTGCAGCAGGGCGAAGTGATGGATGTCGGCCACCGCCGGGCCTTCTACCTCAACCGAGTAATCCTGCTTGGCCTCGGGACCGAAATCGGCCAAATGGTCGGCGGAAAAGTTGATCCCGCCAATGAATGCAATCGTCCCGTCCACCACGACGATCTTGCGGTGCAGGCGTCGGAACCAGTTGGTGCGGATGCCCAGGCGCTTTGGCGCCGGGTCGAACATTTGTAGATGCACGCCGGCACCGCTCAGGGCGGTGAGATAGTCGGCAGTCAGTTCTCCGCAGCCAAACCCGTCGAAACTGGCAGTCACGCGAACACCCCGTTGCGCCGCCTCGATGAGTACGGTCTTCAGTTCTTCACCGACCTTGTCCTCGAACACAATGAAGGTTTCCAGGAGGATTTCGGTTTTGGCCTGGCGCATGGCCTCGAATACCCTGGGGAAATAGTCTTCGCCGTTTTCCAGCAGTTCGACCCGATTGTTGCCTTGCCAACCGTACTCGACGTCGACGGCTGTCGGCGCGCTGATGGGCGGCGCGGCAATGGGTCTTTCCACGGTGTTTTTTTCCATCGAGGGGATGCTCATAGCTCGATCTCCACCGACAACGGTGCGTGATCCGAGAGGTGCGACCAGGGGCGCGTCGTCAGTACCTGCGGATGGCTGGCCTTGAGGTTGCGTACGTAGATACGGTCCAGGCGCAGTGTCGGCAGTCGCGCGGGAAAACTGCGCGCCGGTTTGCCGTGGTGCTCGGCGAACACTTCGCGCAAACGGCAGGGCTTGAGCAGGGCATCGGCGCGTTGGCGCCAGTCATTGAAGTCACCGGCGACGATCACCGGTGCCTCGTCTGGCAACGACTCAAGCCGGCGCAGCAGTAACTGGAGCTGTGCATTGCGATGGGTTTCGCGCAAGCCGAGATGGACGCAAATGGCATGCACCTCCGGGCCTTCGCCCGGCAGGCGCAGCACGCAATGCAAAATGCCGCGGTTCTCATGGCCGCTGATGGACACGTCGAGGTTGTCGTGCCGGACGATCTGGAATTTCGACAGCAAGGCATTGCCGTGATCGCCTGCTGGATAGACGGCATTGCGGCCGTAGGCAAACTGCGGCCATAGGGTGTCCGCGAGGAATTCATACTGGGGCATCGCCGGCCAATTGTCATAGCGCTTGTGGTGATGTTCGTGAGTGCCGTGTACCTCCTGCAGGAACACCACGTCGGCGGATACACTGCGCACCGCTTCACGCAGTTCAGGCAGGATGAAACGCCGGTTCAGCGCAGTGAAACCCTTGTGGGTGTTGACCGTCAGTACGGTGAAACGGTGCATCGTGGTATCGATGGTCGCCTGCTCGTCGGTGCTGCCAACCGGTTCGGAAACGCTCATGGCAGCACTCCTTCGGCAACCGGCTCGCCGGGGGTGGTGAGCAGGTCTTTGTCGAGATCGAAGCGTTCAAGTAAACGACGCGCATCGAAGGGCGCGCGGACCTTGATGTCGTTATCGAAGTAGCAGAACACTTCTCGCGACTTGCGCACCCTGGGTTTCAGGCGCGGCGCGATCAGCTGCGGATCAGCCGGTTGTCGCCCGTGATGCCAGGCATCGATCCGCTCAGCCCAACGCTTGAGGGCCTGAGGGGTGTAGCCGCTGGCGTAGAGCTCTTCGGCACCGTGCAGGCGCACGTACACGAAGTCGCTGGTGAGGTCTTCGCGATATGGCCATTTACCGGCGGTGTCGGCGATTACCAGGGCCGTGTTATAGCGTTTGAGCAGGCGCACAAATGCTGGATCGATGAAGCTCTCGTTGCGGATTTCCACGGCATGGCGCAAGGGCTTTTTTCTGCTCGCCTTGAGGCTGGCGTGGCCGTTCACGTGGGCATCGTGCTGGCGGGCGAGGGCGGCGGCCTGTTGGGTGTCGTGGGGCAATTGCTCGAGGAAGGCCTCGAACAGTTCGGCGTCGAATTTGAAGTTGGGCGGAAACTGCCAGAGGATCGGGCCGAGTTTTTCCTTGAGTTCCAAGACTCCGGAGGCGAAGAAATTCGCCAGGGGTTTGTGGATGTCACGCAGACGCTTGATATGGGTGATGAAGCGCGGCGCCTTGACGCTGAACACAAAGTGCACCGGGGTTTCGGCATACCACTGGGCGTAGCGTTCGGGCCGTTGCAGGGCGTAGAACGATCCATTGATTTCGATGCTGTTGACCGCCCGTGAGGCGAATTGCAATTCGCGCTTCTGGGCCAGCCCCTTCGGGTAGAAATCCCCCCGCCAGGGCGTGTAGCGCCAACCTGAAATGCCGATGTGAATCGCCGCCATGCCGCCTCCCGTCTGACTGCCCCCTGATCTTTTGATGACTGCCAGACGGTGACGAAAGTTTCGGTGGGACTACGGACGGTTAAGTCAAGGATGACAATGTAGGAGCTGCCGCAGGCTGCGATCTTTTGATTTTGTTTTTAAGATCAAAAGATCGCAGCCTGCGGCAGCTCCTACAGGGGACTCAGTGGCTGGCGACTACACGTGTCGAGGATTCGGCATACACCGGCCCCAACCGGTCCAGGCGACCGCTCCACGCAGTCAACGCCAACGCCACCAACACCACCAATCCACCGATCCACGCGGTATGGATCAACCCCATGTTTGCAACGATCAAGCCCCCACCCCAGGCGCCACCGGCGATGCCGAGGTTGAATGCGGCGATGTTCAGGCCGGAAGCCACGTCCACCGCGTTGGGCGTGTGATGTTCAGCCTGACGCACCACATACACCTGCAACCCTGGCACATTACCGAACGCCACGGCGCCCCAGACCAGTACGGTAGCCAGCGCCAGCCAAGGGTTGCCGGCGGTGAAGGTCAGCATGAACAGCACGGCGGCGAGCAGGGCGAAGATGAGTTTCAGGGCGCTGATCGGGCCACGCTTGTCCGCCAGTTTGCCGCCCCAGATGTTGCCGACGGCCACCGAGATGCCGTAGACCAGCAGCACCAGGCTGACGGTGCTGGCGCTGAAGCCGGCGATGTCCTGAAGGATCGGCGCCAGGAACGTGAACGCGATGAATGAACCGCCGTAACCGACCGCCGTCATGGCGTACACCAGTAGCAGACGCGGCTGTTTGAGGACCTGCAACTGCTGCAGCAGCGAAGCGGGTTTACTGTGGGCGATGTTTTTCGGCACATAGAGCAGGCTGCCGATAAAGGCGATCACACCCAGGGCCGATACGGCGAGGAAGGTTTCACGCCAGCCGAAATGCTGACCGATGAAAGTCCCCAGCGGTACGCCAGTCACCAGGGCCACGGTCAGGCCGGTGAACATGATCGCGATCGCGCTGGCGGCTTTTTCCTTGGGCACTAGACTGGTGGCGATGGTCGAGCCAATCGAGAAAAACACCCCGTGGGCCAGGCCGGTGACGATCCGCGCCAAAATCAGCGACTCGTAGCTCGGCGCTTGCCAGGCCAGAAGGTTGCCCAGGGTGAACAACACCATCAAGGACAACAGCAGCAATTTACGCGGCACTTTGCCAGTCAGGGCGGTGAGTACCGGGGCGCCGACGGCGACGCCTAGCGCATACAGGCTGACCAGCAGGCCGGCCGACGGCAGACTGACACCCAGGTCGGCGCCAATGGTGGGTAACAGGCCAACGATGACGAACTCGGTCGTCCCGATGGCAAAGGCGCTGAGGGTCAGCGCGAGCAAGGCAATGGGCATGACTGCAACTCCGGTGGGTTGATTTGATGGAGCGCAGTGTCAGGGTTTGGGTCGTGCGGAAAAATACAGGGATGAGCATTTGATATTTGTCTTGAGCGCAAAGATTGCCGGGCATTTGCCGGCCAGCACCGAACTAGTCCGGCATTTCTCGATCAGTTCCTTACAGTCCTATCCAAAGGAGCGGATGCCTTGATCAGGCTCAAGAAGGCGATATTACTGGGGGCGCTGTTGTTCCTCGGCAGCGAGGAACTGGAGGCCGCGGCGATACCGGGTGTGCCGGCAGCGGCCACCGCGGCCACACCACCGGCACACCCCGAACCCCTGGTACAGGGCGGGTTGCTGGGCGCCATCAGTTCGAGCATCGATGACATCCAGGACAAGCTCGATTTCAACAAGGACCTGCTCGACGCCTGGCGCCTACGCGCGGATCGTGCGGCCGATGAGGTCGATCAACTGGTCAATCGTCCATCGGCCCGTTCGAGCTGGAGCGTAGCGGGGGATTTCCTGCTGCTGACGGCGGTGTGGGCGGGTGTCTTCGGCCTGCTCTGGATGTTCGGCAAGTTCTTGACCGAACGCCTGTGCCGCCATCGCTTGCTGCTCAGTCGAGAGCGCGGGCAGGCATTGCTTGGCTATGTATTGCCCTACAGCCTTCCTGCGGTGATCAGCCTGCCGCTGACGATTTATGCCAGCCAGTTAATGCCTGTATCCGCCGGTCGGGCGCTGGCGTTGTGTCTTGCCTATGCCACCAGTAGTGGCGTGTTCGCAGCAGCGTTGGTGATGTCCCTGGTGGTACTGTTCAATGTCGGGCACAAGCGCCGGGCGGTGCAGATCATTCGTCATGACAGCCCACGGCCGCTGTTCGCCATCGGCTTCCTGGTCGCCCTGAGCGACGCCTTGACCAGCCCGCAGATCGCGCACCAACTGGGAAACAATCTCACCAGCAGCATCGCCGTGTTTACCGGGCTGGCGGCCTCGATTTCCTTTGGTTTGCTGGTGTTCCGCATGCGTCGCCCGGTCGCCCATGTGATCCGCATCCTGCCATTGGCCCAGCGACGAAAACAGCCGGCCTTGCGCGAAACCCTGCGGATTTTTTCCGGGCTCTGGTACTGGCCGATCCTGTTGATGGTGCTGGTCTCTATCATCAACCTGATCGGCATTGGCGATGACAACCAGCAAGTGCTGCGCAGCGCGCTGTTCACCACGGTACTGCTGATTGCGACGGTGTTTCTCAGCACCACGCTGCACCACTTGTTCAAGACCCGCAGCGAGTCCGACGTGCGCCGCAGTGGCGCCTACAAAGAGCGCTTCCTGAGCCTCTCCCACGCGTTGTTGCGTATCGCCATGGCCATTGTGTTCATCGATATCCTCGGACGAATCTGGGGCGTGTCGCTGTTCGATTTTGCGGTCAGCAATGCCGTGGGGCGGGCGATCAGTGACTCGTTGAGCCATATCGGCTTGATCTTCCTGGTGACGTGGATGGTCTGGGTCGTGCTCGACACGGCGATCCAGGAAGCCCTGAAACCACCGGCCAACAAACGCGGGGCACGCCAGCCGAGTACGCGGGTCAAGACCATCCTGCCGTTGCTGCGCAATGCGATCAAAATCATTCTGGTGGTGATCTGCGCCATCACCACCATGGCCAATCTTGGAATCAATGTCGCGCCGTTCCTGGCCGGTGCCGGGGTCATTGGCCTGGCCATCGGTTTCGGCTCCCAGCAACTGGTGCAGGACGTGATCACCGGGTTGTTCATCATCATCGAAGACACCCTGTCGATCGGCGACTGGGTGGTGCTCGATTCCGGGCATGCCGGCACGGTCGAAGGCCTGACCATCCGCACCTTGCGCCTGCGCGACGGCAAAGGCTTCGTGCACTCGGTGCCCTTTGGCCAGATCAAGGCCGTGACCAACCAATCGCGACAATTTGCCTATGCGTTCTTCTCCGTGCAGTTCACCTATGACACCGATATCGACAAGGCCATCGAACTGATTCGTGAGGCCGGGCATTCGATCAGCGAGGACCCGTTCCTCAGGTACAACCTGCAAGGGCCGCTGGATGTGTTTGGCGTCGACAAGATGGACCTCAATGGCGTGGTGTTGACGGCACAATTTCGCACCGTGTCGGGCGGGCAATATGCGGTGAGCCGGGCCTTCAACCAGCGTTTGAAAAAGCTTGTGGATAACAGTCCGTGGGTGCATTTCGCGCAGACTTATCCACAGCAGGTCTTGATGCCGAGGCAGGCGGCGGAACCTGTGCATGATGGGGCGGCTGAGCCGGAGCATGCGGCGGTAATGATGCCGGATCGGCCTCGGCCGCAATAAATTCGTCGGTTGTGATGGCCCCATCGCCAGCAGGCTGGCTCCCACAATGGATCTGTGTACACCACAAATCCCTTGTAGGAGTGAGCCTGCTCGCGATGAGGCCAGACCAGACAACATTAATGCCGGATCAGTTTGCTCTGCACTTCAGCCATCGCCTGCTGATCCAGCTCCAGCCAAAAACACGGCTTGCCAGCTATCTGCGCAGCAGCCGGCAGACCATCGCGATACACCAGCCGATTACTCGCCAACGCCGGCACTTTCGCACCGGGCAGCAGGGTGCCGGCGAGGTTCAGCGGATCGACCCCGCAGACCGCGATCAAGCTGCCGTCAAGGGGCCGGCGCCGTACTTCGCGTAGCAATGGAATCGCCTCCGGCAGCGCGAACTGTTCGCCCGCCAAGCCACTGACAAAGCGCCCGCCACGAATCTCGCCCCGGGCTTCCAAGCGATGGAAGGTGCGCAGCAATTCCCGCCAGCTCGGCAGCCAATCGGCCTCACGTTCCAGCAATCGCCAGAACACCACGCCGTAGCGGCGCAACAAGGTCATGGCGATGTGTTCCAGGGTGTCTGCCGGTGTTGGCGCCGGCCGCGAGTTATCCACAACCGGCGCGGCCACCCCGCGTCGCAACAGTGCCCAGCGCCCGGCATCGTCCATGCCGCCGACAAAGGCCCCGCGCCCACGTCGACTACTGCGCTGCTGGCGCTTGCTGGCCGGCGTGATCAGCGCCCGCAGGCCGGCAAAGCTGTCGGCGTTCACCAGCCCGGCGCCGACCAGTTCCTGCAGGGCGATTTCCAGTTCGGTGCGCAACAGGTGGGCTTCGTGTATCAGCTCATCGAAAAACAGCGCGCCATGCTGGCTGAGAACGGCGTGAACCTTCTGTGTCTTGGGCGACAGTTCGCTGACGGGCGTTTGTTCGGTCAGGTCGCTCCAGAGACCGACCCGTTGACGCGGCAACAGCAGGATCGGCGTGCTGCGCAGCGCCGTGCCGGTGCTGCGGTTGCGCGCGGTCAGCCGGGTCCAGACCAGCTTGCCGCTGCGGCAAGCCTCATCGAGCCAGGTGGGCGAATAGTCCTTGAGCCTCGCGGGCAAAAGGTCGCTGTCCCAGGCTGAAGCGGCGGCGGGGTAGCCTTCGAGCTGAGCGACGATCGCCGGTAACATCGCGCTGCCCTGGCCACGGGTGGCATTGGACAGGTGCTGCCAGTCGAACAGAAACCGCATGAAATCCTGCAAGGCCACGGGCTCGATTTCCCGGCGCAGGCGCTTGACGGTGTAGCGATGTATCCGCGCCAGCAAATGTCGCTCGCACCACTCATCTTCAGTGCTGCCCGGAGTGAACCGACCGCGCAGCACGTAGCCTTCGCGTTCGAGTTGCGCCAGCGCCTGGGTGATTTGTGCCTTCGGCAATTGCAGCGGTTCGGCAATCGCCTTCAGCGGCAATGGACCAAAAGCGCTGAGCCGTGCGCGAATCACTTCGAGCACGGCGTCGTCCGCTTCCCAGGGTTCATCGAACCCCGGCAACGCCTCCAGCGCCAGCAACAAGAAAGCCTGTGGATAAATGGCCCGCAGGCAGGTCAGTCGTTCCCGCGCCAGCCAGAGTGAAGGGTTTATGCGACAGGCACGGCCGCTGTCGGCCAGGGTATTCAACCAATCGAGCCAAGGGGCGTTGGCGCCGGCCTCGGCTTCGGTGATACACGCCAGGCTCATCAACGCTTCGTGCATTTCATCGACACCAGCGGGTGTCGGCCAGGCTTCTTCGCGCACGGCGGCAATCGCCTCGGCGTCCAGTGCACCGAGGTCATCGGTGGATTGCGGCTCGCTCCAGCGCCGATTGATAACGGCTTGCGTGCGGCGCTCTTCCAGCGGCGCATCGTCAAGAAAGGTGTAAGGCCGGGCGCTGAGTATTTCCGCCGCCAGCGGCGAGGGCGCCGGCAGGTCACGACTGATCAGGCGAATCTCGCCGCGTTCCATGCGCCGCAACAACGCCAGCCAGCCTTCGCTGTCCATCGCGTCGTGCAGGCAATCGTTGAGGGTTTGCTCCACCAGCGGATGCTCGGGAACTTCCCGTTCGCCGACCAGGTTTTCCACGCAGGCAATCTGATCGGGAAACACACTGGCGATCAGGTCTTCACTTTTCATGCGCTGTATCTGCGGCGCGACCTTGCGCCCGCCGGTGTAGCGCGGCAACGCCAGCGCCACGCCGGCATTCCAGCGCCAGCGCACGCCGAACAGCGGCGCGTCGAGCACGGCCTGGGTCAGAATGTGCTCCGCGTTGTTGCTGTGCAGATAGCGCCAGACCTCATCAAGCTCAAAGCTGTGGCTGGTGGACAGCGACAAGACGATGGCGTCCTCGCTGGCGGCGGCCTGCAATTCGAAATTGAAGGTGCGGCAAAAACGCTTGCGCAGGGCCAGGCCCCAGGCGCGGTTGATGCGGCTGCCGAACGGGCTGTGGATGATCAGTTGCGTACCGCCCGATTCATCGAAAAACCGCTCCATCAGCAGTGTGTCTTGAGAAGGCAGGGCGCCGAGGGACTGGCGCGCACGGGCGAGGTATTCGACCAATTGTTCGGCGCTGGCCAGGTTCAGGCCGAGGTTTTCGGTCAGCCAATCGAGGCTGGGTTGCAAATTGCCAGGCGTGGCGCCCAGCAGCGTATCGAGATGTGCTTGCAGGCGCGCGACGGCGAACGACAGTTCCGCGCTGCGCCCCGGCGCTTCACCGAGCCAGAACGGAATGGTCGGAGGTTGGCCCTGAGCGTCTTCAACCCGGACCTTGCCGGTTTCGACCCGCAGGATCCGGTACGAGCTATTGCCCAGCTGGAACACATCGCCAGCGATGCTTTCCACGGCGAAATCTTCGTTGACGCTGCCGATGTTCAGCGCTTGCGGCTCCAGCAACACGCTGTAGTCGGCGTTGTCCGGAATCGTCCCGCCGCTGGTCACGGCTGTCAGCTTGGCGCCGCGACGACCGCGCAGGGTACGGTTCACGGCGTCGCGATGCAGGTAGGCGCTGCGGATGCCCTGGCGCCCGTTGTAGCCTTCGGCAAGCATCCGCAGCAGTGCCTGATAATGTTTTTCGTCGAGGGCGGCGTAGGGCGAGGCGCGCCGGAACAGCTCCAGCAACGCGTCCTCCGGCCATTCCTGGCAACTGATTTCGGCGATGATCTGTTGTGCCAGGACGTCCAGCGGCGCCTCGGGGATCAGCAGGGTGTCGAGCTCGCCCCGGCGCACGCAATCGAGCAGCGCGACGCATTCAATCAGGTCGTCGCGGGTGGTGGCGAACAAGCGGCCCTTGGGGGTGCCGCCAACCTGGTGCCCGGAGCGCCCGACCCGTTGCAGAAAGCCGGCAATCGAGCGCGGCGAAGCGATCTGGCACACCAGGTCGACGTCACCGATGTCGATGCCCAGTTCCAGCGATGCGGTGGCGATCAACACCTGTAGCTCGCCGCGCTTGAGCCGCTGTTCGGCGTCCAGGCGAAACTCTTTGGCCAGGCTGCCGTGGTGGGCGGCCACGGTGTCCTTGCCCAGGCGTTCGCTAAGATGCCGGCTCAGGCGTTCGGCCAGGCGCCGGGTGTTGACGAAAATCAGCGTGGTGCGGTGTTCGCGGGCGAGGGCGGCGAGACGGTCGTAGACCAGTTCCCAGACATCGTTGGCCATCACCGCCGACAGCGGCACGGGCGGCACTTCGATGCCCAGGTCCCGTGGGCGGGCGTGGCCGATATCGACGATCTCGCAAGGGCGCTCGTGGCCCACCAGGAAGCGCGACACCGCCTCGATGGGCTTTTGCGTGGCCGACAGGCCGATGCGCACCAGCGGTTCGGTACACAGTGCCTGCAAGCGTTCCAGGCTCAGGGCCAGGTGGCTGCCGCGCTTGCTGGCGGCGATGGCATGGATTTCGTCGACGATCACCGTGCGTGCGGTGCCGAGCATTTTTCGGCCTGAGTCGGAGCCGAGCAGCACGTAAAGCGATTCCGGGGTGGTGACCAGGATGTGCGGCGCGGTCTTGCGCATCGCCGAGCGGTCTTTTTGCGGGGTATCGCCGGTGCGCACGGCGGTGCTGATCCGCAGCTCGGGCAGGCCCATCACCCGCAACTGCTCGGTGATGCCGGCCAGCGGGTCTTGCAGGTTGATCTGGATGTCGTTGGACAGCGCCTTGAGCGGCGAGACGTAGACCACCAGGGTTTCGTCCGGCAGGCCTTCAGTGGTTTCCAGGCCGCGGTGGACCAGGTCGTCGATGACGGCGAGGAAGGCGGTGAGGGTCTTGCCGGAACCGGTGGGCGCGGCAATCAGGGTCGAGCGGCGCTGGCGGATCAGCGGCCACGCCCGGGCCTGGGCGGCGGTGACCGTCGCGAAAGTCTTGCTGAACCAGGCGCTGACGGCGGGGTGGAATCCGCTCAGGGCACTGTCTGCGGGGATGGGCAGGTTCATGGTCTGATTTATGCGGGTGACTCAGTGAAGATGCAAGTACCGCTCAGGATCTCCGTTGACTGGCAAGGCCTCTTCGCTGGCAAGCCAGCTCCTACAGGGCCGGCGGTGCTCTTGTAGGAGCTGGCTTGCCAGCGAAGGGGCCAGTAGCAGCACTACAAAACCGGGACATCTACACTTTACGGATGACGGTTGCGCACTAAACCCGCAAAATGCAACGATTCCGGCAACTATCGACGACATCGCCGCGGGCGCTGTCGATAAAGCCATCGTTCCAATCAGACTGGGCCTGCTGACTCTATGCGAATGCGCCTTATGTTACTGGGCGGCGGAAATGCCCTTGGGCAGGCGCTGATTCGCCTCGGTGCGGAGGAAGACATCGGTTTCCTCGCCCCCCGCCCACCGCAAGACGGCTGGGATGCCGCGAGCCTGACGCAACTGCTCGACGACACCCGCCCGGACGCGTTGATCAACCTCGCCTACTACTTCGACTGGTTCCAGGCGGAGGCGGTCAGCGAGCAGCGCCTGGCCGGGCAGGAGCGGGCGATCGAGCGCCTGGCCGAACTGTGCCAGCATCACAACATCGTTTTGCTGCAACCCTCGAGTTATCGCGTGTTCGACGGTAACCGGGCGACAGCCTACAGTGAAAAAGACGAGCCAATGCCGCTGGGCCTGCGTGGCCAGGCCTTGTGGCGAATCGAGAAAAGCGTGCGCGCCACCTGCCCGCAACACGTGTTGTTGCGATTCGGCTGGCTGCTCGATGACAGTCCCGACGGCACCCTCGGGCGCTTCCTCGGCCGCGCCGAGCAGGCCCAGGAACTGTTGATGGCCGACGACCGCCGGGGCAATCCGACACCGGTGGACGACGCGGCCCGCGTGATCATTTCGGTGCTCAAGCAACTGGACTGCAGCGCGCCGCTGTGGGGCACCTACCACTACGCCGGGCACGAGGCGACCACGCCGCTGGCCCTGGGGCAGGCGATTCTCACCGAAGCGCGCGCCCTGCACCCGCTGGCCATCGAAGCGCCGACCGCCCAGGCTCACGCCACGCGACCGGACGCTGCGGAAGAACCGCAGCACGCGGTACTGGCCTGCAAGAAAATTCTGCACACCTTCGGAATCAAGCCACGCGCCTGGCGTGCGGCCCTTCCGAGTCTTCTGGACAGGTTCTATCGTCATGGCTGATCGCCCCGTTTTGATTACCGGGGGGGCCGGCTTCATCGGCTCCCATCTCACCGATGCCTTGCTCGCCAAGGGCTATTCGGTACGGATCCTCGATGATCTGTCTTCCGGTAAACGCAGCAACCTGCCGCTGGACAATCCCAAGGTCGAACTGATCGTCGGCGACGTGGCCGATGCCGCCCTGGTCGCCCGGGCGATGGCCGGTTGCAGCGCCGTGGCGCACCTGGCGGCAGTGGCGTCGGTACAGGCGTCGGTGGACGACCCGGTGAAGACCCACCAGAGCAACTTCATCGGCTCGCTGAATGTCTGCGAAGCCATGCGCCAGACAGGCGTCAAGCGCGTGCTGTTCGCCTCCAGTGCCGCGGTGTACGGCAACAATGGCGAAGGCGAGTCGATCGATGAAGACACGCCCAAGGCGCCGTTGACGCCCTACGCGTCGGACAAGCTGGCGAGCGAGCAATACTTCGATTTCTACCGACGCGAGCATGGGCTGGAGCCGGTGATTTTTCGCTTCTTCAACATCTTCGGCCCACGTCAGGACCCGTCCTCGCCGTACTCCGGGGTGATCAGCATTTTCAGCGAGCGCGCGCAGAAAGGCCTGCCGATCACCGTGTTTGGCGACGGTGAGCAGACGCGGGACTTTCTCTACGTCGAGGATCTGGTCGATTGGCTGGTGCAGGCCATCGAGAAACCGCAGGTGGAAGACGGCGCGGTTAACGTCGGTTGGAACCAGGCGACCAGTCTCAAGCAAATGCTTGCAGCCCTCGAGATGGTCGTTGGCAAGCTGCCACCGGTCAGCTACGGCCCGGCGCGCTCCGGTGACATTCGTCATTCACGGGCCAACAACCAGCGTTTGCTGGAGCGCTTCAGGGCGCCCGAGCCGACGCCGTTGAGTGTTGGGCTGGCGCGGTTGCTGGGACAATAGAAAAAGGCGCCTGTAGAGGCGCGCTTGCCCCAAAGGCGCTAATCACAGCTCCATAGCTCATCTTACTGGTATCCCCGTCTTCGCGGGGATTCGCTTTCAAGCGGGCTGCCGTTCGTCAAAAAGTTCTATGCACCTGTCAGATCTGACAGTAGTCAAACATGCCTGCCTGATGTGTGATAGGCCGTGTCCGACCGGACTCAGGACCTTTAGCCACCGGGAGAAGGTGATGAATACCAATGTCAGTCCTCGCGTATCGAACGAGTTGTTTGAGCTTTATCCGTTGCTCATCCCGAACTGGGTGCCTTCGGTTAAACCGGAAGGCATCGCCCATGGTGGTATTCCCCAAGCCCTTTACGATGGGCAGGCGCAGGGCCTCGAGTGTCTGGTTAAGCCCTGGACCGAGAGCCAGTTTTGCTCTTTTACCGTGGCAGTTGGTGATCGCGTGGATCTGTATGTCAATGACGATCCGACGCCTGTGGCGGGCAAGACCGTCGCAGCTGGTGAGGAGCAGCACCCCATCCGTTTTTATCTACCTCACGGACATTTGAATCATGGCGTCAATCGTTTGTACTACACGGTCACCACAGAGAGTAGAGGCGCCGAACCGTCTCGTGACCTGTTGGTGCTGTATCACCTGGACATTGCAAACGACCCGGATCTGAAGATTCCGCTTGAGATCCTCAAAAATGGAGTCGATGGCAAGGCCGCGGCGCAGGGGGTGGAGTTCGGGTTCAGATATTCCAACTGGAACAAGTACGATGTCATTGAATTCAGATTGGGCAAAACCAATGTCAGATTCGAAGTGCCCGACGCTCCGGCTTCAATTACCCGAACACTGTTTACAGGGACGTTTCAGGAAGCGGGGGACAACGATAATACGTTGGCCGAGTTCGTTGTCATCGACCAGTTGGGCAACCAGAGCAAGCCCGAGAACCGGCTGGACATCGATCTCAACCGTGTTTCGTTGCAAGTCCCGAAAGTGGAAGGCATGGCCGGTAGCGACTTCGATCCCACCCTGCTTGAAATCAGGGTGCTGGTGCCCGAAGGTCGGTTGTTACCCAGCGACAAGCTGATCGTTAGCTGGCAAGGCCAAGCTGGCATCCCTGCAAGTAAATATACCAGCCCGCAGCAGCAGGTCAGTGACGGGCTGGAAATTGTCGTGCCCCTTTCGGTGCTCGCCTACAGCCTGGGCAAGCCTGTCGATATCGCTTACGTCGTCGAGCGTAATGGCCAATCCACCCCTTCTCCGTCGTTGACGCTGAACGTTCTTGAACTACCGGCATCAGCCTTGACCCCGCCAGAGATCGTGGAGGCTGTTGACGGCGTGTTGGACGTGACGGCGCTGGGCGAAAAGAACGCCACCATTCATGCATTGCTCTGGACGCTGATCGAAGAGGGGCAATCATGCTGGATGAGCGTGGAAGGCAAAAAAACGGACGGCACGCCTCATAATATGCGTCTATGGAACGGCCTGCCAGCGGTTGTCAATCCAGTCTGGATCAGTCAGGGGTTTTGGCCTCAAGTGCTCGGTAATAAATACTTGAATGAACTCGGTGCGGACACCGAACTCACGTTGAAGTTCAAGGTTTCGCTGGACAAGAGTAATAACGAGGAAACTGCGGTGGTGTTTACGGATCGGACTTATAAGGTGGCCGTCGAGCCAATTCTTGAGGAAAATTTTGATCTTCAACCAACATCCATAATCAATTCTGGAGAGAGTATCGAGATACCAAGCATGCGTATCAGTTTTACAAAAGGAGATGGGCTGGTAGCGATTGCTCCAATGGCTTTAGGCAATCCTGAATATCCTGGAAAACTTGAAGGTCAATTATTACATACCAATTACACGTACACAGGATCAACGCCGCAAGAAGTAGTACTTCACCTAAGGTCAACTTATTCAAAAGTCAATTTTTGGATTGCGATGCAGAATTTCCCAGTGGATTTTAACTTCTATGCAGCAGGTGATGTGTTTTTGGAAAAAATAACTTCAAAAACGATTGGTGTCCCGGAAGAGATAACATGCTCCAGACCGGGAATCGTAAAAATTGTAATACAACCGGGTGTGTCCGACCCACCGGATTGGATTGCGTTTGACACATTCACTTTTGCGACTTGATTAGCATTGGAGAAGCCTAAGTAGCCAGATTGCTAATTCCCATTAACGGCCAGGCATTGGCAAACAATGTCTGGCCGTTGCTTTGGCGCGCAATGCCACCGTGGGAGTGATATGAAGCGGTTCACCAATATTTCACATGAGCATCTGGACGTCTGACAGACGCTATACAAGTCCTGAGAAAATAAGATTGCCGAGGGTGATTTTGCTGAGCGAAACAATCTGCGTTCAGGAGTTTGTTGATCGGCGTTTGCCTGTCGAGGCGCCTTTTGTTGTTGCTGATCGTTCCCATCCACAGAGCATGGGAACGATCAATTCACCACCACGTGAATATTGCTTAGAACTTGTAACCCAGACCGACCATGTAGATGAACGGATCGACATCCACGTTCACCCGTGCCCGGGTGCCCGGCGCCACGGCGTCGTTTTCCACTGTGGCGCGGGTATCGATGTCGATGTAACGCACCTGGGCGTTGATCATCACGTTGTCGGTCAGCATGTAGTCGGCACCGACCTGCCAGGCCATGCCCCAGGAATTCTTCGCCTTGAAGTTGCTGAAACCGTTGGCGCTGGCTTCGCTGCCCACGTGTTCATCGTAGATCCAGGTGTAGTTGATACCGGCGCCCACGTAGGGCTGGAACGCAGACTTCGCATCCAGCGGGTAATACACCACGCTCAGGGTCGGCGGCAGGTGTTTGAGCGAACCGAGCTTGCCGTTCGCCGCGCTCAACGCGGTGCCCTTGAGTTTCACCTCATGCTCGAACGGCGTGGCCGCGAGCAGTTCGATACCCCAGTTGTTGGTGAGCATGTAGGCGACGTTGAGGCCCAATTGTGTGTCGCTGCTCATGGTCGCCTTGCCACCCAGGTCGGCGCCGCTCAGCGGGCCTTGGTCGACCTTGACCGTGGAACTGTCGGCCTTCGGGTTGACGGTGATGGCACCGGCACGAAGGATGATGTCGCCAGCTTCGTGGGCGTGGGCGAACGGGGCTGCGAGCGCCAGCGCTACCAGCGAGGCGCCGAGCAAGGACTTGTTCATGGGGGCTCCAGAGGACGTTAAAAATGTTCGATGTCCAATGGTAAGCCGGCTAACGATTCGGTCTTTTGACTCAGCTCAAGGAAAGTGGGATGGGATCGGTTTTTGTGGTGTTTTTGCTGGCCTCATCGCGGGCAAGCCCGCTCCCACAAGAATTTGCGCAGTGCTGAAATTAGTGTTTCAACATCGAACCTGTGGGAGCGGGCTTGCCCGCGATGGCGATTGTGTTGGCGACCAGGAAGCTCCGGACTCACTCCGGCAATTCATACAAGTAGATCTTGTCCGCCTCCATCTGATACCCGGCATCCGCCAACTCGCTAGTGGATGGCTTGACCTGCATCGCGCCCTCGATCCAGTACGGCTGGTACAGCTCGTCGAGCTTCACGCCGACGGCGCTTTTGACATGCACGATCTGGTTCGACGGCGGTGGCGGTACGTGGATGCAGGCGCCGAAATACGGCACCAGCAGAAAGTCCGTGGTCCGGCCTTCTTCACTCACTTCCAGCGGCACGATGTAGCCCGGCAAGCGAATATTCTGCCCGTCGAGGGCCTTGACCACCGGCGCGTTGGGCATGTCCTGCTTCGCCGCCGGCGCCGATTCGGCGGACAGGGCATCGCTCATTTTCGACAGGTCGTGCAGCGGCGTCATGTTCGGCACTTCCGGCGCCGCATCCGGCGGGATCATTTCCGACCAGGTCAGCTCTTTCGGCGCAGCCGCCCACAACGGCAGGGCGACCAGCATCAACAGCGCAAAGACAGCGCGGCGCATTTCAATATCCTCATAAACGGATCGACAGGCCATCGGCCAGGGATTGGCGATAGGCGCGCCAGGCAGGCACGCTGCCCATCAGCAACGCAGCGATCAGGATGCCACCGAGTAGCGTCCATTCATATTCACTTGGCCACGCCAGCGGCAGAAACAGGCCGTAATTGGCTTGCACGTAACCCTGGGCCGCCGCGATGCAGACGTACAGCAGCGCCACACCGGCCACCACGCCGGCCAGCGCCAGGGCGAACGCCTCCAGCACCAGCAGTGTCGCGACATGCCACGGCCGCGCGCCCACCGAACGCAGGATCGCCATCTCCCGCCGGCGTTCGTTGAGACTGGTGAGAATCGCCGTGAGCATGCCGATCAACCCGGTCAGCACCACGAACAGCGACACTACGAACAAGGCTTTTTCCGCCGTGCTCATCAAGCTCCACAACTCCTGCAGCGCAACGCCCGGCAGGATCGCCAGCATCGGTTCGCCACGGAATTCGTTGATTTCGCGCTGCAGGGCAAAGGTCGAAATCTTGCTGTTGAGGCCGAGCATGAACGCGGTGATCGCCTGGGGCGTCAGGTCCATGTTGCGCGCCTGATCGGCGCTGATCCGGCCGTTGCCCCGGGCCGGCACGCCGTTGTGCCAATCGACGTGAATGGCCTCCATGCCGCCGAGGCTGATGTGCAGCGTGCGGTCCACCGGGGTGCCGGTACGCTTGAGAATGCCGACCACGGTGAATGGCTTGTCGTCATGCTTGACCAGGCTGATCACGGCCACGCCGTGGGCCAGCACCAGCTTGTCGCCGAGTTTGTAGTGCAGCGCATCCGCGACTTCCGCACCGAGCACCACTTCGAACGGGTCGGTGGCGAAAGCACGGCCATCGGCCAGTTCCAGGTGCTGCTGGCGGCCGTACTGGTAGTGTTCGAAGTACGCTTCGGTGGTGCCCATCACCCGATAGCCGCGATGGGAATCGCCAAGGGACATCGGAATGGCCCACTTCACTTTCGGGTTGTTGGCGAAGTGTTCGAAGCTGTCCCAGCGGATGTTGTTGGTGGCGTTGCCGATGCGGAATACCGAGTACAGCAGCAGGTTGACCGAGCCGGAACGCGCGCCGACGATCAGGTCGGTGCCGCTGATGGTGCTGGCGAAGCTGGCCTTGGCCTCGGTGCGCACCCGCTCCACGGCCAGCAGCAGGCACACCGACAGGGCAATGGCGAACGCAGTCAGGATCGCGGTGAAACGGCGGTTAGCCAGGCTGGCCATGGCTAGACGAAACAGATACATCTCAGACCTCTGCAGACGTGGCGGCGCGATTGAGATCGGCCAGCGACAGGTGGCGATCGAACAGCGGCGCCAGGCTCTGGTCATGGCTGACGAACAACAGGCTCGACCCGGCTTCGCGGCATTCGGCGAACAGCAGGCGGATGAAGTTCTCCCGGGCGTCGTAGTCGAGGGCCGAGGTCGGCTCGTCGGCGATCACCAGTTCCGGTTGACCGATCAACGCGCGGGCGGCGGCCACCCGTTGTTGCTGGCCGATGGACAGGGAGTCGGCGCGGCGAGCGAGGATGTTGTCGTCCTTCAAGCCCAGGTGGGCGAGCAGGGTGGCGGCGGCCTGATCGATGCTGCCGTGGCGCTGTTTCGCCCGCTGGGCACGCAATTTGGAGAAGTGGCAGGGCAGTTCGACGTTCTCGCGCACTGACAGAAACGGCAGCAAGTTGAACTGCTGGAAGATGTAGCCGGTGTGATCGACGCGAAAGTGATCGCGGGCGCCGGCCGAGAGGGCGGTCAGTTCCTGGCCGAGCAGGCGAATGCTGCCGCGATCGGGCTTTTGCACACCGCCGAGCAGGCCGAGCAGGGTGGTCTTGCCGCTGCCGCTGGGGCCCTTGAGGAACAGGGTTTCCCCGGGCTCCAAGCGGAACGCTGGGATATCCAGCAGCGGCGGGTGACCGGGCCAGCTGAAGCCCAGGTCGGACAGTTCGATGAGTGCTTGGGTCATTTAACCGATTTCATGGGTGTTGATTAACCTGTGGGAGCGGGCTTGCTCGCGAAGGGGGAGTGTCAGTCGACATCTATGTTGCATGACACACTGCCTTCGCGAGCAAGCCCGCTCCCACATTGGTTTTGCAGTGAATTCAGAATTTGAGGGCGGCAGCCTTCGCCGTCACTTCAACCCCTTGCTGCCCGCTCGGGCCGATCAGTTGTACCTGAATTTTCTTTGTGGCCGGGAATGTGTTGAAAATATTCGCCAGGTCCAGGGTCTTCAGCGCGCCCGGAGTGGCGCAGGTGAATTGGTAGTGGGCGTGGATTTCGCTGTGGTCGTGGTGATGTTCGTCCTTGGCGTCTTCGTCGTGATCGTCATCGGCATCCGGTTTGTCACCGAACAGCGGGCTCTCCAGTTCCTGGCTCGCGATCACGCAACCGGCGGCTTTCGCCAGGTTGAACAGCGCCAACGGCTTCTCGAGTTGAGCGCGGACCGCGGTGACCTTGGCTTTGTCTGCATCGGTGGCGGCGGCATGCTCGAACCCCACC
The DNA here is from genome assembly GCF_000282475.1 of Pseudomonas sp. GM78. GTDB lineage: Bacteria > Pseudomonadota > Gammaproteobacteria > Pseudomonadales > Pseudomonadaceae > Aquipseudomonas. The sequence continues at coordinate 65,197 of NZ_AKJF01000208.1, forward strand.
AGGTTCATCGCCGGACTGTCCAGTTCCAGCTCCAGGGTCTGGCCGTCCAGCGCCGCGTTCAGGCGACCGACGCCATGCTCGTGGGCGCCGAGGCTGCCGTGCTCATGGTCGTGATCATGTTCGTCGGCGGCATGGGCGACAGCCAGCGGCAACAAGGCAAACGGCAGGGCGAGAAGCAGGCGACGCATGGCGAGTCTCCGAAACACAAGATGAATAAAATGTTATGTAATCTTATAACGTTGGTGCGCGGATTGTGACTGCCAGCTTGGCGTTGCACAAGCCCCATGGGAGCATGGGCATGAAGAAATGTTCGGGAGCTGACACATGTTGCGAATTCGCGGAAGCATCGGCGACTGGCCGGTGGATTTGACGCTGGAGATGGATGACGCCGATTGGGCGCGGCTGGGTGCGCAGTTGCAGGTGGAAAAAACCGAGGTCAGTGTGCCGGCGGCGAAACCGCTGAATCAGGACGATGCGCTGTGGCGGGTTGCCAGGGATTTGCTGCGCAAGGCCGGGCAATTGAGCGGACCGGATCTGCTGGAGCAGTTGGAAGGATTGACCGGCAGCGCGGCGTCGGGCAAACGTCTGTTGGTGCGTTTGCGCCATAGCGCGGATGTGAAAGTGGAGAGCGGTGGCGATACGCCGATTTTCCGCTGGATCGAAAACTTGTAGGAGCACGGCTTGCCGGCGATGGCGATCTTGAGGACGCCATCGCCGGCAAGCCGTGCTCCTACAGGGGGGTAATCAATACAACGCGGCAAATAGCTTGCGGCGGTACGTCGTCACCAGCGGGTGATCGTTACCCAGCAATTCGAACACCTGCAGCAAGGTCTTGTGCGGCAAACCTTCGCTGTAGCTGCGGTTGCGGATGAACAGCTTGAGCAGCCCGTCCAGCGCCGCGTCGTACTGCTGGCGGGCCAGTTGTTGCACGGCCAGTTGGTAGACCGCTTCATCGTCCTGCGGGTTTTTTGCCAGGCGCGCCTTCAGGTCGGCGGCATCCGGCAAATCCTTGGCCTGGCCGAGGAACTTGATCTGCGCCTTTGCGCCGGCCAGGGCGGCCTTGTGTTCATCGCTCTTGACCGCGTCGAGCACGGCTTGTGCTTCGCCCAGTTCACCACGCTCGGTGAGGCAGCGGGCATAAAGAATCAGCGCCTTGGCGTTGGTGTTGTCTTCGCCCAGCAGTACTTTGAGCAGGGCTTCGGCATCGGCAAAGCGGCTGTCGTCAAACAAGGCCTGGGCCTGTTCGAACGGATCAGCGGCAGCCGGTGGTGGCATTTGTACATGGGGCTCGAGCAGCGCCCGAACGGCCGACTCCGGCTGCGCACCGGCAAAACCATCCACCGGCTGGCCATCCTTGAACAGCACCACGGTCGGCAGGCTGCGAATGCCGAAGCGGGCGACGATGTCCTGTTCGAGGTCGCAGTTGACCTTGGCCAGCAACAACTCGCCCTGATAGCTCTCGGCAATGGTCTGCAGCATCGGCATCAGCACCTTGCAGGGCGCACACCATTCGGCCCAGAAATCCACCAGCACCGGTTTGTGGAAGGAGTTCTCGATCACCGACTGGTCGAAATCGGCAGTCGTGGCGTCGAAGATGTACGGCGTTTGCTGACTCATGGGGGATCTCTTGGAAGCGTGAATGTGCTCACTATAAGGGCTGCCGCAAAAGATCGCAGCCTTCGGCAGCTCCTACAGGATCGGGTTTGCACGCGGTCAATGTAGGAGCTGCCGAAGG
>NZ_AKJF01000209.1 GCF_000282475.1 Pseudomonas sp. GM78
GGCGGTGGCAGCCGCTAACGCTTCGACTTCCGCCAGCCTGTCCCTGGGAACAATCATTCTTGTCGGGGCGCTGCACGACTGTCCTACGTTGCGAAACGCAGACATCACGCCCAGTGGCACGGCTTTGGCGAAGTCGGCGTCGGGAAGCAGCAGGTTCGGCGACTTGCCTCCCAGTTCTTGAGTGACGCGTTTTACCGTAGGGGCGGCCGCTTGTGCGACCAGCGCGCCAGCCCGGTTTGAGCCAGTGATCGAAATCATATCGATATCGGCATGCGCAGCCATGGCTCCACCGACCTCGGGACCACTACCATTGACCAGGTTGAAAACCCCTTGTGGGAGACCTGCGTCATGCACTATCTGTGCAAAAAGCAGGGCGCTCAGAGGTGACAATTCACTTGGCTTGAGGACCACTGTGCATCCGGCAGCAATAGCCGGTGCGACTTTTGCGGTGATTTGATAAAGCGGCCAGTTCCACGGTGTGATGAGACCGCACACGCCTATGGGTTCGCGTTCAATCGCGGTGCCGCCTTCAACCGTTTGGAAACGATAGGTGGACAGAAGATCCCTTGCGACCCGAACGTGTTCGGCCGCCAGAGGCACTTGCATAGCCCGTGCGAAGCCGATGGCAGCGCCCATTTCCAGAGAGAGGGCCTGCGCAAGAGCTTCTTTTCGCTCAAGGATGAGCTCGTGGATCTTTCCAAGCACAAGCGCACGTTGCGCAGTGGAGGAAGAAGACCAGCCAGGAAGCGCTGCACGCGCCGCAGCTACTGCCCGATCAACGTCCGCGGCAGTCCCGCTTGCTACCTCTGCAACAACGGTTTCACTCGCCGGATTGATCACCGGCAAACTGGCAGGACTTGCTGGAGCAGACCAACGACCGTTGATATAAAACTGCTGTGACCTTTGCGGATCAACGCGGTAGCTATTCGAAGATTGTGTTGTCATCCAGCTAGCTCCTTGGAGCGGTGATAGGCGCTGCAAGCAGCAGAGCCGGGAGGTTGCGACTCAGAGCAGCGCTGTGACGATCCATATATTCCCAGGGCCCTGTTACCTGAATAAGCTAACAAAACACCCCAGGCAAAATATGCCGTTGTTGAAGTCGGCAAGGGAGAATCTGCTGTATCTCACGACAGGACAGGGGCTGTGTTGGTGCGCGGCAAGGTCGAAGAGGATGCGTTCAGTGACCTTGAACTGCATAGCGAGGGACATCTGCAAGCCGTTGCAACGGTGAATCAGGGACATGAAAGCCCGAAACCGCCAGTCGATTGCGAAACCGAATCGAATTGGTCCTCGATGCAGCAAAGGCTTTAGCAGATCGGCATTTGAAACGGGGTGATATGATTTGCCGCATACCAGACAGGGAGTGCGGTAATGACGTTGCTCGAAAAACTACAACTATTGCGTTCACGTTTCACGCCTCGGCAGCGACGCGTTGTCGGTGCTGTACTACTCGGTGCCTGGGCGGTCGGCTTAGTGGTGTGTCCCGGCCAATATCTGCTTGGGCTATCCATACCCGCAGTTATCATTTTCTTCAGCGGCTGGCCTGCTCAGCCTGACAAAAAAGGCTAAGTCGACAACGATCTCATCGCTCGAGTGCTGAAGCCGAGTCAGTATCGAGTATTGAAATCGCAGGGCGTTTCTCCTGTCGTGCGGACATCTGTATTGCCAGAGGCGCAGGGCAAGAATGGAGTCAAAAGGTTTGCCCCATGGAGAACTGGAACACTTGCGTGTCGGCATTCTCGGGCGTTCGAATCGGAAACGCCAGGTTGGCGCTCAAGGGACCCAGCGGGCTGTACCAGGTAACGCCAATACCAACGGAACTGGCCATCTGGTCGAGATCGACACCGTCGCAACCCTGGGTGGTGCTCAGGTAGCACTTGTTGGAATAGACGCTGCCGACGTCCCAGAACACCGAGGTGCGCAGGGATTTGTTGTCTTTGATGAAGGGCATCGGGAACAGGTATTCCAATCCGCCGGTAATGAGAATGTTGCCGCCCAGGGCGTCGGTGTCCCGGTCTGAGTAATACGCCTGCCCGGCACTGGCATAGGTACCGGTGGCCGGGGTGTTGCGCGGGCCAAGGGTGCCGCTTTTAAAGCCGCGCACCGAACCCTCGCCACCGGCGGTGTAGTTTTCATAGAAAGGCAGGCCGTCGGTTAAGCCGTAGCTGTTGCCGTAGCCGAGCTTGGTATGGAAACGCAGCGAGGTGGCTTCGCTGACGGGCAGGAAAGCCTGCCCGGTGTAATCGATCTTGTAGAAGCTCAGGTCACTGCCGGGCACCGTCACCATGAAATTCAGGTTCTGTGAATGCCCGCGGGTGGCCAGTATTCCGCGGTTCAGGGTCGACTCCGACCAGCCGAGGCTGGCCTTGAAGTTGGTGAATTGCTTGCCTTCACGTTCGATAAAGTCGTAGATCTCATCGGCGCTGTAGGTCCCTGGCTCGAGACTGTCATGTTGCGCACTCAGGCCGAAACTCATCCGTGAAGTTTCATTGATGGGGTAGCCGAACGTGGTACCGGCACCATAGCTGTTGATGGCGTAGTACGAAACGCCGTTGTTGTAGTAGTCACTGTAATCGGTCGCGCTGTAGAACACGTTGTAGCCCAGACTCACCCCGTCGGGCGTGAAGTAGGGGTTGGTAAAACCGAAGTTGTACTTGCTTTGGTATTGCGAACGGGTAAGGCCGACGCTGGCATAGTTGCCGGTCCCCAGGAAGTTGCTCTGGGTGATCGAACCACCGAGGATCAGGCCCGCGCTCTGGGCGAAACCGACGCTGGCGGTGATCGAGCCGGACGCCTGTTCTTCAACACCGTAGTTCACGTCCACCTGGTCATCGACACCCGCCACCGCCGGCGTTTCGACGTTGACTGCCTTGAAGAAACCCAAGCGCTCCAGGCGGGTCTTGGACTGGTCGATCAGGTAAGTCGACGCCCAGCCACCTTCCATCTGGCGCATCTCGCGGCGCAATACCTTGTCGTCGGTCTTGGTGTTGCCACGGAAGTTGATGCGGTTGACGTAGGCACGCTTGCCCGGATCGACGGCGAAGGTGATATCAACCGTTTGGTCGTCATCGTGGGGCTGGGGCACGCCGTTGACGTTGGCGAAGGTGTAACCGTCGTTACCCAGGCGACGGGTGATCAGGTCGGACGTGGTGGTCATCAGCTTGCGCGAGAACACCTGGCCTTTCTGCACCAGTAGCAGGGACCTGACCTGCTCTTCGGGGACTTTCAGGTCGCCGCTGAGCTTGATCTCACCAACCCTGTACTTATGGCCTTCGTTGATGTTGACGGTGATGTAGATGTGTTTCTTGTCCGGTGTGATCGACACCTGGGTCGAGGTGATGTCCATGTTGATGTAGCCGCGGTCCAGGTAATAGGAGCGCAGGCGCTCCAGGTCGCCGGAGAGTTTTTCGCGGGCGTACTTGTCGTCGTTCTTGAAGAACGATAGCCAGTTGCTGGTCTTGAGGGTGAACTGATCGGTCAATTGCTCGTCGCTGAAGACGGTATTGCCCACCACGTTGATGTGCTGGATGGTCGCGACAGAGCCTTCATCTATGTTGATTTTCAGGCCCACACGGTTGCGCGGTTGTGCGATGACCTCAGCGTCGACCGATGCCGAGTAGCGGCCCTGGGCGACGTACTGGCGCTGCAGTTCGTTACGCACGCCTTCGAGGGTGGCGCGCTGGAAGATCTCGCCTTCGGCCAGGCCGGATTGCTTGAGGCCCTTCATCAGGTCTTCGGTGGAGATCGCCTTGTTGCCCTCGATCTCGATACTGGCGACCGATGGACGTTCGACCACGCTGATGATCAGGACATCACCGTCACGGCCCAGCTGGATATCCTGGAAGAAACCGGTTTTGAACAGTGCCCGGGTGGACTCCACCAAACGCTGATTGTCTGCGTCATCCCCGACGTTCAACGGCAATGCACCGAACACGCTGCCAGCAGAGACCCGTTGCAGGCCGTTGATGCGAATATCGGAGATTTTGAAGCCTTGGGCGTGCGCAAGTGTGACATTTAGCAAGAGGGCAACCGAGCAGAGCAGACGCGAAAAATTCATCAAGATCTTTTTCCAGGACACATCGACTAGCAGCGTAGGCGGGCGCGGATATCTCAAGACAAGACGAGGTACCGCTGGGCGGGCAGGCTGGTGGAGCGCAAGCATAAAAGCTCGGTGCGTTTGGTGCGGTTAACCAAGTGTCAAGTTAGGTAAAGGTTTGTGTAAGGCCATGACGCTGCTCGGTGCGCGGGCGATAATGGGCCGATACCCACTCAAGAGCTCTCCATGATTTGCGTATTGCTAGTTGACGACGACCAGGAACTGACTGGAATGCTCAGCCAGTACCTGGAGCGTGAAGGCTTCGAGGCGACGGCGGTGCACTCGGGCGAGGAGGGTGAAATTCATGCGCTTTCCGGGCGCTACAGCATCGTGGTGCTGGACGTGATGCTGCCACGCCTGTCGGGCATCGAGGTACTCAGGCGCATTCGGGCTGTCAGCCAGGTGCCGGTGGTGCTGCTGACGGCCCGTGGCGACAACATCGACAAGATCACCGGCCTGGAACTGGGCGCCGATGACTATGTGCCCAAGCCCAGCTCGCCAGGTGAACTGGTGGCGCGGTTGCGTGCGATCATGCGCAGGGTGCAGCCGGCGGATCAGCCCACCGCGGAAGTGATCAGGACCGGCCCGCTGGTGTTGTGGCCCGGCAAGCGACAGGCCCTTTGGCAGGGGAGCGAGCTGGGCGTGACCTCCACCGAATTCAGCTTGCTTGAAGAACTGGCGCGAAACGCCGGGCAGGTCGTGAGCAAACAGGATCTGTCGCTCAATGCGCTGGGCTGTCCCTTGACCCGCTACGACCGGCGCATAGACGTGCACATCAGCAGCATCCGCCAGAAGCTGGGCCCGCGCCCCGACACCAAGGCCTGGATCCAGAGCGTACGTGGCCTCGGCTACCTGTTGATTGCCGAATGATGAAGCCGGGTCGCCTGTTCTGGAAACTGTTCCTGGCGTTCTGGCTGGCTACCAGCCTGACTTTTTTGGTCGGGCTGGGCATTCTGGTGCTGGGAAATTTCGGCCCCGGGGATCCTCATCTGCAGGCGATCCTGGCCAGCGAAAAACAGCTGCTTGAGCAATATGGCGTCGAGTCCGGCCGACAGTTGCTGACGGTGTGGGAGCACCCGGATGACCAGGCGATTGGCGTGTATGACCCCGCAGGTCAACTGCTGGCGGGATCGCCGGTTCCCCATCCGGCCTATGAACGATCGGTCATCAGCAAGGAGGGTGTCGCGCTGTCGCTCAGATCCTCACAGTCTCCCGGCAATGCCGGTGACAGAGGGCCCGGGCGCTCGATCCCGTTGATCATCGGCACGCTGATGAGTGCCCTGTTCAGCGGGTACCTGGCCTACTACCTGGCGTGGCCGCTGGCCTATCTTCGGCGGGCGATGAGCGACGTGGCACAGGGGCGTTTCGAAACCCGGGTCAAGCCGATGATGGGCGGGCGCCGCGATGAAATCGTCGATCTGGCCGAGGACTGCGACCGAATGGCCAATCAGCTGAAACTGCTGGTGCAGGCCCAGCAACACCTGTTGCACGACATCTCTCACGAACTGCGTTCACCCTTGACGCGCATGCAGGCGGCCATCGGGCTGCTACAGCAAGACCCGGCACGCCAGGAAATGGTGGGGCGCATCGAGCGTGAGTCGGTGCGCATGGACACCTTGATCGAGGCATTGCTGACCCTGGCACGCGTGCAGGGCCGCCCCGACAGTATCGAGCGCGAGCCACTCGATATCATTGAACTGCTGGTGGGGATTGTCGAGGACGCTCAATTCGAGGCCGCCATGAAAGGCTGCCGGGTCAGCCTGCAAGCGTGTCCAGCCTTTGTCAGTCGCGTCAGCGGCGAGCTGCTGTACCGGTGTTTCGAAAACGTCATCCGAAACGCCGTGCGCTATACCCGGCCGGGCACGACGGTTGTCGTGTCGGCCGAGGTCAATCCCGACACCCAATGCCTGAGGGTCCGGATTACCGATCAGGGGCCGGGTGTTGTAAGCGAACGGCTGCAGAGCATTTTTCATCCGTTCGAGCGCGGTGTGAACGAAGCGTGTGCCGGTTTCGGACTGGGCCTGGCGATCGCCGCAAGAGCCGTGGAAATGCATGGTGGCACGATCAGCGCGCGTAACGAGCCAGCCGGGGGCCTGACCGTGGAAATCAACCTGCCGGGCCTGGTCTGGTCTTTACACGAAATTACATTGGCTTGACGGCCCTGAACGCATCACCTCAGTAGACTTCCCGCTCAAACTTACTCAGCGTTTGCTGATGTGCTAGTGAAGTCATTGAGCGGAGGTGGTGATGTTTCTGGTTCATAAAAAGGGATTCGTGTCCGGCAAGAAAATGGTCGACGGGCTAGTGCCCTATGACTTTTTTTGCGAAGACAACCCGGCCATCAACCTGTTCGTGTTTACCGGCTCTGCCACGCCGGGCAACGCGGTGGAGGAACAGACGCTCTGGGGCTTTACCCGCCTGGAGCGTTTCGAGGCGTTGAGCAGCACGCTGGTGTCGAACAAAAAAAATGCCGGCTGGTTTCAAAAGGTCAATGTGCTCACCGGGCCGGCCCAGAACGGCACCCAGGGCGTGAAGTTCCAGCGGGTGCTGAAAATCATCAAGCACCTCGGTGTGTCGGATCGCGTCGCCAACAAGGCGCATTACGAGATCCAGACGGACGAAGGCGACACCTACTTCACCCGCCCGCCTGCTGCGTCGGACAGCGCGCAAACCATCATCTATGCGGCGGATCAGTAACGAGCTGAAACCGGTAGCCCACGCCATACAACGACTCGATGGGATTCTCCCCCGGGCAGGCCTGTTCGAGCTTGCGCCGCAGATTGCGAATATGGCTGTCGACCGTGCGATCGGTCACCACTCGATGATCGGAGTAGATCTTGTCGAGCAACTGATCCCGGGAAAACACGCGCCCTGGCGAGCGGGCGAGGGTGCTGAGCAATCGCAGTTCCAGAGGCGTCAGGTCCAGTGCGATACCGTCGAGGACGGCCTTGTACTGCTCTTCATCAATCTGCAGGCGTGATGGCGCAGACGCCAGAAGGTGCGGGCTGCGTCGCAGGATGGCCTTGACCCGGGCGACCACTTCACGCGGGCTGAAAGGTTTGCAGATGTAGTCGTCGGCACCCAGGTCCAGTCCGAGCAGGCGATCCACTTCCTCGACCCGGGCGGTGATCATGATGATAGGCACCGCACTGAAGCTGCGCAGTTCTTTGCACACTTGCAGGCCATCACGTCCGGGCAGCATCAGGTCGAGCAAAATCAGTCGGGGCTCAGCGGCACGCACCACCGGCACCACGTCCAACCCGTTATCCAGACACTGGGTCGGGTAACCGGCAGCGCTCAGGTAGTCGCGCATCAGCGCGGCCAGTTTGGGTTCATCTTCAACGATGAGAATCGGCGTGTCGTTGACCATGGTTCAGGCATTCCGTGGCAGGCGCAGGGTCAGCCAGAGGCCACCCAGGGGCGAGTGATCGGCCGTCAAGCTGCCGCCGTGGGCCAGGGCGATGCTATGACAGATTGCCAAGCCAAGGCCGGCGCCGCCGCTGGCACGATTGCGCGAGGCTTCGCCGCGGTAGAAGCGCTCAAACAGCCGGGGCAATTGTTGCGCTTCAACCCCGGGGCCGGAATCGAGGAACTCGATGCGCACGTCGTCGCCCTCGATTGCGGCGCTGATGCGCAATACGCCGCCCGGGTCGGTATACCGCACAGCGTTCTCCAGCAGGTTGCCAAACAGTTGTTGCAGGCGCTTGGGATCGGCCTCCAACCGCAGCGGTTGCGCCGGCAGGTCCAGCTCCAGGCGCAGCTGCGCAGCGTTGCAGCGTTCCTGAAACATGGCCGCGCTGTTTGCCAGCAAGTCGTTGAGCACGCATTCGCTCTTGCGATAGTTCAGGGCACCGACGTCCGCCAACGACAGCTCGTACAGGTCGTCCACCAGTTTACTGAGCATACCGACTTCACCCTGCAGCGACTTCATGGAGGCTTGATCGAGGGTGCGTACGCCGTCCTCGATGGCCTCCAGTTCACCGCGCAACACGGACAGCGGGGTGCGCAGTTCGTGGGAGACATCGGCCATGAATTCCCGGCGCATCTGTTCGTTGCGCTCCAGCGTGTAGGCAAGCTGGTTGAAGTCGCGCGCCAGTTGGCCCACTTCGTCGCTGGACGACACGGTCACTCGATTGCTGTATTCCCCGGCGGCCAGTCGATGAGTCGCCGCGGCCACCCTTTTGACCGGATCAAGCAGGGTGCGGGCGATCCACCAGGCGATCAGCATCGCCAACATTAACGAGAGCACACCCATCCCCAGGCTGGCCCGCAGTTGATACTGCTGAAACCGTTCGCCGCCTGCTTCCGTTACGCTCTGGAAGGGGGTTACGGCCAGCCAGCCGACGGTTTTGCCGGCCACTTCGATCGGGCGCAGCAGGGCGTCATCACCGATCGCGGGGTAGCCGGTCACGCGTTTTTTTTGCTGATCCAGCAGGGCAATGCGGAACAATGCGCCCGTCAGATCGGAGGATGAAGGAATCCTCAGTTCGTGGAACACCTCTTCGTCCCTGGGCTCCGGCCGCATGATGTCGAACCAGCGATCGGGCTGGTGCCGCAGGAATTCCCAACTGCCCTCGCGCTCGTAGGCACTGGCCAAGCGAGGCAGGACCGGGGCCATGCGCTCCAGGGCCTGTTCATTGAGGTAGCCGAGAAAACCACGGCCAAAGCTCCAGCTTGTGGCCAGGCCCATGCTCAGGATGACGAACAGCACGCTGGCCAGTACGGCTACAAACAGCTTGGTGGAGATGCTCAGTTTCATGGGCTCGGGCAGGTCGGTGGATGGCCCGGTCATTTAGGCCCTGACGCGACGAAGATTCAAGCTCGGCGGGCAATCTTCAATTTTCCTGCACATTTGCCTCGCAGTATGGCGCATGGCTCAAGCCACCCCGTCTTGCAGAGGCAGATATGTCGACCAAACTTTTCGCCAAATCCCTGGTAACCGCCGCCGTTGTCCTTTCCCTGATCATTTTGTTCGTGCTGAGCGGTTGCTCGGCCGGCGACGCCACGCCGGTCGCAGTCGTGCCCAAGGTGTCGGTGATGGTCGTGCAACCTCAGAGCCAGGCGCTGACGACTGAGCTGGCCGGGCGCACCCAAGCGTTCACGGTCGCCGAGATCCGTCCTCAGGTCGGCGGTATCGTCCAGCAGCGCTTGTTTGTCGAAGGCGCCGACGTCAAGGCCGGGCAGGCGCTGTATCAATTGGATGCGGCGCCATACAAAGCCGCATTGGCTGAAGCCCAGGCGAGCGTGGCAAAAGCGCGCGCCACGCTGAAATCCGCCCAGGCCACCGCCAGGCGTAATGCCCAACTGGCGAAGATCGATGCCATCAGTCAGCAAGACAACGAGGATGCCCAGGCCAGCCTGCTGACCGCCCAGGCGGAACTGCAAGTGGCACAGGCCGGAGCGGATACCGCGCGCATCAACCTGGCGTACACCCGCATCAGTTCGCCCGTCGGCGGGCGCATCGAAACGTCGACCGTCACCCCTGGCGCACTGGTCGTGGCCAATCAGGACAGCGCGCTGACCACCGTGCAGCAGTTGGACCCGATCTACGTGGATGTCACGCAATCGACCAGCGAACTGTTGCGTCTCAAGCGCGATCTGGCCAGCGGTGCGTTGCAAGGCAACGCTGAGGGCGAAGCGCGGATCAGCCTGAAGCTTGACGATGGCAGCACCTACAACCACGAAGGCCGCTTGAAATTCAGCGGGGTCAGCGTCAACCAGGGCACCGGCACCGTGACCCTGCGTGCCGAGTTCGACAATCCGGAGCATCTGTTGCTGCCGGGCATGTATGTGCGGGCGGTACTGGAGCAGGCCTGGAATGACCAGGCGATCCTGATTCCGCAGCAGGCCGTGAGCCGCGACGCCAGCGGTGTGACCTCGGTGTTGCTGGTGGTCAACGGCAAGGTGGAGCAGCGCGTACTGACCATCGATCGTGCCGTCGGTAATCAATGGTGGGTCACCGCCGGCCTCAAGGCAGGTGAGCAGGTGATCGTCGAAGGAGGGCAGAAAGTCCGGGTAGGCGCCGAGGTGTTGGCGCAGAACACCGGCACCCGTGGGCGGGCACTGCAAGCCGCCCCGACGGCCATTGCGCAGGAGGGTTGATCATGGCGCGCTTCTTCATTGATCGACCGATTTTTGCCTGGGTTATCGCCATCGTCATCATGCTCGCCGGGGCGTTGTCCATCAGCCGCTTACCGCTGGAGCAATACCCGGATATCGCGCCACCGACGGTGCGGATTTCCGCGACTTACACCGGTGCGTCGGCCAAGACCGTGGAGGATTCGGTGACCCAGGTGATCGAGCAGCAGATGACGGGGCTGGACAACCTGACCTACATGTCGGCCTCCAGCAGCTCGGCAGGCAGTGCCGAAATCAACCTGACGTTTGACGCCGGCACCGATCCTGACGTCGCGCAGATGCAGGTGCAGAACAAGCTGCAGCAAGTCGAGTCGAGACTGCCGCAGTCTGTGCAAAGTGAAGGCCTGACGGTCACCAAGGGTGGCTCGGATTTCCTGATGATTGCCGCGCTGGCCTCCGATAACGAATCCGTGACTGGCACCCAGATCGGCGATTACATCTCCAGCACCTTGCTCGATTCCATCAGCCGCATCGACGGTGTAGGCGATGTGCAGACGCTGGGTTCGGGATATGCCATGCGCATATGGCTGGACCCGTCCCTGCTGGAAAAATACGCACTGATGCCCTCCGATATCAGCGCCGCCCTCGAGGCGCAAAACACTGAAGTGTCCGCCGGTCAACTCGGCGCCTTGCCAGCGGTGAAGGGGCAGCAGTTGAATGCCACGATCAGTGCTCGCAGCAAACTGCAAACCGCCGAAGAGTTTCGCAACGTCGTGGTCAAGTCCTCAAGTGACGGTGCCGTGGTGTTGCTGGGGGATGTCGCGCAGGTCGAGCTTGGCAGTGAAAGCTATGACGTGAATTCCGCGCTCAATGGCAAGCCCGCTGCCGCCATGGGCGTGCAGTTGGCCGCGGGCGCCAATGCCCTGAGCGTCGGTGAGGCGGTGAAGGCCAAGCTCAAGGAACTGGAGCCGTTCTACCCGACGCAAATGCAGCTGAAAAACGTCATTGCCTATGACACGACGCCCTTTGTCAGCCTGTCCATCGAGGAGGTGGTCAAATCCCTGGGCGAAGCCATTGTCCTGGTGGTGTTGATCATGTTCCTGTTCCTGCAGAACCTGCGCGCCACCCTGATCCCTGCGATCACGGTGCCGGTGGTGCTGTTGGGCACGTTCGGCGTGTTGGCGCTGTTGGGTTATTCGATCAACACGCTGACCATGTTCGCCATGGTCCTGGCCATCGGCCTGTTGGTGGACGACGCGATCGTGGTGGTGGAGAACGTCGAGCGGGTCATGGGCGAGCAGGGGCTTGGTGCCCTGGCCGCCACGCGCCAATCGATGGATGAAATCACCAGCGCCCTGATCGGCATCGCCCTGGTGCTGAGCGCCGTGTTCATTCCCATGGCGTTTTTTGGTGGCTCCACGGGGATTATCTACCGGCAGTTCTCGGTGACCATCGTTTCCGCCATGGTGCTCTCGGTGTTGGTGGCGATGACGCTGACGCCGGCCTTGTGCGCGACCTTGCTCAAGCCCGCCGACGCCCAGGGCCATGGTGCCCAAGGCGGTTTTTTCGCCTGGTTCAATCGCACCTTCGAACGCAGCGCTGAGGCCTATCGAGGTCTGGTGGGTGGTATTTTGCAGCGCGGGCGCCGCAGCCTGCTGGTGTATGGGCTGGTGGTGTTGGCCATGGCGGCGGGGTACGCCAGCCTGCCGACCTCGTTCGTGCCGGACGAAGACCAGGGCATTCTCATGGCTCAGGTGCAACTGCCGGTAGGCGCCACCGACAGTCGCACTCAAGCGGTGATGCAGCAGTTCGAGCGCTACATGCTCGAACAACCTGAAGTTGAGGCGCTGATCAGCATCACCGGCCTGGGCATGGGCGGCAACAGCCAGAACACCGCACGTGCCTTTGTCCGGCTCAAGGACTGGAGCGAGCGGTCGGGGGCCGGGCAGGATTCGGCGTCCATCGCCCGGCGCGCGACCCAGGCGCTGGCGGGCATTGGCGATGCCAACGTATTTGTCATGCAGCCGCCGGCCGTGCGCGGCCTGGGGCAGAGTTCCGGTTTCGACCTGCAACTCAAGGATCTTGGCGGCCTGGGGCACGACGCCCTGGTAGCGGCTCGCGAGCAGTTCATCGACCTGGCGAAAAAAGACCCGCGACTGCAGGGTGTGCGCAGTAACGGTCTGGACGACACACCTCAGCTCAAGGTCCATATCGATGATCGCAAGGCCGGCGCCCTGAGCCTGAGCACCAGTGATATCAACGCCACCTTGTCGACGGCCCTGGGCGGCAGCTACGTCAACGACTTCCTCAACCAGGGGCGGGTCAAGAAGGTTTATGTCCAGGGCCAGGCGTCAGCGCGCATGCAGGCCGCGGACCTGGATCATTGGTTCGTGCGCAACAGCAACGATGAGATGGTGCCGTTTTCCTCCTTCGCCAGCAGCTCGTGGAGTTATGGCTCGCCGTTGCTGGAGCGCTATAACGGCAGCGCTTCCCTGGAGGTTGTTGGCGATCCGGCGCCGGGCGTGAGTTCCGGCGCGGCGATGGACGCGGTGGAGGCGATCATCGGGCAATTGCCCGAAGGCATCGGTTATGAGTGGACCGGGCAGTCGTATCAACTGCGCCTGTCCGGTTCCCAGGCACCGCTGCTGTACGGGATTTCGGTGCTGTTCGTGTTTCTGTGCCTGGCCGCCCTTTACGAGAGTTGGTCGGTGCCGTTCTCGGTGATGCTGGTGGTGCCCTTGGGTGTGGTGGGCGCGGTGTTGGCGACACGGTTCACGGGCTTGAGCAATGACGTGTACTTCCAGGTGGGACTGTTGACCACCGTGGGGCTGGCGGCCAAGAACGCGATTCTGATCGTCGAATTCGCCAAGCATCTGCAAGAGCAGGGCAACAGCCTACGGGAGGCGACGTTGATTGCCGTGCGCCAACGATTACGGCCCATTCTCATGACATCCCTGGCCTTCATGTTCGGCGTGCTGCCACTGGCATTGAGTTCCGGCGCCGGTTCCGCCGGACGCCAAGCCATTGGTACCGGCGTGCTGGGCGGCATGTTCAGCGCCACGGTACTGGGGATCTTCTTCGTACCGCTGTTCTTCGTGTTGATCCGCCGCCGTTTCGGCCGCGTTTCCACGGTTTCGACCTCCGTCCAATCCGCCCAGGCAGGTGACGCATGATCAAGTTTCACTGGCCGCTGCTGGCCGTTCTCGCGCTCGGCGGCTGCGTCAATCTGGCGCCTCGGTATGAGCGCCCTGAAGCGCCTGTCGCCGAGCAATGGCTGCCGGTTGCCAGCACCCCCAAGGGCCAGGTGGCCGCCGACATCGAGTGGCAGCAGTTCTTCACCGACAGCCGTCTGGCGCGCTTGCAGTCCCTGGCGCTGGCCAACAATCGCGACTTGCGCCTGGCCAGTCTGAACATCGAAAAGGCCCAAGCGCAGTACCGCATCCAGCGAGCCGCAGCCTGGCCCTCTATCGATGCGGGCGTCAGCGGCACTCACAGCCGTACACCGGGTTCCTTGTCCAGCAGCGGCACGGCGGCCAGCAGTCATGACTACAGCGCGCAACTGGGGCTGAGCAGTTATGAGGTGGATGTGTTCGGGCGGGTACAGAACCTTCAGGACGAAGCGCTGGAAGCCTATCTGGCGCTGACCGAAACCCGGCGCAGCACACAGATCAGCCTGGTGGCCGAAGTGGCCACGGCGTGGCTGACCCTGGCGGCGGACAACGAACTGTTGCAGCTGGCCGAGGAGACGTTGCGCAGTCAGCAGGCGACCTACGAGTTGACCCAGCGCAGCCACGCGTTGGGCGGCTCTTCCGGCCTGGCCCTGGCGCAGGCGCAAACCACCGTGGAGTCGGCACGGGGCGACGTGGCGGTCTTTGCAAGCCAGATTCTCCAGGACCGCAATGCCTTGCGCCTGCTGGTCGGCAGCGACATTCCCGAGGATCTGCTACCCGGCACGCGCCTGCAATCAGCCGCGCTGTTGGTTGAGGTACCGGCTGAGCTGCCATCCAGCCTGTTGCAGCGCCGTCCGGATGTGCTGGCGGTCGAACACACGCTCAAGTCGGCCAATATCGACATTGGTGCGGCCCGCGCGGCATTCTTTCCCAGCATCAGCCTGACGGCGAATGCCGGTTCCGCGAGTTC
This sequence comes from Pseudomonas sp. GM78, assembly GCF_000282475.1. Classification (GTDB taxonomy): domain Bacteria; phylum Pseudomonadota; class Gammaproteobacteria; order Pseudomonadales; family Pseudomonadaceae; genus Aquipseudomonas. The sequence goes on from NZ_AKJF01000209.1 coordinate 14,315, forward strand.
GGCCTTGTCCGGTCTGTTCAAGTCCGGCAGCGGCGCGTGGACGTTTGCCCCGAGCGTCAGCCTGCCGATCTTCGATGCCGGCAGTAACCGCGCGACACTGGACGCGGCCAAGGTCGAACACGAGATTCAGGTACAAACCTACCAGCAAACCCTGCAGACGGCGTTCAAGGAGGTGGCGGATGCCTTGGCGGTGCGCAGCACCCTGGATCAACGCCTGGCGGCCCAGCAAGCGCTGACCGACGCCAGCCGCAAAAGCTTCGAACTGGCCGACGCGCTTTACCGCGGCGGCTCGCAAAGTTACCTCGAAGCCCTGGATGCCCAGCGTTCGCTCTACAGCGCGCAGCAGGACCTGATCACCCTGCGTCTGGCCGAGCAAAGCAACCGGGTGAACTTGTACAAGGTGTTGGGTGGCGGCTGGAATTAACGGCATCGACCGCGCCAACAAAACCCGCGGATCAGTTTTACATGCCTTTCAGCCCCTCGCCGTACCCTGAACAGGTGACGCAAGGGGCATCCCTCAGTTACCCGGCGTGGCGCAACAATTCGATCAATTGCGCATGCAGGGCGCGATCGCCGCAGGCCACCACGGCACCGCCATTGTGGGCGGGCCCGCCGTCCCAGGAGGTCATCACGCCACCCGCACCTTCGATGATCGGGATCAGCGCCTGTACGTCGTAAGGTTGCAAGCTGGCTTCGACGATCACATCCACGAACCCCGAGGCCAGCATGCAGTAGGCATAACAATCGCCGCCGTAACGCAGCAGTTGCGCCTGAGACGCCACGACCTCGAAAGCCTTGCGCTGCTCAGGAATATCGAACATGTCGGGCGTGGTGCACATCAACCTGGCCGAGGAGAGTCCGGTGCAAGGTCGGGTCTTGAGCGGTGTGCCATTGCGCCATGCGCCCTCCGGCGTGCCGATGTAGCGCTCCCCCGTGAAGGGCTGGTTCATCACCCCCAGCACCGGGCGTTGGCCATCGTTGAGGGCAATCAGTGTTCCCCACAGCGGCAAGCCGGTGATGAAGGCGCGAGTGCCGTCGATGGGGTCCAGCACCCAGGTCAGTTCGCTGCTGCCAAGGGTGGCCGCTTCTTCTTCGCCGAGAATGCCGTGGGTGGGGTAATGGCTGCGGATCAACTCGCGCATGGCCCGCTCGGCGGCCTTGTCGGCGACAGTCACCGGGTCGAACCGCCGACCGCCCTTGTCCTCGACTTCCAGCGATGCGCGGAAATAGGGGGCAATGGCCAACGCGGCGGCATCGGCCAGTTGTTCGGCAAAGGCTTGATACTCAGCGAGTTGATCTACGGTCAGGGGCATCGAATGTCACCTCCATTGGTGGGAATGGTTGGGATCATATCCGATGCGCGGCGCGCTCAATCACTCGAGTGACGCATGGGCGGCAGATTTCACTGCTCGATTCGACCGCGGGGGCGCGAAGTGTTGGCCACAATGGGCCCTGGCGAAAAGTTGTCTCCTCAAGGGGACATGTCTTTGGCGCCACACCCCTTAAAGTCCTCTGCAATTGCGAACCGGCTCACGCCAATAAACATAAAAACCCGGAGATGCATTGCGATGCACACACCACTCGCCGAGCCTCGCCGCTCAATATATTTCGATTACCAGGTTTTCCCTGCCCACACCGCCAGCGTAAATGCCGACGGGGTCGAACGCCGCCCCGTGGTCATTGTCGGTGCCGGGCCCATCGGCCTGACCACGGCCCTGGACCTGGCGCGATACGGCATCCCGTCGATCGTGCTGGAGTCTGAGCGTCAGGTCAGCGAAGGCAGCCGCGCCATTGTGTTCACTCGCCGTTCCCTGGAAATCCTGCAGCAGGTCGGTGTCGCCGATCGTGTCACGGCAGCGGGATTGGGCTGGCGCTTCGGAAACTCGTTCTACCGCAACCAGCGGGTGTTTCGCATGGAGGCGCCACAGGATCCGGACGACCGCTTCCCACCGATGACCAACCTGCAACAGCCTTGCCTGGAGCAGTTTCTGGTCGACGCCTGTCAAGCCAACCCTCTGATCGAATTGCGCTGGGGCAACAAGGTCAATGCGCTGCTTCAGGCCGAGGGCTACGCGACCCTGGACATCGATACGCCGGCCGGTGAATACGTACTGGAAGCCAACTGGGTGATTGCCGCCGATGGTGCGCGCTCGGCCATTCGCAGTCTGCTCGGCCTGCAACTCGAAGGGGCGTCCTATGAAGGGCGCTTCGTGATTGCCGATATCAAGATCGACCTCGATCTGCCCACCGAACGCCTGGCCTATTTCGACCCGCACTGGAACCCCGGCAATACCGTGCTCATGCACCGCGAGCCGGGCAATATCTGGCGCATCGACTATCAGTTGCCGCGCGACGAAACGCCGGAGCAGGCCTTGTCCGCCGACTCCCTGCGTGAGCGCATCAATGCACAGCTGGGCATCGTCGGGGTGCAAGACCCGCAATGGGAAATGGACTGGTGCTCGGTGTATTCGGCGCGGGCCCTGACCCTGCCCGAGTACATCCATGATCGCGTGATCTTCACCGGCGATGCAGCGCACCTGCTGCCCATCTTTGGTGTTCGCGGTGCCAACACCGGTTTCCAGGACTGCCACGACCTGGGCTGGAAACTGGCACTGACCATCAAGGGCGTGGCTGGCCCAGGCCTGCTCGCTTCCTATAGCGCGGAGCGGGTAGGGGCCGCGCGCGAGATCATCGCCGAAGCAGGGAAAAGCACGCGTTTCATGACCCCGCCAACCCCGGGCCATTGCCTCGTCCGGGACGCGGTGCTGTCACTGTCGCTGACGCAGGAATTCGTCCGCCCGCTGTATCACTGGCGTACCTCGCGGCCCCATGACTACGTTGATTCGGCGCTCAACTGCAAGGTCGACGACAACGACCGCTACACAGGCGGTCCCCACCAGGGCGCACCGCTGTTGAATATTCGGCTCGGTGATGACCAGTTCCTGTTCGACAGGCTGGGCGCGTCGTTCTACCTGTTGTACTTCACCGATGCCACTGAGATACCGAGCGATATCCAGGCCCAGGCGCAATCGCTGCGCGAGCAAGGTGTACCGCTGCAAATACTGGCCGTTGCCGGCAATCGGCAAACCGGGATCCGTGGGGCGGACGGGCTGATCGACGATCACAGCGCGCACCTGCGCAACAAATATGGCGCGATGGCGGGCAGTGCGTATCTGGTGCGTCCGGATCAACACGTTTGCGCCCGCTGGCATCAACTCAACGGCCAGGCCCTGCGCGAGGCAATTGAAACGGCCTTGGGCAATGAGTGAGGACAAGAGCATGGAACACAAGCAACTGAGCATGACCGACATTGAAAACATCTACGACCAGCTCGCCGATGCCCTTGATCAAGCCGCTGAGGGCAAGCGTGAAATGTTCCTGGTGAAACTGGCGCTGCTGAGTGCCCACGCACTCGGGGATGCCGAGCAATTCCTGGCGTTGACTCGCACGGCGTTGCAGGACCTGTAGTCAGCACCCCTGCATCCGTGCAATTGCCGCCGGCTTGTCTGTTCAAGCCGGCGAGCCTTCCTATAACAATAATCGGGAAGTCCCCCAATGACTCGCAGTCATAGTGTCAGCGCGACCCCCTCGGCGGTGGCGAGTGCTCAAGACCGCTACCAGCAGGTCTGTAAAAAGGTCTCGAAAAGACTGATCGGCTTTTTGTTCGTCTGCTTCGTGCTGTCGTTTCTGGATCGCATCAACATCGGTTTCGCCGGCCTGACCATGATGGGCGACCTGGGCCTGAGTGGCACGCAATTCGGCCTGGCCTCCACCTTCTTCTACATCGCTTACATTGCCTGTGGCATCCCCAGCAACATCGCCCTGGCGCGCATCGGTGCGCGCCGCTGGATCGGCAGCCTGATGATTGCCTGGGGGCTGGCGTCCACATGCACCTTGTTCGCCACGGACGCCACCTCGCTCTACCTGCTGCGCATTCTGGTCGGGGTGACCGAAGCGGGTTTCCTGCCTGGCGTGTTGCTGTACCTGACCTTCTGGTTTCCCGCCGCCTATCGGGCCCGCGCCAATGCGCTGTTCATGATCGCGATGCCGTTTACCGCGGGTTTCAGCGCGGCATTGTCGGGGCTGATCCTGGGCTTGGATGGCACGTGGGGGTTGAAGGGCTGGCAATGGCTGTTTCTGCTCGAAGGCCTGCCCTCGGTGCTGATGGGATGCGTGGTGTTCAGTTACCTGGATGACCGTCCGCAACAGGCGAAGTGGCTCGACAGCGAAGAACGGCAACTGCTGCACAACGCACTGGAGGCGGATCGTGCCGCTGCACCGGCCGCCGTCTCGGGAGATGCTCGTAGTGTGTGGGCCGAACTGGTCTCACCGCCAATCCTGCTGTTCTGCCTGGTCTATTTTTGCCTGGTCAACACCCTGGCAATGATTGCGGTATGGACGCCGTTGATCGTAAAAAGCTTCAACACCGCCAACAGCAACGAGCTGATTGGCTTTCTGGCGGCGATCCCGCAAGTCTGCACCATCATCCTGATGATCGTCTGGGGCCTGCATTCGGACCGTACCCGTGAGCGACGCTGGCATCTGGTGCTGCCCATGCTGCTGGCCGGGGCCGGCTGGATACTCACGGCGCTGTCGAGCGCAGCGCCCTTGCAGCTGCTGGGGGTGTGCATGGCCGCCAGTGGCTCCTACAGCGCCATGTCGATATTCTGGACCACGCCCGACCAGGCGCTGAGTTTCCGTGCCCGTGCCGTGGGCATCGCCGTCATCAATGCCGTGGGCAATATTGGCTCGGCGGTCAATCCGCTGGTGGTGGGCTGGTTGAAAGACTTGACCCAGAGCTTCGGCTCAGGCTTTGCCTATGCGGCCATCCTGATGATCCTCGGGGCGCTGCTGGCTTTGCGTCTGCCCATTGCTAAGCCAGAGGCACCAGGGTCTGAACGCTGAAGGGTGATAAAGTACCGGGCACGAGCTTTTGGCAATCACGACAAAACCTGTGCCCGACACTCAGAGAGTATTCGTCATGCAGTACTGGCCCTTACGCCCCGGCAGCAGTGAACACAGCCTCAATATTGGCCACACCGCCAATCTGCTCGCCAGGATTGGCCTCAACCGCAGCCGATTCCTGGCGGCGGATCTGCTGCAGGTCATCGGCCCCGCTGTACCGTTGGCCCAGTGCACCATCTTCGCTTATCCCAAGCGCCGTAACCCCCAGGTGTTCTCGTTCGCGGATCGGGCGCGGGAGGTGTCGCTGCCGGTGATTTCCAACAAGTATGTGCAGCGCTTCTTTGGCCAGGATGGCAACCAGCTGGCCATGAGCCAGAGCACCGGCGGGCACAGCACCATCGTGCAGCGCCAGTCCATCGATGACATCACCCATGGCGAGTACCGGCGCATCTGTTACGAGCAGCCGCAGATTTCCGAGCGGATGGCCTTGCTGACGCACTGCGAAAGCAACCGCTGGCTGTCGGTGAACTTCTACCGTGGCCGTGAGCATGGACGTTTTTCGGAACGGGAAATGGACTACCTGGAAACCATCGCACCGCTACTGATTCAGTCCGTGCGCCTGCATTACCACGCTTACTTGCAGGCCAACGAGATGCCCCTGTTGTTGGCCGAGCGGGTGATCAGGCAGCAGCACGTGGAGCTGACCGTTCGTGAGCAGGAGTTGCTGCGCCTGATGTTGAGCGGTCTGGCTGTGGAAGACATCGCCGAACAACTGGGTGTTCGTCCCGTCAGCGCCGCGACCTATGCCAAGCGCCTGTACCGCAAGCTGGGCATCAATGGCCTGCGTGAATTGTTCGGGCTGGCCACTCGGGCGGAGTGGGCCTGAACCCGCTTACACGGGCCACGTTTTTTGCGGTTCGTGGAGATGCTGGCCGCCTTCCTGTTCAGTGGAGGGACTGTTGGTATCAGCTACAGTTGAGCAATCAGCCAGAAAAGGGGGAAGTTCATGACTTGCCTGATTTGCAACGACCCCGCAGTGGCAATTGATGTAGATGCTGATTATCTGGAAAGGGTGTGCCAAAAGTGCGGACACTATCGGATCACCGCTGCAGCACTTGTTTTAATCAAAGCCCATGGCTGGCGCTTCGACGTAGCACTGACTCGCAAGTGGATCGCGGATCAACAAGCTTCTGGAATGATTCCAACCATCGATTCGCACCAGGTGGCTCGCTTGATCGACGTTTAGAGCTTCATGCTGCTGCGGCGGTTTGGCGAAAGACGGGGTCAAGCCTCGGCGGTGGAGGGGGGGAATCGTCTACAGTTAGGTGTTGAGCCAATGGAGGTAGATATGGAGTGCCTGATTTGCGATGAGCCTGCTTCGAACGTCGATGTGGGTGATGATTACCAGGAAAGAGCCTGCGCCAAGTGCGGACACTATCGAATTACTCATACAGCGCTTGAGTGGATGGAAACCCATGGCTGGCGATTCGACGTGAAGTTGACTCGGGCCTGGCTCTCACATCAACAGGGCTCGGGGCTGATACCGACTATTGATTCGCAGCAGGCGAGAGTTCTGATCCAGGTTTAAGCTGCCGCCAGCGGCTCACAACGAGGGCGTCACTCGAAGCGCGCCTTCGGAATGTCTCCGCGTTTGTTCTGCAGATAGATCGTGTATGGCAGCACGACCGTGTCGGCCACACCAGAAAGGGCTAGATCGAAAAGTATTAATGACGCCGCAGGGTGGCCATCAAAGCCGGAAGAATGACGGGGCTCTGCATCCAGCGTGCAGTAATTCAGTGCGGCGCCGCTATAAATTCGTGGAATTGAGTCGCAATGTGAGTGCCATCGGGCGAGCTTGTTGCTCGCGACCATGTCATCTCTGAAGACAGTGTTGACAGTCCCGCAACCTGTTAACAAAGTCGAAATGATTAAAATGCTCGCGAGCTTCATATTTAGGCGTCCGTGCTTGGGTTGATCGTGATGTTTAGGAAAGACTGACATTCTGTCCGATCCCCGACGGATTGACCACCTCCTCACCGGCTCGATCTCTAAAACACGACGCGCCGGCCATTTGCCGACTTTTTTCGCCACGAGAAAGTCATGACTGCAACCGAAAAAGATCGCGACTTCCTCACTCGCATGTGCTTATTTCAAACTCTTCAGATAAGCAATGAGATGCTGACGACTTTGCGCATCGGCCTGCCCCGCAAACATCATCATGTTGCCCGGCACCAGGCTGGCAGGGTTTGTCAGCCACTGCTCCAGATTGGCGTCGTCCCACTTCAACCTGGCGCCTTGCAGGGCGGCGGAATAGGTAAAGGCCGGAGCCTGGGCACTGGCGCGATCGAACACGCCGTGCAGACTCGGCCCCATCAGGTTCTTGCCCGCGTCTAGGCTGTGACAGAAGCCGCATTGGGTGCTGAAAAGGGCTTGGCCCTGTTTGACGTCGCCTTGGGCCAGCGCCAGGGGAGCGGCCAGCAGCAGAGCGCCGGCAGCCAGAAATTGTGTGTACGTCATTGTGTTCCCTACCAATAAAAAGCCCCGCCAGGACAGTCCTGGCGGAGCCTGAAGCGCAATCAGAATGAGTTGGCGAGGTCGATGCCCGACTTGCCCGGTGCCAGGATGTTGTTCGGGTCCAGCGCACGCTTGATCGCATGTTCAAGCTTGCGCTTGACCGGGCCGTAGCTCTGCGCAACCCGCTCCTGGAAGGCGGTGTTGACGCGGTATACGGCGTAGCCTTCCTTCTCGAACACATCCAGCAGTTCGGCAAAGCAGGCGTTGGCGCGCTGGGTCTCTTCGGGGTTGGTGCGGTCATACAACACATCGATCACGTGGTGCATGTCGCGCCAGCCGACGATGAACTCACCGACATAGTCCAGGCCGTGCTTGTTGAGGATTTTCCTGGCCAAGGCCTGCTGTTTGTCGCACTCGCTGCCCCGGGCCTGGCTCACCGGTGCGAACCACATCGAGCCACCGCCGCCACGCCAGTTGTACAGGCCGAACTCCTGCAAGTTAGGTACGCCGGACATCAACTGGGCGCGGTACTTGAACGGCTGGGTGTCACCGGCCTCTTCCTGGGTGACGATCCGGCCCTTGCCCAGTTGCTTCAGGGCTGCGGTGACGATGTTCCAGTTGACGTCGACCTGCTCCTGGGTGCCGTACAGCGCGGCGTAGACGTTCCAGGCGCCCAGGTTCTTGTCTTTCTGGATCTGCTTGAGGATCGCGTCGGACGTCGCGCCCGGCTCGCTGGTGTAGTCGGAGCGGCGGGTGTTGCAGGTGGAGGCTTCCCAGAGCACACCAGCGATAACCACCGAATTGGGAATGACCTGGGCGATGCGCAGTGGACGGATGAATTCGACGATCTCGGCAATGTCCGATTCGTTCTCGAACTTGATCTCGAAGGGTTTGAATACCGGAGGTTTTGGCATCAGCCAGAAGCCCATCTTCGTGCAGATACCGTAGTTGGCCTGGGTGAACATACCGTCCAGGGTCGGCCCATAGCCCCACTTGAATACCTGCCAGGCGTTGTCGCCTTTCACGCCGCCCATGCCGGTGCGGTACACATCGCCGTTGGCCAGCACCACTTCCATGCCGCACTGCATCAGGAAGTGTTCGCCGTAGGGTGTGTAACCCACGCCGCGATCCATGGTATTGCCCAAGGGGCCGGCGATGGCAGACGGCGCAGAGAACGACAGCATCAACGGCAGGTTGTGTTCCTGGATGTAGTCGTAAAGCTGCTGGTAGGTCACGCCCGGCTCGACCAGGGCGGTACAGAGTTCAGGGTCGACGTGGAGGATCTTGTTCATCTTCTTCAGGTCGAGAATGATCTGCCCGCGTTGGCCAGGGGCTGCGGAGCCGTACCCGAAGTTGCGACCGGTGGAGATGGTCCACACCGGGATCTTGTGTTCGTTGCAGATCTTCACCACGCCTTGCACCTGCTCGACGGTGGTGGCGGTGACGGAGGCAGACGGCATGTGCCCGGCATTGTCCACGGCCATCATGATCTTGGAGTAAGGGATCAGTTGATCGTCTTTGACCAGGACGTTGTCATCGCCCAGCAGTTTGCGAAACCTGGCGATGGCTTGCTCGAAGTTTGCGCTGTCGACGCCGCGCGGGAGCAGGGTCTTGTTGATTTGCTCAGTCATTGGGTTAGCTCCTTCAAGCCTCGATCGAAAACGAAACGAAATTACCGGTCAGCGGCGACGGTCGGTGGGCGATCAGTGGGGCTCGCCCGTCGCTGGTAGTGCCCAGGGCCGCGAGGGTGTAGCCCAGCGTGGCCGCCCATTGGTCTGAGCCGACGCTGTTACGGGCCGCCGCGGACACCTGCAACGGTGCTTGCAGGCCATGCATACGCTGTTCGGTCAGGCTGAAGCCGCTGCCGCAGGCGTTCAGGCTCAGGCCCAGTTGCGGGGCGCAACCGCTTGCGGCTTCGGCGCTGAGCAGGCGGTGCTGTGAAGCGAGGGGCGTGGCGCGGTGCTGGCCGAGCCACTGCACGCGCGCGCCAGCGCTGCGCGCCAGGTCGACAATCAGTGCGGCACTGGCATCGTCGACCAGGCCGATGATGCGTTGCGGTTGCCCGCTGCGCAGGCGTTGTTCAAAACCCAGGATGAAGCCCAGGCTGAGGTCGGTGCGCTGCACCTTGACCTGCTGGCCCGCCGGGCTGGCGTTGACACCCTGGAGGAAGACCGATTCGGCCACCTCATGGCTGACCAGGGCCAGGGTCGGCAAAGCCGGCTGGGGCCGGGCGCCCAGCACGCTATTGGCCATACTCAGGCCGGAGCTGCCCATGGCGATACCGGCCAGGCTGCTCAAGGCCAGACCTTTCAGTACCGTGCGACGTTCGACGTTCATGGCTGGCTCCTCAAGGCTTGGTCGCCGGGGCAGGCGATTTGGAAATGTACTCGGCGACCTGTTGCAGCGCGTTATCGTCGATGAATGAGGCAGGGAACGCCGGCATGGCGCGAAATCCGTTGCGCACAATTGCACTGATGTACTGCGCTGGCAGCTGGCGGCCGGTGATTTGGGGGCCGACCTGTTTTTCGTGGCAGTGACCGCACACCTTGGCATAGACGTTTTCCCCGCCTTTCCAGACGCCGTCGCCATCGGCGGCGGCGTTGCCCGCCAGCACGATGAAGGGCAGGGCAAGGCAGGCAGACAGGGTCCGTTTCACAGCTTGGCTGTTGAGGAGTGAAGACATTTCGTACTCCATTTTCTTATTGGCAGGTGGGTTCATGGGGGCCTTGGTCCAGCTCAGAACGGATACGCCCTTGGCGCATGTTGCAGAGTGATCCAGTGGTCAGTGGTGAACTCGTCGATCGCCCAGTCGCCGTTGAAGCGCCCGAGACCGGAGTTCTTCTCACCGCCGAACGGCGCGTTGGGTTCGTCATTGACCGGGATGTCGTTGACATGGGTCATGCCGGCGTGGATGCGTCGGGCGAACTGCACGCCGCGCTCCAGGCTGGAGGTGAATACAGCGCTGGAGAGCCCGTATTCACTGCTGTTGGCCAGTTCAAGGGCATGCTCGGCGTCACGGGCGGACTGAATGCCCACCAGGGGGCCAAAGATTTCTTCACGGGCGATGTCCATGTCGGCGGTGACGTTGCCGAACACGTGCGGCGGCAGAACGTTGCCCCGGGCTTCACCACCAGACAGCAACGTGGCGCCTTCGGCCCGGGCCGTGGCGATCTTCTCTAGCAGTCCAGCCAGTTGCTTGTTGTTGATCACCGGACCAATCACGGTTTCAGCTTTGTTCGGGTCGCCGTAGGGCAGTGCCTTGACGCGCTCGACGAATCGCCGGGTGAAGGTTTCCAGCAGCGGCTGCTCGACGATGATGCGGTTGATCGCCATGCAGATTTGCCCCTGGTGGAGGAATTTGCCTACCACGGCAGCATTCACGGCCTGCTCGACGTCGGCATCGGCCAGCACCACGAACGGGCTGTTCCCACCCAGCTCCAGGGCAACGTGCTTGAGGTGCTCGCCGCCGCTGGCGATGCGGCCGATGTTGCGGCCGACCTGGGTCGAGCCGGTGAAGGAGATGAACGCCGGGACCGGGTGCTCGACGAAGGCGTCGCCGATTTCCGCGCCGGAACCGACCACCACACTGAGCACGCCTGAAGGCAAGCCGGCTTCCTCGAAGATGCGCGCCAGCAACAGGCCGCCGGTGACGGGGGTGTCGCTGGCTGGCTTGACCACGACGGCATTGCCTAGCGCCAGGGCCGGTGCCAGGGAGCGGGCGGTCAAGTGCAGAGGGAAGTTCCACGGGCTGATCACACCGATCACGCCCAAGGGGGTGCGGTAAACGCGGCTTTCCTTGCCAGGAATATTGGAGGCAAGGATGCGCCCATGCACGCGGCTAGGCAGGCTGGCCGACTCCAGGGTGATGGCGCGGGCGGCGCCCCATTCGATCTGCGCCTTGATGCGCGTACTGCCGGATTCGCGGATGATCCAGTCGATAATTTCTTCACGACGCTCGTCGAAGATTTTCACCGCGTTGAGCAGCACCTGGCCACGCTCGGCCGGCCCCTTGCTGGCCCAATCGACCTGGGTTACGCGCGCCGTGCGGTAGGCTGAATCGAGGTCTTCGCGATTGGCCTGGGTGATCTGCAGCAAACGCGTCTGAGTGAAGGGGTCGAACACTTCCAAAGTGCGACCGGCGCTGCCGGCCCGCCATTGGCCGGCGAGTGGCTGCAATTCAAAGCTCTGGTAGGCAGGGCGAACGGAAGGGGGAGTGGTCATGTCGAGGTCACCTCTGTTTTTATTAAAGTGCTGAGGTGCCTGTTAACATTTATCATGCCATGTCTGTTTCTTTGATTAATTACCTTTAAAAACAATGAGTTGAGTTGTTTTGTAGTCGCGCTGAAGCTTGTCTCCGGCGCGGACTGGAGAGGCGTTGTGCGCAAATTTATGCAGAGAAATCGCCCTCTGTTGAAAGCTCGACGCCAAGTGGGAGGTGGGTAGAAGTTGTGCGGTTATCGGACAAATGGTCGGCACGGGGAGTGGAGTCGATCGCTGGCGGATTGACCCGACGGGAGGGCTGGGCATACTCACAGGTTACCTACCTGCCTCTTGTTGACTGCCCATGACTCGTACTACCTCTTCCAAGACTGGTCGTTCTGCCGCTGAGGATTTCCTCAAGCAGATGCTGGGCCGGCAGAAGCGCCTGATCGTCGACCGCGCCAGCCAGTTCGGCAACAGCGGCCTGCCATCGGCTGAGCAGCTGGCGGAAACGGTGGCTTTCGCTCCGCAGGACGGCAGCGTCTGGTTGTGTGGCCAGCGCATGATGCTGCTGCAAGGCTCTGCGTTCGGGGCCATCCGCCGCGAGCTGATCGAGGCGCTGGGGCTGGACAAGGCACGTGGCCTGCTCACGCGCATCGGCTGGCAAGCCGGTGCGCGTGACGCAGCCCAGGTCAGCGAGCAGTGGCCGGAAGGTGATGACACCAGTCTGTATAGCGCCGGACCACGGCTGCACATGCTCGAAGGCATGGTCAATGTCGAGGTGGTGCGCTTCGAAATCGACTCTGGCATCGGTCACTTCTATTCCGAGTTCCTCTGGCACAACTCACTCGAAGACGACGAGCACATCGCCGCCTATGGTCTGGGCGGCGAACCAGCCTGCTGGATGGAGATCGGTTATGCCAGCGGGTACGCCTCGTCGCTGCTCGGCCGCCTGGTCGTCTTTCGCGAGCAGGAGTGCCGCTCGATGGGCCATCCGGCCTGCCGTATCGTTGGCAAGCCGGCCGATCAGTGGGACGACATCGATGTCGACCTGGCCTATCTGGACCCGGGCGACTTCCTCAGTCGCAGCACCTACGCCTCGGGCACCGAGACCACCGTTGCCGAGCTGGAGGAACCGGCGGACGGCAAACCGCTGGTGGGCATTTCGGCGGCGTTCGTCGTTGCCACTCAATTGCTGCAACGCGTCGCACCGACCCAGGCGACGGTGCTGTTGATCGGGGAATCAGGGGTGGGCAAAGAGTTGTTCGCCCGCTCGCTTTACCAATCCAGTTCCCGCCAGCATAAGCCGCTTGTGGCACTCAACTGCGCGACGTTGCCGGAGAACCTGGTGGAGGCCGAACTGTTCGGGGTCGAGCGGGGTGCCTTTACCGGTGCCGAGCGTTCGCGTCCCGGGCGTTTCGAACGGGCCGATGGCGGGACCTTGTTCCTCGATGAAATAGCGACCTTGAGTTTCAGTGCGCAGAGCAAGATTCTGCGCGCCTTGCAGGAGGGTGAAATCGAGCGCGTCGGTGGCACGGCGCCGATCCGGGTGGATGTGCGGGTCATCGCTGCGACTAACCTGGACCTGCGTCGCGAGGTTGAGGCAGGACGTTTTCGTGAAGACTTGTTCTACCGACTGAATGTGTTCCCGATTCATCTGCCACCGTTGCGCGAGCGTCGTGAAGATATCCCGTTGCTGATGAGTTACTTCCTGCGTCATTTCAGCCAACGCCATGGACGTCGGCTGGCTGGATTCAGCACGAGGCTGGTCAATGCGCTGCTCACTTATCGGTTTCCCGGCAATATTCGTGAACTGCAGAACCTGATCGAGCGTGGCGTGATTTGCGCCGGTGATGGCGAGGTCATCGACATCGTGCATCTGGCCGAGATGGGCGCGCCGTTGATGGCAACGGCGATCGGTCTGACCCCTGAGGGACGCTTGTCGGCTGGCGAGCGACGTGACGAGGGGGCCGGCAAGGTGCGGGCACCCGCAGCGTCAACCGAGGAGGAGGGTGGGGCAGACAAACTCCGCGAGCCGGTACTGGAAGGTCTGCAGGCCTTCGTTTCCGGGAGCCAACGGGTGTTGAATACACCCCTGGCAGAAATCGAGCTGCACCTGGTGCGCCTGGCCATGGAGCGCTCCGGTGGCAACATCACGGCGGCGGCGCAGATGCTCGGCATGAGTCGCGCCCAGGTCAGTTATCGCCTCAAGGGAAGCTAGCGCCGGGCGCGACCCGGTGCCCCGTAGTGAGATGCTAACGGGGCATTTCGTGGGCGGCGCAGCCTAGAGCGGGACCGTGAATTTCAGCCAATAGGCCTGGCCATCGGTACGGTTGCGTACGCCGGATTCATCTTGCCATTTGGCACTGAGGAACCAGCCGTCCGGGCTGGCGTATTGCACGGCCGGGCCGATGGAGTAGGAGCTGCCACGGTTGCCATCGGCGGCATCGACCTGGGCTGCGGCGGCGCAATGGGCAGCGCTGCACTGGTCATCGCTCACCTGCTTGTAAGCGTGGCCACCGACGCCGAGTACCCAACCATTGCCCAGGCCCCAGCCAAGGGTGTAGTCGGCATGCAGCTCGCGGCCGGACTGATAGTGGGTGTCCCGGTTTTCGAAGTTGTAATCGTACATCAGGCGCACATCGGCGTTGAAACCCTCGGGGTCCATGTAGGTCATGGCATACACCGCTTGTGCGGTGTAATAGTTCGTGCCGAGGTTGACCAGGTCGTGCTTGTCGTACTCGCTGGCGGTGGGCAGTACGAAGTCGATACCTACGGCGGTGTGGAACTTGTCACTGTGGTGGAAGCCAACCACCGGGCCGAGGTGAGCGTCGCCGATGCCGCGCTTGTGGTCGTGCGGGCCGTTCTTTATGTTCAGTCGCATGTCATTGAGCGGCAGCAGTGCGTGGAAGCCCAGGCTGCCACCCAATACCTGCTGTTCGGTGACCCAGATGAACCGAGGCACGATAGTGGTGACGCGCAGGTCGATGTCGGCCGCCTTGTCACCCGCGTTATCGCGAAGGGTATCGGCCAGGTAGTCGCCGACGAAAACCTGACCGTAGGTGCCAGGCGGCGGCAGGATACCCATGCCGTAGATTTCAATGCCCAGCGGCCAGGACGACACACCGCCTTCGGTAGCCTGGGCCAGTGAGGCGCTGCCGGCCAGCAACAGGGCAGCGCTGAGCGAAAGGGGCGTGCAGCGGGGGAGTCTGTGGTGCATGAGAGGACAACCTTATTGTTATGAGTGGCGGACCGCAGTGTTTGACTGCGCAAGGTTGTCCTTCTCAACTATTGTGCCAGCCTGAACATTTTTATTAATCCTTGTAAATCAATAAGTTGAGTTAATGCCGTTAATGGCTGCAGGGACTTGTGACGGTTCTTGTTAAGAAAATTCGACTGTATGCGCAAACTTCGTGAAGGGTCACGCGCCGCTTTGCCCGACGCCATGGCGAAAGGCATTCGGTGTCTGGCCGGCGAGGCGGCGAAAGAAACGTGAAAAATAAGTCGGGTCACTGAAGCCCAGGCTGTCGGACAACTGGTTGATGCTCATGTTGGTGTAAGTCAGATTGCGCTTGGCTTCCAGCAGCAGGCGTTGGTGAATGACCTGCAGCGCGGTTTGCCCGGCCAGCTCGCGGCACAGGGCGTTCAGGTGCACGCTGGAAACGCCGATGCGCTGGGCGAACACTTCCACCGACAGGTGCTCGCGGTAATGCTGCTCTACCAACTTGATGAAGTGGCTGAGCAAGTGCTGGTCGCGTTCGCCACGATTGCTCGGCGGCGTGCTGAGTTGACGGTGGCGACTGATCCACACCATCAGCACGCTGACCAGCGAGTGCATCAGCACGTCGCGCGCCGGTGCGCTGCTTTCGTATTCCTGCAGCAGGGCGGCAAACAGGGTGTTGATATAACGACGATCACGCCCCACCGGGTAGCACCCGCAAGACGCCAGGACGGTCAGCGGTGCGCCCAATTGCGACTCCAGCCGGGCCACCAGCGGCGCGCCGAGGGTGAGCACATAACCCTCGATTTTTTCCGAGAACTGAAAACCATGCACGGTCAGCGGGGGAACGACCTGGATGGCCGCTTCCAGCACGTCACTGCGCTTGCCCTCGATCTCGACCACCGCCTGGCCACGTTGCACATAGAGCAGCTGGAGCAGGTCGGCGTGACGGTGAGGCTTGATCTCCCAATGGTGCAGGCTGCTGCGTTTGGGAATGGATTCACAGTGCAGCAAGTCCGGGGTGGACCACGCCTTGTTTTCACCATACAGCTTGAACACCGGGATGTTATTGACGCTGGGTTTCATCGTGCTCGGCGACCTCGAGAATGGAAATGCATCGTGTGTCGAGTCGTTCGATAATCGAACCAAATTAGTAAAAGTGCAATTTTCCTCTGAAAAAGCACCTTTTATTCCAGGTTTCCTCAGTAAAAATGCAGGAGAGAAATATAACAACTAAATCCGGTCGCGGCTTGCCAGCGGTTGGAGCGCACATCAGAGATTAAAATAATGAAAACTCAGGTTGCTATCATCGGCGCCGGCCCCTCCGGACTCCTTCTCGGCCAATTGCTGCATAACGCCGGCATCGACAACGTCATCCTCGAGCGCCAGACACCGGATTACGTCCTCAGCCGCATTCGTGCCGGAGTGCTGGAGCAAGGCACCGTCGACCTGCTGCGCGAAGCGGGTGTAGCCGAACGCATGGATGCCGAAGGCCTGGTCCACGAAGGTGTCGAGTTGCTGGTGGCCGGCAAGCGCATTCATGTCGACCTCAAGGCATTGACCGGTGGCAAGACCGTCATGGTCTACGGGCAGACCGAAGTCACGCGCGATCTGATGGAGGCCCGCAGCGCCCAGGGTGCGCCGATCATCTATTCGGTCGACAACGTACAGCCCCACGACATGAAAGGTGCCAACCCCTACGTCACCTACGAGAAAGATGGCCAGACCCACCGCATCGACTGCGATTACATCGCCGGGTGCGACGGCTTCCACGGGGTCGCCCGCAAGAGCATTCCCGATGAGGTGCTCACCCACTACGAGCGCGTGTATCCCTTCGGCTGGCTGGGCCTGCTGTCCGACACGCCGCCGGTCAACCATGAGTTGATCTATGCCCACCACGACCGGGGTTTCGTGTTGTGCAGCCAGCGCTCGCTGACCCGTAGCCGTTACTACCTGCAAGTGCCGCTGACCGACAAGGTCGAGGCGTGGTCCGATGAGCGTTTCTGGGATGAACTCAAGGCACGTCTGCCACAGGACGTGGCGGACAAGCTGGTGACCGGCCCGTCGCTGGAGAAGAGCATCGCGCCGCTGCGCAGCTTCGTGGTCGAGCCGATGCAGTATGGCAAGTTGTTCCTGCTCGGCGACGCCGCCCACATCGTCCCGCCCACCGGTGCCAAGGGCTTGAATCTGGCTGCCTCGGACGTGTCCTACCTGTATCGCATCCTGGTCAAGGTGTACCAGGAGGGGCGTACCGACCTGTTGGAAAAATACTCCGAACTGGCACTGCGCCGCGTCTGGAAGGGTGAGCGTTTCAGCTGGTTCATGACCAACCTGCTGCACGACTTCGGCGAGCACAAGGACGCGTGGGACCAGAAGATGCAGCAAGCCGACCGCGAATATTTCTTCAACTCCCACGCAGGCCTGGTCAACATCGCCGAAAACTACGTGGGGCTGCCCTACGAAGCGATCGAGTAGTCGAGGGGATGCAATGTCTTTACAGGGTGTGAACTGCGAACTCGATACGCAGTTCACCAAACCCGGTGATCTCGCCTGATCAAGGATTCACAAAATCCTGATAGTTGGCCTTGGTAATCAGCTGATAGGGAATGGTCAACTCTGCTGCAATGGGTTCTTTCCTGATCATCTTCAGTGCCAGGTCAATGGATCCGACGGCCTGGCCCTTGTTGTCCTGATAGACAGTCACCAGCAACTGCTCCTTCTTGATTGCGTCCAGACCGGCGGGGCCGCCGTCGCTGCCGCCGACCAGGATATCCTGGCCTGGGCGCATTCCGGCCTGGGTGATGGCCATGGCTGCGCCAATAGCCATTTCATCGGCGTTGGCGACCACGGCATCGATTTTTTTGCCTGAGAGAATCCAGTTGTTCATCAGGTCCATAGCCTTGCTGCGTTGCCACTCGGCGCTTTGTTCTTCAACCACGTGGATGTCCGGATAGCGCTTGAGCACTTCCTTCACGCCTTGGGTGCGATTGTGGGTGGCGTTGTTGGAGAGCAGGCCAAGCATGATCGCCAGATTGCCCTTGCCACCCATTTTTTCCGCCAGGTAGCGCATTTGCATCTCGCCGGCCTTTATCTCATCCGAACCCACATAGCCGACACCGGGCGGCAGTTCGGCCTGGTCGGGGCGGCGGTTGACATAGACCAGGGGAACGCTGGCCTTCTGCGCCTCATTGGTCATCCTTTGCGTCGCAGCGGTATCGACCGGGTTGACGATGATCGCGTCCATGCCCTGGGCGGTGAAGTTCTGCACCTGGTTGAGCTGGCGCACCACATCGCCCTGGGCATCTTCGAATTGCAACGTCACTCCCGGCAGATCCTTGGCGTGGGCGGCCATGTAGTCGCGCATCTGCGCCAGGAACACATCGTCCACCTGGGCGATGCTGACACCGATGCGGGTGTCGGCCAGTGCCAAGGGGGATAAAAGGGCGGCAAAGAAGTAGGTCAGGAGTTTTTTTTTCATGGTTTCAGTCCGATTTTGTAGTTGTTTTTGAACAGGTTCGAAATAGCGTCATGCCTGGCGTTTGGCGCTCATTTGCGCCACGCGATCGGCAAAGGTCGCATAGGTCCAGCGTTCCGTCAGTGCTTGCAACATCAGTTGCTGGCCGGTCTGCGGGGCCAGGCCGTGCAGGGGCGGGTCGGTGTCCAGGTTGGTGGGAAAGGAGTAGCCGTCGGCAGTGCAGGCAATCACCGCGTCCAGCTCTTGCGCGTCCAGTACCTGATCCGCTAACCGCTGCAACAGGCAGGGGTAGAGGGCCAGCATCATGCGTTCGCGGTCCACGCTTTCCATCGGCTTGCCGAATGCCGAGGAAATTTGCAGCAGGTTGGCCATGCGCTGGCGGTCCGGCGTTTGATTGGTGCCGGCGGCGTGAAACAGTGCCGGGTTGAAAAACAGCAGGTCGCCCTTGTTCAGCGGCAGTTGTACGGCGTGCTGTTGGAAGTAGTCGATGAATTCCGGGCGGCGCCAGGCCAGGTAACCATGAGCGTATTGCTGGGAAAACGGCAGCAGCAGGGTGGGGCCGGTTTCCAACGGCATATCGGAGTGGGCCACGGCTCCTTGCAATGTCAAATACTGCGACAACGCATGCAGGGGCAGCGGGAAGCGCTCGACGACGTCCTCGGTCTGGAAGCCCAGGTGGTAGTCACGATGGGGCTGTTGGGCCTGCCCTCCCGGGTGCACCACGTTGACCTGGGCCGTCACCTGAAAACCGGGGCCCAGCCAGGCTTCGGCAATCAGCCCCAGTAGCGGGTTGGCGTAGTACTCGACAAAAGACGACGGCGATTGCAGCGCCGCCTTTTGCAACGAATTCCAGATGCGCCCGTTGCTGCCGGCCTTGGCGAAGTGATCGGCGCTGAGACCCTGGGCAGCTTCCTTGGCGAAGATGGCTTCGAACACCTGGCTGTGGCGATCCACCACATTCAGGTCGGCATAACCCTGGCGTACGACCATGACCCCGGGACCGTCGCGAAACAGCCGATGCAATTCATCCAGCACCTGCCCGCGATCGCCGTCGCGTAAAGCCTGCGCCTGATAGATCGGCACGTTGCCTTGCACTTCGCTGCAATGGGGATAGTCCTGGGGATTGGCGTGTTGCCCGCAGAGTCTGGCGAAGTCCTGCAACTGCACTGAATCGGCACGCACAAACACGGTTAGCGGCTGGTTCATAACGCTACACCCGTCAGGCTCAGCGGGCTGGCGGGGCGCGGGGCGGTGTCGTCGCCGCAGCCGATCACGCCTTGTTCCAGGTCGATGACGGTACCGGTCATCATGCCCGACTCACGCGATAGCAGGAACGCAACGCTCTGCGCCACTTCCTCGGGCTTGAGCAGGCGGCCAAACGGCTGCGCGCGCTCGACAGTCGCCAGCCAGCCATCCTCGGCACCATGGTAGCGGCGCTGGATTTCGTCTTCATGGGGCGTGTCCATCCAGCCGATGTTCAGGCCGTTGACCCGGATGCGGTTGTGCAGGGCGCTGAAGGCCACGTTTTTGGTCAGGATCGACAAGGCGCCCTTTGACGCCGAGTAAGCGCTCAGATAGGCCGGCCCACCATGGCTGACGATGCTTTGGATGTTGACGATGGCACCTTCCACGCCTTGGCTGATCATCAGTTTCAACGCTTCCTGCATGAGGAAGAACGGTGCTCGAACATTGACCGCGAACAGGCGATCGAACAGTTCAGGGTCGGTGTCGAGGATGCTGCCGCGATCAGACATGCCGGCGCAGTTGACCAAGCCATGGAGGGTACCGAAGCGAGCGCGGGCGGCGTCGATCACCGCTCGGCAATCCTCGACGCGCTCCAGGTCGGCCTCGACGAAAAATGCCTGGCAATCGAGTTCCGCCAACTGGCGCACCTGGGCCTGGCCCTGATCGGCGCGGCGCCCGCAAATGATCAGGCCGGCGGCGCCCCGGCGCGCCAGGGTGTGGGCCACCGCAGCACCCAGGCCTTGGGTGCTGCCGGTGACCACAAAGTACTGGCCGCTGAACGAGGTAGTGAGGTCGGTTTGAGGCATGGGGGTTCTCCTGGATTCTTGTTGTTGTCCGGCTCGACGCCTGGCGAAACAGAGACTAGCATCGGAAAAACCTCAGTAATGCCCGAAAAGACCTCAAGAAAACCTCAGGCTTAATACGATGCTCGAACGTGCCAAACACTTTTCCATGAAGCAGATCGCCACCCAGGCTGGGGTCAGCAAGGCGACGGTCGATCGCGTGCTGCACCAGCGCGGCAGCGTGCACTATCAGACCCAGCGCCGCATTGAGCAGGCCCTGAGCGAACTCGAGGCTCAGGAGAAAAATGGCTTGGCGGCCGGGCGAACATTTCACGTCGATGTGATCATGCACACGCCACAACGCTTCAGTGCGGCGGTGCAGGCGGCCATGACCGCGCAATTAAGCAGCCTGGCGCCGTTTCGCATCGCGCCGAGGTTTCACTTGTTTGAAGAAATCGAGCCACAGGCGATGCACGACCAGTTGCTGCGCTGCGCAAGCACCGGCAGCCAGGGCGTGGTGCTCAAGGCCGCCGACGAGCCGGCGGTGAACCTGGCAATCAAGCAGTTGGCCGCGGCCGGAATTCCGGTGGTCACGCTGGTCACTGACTTGCCGCACAGCGAGCGCATCGGCTATGTCGGCATGGACAACCGCACGGCCGGGCAGACCGCTGCCTATCTGCTGTCGCGGTGGCTGGCACCACAGCCACAGGACGTTGCCGTGGTCATCGGTAGCGAGCTGTTTCGCGGTGAAGAAGAGCGGGAAATGGGCTTTCGCATGTGGCTGCGCAACCGCGCCGCACATTTACGGGTGCTGGACATCAGCGGTGGCTACGGCGTTTACGAACGCACCTTTGAACGCGTGATCGAGGCGCTGAAACAGCACCCCGGGCTAAAGGCGGTCTACAGCGTGGGCGGGGGCAACCTGGCAATTGTCGATGCGTTCGCCGCGATGGATCGGCCACTTGAGGTGTTCATCGGCCACGACCTGGACGAGGAAAATCGCCAATTGCTGGCTGAGGAAAAAATCGCCGCGATCATCGACCACAACCTGCAGATCGATGCTCGCCACGTGTTCCTGCATATCCTGCAATTTCATCGGCTGTGGAAGGCCGGGCCGATTGCGTCGTCACAGGTGCAGATCGTCACACCGTTCAATCTGCCGTACTGACCTCACTGACGTTGACCCAGCGCTGCTCCCGCGCCGCCAACCGAATCGCCGTCGCCAGCCGCTCCACTTCCAGGGCTTGCGCGAAATCGGTGCCGGCTTGTCCTTGGCCGGCCAGGGCCATGATCAACTCATGCACTTCCAGCGTCTTCAACTCGTTGTAGCCCAGCTGATGCCCCGGCGCTGGACTGAACGCTGCATACCCGGGCAGGTTCGGCCCGGCCAGTAAACGCTGGAAACCCTCCTGGCCGGCGCGGCACAGGCGCAACTCATTCAGACGCTCCTGATCGAATGACAGGGTGCCCTGGGTGCCACTGATCTCGAAACTCAGGTGGTTCTTGTAGCCGTGCTTGAGCCAACTGCTGCTGAAGGTGCCGCGCGCGCCGCTGGCGAAGCGCAGCAATGCATGGGCCTGATCGTCGACGGCAATGCTGCGTTGTTCCTGGCTACCGGCGGTGGCCGGGCGCTGGCGGTGTACGGTCTGGGTATCGGCGCATACCGCTTCGACATTGCCGAGCAGATAGCGCGCCATGCCCAGCAAGTGACTGCCCAGGTCCGCCAGCGCGCCACCGGCATGCTCGGCCTCACAGCGCCATGACCAAGGGGACGCTGGGTCGGCCATGAAGTCTTCGCTGAATTCGCCTTGGAAGCTGATGATCTCACCGAGCTTGCCGCTGTGAATCAACTCCCGCGCCAGGCCGATGATCGGGTTGTGCTGGTAGTTGTAGCCGACACGGGTGACCACACCGGCATCCTTGGCCGCCAGGTGCATGGCGTTGGCCTGTTCAAGGCTCACCGCCAGGGGTTTTTCGCAGTACACCGACTTGCCAGCGGCAATGGCAGCCATGGCCATCGGGTAGTGCAGGTGGTTGGGGGTGGTGATGGCGATCAGGCTGACCTTGGGGTCGTCGATCAATTGCTGCCAGTCGCCATAGGCCTGCTCAAAGCCCCAGGCGGTGGCGCAGGCTTGGGCACGAACGGGATCGGCGTCGGCCAGGGCGGCGAGGCGAAGCGTGAAGGGCAGCTCGAATGCCGCGCTGACGTTGCGAAAGGCCAGGGCATGGGCACGGCCCATGAAGCCCGTGCCGATGAGTCCGATTCCGAGTTCGCGCATGACAGGATCCTTTGGTTTTTGTTTTCAGGAAGCCTGTTTATAGAATAAAAATTCCTTTTCATCAATTATGGAATAAATATTTACACGCGATCAGTCTTCGAAACCGACCTGTTCGTGAATCTCATCGACCTTCAACTCCAGTCGATAGGCCACGGCGATAAACAGCGCCTGGCACAGGCACAGGGTCGCGCTCAACGAACGGAACGCAAACGAACTGCCTTCGTTGACCAGCAATACGGTGTTGGCGCGCTTGGCCAGGGGCGAGAGATTGCTGTCGGTGATGATCAGGGTTTTCGCCTGGTGATGCTGGGCGATGCGCAGGCAGTGCTGGGTTTCCTTGCCGTACGGCGTGAAGCTGATGGCGATCACCAGGTCATTGGCGCGCACACTGCGCATCTGCTCGCGGTAGCTGCCGCCGAGCCCCGAGACCAAATGGATGCGCTTGTTGGTGTGTTGCAGGTTGTAGACCAGGTAATCGGCCACCGCGAACGAACGGCGCACGCCGACCACGTAGATGTTGTCGGCATTCACCACCAGGTCCACGGCCTTGTCGAATGCCTGGTCATCGAGTTCCAGCCCCAGCCTTTCGATGCCCGACAGGGTGGCGTTGATGCATTCGCGCGCCAGGTCGCCGCCGCTGGCCTTCTGCGACTTGTTGCTGATCATGCTGCGAATGCGCTGCTGGTAGTTCTGTACCGGCGTGGTCTTGTGGGTGTAGGCCTCGCGGAACAGGGCCTGCATTTCGCTGAAGCCGCTGAAGCCGAAACGCTGGGAAAACCGCACGATGGCCGACGGATGCACTTCGCACTCGCTGGCGATGTCGCTGATGCGGTCGACCATGATCCGGTCGCTTTGCTGGCTCATGTAGCTGGCGATGCGTTTGAGCTGGCGCGGCAGGCTTTCGTATTCATTGGTGATGAGCTGCAGCAGGCGCTCGGCATTGATCGGGGGGGTGACAAGGTCGCTCTCGGGCGTGCTCTCGGTCGTATCCGGCTGATCGGTGCGGGACATTGGGAAATCCTTCTGGCTTGTTCTTATAGGGACGATCTTTCACCTCGTCCCCCGACAATAGGTGGGCTGAGCGCAGTCTACAGGGTCGGCCTGAATAAAATCTTGAGCTTGCAGCAGTGTGAAGCCTGCTGAAACGATGCACTGCATCTGGAACGCTTGTACTAAAGCTTATTGGAAAAAATATTCCACGTAAAAAATATTTGGAATAATTATTGATTGTTCGGGCCCGGTCGTTTTAGTCTGCCTCCACCAAGAGTGTTCGGCGCGGTCATCGCTTCGAGCGCAGGCTGATAAAAATAACAGGAGCCAGCATGGGCCAGACTCGTTTTGCCAGTGGGCGTCAATTGGATCTGATTTGCCTGGGGCGCCTAGGCGTCGACCTCTATGCGCAGCAAGTCGGGGCGCGGCTGGAGGATGTAAGCAGCTTTGCCAAGTACCTCGGCGGCTCGTCCGCCAACATCGCCTTCGGCACCGCGCGGTTGGGGCTCAAGTCGGCGATGCTGAGCCGGGTGGGGGACGACCATATGGGGCGCTTCCTCGTCGAATCCCTGACCCGTGAAGGCTGCGATGTCAGTGGCATCAAGGTCGACCCGGAACGCCTGACGGCAATGGTGCTGCTGGGTCTCAAGGACCGCGAAACCTTTCCCTTGGTGTTCTACCGCGAAAACTGCGCCGACATGGCGCTGCGGGCCGAAGACATCAGCGAAGCCTTCATCGCTTCCAGCAAAGCCTTGCTGATCACCGGCACCCATTTCTCCACTGATGGCGTGTACAAGGCGAGCATCCAGGCCCTGGATTATGCACACAAGCACAACGTCAAACGGGTGCTGGACATCGACTACCGCCCGGTACTCTGGGGTCTTGCCGGCAAGGCGGACGGTGAAACCCGTTTTGTCGCCGACCAGAACGTCAGCCAGCATGTGCAGGAAATCCTCCCGCGTTTCGATCTCATCGTCGGCACCGAAGAAGAGTTTCTGATTGCCGGTGGTTCCGAGGATTTGCTCACGGCGTTGCGCAATGTCCGGCGGGTGAGCACCGCCACCCTGGTGGTCAAGCTCGGCCCGCAAGGCTGCACCGTGATTCATGGCGAAATCCCGGCCCGTCTCGAAGACGGTGCGATCCATCCCGGTGTGCGTGTGGAAGTGCTCAACGTGCTGGGGGCAGGCGACGCCTTCATGTCGGGCTTCCTCAGTGGTTGGCTGGAGGACGCCAGCGATGAGCGCTGCTGCCAGCTGGCCAATGCCTGTGGCGGCCTGGTGGTCTCGCGCCATGCCTGCGCCCCGGCGATGCCGACCCGGGCCGAACTCGATTATCTGTTCAACAGCCCGGTGCCGATTACCCGGCCGGATCAGGACGCGGTGTTGCAGCGCCTGCATCAGGTCAGCGTGCCGCGCAAGCAGTGGAAGCAGCTGTTCATCTTTGCCTTCGACCATCGCTGGCAACTGGTGGAACTGGCCCAGGCGGGTGGTCGTGACCTCAACGCCATCAGCCAACTCAAGCAACTGTTCATCCGGGCCGTGGAGCGGGTCGAGGCCGATTTGCAAAAGCAAGGTATCGAGGCCGATGTCGGGCTGCTGGCCGATCAACGTTTCGGCCAGGACTCACTGAACGCCGCCACGGGTCGCGGCTGGTGGGTGGCGCGGCCGGTAGAAGTGCAGGGCTCGCGGCCATTGGCCTTCGAACATGGTCGCTCCATCGGCAGCAACCTGATCGCCTGGCCACAGGAACAAATCATCAAGTGCCTGGTGCAATTCCACCCGGACGACGAGCCCATGCTGCGCCTGGAGCAGGAAGCGCAGATCAAGGGTTTGTACCAGGCATCGCAAGTCAGCGGTCATGAACTGCTGCTGGAAATCATCCCGCCCAAGGATCACCCCTCGACCCACCCGGACGTGCTGTATCGCGCCCTCAAACGCCTCTACAACCTGGGCATCTACCCGGCGTGGTGGAAGATCGAAGCGCAAAGTGCCGAGGAGTGGAAGCAACTCGACGAATTGATCCAGGAACGCGATCCGTACTGCCGTGGCGTGGTGCTGCTGGGCTTGAATGCCCCGGCATCAGCGTTGGCCGAAGGCTTTCAACAGGCCAGCCAGAGCCAGACCTGCCGCGGGTTCGCCGTGGGGCGGACGATTTTCCAGGAGCCGAGTCGCGCGTGGTTGGCCGGGGAAATTGACGATGAGGCGCTGATTCAGCAGGTGCAGGGCACCTTTGTCGAATTGATCGATGCCTGGCGTACTGCCCGCGCTTGAGGAAACACCGCGCAATCCTGTGGGAGCGGCGGTGCGACGTTTCGACTTGCCCGCGATGACGGTGGCACATACAGCATCAATGTGACAGCGAGATCACAATCGCTGGCAAGCCAGCTCCCACAGGGTTCCGTGTCGTTCTTACTGGTTATGTAAAACAATAAAAGGTGCAGCCATGCCCGCTATTCGAATTGGCATCAACCCGATTTCCTGGAGCAACGACGACCTGCCGTCCCTCGGTGGCGAGACGCCATTGAGCACCGCCCTGAGCGAAGGCAAGGAAATCGGTTACGAAGGTTTTGAACTCAACGGCAAATTCCCCAAGGACGCCAAAGGCGTCGGCGACGTGTTGCGGCCCTATGATCTGACGTTGGTATCGGGCTGGTACTCCAGTCGCCTGGCCCGCCGCTCGGTGGCCGAGGAAATCGACGCCATCGGCAGCCATGTCGAGCTGCTCGCCAGCAACGGCGCCAAGGTGCTGGTTTACGGAGAAGTCGCCGACTCGATCCAGGGTCAACGCATTCCACTGGTGGAACGCCCGCGTTTCCACACCGAGCAGGCCTGGCAGGAATACGCCGACAAGCTCACCGAGCTTGCGCGTTTCACCCTGTCCCAGGGCGTGCGCCTGGCCTATCACCATCACATGGGGGCTTACGTCGAATCCCCGGCCGACATCGACAAACTGATGGCGTTGACCGGCAGCGAGGTCGGCCTGCTGTTCGATTCGGGTCATTGCTACATGGGCGGGGGCGAACCCTTGCAGGTACTGCGCAAGCACATCGATCGCATCTGCCACGTGCATTTCAAGGACGTGCGCAAACCGGTGGTGCAGCTGGCGCGCAACAACCTGTGGAGCTTCCCGGACTGCATCATCAACGGCACCTTCACCGTGCCGGGGGATGGCGACATCGACTTCGCCGAACTGCTGGACGTGCTGCTGGCGGCCGATTACCACGGCTGGCTGGTGGTCGAGGCCGAACAGGATCCGGCGGTGGCGCCGAGTTATGTCTACGCGAAAAAAGGCTACGACACCTTGCGCGCGCTGCTCGACGAGAGGACTGCACGATGAGCCTGCTGGTCAAAAGCAATGCCCGTGGCCGGACCATGGTCGAGCTGGGCAAAGGTGAGCTGGAATACGTCGGCTTCGCCGCGTACCGCTTGAGCCTGGGCGAAAGCCTGCCGGTCTCGGCCGGTGACAAGGAACTGTGCCTGGTGCTGCTCAGCGGCCGGGCCAGTATCAAGGGTGAAGCGCCGGTGCACGGTGCGTTCGACTGGGACAACCTTGGGGATCGTCAGTCGGTTTTCGAAGACAAATCCCCCTTCGCCGCGTACTTGCCGCCTGGCAGCCAGGCCCAGGTGGTGGCGTTGAGTGATGTGCAAATTGCCGTTTGCGCCGCGCCCGGTTCGACCACCGGTGATATCGGCCCACGCCTGATCAAACCTGAAACCATGAAACGCAGTGTGCGCGGCAAGGGTGCCAACACCCGTTACGTCTGCGACATCCTTCCGGACACCGAGCCCGCCCATTCACTGCTGGTGGTCGAAGTGCGCACGCCGTCCGGACACTCCTCGAGCTATCCACCGCACAAGCACGACACCGACGACCTGCCGCACCAGAGCTTTCTCGAAGAAACCTATTACCACCAGATCAACCCGCCCCAGGGCTTCGTGTTCCAGCGGGTGTACACCGACGATCGCAGCATCGACCAGGCCATGGCCGTGGAAAACAGCGACCTGGTGGTCGTGCCCAAGGGTTATCACCCGGTCAGTGTGCCGTACGGCTACGAGTCGTATTACCTGAACGTGATGGCCGGCCCGAAACGCGTCTGGCAGTTCCACAACGATCCGCAGCACAGCTGGCTGCTGGATCTCTGAATTCCACCGTCTGAATTCCACTATCTGCAGGGAGAACAATAACGATGAGCGACGTCCAGGTTGTAGGCCACTACATCGACGGTCAGGTGCAAGACACCGGCAGTGAGCGGTTCAGCAATGTTTTCAACCCCGCCACCGGCAGCGTGCAGGCACGGGTCGGGCTGGCCAGCGAGAAGACCGTGGATGAGGCAGTGGCATCGGCCCTCAAGGCTTTCCCGGCCTGGTCCGAGCAATCGTCCCTGCGCCGTTCGCGGGTGATGTTCAAGTTCAAGGAATTGCTCGACCGCCATCACGACGAACTGGCAGAAATCATCAGCCGCGAACACGGCAAGGTGTTTTCCGATGCCAAGGGCGAAGTCACCCGTGGCATCGAAATCGTCGAATACGCCTGCGGTGCGCCGAACCTGTTGAAAACCGAATTCAGCGACAACATCGGCGGCGGCATCGACAACTGGAACCTGCGCCAGCCCCTGGGCGTCTGCGCTGGGGTTACCCCGTTCAACTTCCCGGTGATGGTGCCGCTGTGGATGATCCCGCTGGCGCTGGTGACCGGTAACTGCTTCATCCTCAAGCCGTCCGAGCGCGATCCGTCCGCCAGTTTGCTGATGGCGCGGTTGCTGACTGAAGCCGGTCTGCCGGACGGCGTGTTCAACGTGGTGCAGGGCGACAAAGCGGCGGTCGATGCGCTGCTGCAGCACCCGGACATCGAAGCGATTTCCTTTGTCGGTTCGACGCCGATTGCCGAGTACATCCACCAGCAAGCCACCTCCCGTGGCAAGCGTGTGCAGGCCCTGGGCGGGGCGAAGAACCACATGATCGTCATGCCCGATGCGGACCTGGATCAAGCGGCGGATGCCTTGATCGGCGCGGCGTACGGCTCGGCCGGTGAGCGCTGCATGGCGATCTCGATTGCCGTGGCAGTGGGCGATGTCGGCGACCGGTTGATTGCCAAACTGCTGCCGCGCATCGATCAGCTCAAGGTTGGCAACGGCCTGCAGGGCGACACCGACATGGGGCCTTTGGTGACGGCCGAGCACAAGGCCAAGGTGGAAGGTTTCATTGACCAGGGTGTGGCCCAAGGCGCGCAGCTGATTGTCGATGGTCGCCACTTCAAGGTGCCGGGGGCCGAGAACGGCTTCTTCGTCGGTGCGACGCTGTTCGACAAGGTCACGACCGAGATGAGCATCTACCAGCAAGAGATTTTCGGCCCGGTGCTGGGCATCGTGCGGGTGCCGGATTTCGCCAGCGCCGTGGCCCTGATCAACGCCCATGAATTCGGCAACGGCGTGTCCTGCTTCACCAGCGACGGCGGCATTGCCCGCGCCTTCGCCCGCAGCATCAAGGTCGGCATGGTCGGCATCAACGTGCCGATTCCGGTGCCTATGGCCTGGCACTCGTTCGGCGGCTGGAAGCGCTCGCTGTTCGGCGACCACCATGCCTACGGCGAAGAAGGCATTCGCTTCTACAGCCGCTACAAAAGCGTGATGCAGCGCTGGCCCGACAGCATCGCCAAGGGCCCTGAATTCAGCATGCCGACTGCCAAATAATTCGCTTGTACGGAGAACAACAAAAAATGAGCAAACCCCTGCGTTTCGCCCTGAACCGTATGGTCGCACCCCGTTTGTCCCTGCCGGCGTTCATCGAGTTGGCGGTGACCCTCAAGGCCGACGCCATCGAGATCCGCAACGATCTCAAGGGCGTTGAAATTGAAGACGGCACCGCGCCCGAGCATGTGCGCGAGTTGTGCGCGGCCAAGGGCATCACCGTGTTGTCGATCAACGCGCTGTATCCGTTCGACGTCTGGAATGACGAGCGCCGTGCACAGGCCCTGAAGCTTGCCGTATATGCCCGCGATTGCGGTGCGCAGGGTTTGGTCATGTGCCCGCTGAACGAGCGCACTGATCCACGTACCGAGGCGCAGCGTGCGTCCGGCCTGCGCACGGCGTTGAGTGAACTGGCGCCGATCCTGCGCAATCACGGCATCCTCGGCTTCATCGAACCGCTGGGTTTCGAAGAGTGCTCGCTGCGGCGCAAACGCACGGCGGTGGATGCGATCAAGGCCATCGGCGGGCTGGATGTGTTCCGCCTGGTGCATGACACCTTCCACCACCATCTGGCCAGCGAACATGAGTTTTTCCCTGAGCTGACCGGGCTGGTGCACATCTCCGGTGTAGAAGATGCCGAGGCGCCGCTGGCGACCATTCGCGACGGTCATCGGGTGCTGGTGGGCGAGGGCGACATCCTCGGCAATGCGGCGCAGATCGATACCTTGCTCGGTAGCGGCTACAGCGGCTACCTGTCGTTCGAACCGTTTGCCGACAGCGTGCATGGCCTGGCGGATATCCAGGCGGCGATCGGCGCGAGTATGGATCACCTGCAAAAAAACCTGGGCTGATATCTCTCCCGTAGGAGCTGCCGAAGGCTGCGATCTTTTGATTCTGTTTTTAAAGATCAAGATCAAAAGATCGCAGCCTTCGGCAGTTCCTACAAGGGGGCATGG
>NZ_AKJF01000210.1 GCF_000282475.1 Pseudomonas sp. GM78
TCATCGACATCTTGACGTTGGCAAGATCGACGCCGGAATTGTCCGCCTTGACGCGAACTTTCACGTTGTAATCCACAACGCGTTTGACAGCTACAAGAACCTTCATGGATTCCTCGTTACTCTCCGGTGAAAAGAAAGTCGCCTAGGCGAACCTGGCGGTTGATGCTCATCGGGCGCAAGGGCACCTCCAAAAACGCCGGCAAACGTGTCAAGTGACCATCGCTCATGATGCTGATGACCGTTCGTCAGGAGTGACTAACGAGTCATTCAATATCGCGACGTGTAAACTGCGCGTCAAACCCGCACGGCGCATCACTTTCCACTGCCATCGCCCTGTCTTTAGAGGTGCTCTTGAAACCAACAGTCAGCCTACGGCGAGCGCAAAACCGCCCGTATCTTGACCGGAACGCCTATTCCGGTCAATACGCCAAAATGGCCGTTCATACCCCGCGTGACTTTGATTTCTCTGGCTTTGAGCCATTTCAAACAAACGTTTGTATTGGACGCTGAGAGTGGTGTAGATATAATGCGCCACCAAAGAGAAAGGTGGTTAATCGATTGTCCGCTCCCGGCGTTGCGCTGGGATTCATGGATGCGACACCCAACCTCCATATTAGAAAAAAAACTGTTGAGCCTTGAGTAGGAGATAACCTGTGGAACGCGAATACATGGAATTCGACGTGGTCATCGTCGGTGCCGGCCCCGCTGGTCTTTCCGCTGCCTGCCGATTGAAGCAGAAGGCCGCCGAAGCCGGTAAGGAAATCAGCGTCTGCGTGGTCGAAAAAGGCTCCGAAGTCGGTGCTCACATCCTGTCTGGTGCGGTGTTCGAACCCCGCGCCCTGAACGAACTGTTCCCGGACTGGAAAGAACTCGGCGCACCGCTGAACACGCCGGTCACCCGCGATGACATCTTCGTGCTGAAAAACGCCGAAAGCGCGCAAAAAATTCCAGACTTCTTTGTGCCCAAGACCATGCACAACGAAGGCAACTACATCATCTCCCTGGGCAACCTGTGCCGCTGGCTGGCCCAGCAGGCCGAGAACCTGGGCGTGGAGATCTACCCGGGCTTCGCTGCCCAGGAAGCGCTGTTCGACGAGAACGGCGTGGTTCGCGGGATCATCACCGGCGATCTGGGCGTTGACCGCGAAGGCAACCCGAAGGAAGGCCTGTACACCCCGGGCATGGAACTGCGCGGCAAGTACACGCTGTTCGCCGAAGGTTGCCGCGGCCACATCGGCAAGCAACTGATCAAGCGCTTCAACCTCGATAATGATTCCGACGTGCAGCACTACGGCATCGGCCTGAAGGAAATCTGGGAAGTCGATCCGGCCAAACACCAGCCAGGCCTGGTGGTGCACACCGCCGGTTGGCCGATGGACATCATGGGCACCGAGAACACCGGTGGCTCGTTCCTCTACCACCTGGAAAACAACCAGGTGGTCGTGGGCCTGATCGTCGACCTGTCCTACAGCAACACCTACCTGTCGCCGTTCGACGAGTTCCAGCGCCTCAAGCATCACCCGGTGCTCAAGCAGTATCTGGAAGGCGGCAAGCGCGTCAGCTACGGCGCCCGCGCCATCTGCAAGGGCGGCCTGAACTCGCTACCGAAAATGGTTTTCAAGGGTGGCGCGCTGATCGGTTGCGACCTCGGCACCCTGAACTTCGCCAAGATCAAGGGCAGCCACACCGCGATGAAGTCCGGCATGCTGGCGGCTGACGCCGTGGCCGATCGCCTGTTCGCCGAGTCCGAAGGCGGCGACGAACTGACCAATTACGTCGAAAGCTTCAAGAACAGCTGGCTGTACGAAGAACTGTTCGCCAGCCGCAACTTCGGCCCGGCGATCCACAAGTTCGGCGCAATCGTCGGCGGCGGTTTCAACTGGCTGGACCAGAACATCTTCGGCGGCAAACTGCCGTTCACCCTGCACGACACCAAGCCGGATTACGCGTGCCTGAAACTGGCGGCCGACTGCAAGAAGATCGACTACCCGAAACCGGATGGCAAGATCAGCTTCGACAAACTGAGCTCGGTGTTCATCTCCGGGACCAACCATGAAGAAGAGCAGCCGTGCCACCTGAAACTGGCCGACGCGAGCATCCCGATCAGCAAGAACCTGCCGCTGTACGACGAACCTGCCCAGCGCTACTGCCCGGCCGGCGTGTATGAAGTGGTGACCAAGGAAGACGGCGAGAAGCGCTTCCAGATCAACGCCCAGAACTGTGTTCACTGCAAGACCTGCGACATCAAGGACCCTGCACAGAACATCACCTGGGTGACACCGGAAGGTGCCGGCGGCCCGACTTACCCGAACATGTAAGCCGTACCGCTGAACATCAAGGCTCCCAATTCGGGGGCCTTTTTGTTGCCCTCGATTTTTATTTCACCACAAAACCAATGTAGGAGTGAGCCTGCTCGCGATAGCGGTGAATC
Source organism: Pseudomonas sp. GM78 (assembly GCF_000282475.1). Lineage (GTDB taxonomy): Bacteria > Pseudomonadota > Gammaproteobacteria > Pseudomonadales > Pseudomonadaceae > Aquipseudomonas. The sequence goes on from NZ_AKJF01000210.1 coordinate 2,432, forward strand.
AGGCAACGATGATGTCGACTGACACGTCCTCATCGCGAGCAGGCTCACTCCTACAGAGGGATTTTCGGTGCTTCAGGCGGCGCGTTCGTCTCCTGGGTTGCGCTCGAAGTAGCGTTTGTACTCGCGACTGAACTGCGACGTGCTTTGATACCCCACCCGATGCGCCACCTGCGCCACGCCCAAGCCCTCGCCCAATAACAACTGCTGCGCCCTGAGCAAACGCAATCGTTTCAGGTACTGCACCGGCGACAACAAGGTGCTGCGCTTGAAATGCTCATGAAAGGTCGACGCACTCATGTTCGCGCAACTGGCCAGGGTCTCGACGTTCAGCGGTTCGGTGTAATGCGCATGCAGATGACTGAGGGACGCCGCGATCCGGGCGAACTGCCCCTGCTGCTCAACCAGCGCCTGCAATACATCGGCCTGCGGACCACGTAATGCGACGAACAACAATTCGCGCAAACGCGCCTGCCCCATGATCTGGCATTCCAGCGGATCGTGCAGGCAACGCAGCAGTCGTTCGACACAACCGCGCATCGCATCATCGAGCACGGCCGAGGTCATGGACTCAGGTGTTTGCGCCGGGATATGCCGCCCCGGCGCCAGGCCCATCGCCAGCACCAGCTCGCCCAACATCACCCGGTCGATCGCAACCGACACGCCGAGCATCGGCCCGTCCGGTGCTGCAAAGGTTTCACACTCGAACGGCACCGGCAGCGCCTGGATCAGGTAATGCCCTGCCCCGTATTCCAGGGTGCGCGGGCCCAAATACGCCAATTTGCTGCCTTGGGCGATGATCACCAGGCTCGGCTCATAGATCTGCGGCCCACGGGCCATATCGCAACTGGCCCGCAGAACCTGCACACCCGGCAAGGCGGTCGGGACGAATCCGTCGCGCGTCGATAGCGGCTCGATCAGCGAAACCAGGGTGGCATTGGCATCAAGGTGACGGGTCAACAACATCGAAGCTCTTCACAAAAAAAGTCACGGAAAAAGGGATGAAAACATCATCGCAGGTCTGATCGCCAATGCGATCGATCAAAGCCGCATGCCGGAGGAATAGGCATGACACCCGGAGGAATCGCCATGGCCGCGACGGGGGCCGGCGCCCAGAATGCGCCGCCTCACCTGTTAACGCTTTTGCGAGGCTCACCATGTACACCGCCATCGGATATGCCGCCCAGTCGGCCACCACGCCCCTCGCCCCGATGAAATTCCAACGTCGCAGCCCCCGGCCCGACGACGTCGCGATCGAGATTCTCTTCTGCGGCGTGTGCCATTCCGACATCCATCAGGCACGCAACGAATGGGGCATTGCCGTTTACCCGTTGATGCCTGGCCACGAGATCGTCGGAAAAGTTACCGCCATTGGTGCGAACGTTACTAAACACAAAGTCGGCGATCTGGTCGGCGTCGGCTGCATGGTCGACTCTTGCCGCAGTTGCGAAGCCTGTCATGCCAACCTCGAGCAATACTGCCTTGAAGGTCCGACCATGACCTACGCCACTCCCGACCGTGTCGATGGCAGCAACACCATGGGTGGCTACAGCGACAGCATCGTGGTCAGCGAGCATTTCGTGGTGCGCATTCCGGAAACACTCGACCTGGCCAGCGCCGCACCGATCCTGTGTGCCGGTATCACCACCTACTCTCCGCTCAAGCACTACGGCGTCAAGGCTGGCGACAAGGTCGGGATTCTCGGCATGGGCGGCCTGGGCCACATGGGCATCAAGTTCGCCAAGGCCATGGGCGCCGAAGTGACGTTGTTCACCCGTTCGGCGAGCAAGGCCGAAGAAGGTCGTCGTCAGGGCGCCGATCACGTGATCGTGTCCACCGATGCCGAACAGATGAAGGCTGCGGCAGGACATTTCGACTTCCTGCTGGACACCATTCCAGTACAGCACGACCTCAACCCGTACCTCGACACCCTGCGCTTCGACGGCGTGCACATTCTGGTGGGCCTGATCGAACCGATCGATCCACCGGTGCATGCCGCGAAACTGGTGCTGGGCCGTCGCGTGCTGGCCGGCTCCTTGATCGGCGGTATCGCCGAAACCCAGGAAGTGCTGGATTTCTGCGCCGAGCACAACATCACTTGCGACATCGAGATGCTCGACATCCGCCAGATCAACGAAGCCTACGCGCGCATGATCGCCGGTGACGTGAAGTACCGCTTCGTCATCGACATGGCGACCCTCAAGCTTTAAACCTTGAGGCCAAGCTCCGCCGACAGCCGGGCCGTGACCCCTTTGATCAGGGGAATCAGCTCGGCCATTTTTTCCAGCGGCATGTACGGCACGGTGCTGGCGATGCTGATGGCGGCGACGATGCGTTTGCTGGCATCGCGGATCGGCGCCGCCACGCAGCGGATCGACGGTTCGTTGTCTTCCAGGTCGAAGGCGTAACCGCCGGCCACGTACTCGGTCATGCGCTGCTGGAACTGCTCCCAGGATTGCTCGGGGTGCTGCGGCCAGAACTGGTTTTTCCCACCCACCGGCAGGCTGACTTCGTACAGGCGCTGCCACTCTTGCGGCGAGTCATCGAGCATCAACGCCTTGCCGATCCCGGTGCGCGCCAAGGGCATGCGATGGCCGACCCGCGAGCGCATCTCCGGACCGTTGCGCCCCGGATTCTTGTGCAGGTACAGCACCTCGTCGCCTTCGCGGATGGCCAGGTGAATGGTGTCGCCGGTCAACGCCGACAACTCATCCAGATACGGCCCGGCCAGGGTCACCAGCGGCAATTCTTCGCGCGCCTGAAACCCCAGTTCGATCAGCTTGGGCCCCAACAGATAACCGACCTGCGGCACCACTCGCAGATACCGCTCGTCCACCAGGCAACTGGCCAGGCGATGGGTGGTGCTGCGCGTGGTGCCGATCAACCGGGCGATTTCCTTGAGATCGCGGGCGCCACTGGCCACGGCCTGAACCACACCCAGGCCGCGAAGCAGTGTCTGGGTGCCGGTCGGCGCGGCGTCCTTGGCGATTTTTGGGGCGTCTTCCTGCATATCCAGCCTTTACCGTTGAGCGAGTGAACGGGCGGCATTATGGTCGCCCGCAGGTCACGACTACAACTTGATACGCTCGACCTTGCCCACCAGCAAGATGTAGGAAAGTGCACCGATCAACGCCAGCACCGAGATATAGGTGATGGCCGGGGCAAAGGAGTCACCGCTGGCCAGGAAGCCGATGACGATCGGCGTGGCGATGGCCGACAGATTGCCGATGAAGTTGAACACCCCGCCGGTCAGCCCAAGCAAGCGCGCTGGCGCCAGGGTCGACACCAGCGACCAGGTGATCGATGCCAGGCCGTTGCCGAAAAACGCCAGCGCGAGGAAGGCGATCACCAGCGGCGTCGATTCGACGAAGTTGGCGCCGATGATCGACGTGGAGATCAGCAGGCCACTGATGATCGGCAACTTGCGGGCGAAACCCACGGTGTAGCCACGACGAATCAGGAAGTCCGAAAAGAACCCTGAACACAGCACGCCGACGAACGCTGCGAGAAACGGCAGCGATGCCAGCAAGCCGGACTTGATGAAGTCCATGCCGCGGTATTTCACCAGGTAGGTCGGGAACCACGTCAGGAAAAACCACAGCGTCGAGTTGAGGCAGAACTGGCCGAGGTAGATGCCCCAGAGCTTGCGCTTGGTCAGGACAATGCCCAGATCGGTCCAACTGAATTTGGCTTTGACCTTGGCTTGTTCGGACTGGATGTCCACCAGCCCGCCGCCTTCTTTGATCAGCTCGATTTCGGCGTCGTTGGCGCCTTTAAAATCCCGTGGCTCGCGATACACCGCGTACCAGATCACCGCCCACAGAATGCCCACTGCGCCGGTGGTGACGAACACCATGTGCCAGCCGAATTCATGCTGCAGCCAGGCCAATACCGGTGTCAGGAATGCCAGGCCGACGAACTGCCCGGAGGTGTAGAAACCGATGGCCGTGGCGCGTTCGCGCTCCGGGAACCAGGTGGTGACGACGCGGCTGTTGATCGGATAGGCCGGCGCTTCCAGGGCACCGACGGCCATGCGCAACACGAACAGCGCGACGAAACTGCCCGCGAAGCCGAGCATGACCGTGGCAATCGACCATAACAGCAGCGCGGCGGTATAGAGAATGCGCGGCGGCACCCGGTCCACCAGCCAGCCACCGGGAATCTGCATGGCGGCGTAGGTCCAGCCGAAGGCCGAGAAGATCAGGCCGACGTGGATCGGATCGATGCCCAGGTCGCTGGTCAGCGCCGGTGCGGCGATCGACAGGTTGCTGCGGTCCAGGTAGTTGATCACCACGGTGATGAACAACAGGACCATGATGAAAAAACGCTTGCGGCTGGGCGCCGCCAACGACGCCTGCCCGGTGAGGGTTTGCGGTTGCATGGGAAGTGCCTCTTTTTATGTTTATTGAGGTCGGTGGAACGGCAGATCTCCCTGTCCATGGAGATCAAACTGTGGGAGCCAGCCTGCTGGCGATAGCGGTGTGTCAGTCACCTTAAAGGCTGGATGTGCCGGCCAGATCGCCAGCAGGCTGGCTCCCACAGGGGTTCAGTGGTGTGTCAGGCACTCACCACTCGGCAAAACTGCCGTCGGCATGGCGCCAGATCGGGTTGCGCCAGCGGTGGCCGACCGCGGCGCGTTCGATCACGTACTCCTCGTTGATCTCGATCCCCAAGCCCGGGCCGTTCGGGATTTTCACGAAGCCTTTGTCGTAGTCGAACACCCGCGGATCCTTCACATAGTCGAGCAGGTCGTTGCTCTCGTTGTAATGGATGCCCAGGCTCTGTTCCTGGATGAACGCGTTGTAGCAGGCCGCGTCCAGTTGCAGGCACGCCGCCAGGGCAATCGGGCCCAGCGGGCAATGCAGCGCCAGCGCCACGTCGTAGGCTTCGGCCATGTTGGCGATCTTGCGGGTTTCGGTGATGCCGCCCGCATGGGAAGCATCCGGCTGGATGATGTCGACGTAGCCTTCGCTGAGCACGCGTTTGAAATCCCAGCGCGAGAACAAGCGCTCACCCAGGGCAATCGGCGTACTGGTCAGCGGTGCCAGTTCCTTCAGCGCTTCGTAGTTTTCGCTGAGCACCGGTTCTTCGATGAACATCAGTTTGTACGGATCGAGTTCCTTCATCAGCACCTTGGCCATGGGCTTGTGAACCCGGCCATGGAAGTCGACGCCGATGCCGACGTTCGGCCCCACCGCATCACGCACGGCGGCGACGTTGGCCAGGGCCAGGTCGACCTTGTCGAAGGTATCGAGGAACTGCAACTCTTCGGTGCCATTCATTTTCACCGCGGTGAAACCCCGGCTGACCGCTTCTTTCGCCGCGCGCGCGGTGTCTGCCGGGCGGTCGCCGCCGATCCACGAATACACGCGGATCTTGTCCCGCACCTGTCCACCCAGCAGGTCACTGACCGACACGCCCAGCGCCTTGCCCTTGATGTCCCACAATGCCTGGTCGATGCCGGCCAGGGCGCTCATGTGGATCGCGCCGCCACGGTAGAAGCCACCGCGGTACAGCACGGTCCAGATGTCTTCGATGTTGCGTGGGTCTTTGCCGATCAGGTAGTCGGACAATTCCTCAACGGCAGCCGCAACGGTGTGGGCGCGGCCTTCGACCACGGGCTCGCCCCAGCCGGTCACGCCTTCGTCGGTCTCGACCTTGAGGAAGCACCAGCGTGGCGGAACGATGAAGGTGGTCAGTTTGGTGATTTTCATCTTTTTATCTCTCTTGTAGATGCAGCGCTCGCAGCGCCAAAAAGTCTTAGCGAAGGGCTTTCCAGGCAGCCACGTAAGCCTTGGCGTTGAGCGCCACTTCATCTGGCGTCATGCCCGGTTTGAACAACCCGGAACCGAGGCCGAAGCCTTTGACGCCCGCGTCGATGAACACCTGCATGTTGGCCGGGGTGATGCCACCGACCGGTGCCAGGATCGTTCCCGCCGGCAGTACGGCGAGCCAGGCTTTGACGACCGCCGGGCCAATCTGCTCGGCCGGGAACATCTTCAGCACATCCGCGCCTTCGGCCAGTGCCGCGAAGGCTTCGGTCGGGGTGGCGACACCGGGCGACAGGTAAAGGCCGGCCGCTTTCGCCGCACGCAACACCTGCGGATCGCTGTGGGGCATGACGATCACCTGGCCGCCGGCCGCCTTGACCTGTTCAACCTGCTGCGGCGTCAGCACCGTGCCCGCGCCGATCAGGCAATCGGCGGGCAAAGTACTGCGCAGGATGCGGATGCTTTCGTACGGCTCAGGGGAATTGAGCGGCACCTCGATCACGCGAAATCCGGCGGCATACAGGACTTCACCCATGGCGGCGGCTTCTTGCGGGCGCAGGCCACGCAGGATCGCGATCAGCCCGTTTTGCGCCAGTGCTTGTTTGAGCATGTCTGGACTCCAGTCAGGTTTAACGATTTGGCTTGGACGCGATCAGGCCGGCCGCTAGTGCCAGCTGCCACAACCCGCGTTCGGTGGCCTGCTCGGCCAACGTCACCCGCGCAAAACCGCAGGCATCGAGCGCGCGGCTGTAGCGGCTGCACAGCTGGGAATTGCCGATCAGGATGATCGAAGGCAGGTGCACGCTGTTGCGGCGACGGCGCTGCACGCAGGCCAGGGCCGACAGTTCATGGCCGATCAACAGGCCGGACAGGTAATCCGCTTGCGCCGTGGCGCTGAGTTCACCGGTGAGGCCGAGGCTGCGGGCGCTGAACAAGGTCGACAAGGGGCCGATTTCTCCATCCGCCGACAACGCCACTTGCACGCCACGATCGAATGCATCGGCATCGAATGACGCGCTTCGCTGCTGGGTACGCCCCAGGATGCTGTGTTCGCTGAGCACAGCGAAGACTTCGCCGGTCATGAAGGTATCGAAATGCACGATGCAGCCATCGGCCACTTCCACCCATTTCGAATGGCTGCCCGGCAGGCCGATCAGCAGATCGCTGCCCGCCTCGCCCGCGAGGTTCTGCAGTACGCCGAGTACCTGGGTTTCTTCACCGCGCATCACGTTCGGCAGGCGCGAACGCTGGATCACCCCCGGCACTATGTGCACATCGACACCGCGCAGGCTGCGAACGGTTTGCAGGGAAGTGCCGAGACTGGCGACGTTCGCCGGCGTGTCGCGATAGGCCGCTTCACGCCAGCCCTGGGCGCTGCCGACCATGCCGCAGGCGATCACCGGCAAGCCGGGCTGTTCGTCGAGCCAATCGCCACAGGCCTCGTCAAACGCCAGTTCAAAACCGTCGGCGCATTCGCGACCGTTGATGATCCGCGCAGCCTTGGGCAACTGCATGATCCCCGACGACAGCGAACGTTGTTCGAGCACCTGGCCGCCCGCGGCAAGTTTGTAAGCACGTAATGAGGTTGTCCCCCAGTCGAGCGCGATCAATTGCGCCTGCATCGCTTCACCTGTTCTGTTTTTGGCAGTGAGTGAGGCGGACTATAAACCTTGGCGTCGATAAATCTCAATATATAAATATCAATCCCATATATTGATATAAGACAAAAAAAGATCGCAGCCTTCGGCAGCTCCTACAGGATCGGGTTTACACGCGATTCATGTAGGAGCTGCCGAAGGCTGCGATCTTTTAAACGGTATTAATTACCCTCAGCAAAATCCCGCAAGACTGCCCCATCCATGCGGTATCGAACCCACTCCTCCTGCGGCTGCGCGCCCAGGGATTTGTAGAAGTCGATGGCCGGGGTGTTCCACTCCAGCACGCTCCATTCAAAGCGCCCACAGTCGTTGGCACAGGCGATTTTCGCCAAGTGCCGCAGCAGGGTTTTACCCGCACCGCCGCCGCGTTGTTCAGGGGTGATGTACAAGTCTTCGAGGTACAGGCAGTTGCTGCCCAGCCACGTGGAGTAGCTGAAAAAGAACACTGCAAAACCGATGGGCACACCCTCGCGCAGGCAGATCAGGCCATGGGCCGTCGCCCCTTCACTGAACAGGCTGCGTTCGATGTCGGCGACGCTGGCGATGACTTCATGGCGAGCACGTTCGTAGTCGGCCAGTTCAGTGATGAACGCGAGGATTTGCGGCGCGTCACTGGGGGTCGCCGGGCGGATTTCGATCGTCATGGACGTGCCTTGTCAAAAGTTGAAAACGCCATACTAAGGCGCCGCGAGAATTGTGGCGAGGGAGCACCTTACTCCGGTTCGCACTAACCCTGGCATCGCCAAGCTCAGACCTAACATAGACACGTTGCATGATAGATAGATGACCTGCGTATTCATCGGGTCAAGGAACCGCGTCATGTCCACTGCAACACCACCAGTCTCCAGCAAATTGTTCGGCCTCTTTTGCCTGGCCAGTTACCTGCTCTCGCTGTCGTACGGTTCGACCTTTTTGCTGTCGCTGCTGATTGGCTCGCGCGGCGGCAACGAACACGACGCCGGCAGTGTGATTTCGGCAGCGATGCTGAGCACGTTTGCTGCGGTGATTGTGTCGGGTCACTTATCCGACTTGCTCGGTGCCGCGCGTTCGGTCGCGTTGTTCGGCCTGTTGCTGGTGGCGGCCAGCCTGGGCTTCGCCTTGACGCCGGGCGTGGGCCATCTGCTGCTGTTTTTCGGGCTGTTGCTGGGCTTGGGCTGGGGAGTGTTCTACACCCTCGGGCCGATCATCGTCGCGAGCCTGGTCAATCCCGCGCAACGGGCCAAATACTTCGCGTTGCTGTCGGGCAGCATGATGACCGGGATCGGCAGCGGGCCCTTGCTGGGTCGCGCCGCAAGCGCCCTCGGCTACCCAGTGACAGCGGCATTTTATCTCGCCGCGCTGGCCAGCCTGGTCGGTGTCTTGCTGTTCTGGCAGCTGGATCGACACCTGAAAAAAGCATCGCTGCAATCGACGGCGGTGTCGCGGATTTCCTGGCGTGCAACCGCTCAGGTGCTGTCGTCCAGAGCGGTGTTCCCCATCATCATGGTTGGCCTCGGCGGTTGCGTGTTCGGTGGCCTGTCGAGTTTCCAGACCAGCTACGCAGCGGCACGCTCGCTCGATTATTCGCTGTTCTTCCTGGGCTTCATGGCCGCCGCGATCAGCAGCCGCATGCTGGTCGCAGGTTTCGTAGTCAAGCGCGATCCATTGCGCGCTTCCTGCCTGCTGTCAGGCCTGATGCTGGGCTCGATCCTGATGTTCGGTTTCGTGGTCGATGATGGCTTGAGCTACGTGATCGCGGCGGTCATGCTCGGGGTCGGCTACGGGCTGACGTACTCGGTGATCAACGGCCTCGCCGCCAATGAAGCGCCGAACGGCACCACGGCGCAGGCCTTGCTGTTGTTCAGCCTGTCGTACTTTATCGGCGTGTTTGGCTTTCCGTTGCTCGCCGGGAAAATCATCGTCGAACACGGCATGGCCACGCTGCTACTTACGGTAATGGCGGTCGCCCTGCTCAATTGGTTGATCACCGTAGGCCGATTGATCTGGCGTCGAATCTGCACGGCCAAGGCGTTGCAACAGGCCTGAACCGTTCGTCGTCGATCAGGCACCAATTCGAAACGGGGGTGGACCAACATCAGGTAAGGACTCTAAATCAATGGAGACACCCCCATGATCTCGTCCAGGTTGACCGCCCTCGCCCTCGCTGTCCTGCTGTCCCCGCTCGCCATCGCTGCCACCACTGCCTCCGGTACGGGCCCTACCAACCCGGTCGAAAGCCCCAAAGCTCCCGCCATCCAGAGCGCCCCCGCCATGAATACCAATGGTACGGGCGTGGACAGCAGCTTGCCGCCATCAACCGGCACCGATCCGCGGACCCAGGGCAACGATATGGGCCGCCAGGGCGGCTTGAACCTGCCGGACACCAAGACACCCGATAACGCCAGCCCCGGCATCGGCTCGACCACCACCGATGGCTCGGGCTCTTTAGGCGGCGCAAGCCAATAGTTCGCCGCACTACTTACCCATCGCAATGAAGAGGTAACCATGAACGTCGATAAAAACCTGGAAAAAGAAGTCCTGACCCGCCTGCTGCACGCCCACCCGAGCGGCCTGGGCAAGGAAGTGCTGGACAATTACCGGGGGGAGAAAATCGTCGCCAGTACCCTCGCCACACTGCAAGAGCGCGGGCTGATCCAGCACGGCAATGTGGTGTGCAACGAGGCCGGTGAACACTCGTTGAACCTGCCGATCAAACTCAGCGCTGCTGGGGTTGAAGCAGCACGCAAGCTGGATGCCTGATTTTATGTGCTGAATGTCAGGCCCCCTTCGCGAGCAGGCTCGCTCCCACAGGGGATTTGTGTCGTTCACAGATCCATTGTGGGAGCGAGCCTGCTCGCGATGGCGGCGGATCATCCGCCGAAAGTCTTCCTGATCAACTCATTCAACTCTATCGTCCCAGGCGAAGTAGCCGGTCCCCACCGGGTCACCGCCAACGCCGCTGCTGCATTGGCCCTTTGCGCGGCATCACGCGCCGACAACCCCTGCGCCAGCCCCGCCACGAACACCCCGGCATGGGCATCACCGGCGCCATTGCTGTCCACCGCCTGCACCTTGAAACCTGGTACATGTCGCCGCTCGCCCTGCTGGTCTATCCAGCACCCTTGGGGTCCGTCGCGAACGACCATGAGCACATCGCGCGGCAAATGCTCGACCAGACGATCCAGCGCCCGGTCGATGTCCGTTGCGCCGGTGAACTTCAACGCCTCGACCGCATTGCTGGTCCACACATCGATGCGCGCCAGCAACGCCTGCATCAGCGGCGCATCCGGCGAATCCACCAACGGCCCCGGATCGAACACCACATTGATCCCGCCCGGCAATGCCAGTACCCAATCCACAAGCGCCTGCGCCTTCCCCGCCTGCAGGAGGCTGTAGCCGCTGACGTAGACATAATCGCCCGCCTCGACCGGCACGCTGGCCAGGTCTTGCGCAGTCACTTCGCCCTCGGCACCGATGTAGGACACGAAGCTGCGTTCGGCCGAGGCGTCGGTGATCGCCACGCAGATCCCGGTATCGCGCTCGGCGGGATGAACGATACCGATGCGGATACCTTCGGCCAGCATCGCTGCGCGGGCCAGATCGCCGAAACGCCCGGTGCCATGCCGACCGAGATAGACCACCGGCAGACCGTTACGCTGTGCGGCGGCCATCACATTGAAACCGCCGCCGGCTTCGAAGCTGGCGGACTGCGCCAACACGTCGCCCCCCGCTTGCGGCAATGTATCCACGGCCATGACCAGGTCGATGATGACCTGGCCGGTGTGCAGCATCTTAGGCATGAGCGTTCTCGATCAGCGCGGCACGACGATCCTTCGCTCCGCCGAGTAGCAGGTAAATGCCACCGGCGACCACAAAGGTCACGATCCAGCCGAGGCCGTTATGCCCCAGCCACGAGTCGGACAGGAAACCCTTGAACCAGACGTTTTCCGCCGTGGTGCCGATGGTGGTGAAGCTGAAACCGAGCACGATCGCCACCGCCCAGGCACCGAACGCGCGCCACTCGACGCCGCCGCGATACCAGTAGGCGCTGCTTGGGCTGACGTCCAGCAGGTCCTTGGGGCTGTAGTAGTGACGATGCATCAGATCGACCACGAAGATCCCGACCCACGCGGTGATCGGCACCGCCAGCAGGGAAATGAAGGTGATGAACGGGCCGTAGAAACTGTCGGCGATCAGCATGAAGTAAATCGAACCGGCGAAGATCGCCACGATGTCCACCACCACCGCGTAGACGCGCTTGACCTTGAGGCCCAGGGTCAGCGTGGTCAGGCCGGCGGAGTACACCGACAGGTTGTTCGACAGCAGCAGGCCACCGAAGGCGGTGATCAGGTACGGCACGGCCATCCAGGTCGGCAGCATGTCGCGGATGGCGATGATCGGATCGGTGGCCTGGGCCAGGTCGTTGTTGCCCACCGACAGCAAACCGCCGAGGGTGATCAACAGCACCAGTGGAATGCCCGCACCGAACGCCGCCGATGCCACCAGGCGCACGGCCTTGACGCTGCGGTGTTGATAGCGCGACATGTCCGCGCCGGCGTTGGCCCAACCGATCCCGGTGCCGGCCGCCATGGTGCCGATGCCGATGATCATCGCACTCATTGGCGCCGGTGTAGCGTTGAACACCGCACTCCAGTCGATGGTGGCGCAGAGGAAGCCGCCAACCAGAATGTTCAGTGCGCCGAACACGTAGGTCGCCCACTTCTGGATCACCAGCAACGTGGCGTGACCGAGGCCGGACACCGACAAGGTCAGCAGCACGAAAATCGCGATGAACACCAGGGTCAGCAACGGCGCGCTTTTGGCTTCCACCGGCGAACCGAACAGGATCGAGCACAGTGACAGCAACACGAACGCCGCGGTGGTGGTGTTCACGGTTTCCCAGCCCAGGCGCGACATCAGCGACACCAGGGTCGGGCCGATATTGCCGCGCACGCCGAAGATGGCGCGGGACAAGGTCAGGCTCGGTGCGCGGCCGCGACGACCGGCGATGGAAATGATCCCGACCACCGCGAAGGAACCGGCGGCACCGAGGATCGCGACGATGACCGCCTGCCAGATCGCCAACCCGCGAAAAACCACGAGGGTCGCGCCCAGCGGCAGGCCGAGAATGGAAATGTTGGCGGCGAACCAGACCCAGAACAGCTGCAGCGGATGCCCGTTGCACTCGGCCTCCGGCACCGGCTCGATGCCGCGGGTTTCCAGTTGCCCGGCGTTCTGCCCGGCGTTCGATGAACTCATGAAAAATACTCCTGTTGCCATTTTTGTGGTTGTGGGCAATGAGGGAAATCGGCACAACATGCCGGCAGTCCTGGCCGTGTGGGTGCGTTCCGTTGCGGGTTATCAAATTGAATCGGCGGAGCGCCTATAGCGGGCAAGCCCGCTCCCACAGGTACTGTGTACACCTTGCGGCTTGCACAATCCCTGTGGGAGCGGGCTTGCCCGCGATGGCGTCAGTCCGATCAGCGCAAGGCCAACAGCCCCAGCACCAATGGCTCCAGCTCCAGATCATTGACTGTCTTGATCTTCTCGATCATCGCCAGTGGCCAACTCTGCAGCCCCAGGCAGGCCCCGAGCATCGCCCCCAGAATCGCCGCGATGGTGTCAGTGTCGCCACCCAGGCTCGCCGCCATGCACAGCGCCTCAAAGGCACTCATTTCGCCGATGGCCACTTGCTGGGCCAGGGCAAACGACACCACCACCGACTCCTGCGAAGCCACCGAGGTGCCGATCACGTCGTACAGCAAATCAGCGAGCAACGCCTTGTCACTGTCGACGCTGATGCTGCGCGCCCAACTGATGCGCGAAGCGATGCGTCCGCCGGCCACCCAGTGGCCATGACCTTCGGCTTGCAGGGCGATTTGCTGGCCGAGGTTCAGCGCCTCGCCCAGGTCCATGCCGTTGATCCCGGCGGAAACGACCGCCGCCACCGCCGCCGCGCTGGAAATGCCCAGCGTGGTGTTGTGGGTGACCTGGCAGGCCTGCACCACGGCATCGATGAAGCGTTCGGGATTGGCCACATCCGCGGCAATCCCGACCGGGGTGATCCGCATCGCCGCGCCATTGGTGGTGCCGTAGCGCCCGGCTTCTTCGGGTGAATGGCCGGCGAGGATCATTTCGATCGCGCGTTTGGTCGAAGGGCCGAGCAAGTCCTGGGAGCCCTTGGCCTGCATCACCGCTTCCCATTCGATCAAACGTTGTGCGAGGACCGAAGGTTCGATGTTGCCTTGGCCCTCGACCAGCAATTGACCGACCAGAATGGCCTGCTCGGTGTCGTCGGTGATCGAGCCCTTGGGCATGTTGGCGGCGATCGGCTGATCGGGGCCGGCATCCTCAAGGTCGGTGATTTCGCCGAAGCGCGCCTGGATGAGGGCGCGGCTCAGGGATTGAGTCGGCATGCCCAGTGCATCGCCCAGGGCCAGGCCATAGAACGCACCAAGCGCACGATTGAGCGCGGTCATTTCGACGCTCCAAATTGCAGGTGCAGGCGAAAATGAACAGGGTCAAGCAAGCTTTCCACCTGTTCCATGAAGCGGTTTTGCCGGTCATAGGTGGTGCGCAAGGCTTTGAGGAACACCGTGCCGACCGGACGGCCCAGCAATTCGGCATCTTCGGCATTCAACGGCTCGGCGCCGATCCATTGATCGCCGCGCTCGCCGATGTAGCCATAAGCGGCCAGGGTGATGGTCAGCGAGTTATCGATCAAGCCAACCCGCGGCAGGCTTTCCAGGCCACCGGTAGCGGGCATCAAGGAGCGTTCGAGGGAGACCAGCGTGCCATCGTTGGAACGCCGGCGACGGTCCAGGGTGATGAACTGGTCGGTGCCGAAACGCGGCAGCAAATCAGGACGGGTCACCGCCTCCAGCCGCAGCACTTCGGTATTGATCAGCGCACCGCTGTCGGCCAGGGCCTGGGCCCAGCCGCTGCGCTGGTCGAGCGCCACACCGTCAAAGGTGACGATGGATCCGACCCCGCTTTGCGTCGCGATGTAGTTGCGCCGTTTCAATTCGGCCAGCGCTTCACGCAAGGTTCCCCGGCTGACTTTGAATTCTTGAGCCAACTGATGCTCGCCCGGCAGATGGAAACCGTCCTCCATGAGACCGCTTTCGATGCGCCGGATGAGTTCGTCGACCACCCGTTGTTTCTTGTCGAATCGTACCTGTCTAATCATGTACAAATTGAAACCGAAACAGCTTGAGGCGGGCAAGAAATATTTACGGGAGGTGACAGAAGGAGGGAGGGTACCTACATAACCTGTGGGAGCGGGCTTGCCCGCGAAAGGGTCGGCACATCCAACATCTATGTGTCAGATAAGCCGCCATCGCGGGCAAGCCCGCTCCCACAGGTTTTGGGGCGTCAGCGTTGTTTGAGGCGGTCGATGACGACGGCCAGCAACAGGATCGAACCGCGAATCACATACTGGTAGAACGTATCGATGTTCTTCAGGTTCATCGCGTTCTCGATGATCGCCAGGATCAACACCCCGGCAATCACATGCCGGATCATGCCGATGCCGCCACTGAGCGACACGCCGCCAAGTACGCAGGCCGAGATCACCGTCAGCTCGAAACCCTGGCCGATCATCGGCTGGCCCGAGGTCATGCGCGATGCCAGGATCACCCCGGCCAGCGCACCGATCAGGCCATGCACGGCGAAGATGATGATCTTGGTCCGGTCAACGTTGACCCCCGCCAACAACGCCGCTTCCTGGTTACCGCCGATGGCCATGGTGTTGCGCCCGTAGGTGGTGTAGTTGAGCAACCAGCCGAAGAACAGGAAGCAGACAATGGTGATCAGGATCGGCACCGGCACGCCGAACAACTGGCCGTTACCGAACACGAAGAACGACTCCTGGGACACCCCCACCGCCTTGCCGTTGGCGAAGATGTAGGCCAGGCCACGCACGATCTGCATGGTCGCCAGCGTGGTGATCAGCGCATTGACCCGTAGCTTGGCAATCACGATACCGTTGATCAACCCGACGATCAGCCCCATCGCCAGCGCCGCACTGACACCGAGAAAGACGCTGTCGGTGTCGCGCATCACCACGGCGGCAACCACCCCGGCGCAAGCGATCACCGAACCCACCGACAAGTCGAAATGCCCCGACGCCAGGCAGTACAACATGGTGCACGCGGCGATCCCGGTGGTGGAAATCGCCAGGCCCAGGCCGCGCATGTTCAATGGCGAGAGAAAGTTGTCGATCAGCAAGGTGCACAGCACGAAGATACCGACGGCCGCCAGCAGCATCACCCAATCATCAAGAAAGCGCCGCAGGTCCAGGGGTTTGCGTGCAGTCGGCAGGGTTTCGTTTTGGGTTGTCATCATAGTCACCTCTCAGTTCGCCACGCCGTCAGCGCGTTGGCGCGGCAAAGCCAGTTGCAGCAGGTTGGATTCATTGGCCTGTTCGCGGCTCAGTTCGCCGCGCAGCGCGCCTTCGCACAGCACCAGGATGCGGTCGGAAATACCCATCACTTCCATCAGGTCGCTGGACACCACGATCACTGCAATGCCGCTGGCGGCCAGGTTATGGATGATCTGGTAGATCTCGGCCTTGGCGCCGATGTCGATGCCGCGGGTGGGCTCGTCGAGCAGCAGGACTTTCATCGGCATCGACAGCCAGCGACCAAGAATGGCCTTCTGCTGGTTGCCGCCGGACAGGAACTTGATCTGTTGCCCGGCGTGTGGCGTTTTCACCTTGAGCGCCTTGATCTGCTGGTCGGCGTTGCCCTTCTCCCACAGGCCACGCAGCAGGCAACCGAAGGTCGAATGCGCACCACGGGCGCTGATGTTGATGTTCTCGGCGACGCTCGCCAGCGGCAGGATGCCCTCCTTCTTGCGGTCCTCGGGACACAGCAGGATCCCGGCCGCGATCGCATCCCGGGGCGAGCGCAGTTTCAGTTCATGGCCGCGCAGTTCAAGGCGGCCGGCGGTGTTGCGCTCCAGGCCGCTGAGCAGGCGAAACAGTTCTGTGCGCCCCGCGCCGACCAGGCCGAACAAGCCGAGAATCTCGCCCTTGTGCGCGTCGAAACTCACCGGCTCGCGCAGGCCAGGCCCGAGCAGGCGGTCGACCCTCAATGCCACCGCGCCGCGCGGGCGCGGGCGGTAATCGTAGATGTCCTGGATGTCGCGACCGACCATGCAGGTGACCAATAGATCGTGGGTCAACTCGCTCATGTCTTCGAAGGTGCGCACGTAACGGCCATCCTTGAACACCGTCACCGCATTGCAGATGCGGAACACTTCCTCCATGCGATGGGAGACGTAGAGCACCACTTTGCCTTCGTCGCGCAGCCGCCCGATGATCGCCATCAAGCGATCGATCTCCCGCGCCGACAGGCTGCTGGTGGGCTCGTCGAAGGCGATGACATGCGCGCCACGGGACAAGGCCTTGGCGATCTCTACCAGTTGCCGCTGACCGAGGGACAGGCGCCCGACTTTCTCCTGCGGGTCGATTTCGTCGGCCAGCCCCCTGAGACAGGCCAGGGCTTGCAGGCGCAAAGTGGCGCGATTGATCAGGCCGAAACTGGCTGGCAGATGGCCGAGAAAAAGATTCTCCGCGACCGTCATTTCCGGCACCAGGTGCAGCTCTTGATGGATAACTGCAACGCCGCTGCCGATGCTGTCGGCCGTGGATTTGAAGACCATCGTCTGGCCGCCGATCTGCAGGTCGCCGCTGCTTGGGATGTAGGCGCCGCCGAGGATTTTCAGCAAGGTCGACTTGCCGGCGCCGTTCTCGCCCATCAAGGCGTGAACCTGCCCCGGATGGGCGACGAAGTTGATGTTGTCCAGCGCCTTCACGCCAGGAAAGGTCTTGCCGATCCCGTTGAAGCGCAAGCTGCCGCCGGCGGTGTGTTGCTGTACTTGGGTTTGCGCGTGCATAGCCACCTCTTCTCACAGAGCAGGCAACCCCGCTGCCGGGGCCGCCGATGAAATCAACCGGCCCTCAGTTCCACAGGCCGATCTTTTCCAGTTCCTGCTTGAAGTTGTCGCGCGTGATCAGCGTCACGTCGTCCATGGCGGTGTACTTCGCCGGTTCTTTGCCGCTGGTGACCCACTCGTACATCATGCTGGCGGTGTTGTAGCCCTCGATGTGCGGGCTTGGCAGCATCGACCCGTAGAAGCCGCTGTTTGGTTTCTTCAGCTCGCCAATGGCGTCGGTACCGTTGATGCCGATGCCGATCACGTTCGCCGCGGCAAAACCGGCGGCTTCAGTGGCACGCACGCCGCCCAGCACGGTGTTGTCGTTCATGCCGCCGATGATCAGGTTCTTCGCCGCGCTCGGCAGTTTCACCAGCGCCGAGTTGGTGGCATCCATGCTGCCCGGTACGTCGAGGGTTTTCAGGGCCGAGAACAGGATGTGATCCTTGGGCATGCCGGCATCTTCCAGCGCCTTGACCGAACCGTCGGTGCGTTTCTTGCCGGTGTCGAGTTCGTTGTAGGTGTTGATCACCGCGTAGGTGTCCTTCCACTCCCAGCCGCGTTTTTTCGCTTCGGTGGCCATGGCGCTACCCTGCTTCTGGCCGACTTCGAAAGCGGCCATGCCCAGGTACGGAACGTCTTCCATGAATTTGCCGCTGGCATCGACGAAGCGGTCATCCACGGCGATCACTTTCAAACCGTTGAGCTTGGCCTTGGCCATGATCGCAGGGCCCAGGGACACGTCCGGCGGGCAGATCACGAAACCCTTAGCGCCGTTGGCCGCCAGGCTGTCGATGGCTGACAGGGTTTTCTCGCCGTCAGGCACGGCGATCTTGATCAGGGTGAAGCCCTTCTCCTTGCCGGCCTTTTCAGCGAAGGCCCATTCGGTCTGGAACCAGGGTTCTTCCGCTTGCTTGACCAGGAAGCCGATTTTCACTTCTTCGGCCGCCAGCAGCGTGCTGCTGAGGCTGAACGCGCTGACCGCCACGGCGGCGCAGCACAGGGAACGGATGGCATGACGACGATTCATAAGCTGACTCCTTGTTGTTTTTGTTGAGCGTAGTGCCAATAGTCATATCGTATGATGATTGAATTTCAGGCGCAGTTTTGCACCTGAGATCCGGTCTACCTAGTCGTGGTACATCACTGAGCGCCCGCCATCGATGGTGATGCACGAGGCGTTGATGAACGGCGCTTCATCACTGGCCAGGAACACCGCGGTCATGGCCACCTCGATCGGCTGGCCGATGCGGCGCGGCGGGTGCAGATCGAAGGCGCGTTGGCGTTCGGCATGGGGGTCGGCAAAGCCGTTCCAGTAGTCGACGTTCAATTGGGTTTCGATGTAGCCCGGCGCGATGGCGTTGACGCGAATGCCCTTGGGTGCGTATTCGATACCCAGGGCGCGGGTCAGGCCGAGCAGGCCGTGCTTGGCCACGGGATACGGGAAGCAGCCTGGAATGATGTGGGTGGAATGGGTCGAGGCAATGTTGATGATGCTGCCGATGCCCTGCTCGATCATCTGTGGCAATACCGCCTTGCAGCCATACCAGGCGCCATCCAGGTCGATGGCGAAGCAGCGGCGCCAGTCTTCCTCGGTCATTTCCAGCGGATCACGGAACACGTTGACCCCGGCGCAGTTGACCAGCACGTCGATCCGCCCGTGTAGCTCGACCGCCAGCCTGGCCATCGCTTGCAGGTCCTGCGGCTGGGAAACGTCGGCCTTGATCGCCACCACGTCGGCTCCTTTGCCCCGCCACTGCGCCGCGACGTTTTCGACTTTCTCCGCCTGGATATCGCTGATGACCAGCTTGGCCTGCTGGGACGCGAAGGTCGCCACAATCGCCTCGCCGATGCCTTGGGCGGCACCGGTCAACAATACGACTTTGTTTTTCAGGCGCTCGCCCTTGGGGGGTTCGGGCACCGGTGGCAACGAAAGAGGTTCAGCCATGGATCAGGACTCCTGTTCGAAAGCACGACGAAAACCGGGCATCCGTGGATGTCCGGTCAAAAGGCGTTGAAGAAGAAACAGGCAGGCGCGAAAACGTTTCAGCATCGAGGTGCTCTGAAACGCGGACTCCACAAGGGAGTGCGGGGGAATATCGCTGCATCACTTCACCTGTTTTGTTTTTGTAAGTGTGAGTGCGTGTAACTGATGGAGCCGACTATAAACCTGAGCGACTGATAATCTCAATATATAATTTATAGTCCCATATTTTGGGATTTATCCGGAAAACCGACTACAGACCTTTCCCGCAACGTCGACACGAATCGACAAAACGGACCCGTCCAGTGGATGTCCAAGGGGACTCGCGGCGCTGGTGATGTACAGGGTTTTCAGGTCGGCATCGCCAAACACGCAACTGGTCGGACGGCTAACGGGCAGTTCGATCACCCGATCAACCTGCCCGTCCGGTGTCAGCCTGAGCAGGCAACTGCCGTCCCATCGGGCATTCCAGATATAACCTTCGGCGTCCATGGCCGAGCCGTCCGGGCCGCCGAGTGGGTGGGGGCCGAACCAAGGCTGTGGCGGCTCGAGATGGCCATCGGTACGAATGAAGTGCCTGTACAACGTGCCGTCGAGGCTGTCGCCGAAATAAACGGTGGTGGCGTCATCGCTCCACAACAACGTATTGGGAATGCCCAGGCCACGCAGCAGCGCCGTCACCCGTGCATCGCGATCAACCCGGAACAGGCCACCGGAACGCCGTTCGATGGGCAGGTCTTCGCCCTGCTCGCCGATGTTGTTTTGCATGGTGCCGAGCCACAGCCTGCCCTGGGCATCGCAGCGGGCTTCGTTGGCACGGTTGCCGGGCTGCGGATCGGCGACGCAGAACAAGGTCAGTCGCGGCTCCAATCCCGCAGAATCAAGGTCAAGCCGATACACGCCGCTGCTCAGGGTGACCAGCGCATCGCCGCTCGCACAGGGGATGAACGCCGAGACGTGCTCCGGCATCTGCCAGATCTGCACGTTGGCACCGATCAACCGCAGCGCCTGTTTGCCGGCGATGTCCACCCAGTACAGCGCCTGGGTCGGCGCATCCCAGAACGGACCTTCGCCCAGTTGCGCCCGGTGCTCGGTAACCGCAGTCCACTCCATGAAACCTCCTGCATTATTGTTGTTTTTTATCTGGGGCTCAGCTGGCTTTTTTCTCGGCCATGACCTGCGGGTAAAAGCGCTTGATCGCCAGGTCGGCGTTATCGATCAGGGTCATGCAGGCCCAGACACCCCGCGCGGTATCCCGGGCGGCGATGGCGTCGGCCATGTCTTTATGAATAGGCAAGGTGCGGCGCAGTTCGTCGGGGTCGGCGGCGGACACTTCGAAACACACGGCCAACAGTGCGCCCAAGGCCGGGACCATTTGCTCGATGAATTGATTGTGGCTGGCAGCGAGGATGCACTCGTGGAAGAGCTGGTCGGCGCGGTTGTAATCGACACCGCTGTCCACCGCCCGCGCCAATGCGTTGTAGGCCAATAATATTGCTTCGAGCTGTTGCGCGGTGGCCCGTTCGCAGGCCCAGCGCACTGCCATCGGTTCGATGGTGCGGCGCAAGTCGAGCAAGTCATCGACGAAATTTTCCGGCAAGCCGCTGCGCGACAACCAGCCGACGACCTGTGGATCGAAGAGGTTCCAGCGCCGCACGGGCAAAACCCGCGTACCGACTTTCGGCCCGACTTCGAGCATGCCCTTGGCGACCAGGGTCTTGATGGCTTCGCGAATGACGGTGCGGCTGACACCCAGTTGTTCGCCGAGGTCGGCCTCGACCTTGAGCGCCTCACCCGGCTTGACGTGCCCGGCAGCGATCCAGCAGCCCAGCCAGTCGACCGTCGACGCGTGAAAACTGCTGGACATGGGCACCTCAAAGCCGTTTGCGATGGGTGTCCACGCTAATCATCATATGATTGCGTGTCAAATTGATTTTTGGAATCAGCTGAACCCCTGTGGGAGCGAGCTTGCTCGCGATGACGGAGTAACAGTCCACATTGATGTTGAATTTAACACCGCCATCGCGAGCAGGCTCGCTCCCACAGGGGGGTGCATCGTTCGAAATTTCCTCAATTGGTACCACCGTTCCTCACCTAAGTCTTTGCTTCTGTTCACTAATCCTCC
>NZ_AKJF01000211.1 GCF_000282475.1 Pseudomonas sp. GM78
ATGCCCAGGCCGGCATCTACGAAAAATTCGTCGAGAAACTCGGCGCCGCGGTCAGCAGCATCAAGTACGGCCTGCAGGACGATCCAGCCACCGAGCTCGGCCCGCTGATCACCGCGCAGCACCGCGACCGCGTGGCCGGCTTCGTCGAGCGTGCCGTGGCGCAGCCGCACATTCGCCTGGTCACCGGGGGCAAGGCCGTCGAGGGCAATGGCTTCTTCTTCGAACCGACCGTGTTGGCCGACGCACAGCAAGATGACGAAATCGTCCGCCGCGAAGTCTTTGGGCCGGTGGTGTCGGTGACCAAATTCAGCGATGAAGCGCAGGTGCTGGGCTGGGCCAACGATTCGGACTACGGCCTGGCGTCCTCGGTGTGGACCGCCGACGTCGGCCGCGCCCATCGCCTGTCGGCGCGCTTGCAGTACGGCTGCACCTGGGTGAATACGCACTTCATGCTGGTCAGCGAAATGCCGCATGGCGGGCAGAAGCTGTCCGGGTATGGCAAGGACATGTCGATGTATGGGCTGGAGGATTACACCGTTGTGCGGCATGTGATGTTCAAGCACTAACAAACGCCACGCCTGTAGGAGCGAGCTTGCTCCGGGCGGCGTTCCGACGATGGAGGTCAACGATGACGCGGGGCACCTGACGCCCCGCGGTGCCCACCGTTTTCCCAACAGATCGAGCCCTTGGAACAATACACTTGCGGCTATTGATCACGCTTTCATGTCTTTCAATGCCGTCATGAGCTCTTCGCAGAACCACTTCAGGGCGGTGGACTGATCGCTTCGTGCGTGCCAATGCAGGTTCACGGGGAACGAAGGGACCTTGAAAGGCAGCGCCAGCACCTTCAACTGACCAGTCACAGGATGGCGGCAAAAGCTTTTGGCAATGTGCGATGGCAGGACCGTCAGCAGCTCGGTGCCGGGGAGGATGCTCGGCAACACCGAAAAATGCGGCAGTCGCAGGCGCACGCGGCGTTTGATGTTCAGCGTCTTCAACACTTCCTCCGCCAGTTTGTGCCCCGACGTGCTATTCACCAGTACGTGGGGCTCGGTGCAAAACTGCTCCATGCTCAGTGAATCCGCCACCCTTGGATGATCGGCCGCCAGCAGGCACACATAGTGCTCCAACAGCACAGGGTGATAAGTGATACCCGCCCCCGCCAGAACCCGACTGCAAATCACCGCATCGACATGCCCCTCGTTGAGCCACTGCGCCGCCAGCTCCACATTCAGCGATATCACCTCCAGTTCAATGAGCGGCGCCACCTGATTGAGATGCGCCAGAACCCTGGGCAGAAAATCCACCTCGCCCATGTCCGACAAGGCCAGGCGAAAGTTGCGCGTGGAACTGGCGGGATCGAATTTGCGCGCCTGGGTGATGGCTGAATCGACGTTCTGCGCCACCTCCTTGAAGCTCGCGTAAAGCGCGTTGGCCAACCGGGTGGGCTGCATGCCGTTGCGGTTGCGAATGAATAATGGGTCGTCGAACTGCTCGCGTAATTTGCCCAGCGCGTAGCTGATGGAAGGTTGCGTGACGTGCAGGCGTTCGGCCGTCGCGGTGACGCTGCCGGTCTCGTGCAGCGCCACGAACATGGGGATCAGATTCAAATCAAAGGCGCTCATCAACTACTCCCGACCTCTATAAATACTGTCTATGTTGCCATCATCAAATATTGATTGGTTGCATGAAAGGATAATTTTTAGACTGGGCCGACCATGCCCCCGGAGCGCTGATTACTGCCTGGCAGACGACGCGCATGGCCTGGTTCGAGCGCAGATGCGTGAATTACAACAACAAGAGATATTCCTATGGCTACGCATGACGCACTAGAAGTCGCTGAAACCGCGCCCATGAACCGTTTCCACTTCGGATTGCTGTTCTGGTGTTCCTTCATCATGTTGTTCGATGGATATGACCTGGTCATCTACGGTTCAGTGGTGCCTCACCTGATGGAGGAGTGGCAATTGCCGGCGGTGCAGGCTGGGTGGATGGGCAGTGCGGCGTTATTCGGGATGATGTTCGGCGCATTGACACTGGGGCCGCTGGCGGACCGTTTCGGCCGCCGACGGGTGATATTGTTGGCGATTGCCCTGGGCAGCCTGACGGCCTTCGCCAATGCCTTTGCCTGGGATGCCTGGAGCTTCGCGGTATTGCGCTTCATCACCGGGATAGGACTGGGCGGCACCATTCCCAATATCGTCGCGCTGATCAACGACATGGCGCCCAAGTCCCGACGCAACATCATGACCACGGTGATGCTCGGCTGCTACTCGCTGGGCGCGCTGTTGTCGGCACTTGTAGCACTGCTGGTACTGTCGCGTTTTGGCTGGGAATCGACCTTCATCATCGCCGGGCTGCCGTTGTTGACGCTGCCCTGGATGTACCGTTTCCTGCCGGAATCCCTGCCGTATCTGGTGGTACGTGACAAGGTGGCTGCGACAGCCCTGTTGCGCCGGATTCAGCCGGGGCTCGATGTCAGCACACTACGTTGGCCATCTCTTGATACGCAGCGGATATCTGCGCCTGTCTCCGGTTTGTTCACAGAGGGCCGCGCCCTGCGCACGTTGATGTTGTGGGTGGGTTTTGGCATGTGCCTGCTGATGGTGTACGGCCTCAATACCTGGCTGCCGAAAATCATGGTCGCGGGCGGGTATCCGCTGGTGTCGGGGTTGATGTTCCTGATCACCATGAACCTGGGTTCGATCATCGGCGCATTAGGTGGCGGCTGGCTGGCGGATCGCTGGGGCACCAAGCCGACCCTGATGATGTGCCTGACGCTGGCGGTGGTGTCGCTGATCATCCTGGGGATCAAGCCCGGGCCGCTGCTGTTGAACATCATGCTGATGCTGGCCGGCGCGGCCACCATTGGTAGCCTGTCGGTGATCCACGCGTTCGCCGCGCAGCAGTACCCTACCGACATTCGCGCGACCGGTATCAGTTGGTGCTCTGCGGTAGGGCGCATGGGCGGCATCGCAGGTCCGGCCCTGGGTGGTCTGATGCTGAGTCTGAACCTGTCCCTGCAACTGAACTTCATCCTGTGCGCCGTCCCCGGCATGATCGCCTTGCTGGCAGTCGCGGCTGTCACCCAGCGCAGAGCGAGGGAACCCGCTGCAGTTCAACTGCACGACCTGAACGCCTGACACCCCCCTCCCCATCGCCTGATCCGCAAATGCCCACCGAGTGTTTACTCGGTGGGCCTTTTTGTTTCAAAGCAAAGCACATACCTGATCGCGAACGCGTCGGGTCGTGTCGTGTCGTGTCGTGTCGTTCAGCATCGAGGTTAAATGTGCCGGCCTCATCGCGGGCAAGCCCGCTCCCACAGTGGTCCGGTGTGAATACAAATATCGCGTACATCAACAATCCCTGTGGGAGCGCGACTTGTCCGCGATGACACCAGGTCAGTCAACAATGAGGTTGGATGTACCTACCTCTTCGCGAGCAGGCTCGCTCCCACAGTGGTCCGGTGTGACACAGGAATTGCGCGCAATAAAAAGCGCCGGGGCATGGTTCCAATGAGATCGGAACCCTGACACCCGACGCAAACTTGAAACCGATTCCACCATTCGCTAGAACAGCACAGCCACCCTCACAAACCCGGTGTAGTCAAACTTGTACCCGCCCCTCACCTCAAGGTCTCGATTGAGCTCGGTATAGAGCTGCACATTCTTCCTTACCCAATATCCCACACCTGCCCGCGCGCGAAGATAGTCCGTGCGCCGGCCGGTCTCGGTGCCTTCGACGCTGGACTCACCGCCCCAGGTACGGGCCACCCCGACCGAGGTCGTGACCTTGTTGTCGAAGGTGTAGCTCAGCCACGGCTGGAAGTTGTAGGTAGGGTCCTGCTTGAGTCTGCGCTTGGCCGGGCCGTACTCGTCGTTGTCACCATACCAGGTCACGTCCTGGTTGAGCTCCAGCCGCCAGCGCCCCCAGCTTTCTGCATACCCGAGCGAGACCGCATGGGCGTAGCGATTGTTTCCCATGTTCAACGAGTGGTTGTTTTCGTAGGAACCGGTGGGAATCGCCACGAACCCGGTCACCGAAAAGTAGCGCTTGAGCGCGGGGTCGTCGACCAACCAGGCAGTCACCGCCATGTAGGAGTCGCCCAGGCCACTTTCATGGCCGATTTTCGTGCCGTTGAGTTTCAGGTCCTGGCTGCCGAAAGGTAACCCGAACTGAAGTTGCACCCGGTGTTCGGCCAATTCGAACATGTGAAACAGGCGCACCAGTCCGGTTCTGGATTTAAGCTCGGTGCCCTTGCTGATGGCCTTGCCATGCACCGGCTGAAACTCGTCGGCCTTGCCACCACCTAGGTACAGCATCGCAAGATTACTGCCGGTGGGAATAGGTATATAGGCTCCTGGCGAAGCATCAACCGCATTGGCACAACCGCAATAAACACTCACGGCGGATGTGGAAACTACAAACGTGGCGCGCAGGGAAAATCTGCGCGCATATTGATAAGCGCTCATCTGGATACCTATTTGTTTTTATTAAAATTGGCTTTTCAGTTTTGCTGGTATTGCTGAGGGTGCTGGTTTAACTCAACTCCTCCCATAGTGCTGGCAAGAACATTTCATGAACCAGGACGCGAGTTTGTTCACGACTGAACACAGAGCGCCTGGCCCATAACGGATAAGCCGGTCGACTGCTGGCGTTACAGGCATCGCGATAACGACAAACTTCTATTTCGCTGCGCTTGTAAGGTTTTTCGCCAAATAACAGACTTCCCAGCGGAACATTGCCGAGTTGAAGTAAGGCTGAATCATTATCTTCAGGATCACAATGATTGATCACCGATCTCGCATACACCCACGGCCGACCGAAACCCGCCAGGTAAACCTCGCGAATCCAACCCATGACCCCGAGACGCAGTCCGAGAACCCGGCATTCTTGCGGCAAGATCGGTCCCGTCGTTTCACGCAGGAGAATCACTTCGAACTCATCGTCGGACAGCGTTCTGAGGCGACGCGTCAGTGAACTGCGGTCAAACAACCAGTCCCGGTGAATCTCAGCCATCGACGAGCGCCAATAGCTGTATGAATTCCACTTCAGTTGCGGTTGCGAAAACCGATACACCACCTCCATTCAACTGGCCTGAGCGGGAAAGTCATAGGAAATGCGCCCGGCGGGCAGGAAGAAGAAGGCGATCAAAGCACCGCCCTTCACTTCTGGAAAGTGATGGCTGCCAGGCGATGGCGCTGTCCATCCGGCACCCTGCCAACCCCGTGGACCGGCCAGGACGGCACCTTCATCCAGCGGGATGACCATGTTCAATTCACCGTAGGGGTGTTGGTGATAGTCGCCGCGGAAAGTGCGTTGTTCGTTATCCAGTTCGTAACCCTTGCTGTCCATGAAAACCGTGGTGATGCTGAAGTAGAACGTTTCCGCACATGGCTCACACAAACGACTGCGGCGGTAATTGGGGCCGCTGATTTCAGCGTTGGCCGCCCATCCTTGGGCCACGCCTTCAATAACCAGCTCTGCAATTCGCTGGTAGGTTTCGCTGTCTGGTCCATAAGTATCGTTGAGCCATTGTTCAAGATTGTTGCTTGCGGTTTTATCTTTGACCTTGGCCAGAAACTCAATGCAAAGATTGATCAATTCATCACGCTGGTTCATTTATCAGTCGCCCACTGCTTTTAGGTTTTTTACACTCTCCCATATTTGCATGCGGGCAAAAAGCGAACTTTTTGCAGTGTCTCAATGCACAATATTCAAGACTGGCGAGCCACGATACTCGCTTGCAAATGCTTGATTTATGAACTCAAATTATTAGCTAACCCGCGCCTTACGGAATATTCCACCATGATTGCTTTCGATAAGCTGGATTTGAATCTGATCAGAGTCTTCGATGCTGTCATGGAGGAGCGCAGCGTGCTTCGCGCCAGCCAACGCCTGCACCTGAGTCAGTCCGCTGTCAGTCATGCGCTGTCGCGTTTGCGCGAGGGCCTGGCCCAGGAGATTTTTGTCCGCACCGGCAAAGGTATGACCCCCACCAGCTATGCGATCGAAATCAGCGGCCCATTGCGCGCGGCGCTGCATAGCATGAGCAAGACCCTGACCCAGACCGCGTCTTCGTTCATGCCGCAAACCGTGTGCCGTTCCTTTGTAATCGCCGCCAACGACTACGTCTCGGCTACCCTGCTGCCGCAACTCAACCGCCAGTTATCGGCGGCGGCACCGGGCATCGATCTGTCGATCACCCCGGCGACTCGCCTGGACCTCGCCGAGCAGATCGACCTCGGTCGGATCGATGTGGCCATCGGCACCTTTCGCAGCGCCCCGGAGCGGTTTCGCAGCAAGCCTGTGCTGTCTCAGGACGAAGTGTTCATCTGTAGTGGCGGGCATCCGATCGGCGATAAAACGCTGCGGCTCGAGGATCTGGTCAAGTATCCGCTGGCAGTGGTCTCCCTGGGCGGCGAAGGCGAAGGGTTGCTCAGTGGTTACATCCTTGAAAGAGGCTTGGCGCGACAGGCGCAAATGTATGATCGCAATGCCCTGGAGCAGGCATTGGCAGAGGCGGGATTATCGGTGAGAAGGCAGATCGTGCTGCCACATTTCCTGGCGTTGCCGATGCTGCTCGAAGGCAGTGAATTGTTGGCGATCGTACCGCGCCCTCTGGCCCGGACATTCGCCAGAACCCTGGGCTTCATGATCAAGCCATTGCCCTACCCTGTGGCTCGCCAACAGCTGGACATGATCTGGCACAGCAGCAATGACAACGATCCGGCGCAACGCTGGCTGCATGGCCAGATCAGTGCGGCGGCGGATGAAATCTCCCGTTTGCAGGGCTGAGCAAGTCCGTTCGTGGCAACGTCCTTGCTCAGTGTCAGGTCAGGCTGCGCGAAGCGCGCCGGAGAACCGGACCAGCGCCGCACCGATGGCCTTCACTTCACTGTCCACCTGCGGATTGCTCAACTGGTCATTCTCGCCAAAGGCCTGGTGTGCGATTCCCAGGGTGAAGGTTTGCGGGATCAGCACGGCGCCGAGCTTTTCCAGAACACCACGCATGGCCAGCATCGAACGGATGCCGCCCATGGGGCCAGGCGATGCCGATATCACCGCTGAAGCCTTATTGGCGAACAGAGCCAGGCCGGAGATTTTTTCCGCGGTCGGCCGGCTCATCCAGTCGATGGTGTTTTTCAACAATGCCGTGTAGCCGCCGTTGTAGTCCGGAGAAGCCACCAGCAATGCATCGTGCTCACGGAACAGTTTCTGCAGGCTCAGGGCATGGGTCGGTACGCCCTGCTCCTTTTCGAGCTCGCTGTCGAAAAACGGTAACGGATAATCGCTCAACGAAACCACTGTCACTTCAGCGCCCGCGGCCAATGCGCCCTGCACTGCAACATTCAGAAGTTTTTGATTCAACGAACCCTTGCGGGCACTGCCGGATATGGCCAGAACTCGTACTGCCATCTTGATGTACACCTCGTGCTGCCGTGTTGGGGGACGCCGTTGACTCGATAGAGCGTGGCGTCCCGAAAATGGACTACTGATCGAAGCCCAGGAAGTGAGTGAAGGCGTGGGATGACTCCCGCGGCATGCGGAGGGAGTTCACTGGTGCCGTCTCGTCGGCATAACCCAGCGACATGCCGCAGACGATTTCCTGCCCGCAGTCCAGGTGCAAAAAGTCTTTGATCAACGCCTGGAATCGAGCGAACGACACTTGTGGGCAAGTCGACAGGCCACGGGAGCGTGCCGTCAGCATCAGGGTTTGCAGGAACAGACCGTAGTCGAGCCAGCTGTATTTCTTCAGGTTCGAATCGATGGTGAAGATCAGACCGACGGGGGCGCCGAAGAACTCGAAATTCAGTCCGCTCACTCGCGCCCGGCCATTGTTGTCGCACTTGTCGATCTGATGCAGGCCATAGAACAGGGCGCCGAAATTTTCCTGGCGGTCGCGGTACTTCTGCGCCAGATCATCGGGCAGGTGCAGCAGCGGGTCGGCGAGCGGATCCGCGTGGGCAGTTGCCAGCAAGGCGCTCAAGGCTCGCTTGGGCTCGCCGTTGACTACATGGATGGACCACGGTTGGGTGTTGGAATTACTGGGTGCCAGACGAGCAACATCGATGACTTCATTGATCAACTCCCTCGAAACGGGCGTCGGTAAAAAAGCCCGCACAGCCCTGCGCGAGGCAACCACAGCATCAAAATCATCAACGAACGAACTCATAACAAACTCCACAGCTGCAACGGTCTTGTAATTAGTCCGAAGAGTTTCACATAGCCCCTGTTCAAAGAGCAGTGAAGTGTATGCAGCTTGGAAATGCAGGTTGTTCAACAGTGCCGAAGGCCGTGCCGCCTACCTGGAATAGGCCACCAGCGTGTCGGCCAATTGCAGTGCCTTGCCATCGTCGGAGGGCAACTGAAGTGTGCCGACCGGGCGTCCGCGCTCTCTGTCGACCAAGGTTGCGACCGGCCCCTCGCCCTCGGCAAACAGATTGCGTTCGCCCCACTGGCGCAAGGCGACCATGACATGGAACAGGTCCTTGCCCAGATCGGTGAGCACATACTCCTGGTAATTGCTGCCGTCGGACGCCGGCTGCACTTCAAGAATTTCCCGGGTAACCAGGCCTTTTAGCCTGACCGAGAGGATGTTCTTGGGGATCGCCAGGCTCTTCTGGAATTCGTTGAAACGGGTGATGCCTTCGAACGCGTCACGCATGATCAGCAGCGTCCACCAGTCACCGATGGTATCCAGGGCCCTGGCAATCGCGCAGGGTGAATCTTCAAGGCTTTTTCGTTTCACGGGTCGACCTGTCGGCTTGGCAACGCTGGAAAGGCATTGCCGGGAGGTGGAAAAAATGGGTCTCATGATAAAACTGACTAATGGCCCACGCAACCTGGCACCGCTCTGCTACGTGGCGTCCTCTTGCTTCGAAAAGCGCAGCTGAAAAATCATCGAGCACATGTGGTTGCATTATTGAACTAGCTAATCTAGGGTGAATCTGGTCTCGTTATAAGACCAGATGCGTGCAGCTTCGGTTGCACGTGAACCTATCGCTCTACAGGAATCAGCAAAGATGTCCAGCACTCACAACCGCCTCACGATCTCCAAAGTTTCTTCTGGCTACTGGCGCGTGGTGATCGGCAACCCGCCGATCAACCTCTATGACCCTGAGATGTTTGCCGAACTGCGCGTGCTGATGGACCGCATCGAGCAAGACGATGAGCTCAAGGTCGTGGTGTTCGAAAGTTCGAACGCTGACTATTTCGTCGCTCACTACGACCTGGTGCGTGGCGAGGTTATTCCGGACATGCCAGGTTCGGCAAAATTTGCCGAATGGCCAGCCTTCGTCACCCACCTCGCCCAGTCCCGCGTCGTCAGCATCGCCAAGCTCCGAGGCCGCGCCCGCGGTCATGGCAGTGAGTTGGCCCTGGCCTGCGACATGCGTTTTGCCAGCCGTGAAAAAGCCGTGCTGGCCCAAGTTGAAGTCAGCGTGGGTGTGGTGCCTGGCGGCGGCGCTACCGAGTGGCTGTCGGCCCTGGCCGGTCGTTCCCGCGCGCTGGAAATCATCACTGGCTCGAACGATTTCGACGCCGACACCGCCGAGAAATACGGCTGGGTCAATCGCTCGATGCCGGATGCAGAGCTCGATGCATTTGTCGACAACCTGGCCCAGCGCATCGCCAGCTTCAGCAAAGATGCATTGGAACTGGCGAAGAAAACCGTGAACGCCCGCGCCGGAGTGCCAACCGAGGCTGATCGCTGGGGCTCCAACCAGGCTTTCATCGGCACTACCACCTGGCCTGACACGCAACGCTTGATCGCCAAAGCGCTGGACCAGGGCCTGCAACAGGAAGGTGATTACGAATATCGCCTGGGACATCACGTCGCCAAGCTGAACCAACAGTAAACCGAGATTTGCCTGACGCGTCGGTGAGCACCGCGGATTACACAGCGGTGCTTGCAGTTGCGAACAATTCCAAAAACAAGGAAATCATCATGCATGCCATCGTCTCCGACACTGCCGACAAACACCCCGAGACTCATCATCGAGGCCGGGATGACCTGCCCTACGTCACCTTGATTGCAGGTCTTGAATTCAAACTGCTTCAGGTAAATGCCGACACCGGGCTGTGGGTGGTGCAGACCCGCTTCGCCCCGGGCCTGACCATACCCCGGCACAAACATACCGGCGACGTATACGCCGTGACTTTTTCCGGCAGCTGGAAGTACCTGGAGTATCCGCAAGTCAATATCGCCGGCTCCTATCTCTATGAACCTGCCGGCTCGATGCACACGTTGCATGTGCCGGCGAGCAACACTGAACCGACCGAGGTGTGGTTTGCCATCAACGGCGCCAACCTGAATCTCGACGAGCAGGATAACGTCGAAAGCATCTGGGATACGTCGTTTATCACAGCGCTTTACCTTGAGGAATGTCGCAAGGCGGGCTTTCCGGTTCCGGAGGTGATCGGGCTGTAGGGAAGGTTTGCTCGCGATAAACTCAGCCACGCCGAA
Source organism: Pseudomonas sp. GM78 (assembly GCF_000282475.1). GTDB lineage: Bacteria > Pseudomonadota > Gammaproteobacteria > Pseudomonadales > Pseudomonadaceae > Aquipseudomonas. The sequence goes on from NZ_AKJF01000211.1 coordinate 10,469, forward strand.
GCTGCCGAAGGCTGCGATCCCTTGATCTTGCTTTTAAAATTCAGGATCAAAGGATCGCAGCCTTCGGCACATTGAGGTGGGGGTACATCCATGACGTCGTGTCGCTTGTCAGCCCCGACGATCCATTCGTCCCACCAGCAATACCGTTGCCACGGCCAATGCAAGCACCAAAGCACCAAGCCACATCGAGCTGTGCAGCCCCATGGAATTGACCGCCGCCCCGCCCATCAGCGAACCCAACCCGATGGACAATTGGAACACGCTGGTATTGACCGCCTGTGCCGCTTCCGGGTCATGGCGCGTGGCATTGTACAGCCACAATTGCGTGCCCACCGGTGCCATCCCCCAGGAAATGGCCCAGACAATCAAACTGAGGGTGACGACGACCACATGGGTGGAGAGCGCCGCCATGCAGATCAGCGCAATCAGGAAGATGACGACGGTCGCGACCACGGTCAGTTGCAGGTTTTTCCCCGCGAACGAGCCGCCGAGGAAATTGCCGGCCACCGCCCCCACACCGTAGATGAACAGCAGCGTACTCAACACATTGGTATCGACCCCGGTGACCTGTTCCAGATACGGCGTGACGAAGGTGTACCCGCAGTACTGCCCCGCGACAATGAAAATCACCGCCAGGAAGATGCCCCGGACTTTCGCCGACTTGAGCAGTCCGAAGAAATTGCTCAGCTTGATGCCATGGTCGATCAGGATTTTCGGCAGCGCGACCAGTTGGATCAGCAATACCACCAAGGCCAGCACGCTGGCGGCCATGAACGCGATGCGCCAGTCATAATGCGCACCGATGTAGGAACCCGCAGGAACACTCACCACCGAGCCGATGGAGATGCCGGCAAACACGATCGAAGACGCGCAATGCACCTTATCGTCCGGCACCAGACGCGCCGCCGCGGTAATTGATATCGCCCAGAAACCACCGACGCCCACCCCCAGAATGGCCCGAGCGATCAGCAGCATTTCGAAGTTTCTGGCCAGCGCCGACATGACGCTGGAAATAACCAGGAGCACGGTCAGCCCCAACAGCACCAGGCGTCGGTCGGTTTTACCGATCGACATGGCGGTGATCGGCGCCGCGAGAAAGCCCAGCAGCGCGGTGGCGGTGACCGCAAGGCCGGCCGTGCCTTCGGAGATTCCCAGATCCCGACTGATGCCCGGCAGCAGTCCCACCGGGAGAAACTCGGTGACTACCAAAGCGAACGCGCCAAGCGCAATGGCCAATACGCCGAACCACGAATAGTGGGCGACGCCTTCACTGTCTAACGTGCTTGAAACCATGAATCTTACCTATGTGTTTTGAGCGGCCACGGCGAAGCCAGGGATCCTGTCCCCATCCCCTGCAAGGCCAATCGTGTGGTGAATTCAGAAGTGTTCTTTGAACGGCCGCAAATCCAGTTCCTGCGTCCATGCCGTCAAGGGCTGCCGATGCAGGTGCCAGTAGTTTTCGGCGATGGCATCGACATCCAGCAATCCGTCCTCGCCGCGCTCGGCCACCACCTCAGGCCTGAGCACCCGCAGCCGCTCGCCATTGATACCTCCATCGACCACCACATGTGCAACGTGGATCCCCTGGGGCCCGAACTCCCGGGCCATGCTCTGGCTGAGCATCCGCAGCCCGGATTTCGCGGCGGCGAAATGGCCGAAACCGGACCGTCCCCTCAGGCTGCCCGATGCACCGGTGAAGAGAATGCTGCCGCTGCCCCTGGGAACCAGATGACGCGCCGCCTCGCGACCGACCAGAAAGCCAGCGTAACAGCCCACGCGCCAGAACGCCTCGAACTGCGAAGCGCTCACTTCGCGCAGTGGAATATGGGCGTTATTACCCGCGTTGAAGATCACCACGCTGGGCGCTTCACGACCCGCAACCGGCCGCATTGCGTACTCGAAAAGCCGCAACACTTCGCGCTCGTCGGTAGCATCGCAAACCACCGCCTCTGCGCTGCCGCCTCGTTGCGTGATGGTGTTGACGACGGCGTCCAGTTTCGCCCCCGTGCGGCCGACGGACAGGACATGAAAGCCTTCATGGGCGAAACGTCGGCAGATCGCCGCGCCCAGACCCCGCTCAGAACCCACCCCGACGATTAATGCTGTTGGCTGCTGCATGGCGAACATCCTCCCCCACCAAGTGGTTTATTTATGAAACCACTAAAGTTGTATCAATTCAGGTTCTATAATGCAACCACATTGCACGACGATCAGAGATGAAATACAGGCCAAAGGAGCAACGCATAATTCGTAGCAGCCTGCGTCGGCTGCCACGAGTTATGCGTTGCCAGGAAGCCGAGCGTTTTACTCGGCAGTCGGATGGTTGAACTCTGTCAGGAATTCATCGGAGGCAATCTGGTCCGCCAGCTGGCGCAGCAACGCTGCCGACGAGGGCCCGAGGACTTTCTCGACCCGCTCGTTCGCCGCCGTCCACAACACCAACGCATCGGCCAGAAGCTGCTCGCCCTTGGGTGTCAGCACGCAATGTTTGGTGCGCTTGTCCAGCGCGTCCTGCTGCAACTCGACGATCGAGTCGCGCACCAGCGGTTTCATCGCATGGGAAATGGCCGACATCTGGATCGCCAGACGGCCCGCCAGCTCCTGCAAAGTGGGCCCGGCATGTCCGTCGGCGCCGGGAAAGCGGCTGATCTGGGCCAGCATTGCGATTTGCGTGGCCTTCAGGGAAACGGGCGCGAGCGCTTCGTCATACAGATTGCCAAGGCGTCTGGCCGCTCGCCGCAACGCGGTATTGGTGCACGCCACTTCGCCCAGCAGGCCGAGTTCGGATGCGTCGTCGGTGTCTTGAAGGGAGGATTTTGAGTTCTTCATCGTCCTAGAATGATTGAGGGCAAAACCATTGACAAGCGGAACGTTTCAACCTCTATACTTGAGCCCTCAACAATATTGATTGAGTACTCATGCATCGGAGATTCCCATGTCCACCAATGACTCCCAAAAGATTGCCCTCATCACCGGCGCCTCTTCCGGTATTGGCGCGGTGTATGCCGATCGGCTGGCTGCCCGTGGTTACGACCTGATCCTTGTGGCGCGACGCCAGGATCGCCTTGATGCTCTGGCCGAGAAAATTTCCGTCGGCCATGGCCGCGTGGTTAAAACGATTCGCGCCGACCTGGTCAACCCACAAGATCTTGCCCAGGTGGAGAAGATCCTCGCCACCAACCCTGCGATCCGTGTGCTGATCAACAACGCCGGCCTGGCCAGGCTGCGCCCGGTCGCAGAGTCGTCCGTTGACGATTCCATGACCCAGATTGCCCTGAATATCACAGCGCTGACTCGTCTGACCCATGCTGTGTTGCCGGCAATGCTCAGCCGCAACAAAGGGGTGATCATCAACGTCGCTTCGGTGTTGGCCGTGCATGCGATGCCGGTGAGCTCGGTGTACAGCGGCTCCAAGAGTTTCGTGCTGGCGTTCAGTCGCGGCTTGCAGGCCGAACTGGCGGAGACTGGCGTAAGGGTTCAGGTCGTCCTTCCTGCCTCCACCGCCACGGAAATCTGGGATGAGTCCGGCATTCCGCTTGCCGCGCTGCGCAAGGAAGCCGTCATGACCACAGAAAACCTGGTCGACGCGGCGCTGGCCGGGTTTGATCAGGGTGAAAGCATCACCTGGCCGTCAGTGGCGGACTTCTCGCTATGGGAGAAATACGACGCAGCCCGCGCAGAGTTGTTCAGCGCGACCCAGACCGGCATCCCGGCGCCTCGCTACAAGGTTTACTGAGCAGGTCAACCTTCCCCCGTACGCCTCAAATTTGTAGGAGCGTCGACCGGCTGCTCCTACAGCGTTCTCTGGCTATTGCCAATGCCCTTGGCAATGTCGATCCCCCAGTCCATCGCCGCTTCCATGTCCAGCATATGGGGTTTTGGATCGTGGTTTTCGTCAATGGCCGAGCCATCCGGTCGGTAGACACCGATGAACATGCCCAACGAGCCGTCCTTCAGGATCTCGGCCGTGACCTTGATTTTGCATCCGTTCGAAAGCGTCTCCTTGTGCTCGATATGGCGCTCAGTCATTGCTGCTCTCCTCCCGTGGCTGGTTTCGACCTATCGGCAATGCTAGCTCAGGCGCGTGCAAAGCGTTGATCGAGGCGACGGCGACCGCGCCCTGACAGCGGCGCAATGACACCTATACTACAGGCCACCTCCCCCCCCAGGGGCTGCACTCCCAACAACAAAAAAGCAGAGGTGGAACATGGTCTGGCAGCAAATCTACGATCCGTTCAACAACCCGGTGCTTTCAACCCTCATGGCCGCCGTGCCGGTGGTGGTGATGCTGGCAGCCCTTGCGTTCTTCCATGTCAAGGCACACCTGGCGGCACTGCTCGCCCTGGCCTCGGCCCTGGTGATCGCGATTTTCGCCTTCGGCATGCCCGCCGGCATGGCCGGGTCGGCCGCGTTGTACGGTGCCGCCAACGGTTTGCTGCCCATCGGCTGGATTGTGTTGAACATCATTTTCCTGCATCGGCTGACGACCGAAAACGGCTCGTTCAAAGTGCTGCAGGACTCCCTGGCGCGGATCACCGACGATCGCCGCCTGCAACTGCTGCTGATCGCCTTCTGCTTCGGCGCCTTCTTCGAGGGCGCGGCGGGGTTCGGCACACCCGTGGCGGTGACCGGGGCGATCCTCATCGGCCTCGGCTTCTCGCCGCTGGCCGCCTCGGGCCTGGCGCTGATCGCCAACACCGCCCCCGTGGCCTTCGGTGCCCTGGGTACACCGATCATCACCTTGGCCAAAGTCACCGGGCTCGATGAAATGGAGCTGTCGATGATGGTCGGTCGGCAGTTGCCGTTCTTCTCGGTGATCGTGCCCTTCTGGCTGATCTGGGCTTTCGCCGGCTGGCGCAAGATGCTGGAAATCTGGCCGGCGATCCTGGTGACCGGGGTCAGCTTTGCCGTTCCGCAGTTCATCGTGTCCAACTATCACGGGCCGATGCTGGTGGACGTGATCGCCGCGCTGATCTCCATGGCCTGCCTGACAGGCTTCCTGAAGGTGTGGAAACCGGCCAGCGTGCATACCTCCGCTGCCCTCTCCGGGCGCGTCGACAACTCGGCCATCGCCGAGGAGCACGACGAAAAACCAGTCGCCAGCGCCACCTTTGCCAGCGATGCCAAGCCCGCGGTGATGCGCGCCTGGATGCCGTGGATCATCCTCACCGTCTTCGTTTTCGCCTGGGGTACCCAAGGCTTCAAGAACATGTTCGACACCCGCCCGGCGATCGATCCGGCCACCAGTGCGGCCAAACTCGACCCCCAGGGTAAACCGCTGCGCGAAGCGAACCCGATTTTCGCCCCGATCCTGACCTTCACCACGATTCACCAGCAGATCGAAAAGGTTCCGCCCGTGGTGCCCGCGCCGAAAACCGAAGAAGCGATTTACAAGTTCACCTGGTTCACCAGCACCGGCACCGGCATCCTGCTGTCGGCGATCCTCGGTGGGCTGTTGATGGGCTACTCCATCCCGCAGTTGGTTCACCAGTACCTGCGCACGCTATGGGTGGTGCGCTACTCACTGATCACCATTACCGCGATGCTTGCCCTGGGCTTCCTGACCCGCTACTCGGGGCTGGACGCGACCATGGGCCTGGCCTTTGCCGCGACAGGGATTTTCTATCCGATGTTCGGCACCCTGCTGGGCTGGCTCGGCGTGGCCCTGACCGGCTCGGACACCGCTTCCAACGTGCTGTTCGGCGGCTTGCAAAAGGTGACCGCCGAGCAACTGGGACTCAGCCCGGTGTTGATGGCCGCCGCCAACAGTTCCGGCGGGGTCATGGGCAAGATGGTCGACGCCCAGTCGATCGTGGTCGCCTCCACCGCCACCCGCTGGTATGGCCATGAAGGGGAAATCCTGCGCTATGTGTTTTTCCACTCGATCGTCCTGGCGATCCTGGTCGGCGGCCTGGTGACGTTGCAGGCCTACGTGGCTCCGTTCAGCCATATGGTGGTGGGCGGCCATTGATCGGCACCACCCGGGTTGCTCGCGCAACTCTGTTAAAAAAGCCCGGGCAATCGCCCGGGCTTTCATGAACGGAGTATCGTAAAACGACTATGAATATTCTCTACGATGAACGCGTTGATGGAGCTCTGCCAGACGTTGACAAGGCCGCCTTGTTGCAGGCCTTGCGCACGCAACTGCCCGATCTGGAGATCCTGCACCAGCGCGAAGAACTCAAGCCGTACGAATGCGACGGGCTGAGCGCCTATCGCACCACGCCGATGCTGGTGGTGCTGCCGCGCGAGATTGCCCAGGTTCAAGGCATATTGCGCCTGTGCCATGAACGCCGGGTACCGGTGGTCGCCAGAGGCGCCGGGACCGGCCTGTCCGGCGGCGCATTGCCTCTGGAAAAAGGCGTGCTGCTGGTGATGGCCCGCTTCAACCAGATTCTGCAGATCGACCCCGCCGCCCGTACCGCCAGGGTCCAGCCGGGGGTGCGCAACCTGGCGATTTCCCAGGCCGCCGCACCGTTCGGCCTGTACTACGCGCCCGACCCGTCCTCGCAAATCGCCTGCTCGATTGGCGGTAACGTCGCCGAAAACGCCGGCGGCGTGCATTGCCTGAAATACGGCTTGACCGTGCACAACCTGCTCAAGGTCGACATTCTCACCGTCGAGGGCGAACATCTGACACTGGGTTCCGACGCCCTGGACTCCCCAGGCCTTGACCTGCTGGCCTTGTTCACCGGCTCCGAAGGCATGCTCGGGGTGATCACCGAGGTCACGGTCAAGTTGCTGCCCAAGCCGCAGTCCGCCAAGGTGCTGCTGGCGGCGTTCGACTCCGTGGAAAAAGCCGGCCGCGCCGTCGGCGACATCATTGCCGCCGGCATCATCCCGGGGGGCCTGGAGATGATGGACAACCTGGCCATCCGCGCCGCCGAAGACTTCATCCACGCCGGTTACCCGGTGGAGGCCGAAGCCATCCTGCTGTGCGAACTCGACGGCGTCGAAGCCGACGTGCGGGACGATTGCGACCGCGTGCGCCAGGTACTGCAACAGGCCGGCGCCACCGAAGTGCGCCAGGCCAAGGATGAGGCCGAGCGCGTGCGCTTCTGGGCCGGACGCAAGAACGCCTTTCCGGCGGTTGGCCGCCTGTCGCCGGATTACTACTGCATGGATGGCACCATCCCGCGCCGTGAGCTGCCGGGCGTGCTCAAGGCCATCGCCGAACTCTCGGCCGAGTACGGCCTGCGGGTGGCCAACGTGTTCCATGCCGGCGACGGCAACATGCATCCGCTGATCCTGTTCGATGCCAATACGCCAGGCGAACTGGACCGCGCCGAAGCCCTCGGCGGCAAGATTCTCGAGCTGTGCGTGAAGGTCGGCGGCAGCATTACCGGTGAACACGGCGTAGGCCGGGAAAAGATCAATCAGATGTGCGCGCAGTTCAACAGCGATGAGCTGACCCTGTTCCATGCGGTCAAGGCGGCATTCGACCCCGGCGGCCTGCTCAATCCCGGCAAGAACATCCCGACCCTGCACCGCTGCGCCGAGTTTGGCGCCATGCATGTGCACGCAGGAAAACTGCCCTTCCCTGACCTGGAGCGCTTCTGATGCACCCACCTGCTGATCTCGATGACAGCGTTGCGCTGCTGGAGCAGGTCAACCGGGCGTTGGCCAACGCCACGCCGCTGCGCATTCAGGGCGCCAACAGCAAGGCGTTCCTGGGCCGCGTGACGGCAGGAGAAATACTCGATACACGATCGCACCGGGGCATTGTCCGCTATGACCCGACAGAGCTTGTGATTACCGTGCGCTGCGGCACGCCGCTGGCGGAACTGGCCAAGGTGCTGGACGCCGCGCAACAGATGCTGCCCTGCGAACCGCCGTCCTTTGGCGACGACGCCACCGTCGGCGGCATGATCGCTTGCGGGTTGTCGGGCCCACGCCGGCCGTGGTCGGGGTCGGTCCGGGATTTCGTGTTGGGCACGCGAGTGATCACGGGCCTGGGCAAGCATTTGCGTTTCGGTGGCGAGGTCATGAAGAACGTCGCCGGTTATGACCTGTCGCGCCTGATGGCCGGCAGTTACGGCACCCTGGGCCTGATCACCGAGGTCTCGCTCAAGGTCCTGCCCAAGCCCCGGCAGGCCCTGAGCATCAGCCTGCAAATGAGTGCCGAGCATGCCCTGCTGCGCCTGGCGGAATGGGGCCAGCAACCGCTGCCGATCAGCGCCGCGTGCCATGACGGTGAGCGCCTGCACCTGCGGCTCGAGGGCGGCGAAGGTTCGGTGGCAGCGGCCCATGATCGCCTCGGTGGCGAGGTGCTCGACCCTTCGTATTGGGCCGATCTCAACGAACAGCGCCTGGCGTTCTTCGACGAAGACCAGCCACTGTGGCGCCTGTCCGTGCCCAACAACACGCCGCGCCTGTCCCTGCCCGGTCGGCAACTGATCGACTGGGGCGGCGCCCAGCGCTGGCTCAAGTCCGATGCCCAGGCCAAGTTCATTCGCCAGGTCGTCGCGGAGGCTGGCGGGCACGTCACCTGCTACAGCCACGGGCTCACGGACACGCCCTTCCAGCCGCTGCCCGACGCGCTGCTGCGCTACCATCAGAGCCTCAAGCGGCAACTCGACCCCCAGGGCATTTTCAACCCCGGACGCCTGTACGCGGAGTTATGAATCATGCAGACCACCTTGAGCGAACGCGCCCGCCGATTGCCCCGTGCCGAAGAAGCCGACAGCATCCTGCGCACCTGCGTGCACTGCGGTTTCTGCAACGCCACCTGCCCGACCTATCAATTGCTCGGCGATGAACTCGATGGCCCGCGCGGGCGCATCTACCTGATCAAACAGGTGCTGGAAGGCAATGAGGTCACGGAAAAAACCCAGCAGCACCTGGATCGCTGCCTGTCGTGTCGAAACTGCGAGACCACCTGCCCTTCGGGGGTCGATTACCACAACTTGCTGGACATCGGCCGGGCCGTGGTCGATGCGGCGGTGCCGCGTCCGATCGGCCAGCGTCTGTTGCGCGAGGGGCTGCGTACGCTGGTGCCGCATCCGGACCTGTTCAAGCACCTGGTCAACAGCGGCCAGACACTCCGTGCCCTGCTGCCCGGCACCCTGCAAAGCAAACTGCCGCGCAACCTCCCGGCGCCCAAGCAGCGCCCCGCACCGCGCCATGCCCGGCAGGTGTTGATGCTCGAAGGTTGCGTGCAACAGGCTCTGTCGCCCAATACCAACGTGGCCGCCGCCAGGGTACTGGACCGCCTGGGCATCAGTGTCCTGCCGGCCCGCGAGGCCGGGTGTTGCGGTGCCGTGGATTATCACCTGGACGCCCAGGCCGCCGGCCTCGATCGCGCCCGGCACAACATCGACGCCTGGTGGCCGGGCATTGAACAAGGGGTCGAAGCCATCGTGCAAACCGCCAGCGGTTGCGGTGCCTTTATCAAGGATTACGGGCATTTGCTCGAACGCGACCCAGCCTATGCCGACAAGGCCAGGAGGGTCAGCGCACTGGCCCGGGACCTGGTGGAAGTATTGCGCGACGAACCGCTGGAACAGCTGGGCATCCACAATGCCCACCGCGTGGCGTTCCATTGCCCCTGCACCTTGCAGCACGCGCAAAAACTCGGTGGTGCGGTGGAGAAGCTGCTGATCCGCCTGGGATTCAATCTCACCAGCGTTCCCGACAGCCATTTGTGCTGCGGTTCGGCGGGCACCTATTCGCTGACCCAACCGGAACTGGCCCGGCAACTGCGCGACAACAAGATGAATGCCCTGGAAAGCGGCTACCCTGAAGTCATCGTCACCGCCAACATCGGCTGTCAGTCGCACCTCGACGGCGCGGGCCGAACCCCCGTGCGGCACTGGATCGAACTGGTCGAAGACGCCCTGTCCCAATAGCGCCCAATGGAGAACGCCATGAACCACAAAGCCGTCCTGAGCCAGGCTGAAGTCAGTCAGATACTCGCTGCCGCGCGCACCGAAGCCCAGGCCAATCACTGGCCGGTGACCATTGTGGTGGTCGATGACGGCGGCCATCCCCTGGCCCTCGAACGCCTCGATGGCGCGTCGCCCATCAGTGCCTACATCGCCACCGAAAAAGCCCGCACCTCGGCCCTCGGGCGGCGTGAATCCAAAGGCTATGAAGAGATGGTCAATGGCGGGCGTACGGCCTTTCTGTCGGCCCCGCTGCTGACCTCCCTCGAAGGCGGGGTGCCAATCACGGTCGACGGCCAGGTGATCGGCGCGGTCGGGGTGTCCGGGGTCAAGGCCGAACAGGATGCACAAGTGGCGAAAGCCGGGGCGAAGTGTCTCGGTTGACCACAGGGCATGTCGCAGCAAGAGCCATCACTCCGCCGAAGAGGAAGCGCACAGATGACCCGTCTCACTGCAAAAGACTTTTCCCCGCAACTGCTGGAACTCTACGACTACTACGCCCATGGCCTGATCAACCGACGCGAATTTCTCGACCGCGCCGCGCTGTTCACCTTGGGCGGCTTGACCGCCAGTGCATTGCTGGCGTCCCTGAGCCCGGACTACGCCCTTGCCGAACAGGTCGAGTTCACTGACCCGGACATCATCGCCGAGTACGTGACTTACCCCTCGCCCAAGGGCAACGGGCAGGTGCGGGCCTATCTGGTGCGTCCGGCAAAAGCCGCCGGCAAGGTCGCGGCGGTGGTGGTCGTCCATGAAAACCGTGGGCTCAACCCTTACATCGAAGACGTTGCGCGGCGCCTGGCCAAGGCCGGTTTCATCGCCCTCGCCCCGGACGGCCTGAGCTCGGTCGGCGGTTACCCGGGCAACGACGACAAGGGTCGTGCACTTCAGGAAAAGGTCGACCCGCAAAAGCTCATGAATGACTTCTTTGCCGCCGTCGAGTGGATGATGAAGCATCCCGACGCCAGTGGAAAAGTCGGCATCACCGGGTTCTGTTATGGCGGTGGCGTCACCAACGCGGCCGCCGTGGCTTACCCGGAACTGGGCGCGGCGGTGTCGTTCTACGGCCGGCAACCGGACGCCAAGGATGTGCCCCGGATCAAGGCGCCGGTGATGCTGCACTTCGGTGAACTGGATACGCGAATCAACGAAGGCTGGCCCGCCTATGAGCAGGCGTTGAAGGCCGGTGGCAAGACCTATGAAGCCTATATCTACCCCGGCGCCAACCATGGTTTTCACAACGACTCCACGCCGCGTTATGACGAGGCGGCGGCGAAACTGGCGTGGGAGCGGACGCTGGGGTGGTTTCGTAAATATCTGGTGTGATCGAACTGTTCACTTCAGGTTGGGGGGGCTGCAGGTGCTTATTTGGATTGGGTGTATATCCATTCCTGCGGTAACGGCCACTTAGGGTTTCGCCCTTACGGCGAGTCCCTTTTTCAAACGCCAAAAAGGAACCAAAAGGC
>NZ_AKJF01000212.1 GCF_000282475.1 Pseudomonas sp. GM78
AAACGATAGCGCCTTCAGTACCGGGGTGAGCGTAACGCATGATGGTTTCTCCTTGGGTTCTTGTGCTTATAAGGAAGACGCGCATGTGCGCTTGCTTTAAGCGTAGAGCAAAGGTCGGGCCACTGCTTTGCAGGTCAGGTAAATCAAGGCCTTGCGTGGTTTTTGTCGGACAGGCGGATGGCGTCTGTGACGCTTTCGGTACAGTCCCTGTGACACTTTGTACCGGTCCTGGCACAGCCTGTGACTGAACGGTCTTGCCAGCATTGCAATGCGGTCCAGGCTGGAGGATGCTCAGACGTTGCATCACCTCTGCGTGAACCTTTCGGGGGGAGAATAATAAGAAATGCACGACAACCATTTGAGTCGCCATGCCCAGCAAGTGTTGACCGTGACCCAGGGTAAAACCCACTTGCACGGCCCTGGCAGCGACCCGTCCATCGCCCGTTCCTGGCTGCGCTGCCTTGAGGACTATCACCTGGACCCGGCCCAGAACATAGCGCCGACGGTGCTGGAGCATGGCCGCGTCCTGGAAAGCCGCGAACGTTTGCAGCAGGTGCTGCACATCGCTGGCAATGAAATGACCAGTCTCCATCAGCAGCTCTCCGGTGCCGGCCACGCCGTGCTGTTGACCGATGCGCGCGGCGTGATCCTCAATTGCGTGACGGCGCCGGCCGAGCGCAAGATTTTCGAGCGTGCTGGCCTCTGGCTGGGGGCCGACTGGAGTGAGGCCTGTGAAGGCACCAACGGCATCGGCACCTGCCTGGTGGAGCGCCAGTCGCTGACCATCCATCAGGACGAACATTTCCGTGGTCGACACACCGGCCTGACCTGCTCGGCCAGCCCGGTATTCGATCCGCATGGCGAGCTGCTGGCGGTACTCGACGTGTCCTCTGCCCGGCACGAGGTATCGCGCCAGAGTCAGTTCCACACCATGGCCCTGGTCAATCTGTCGGCGAAGATGATCGAGAGCTGCTATTTCCTGCGTTGTTTCGATAATCAATGGCTGCTGCGTTTTCACCTGCAGGCCGAGTCCGTCGGTTTGTTCAGCGAAGGTCTGCTGGCGTTCGACGGCGAAGGGCGGATCTGCGCGGTCAACCAGAGCGCGCTGAACCTGCTGGGGCATATCCGCGGTGGCTTGCTGGGCAAGCCGGTGGAGGCGTACTTCGACTGCTCGCTGGACGAACTGCTCGGCCGCGCCAGCGTCAACGCCAGCGCCAGCTGGCCACTGCGTACCCGGGACGGACGCCGCCTGTTCGCCGTGTTACGCGGGCAGGCGCGAAAAATACCGGTGCCGTTGGTGCCGAGCCCAGCGATTGAAGAGCGCCCGCGCGTGTCGGGCATCTGCCTGGGCGATCCGACGTTGCAGGCGGATTTCCGCAAGGCCCTGCGTGTGTACGAACGGGACGTGCCATTGCTGATCAACGGCGAAACCGGTTCGGGCAAGGAAGCCTTCGCCAAGGCCGTGCACCATGCCAGCCAGCGCGCGGAAAAAGCCTTCGTCGCCCTCAACTGTGCGGCCATCCCCGAAAGCCTGATCGAGAGTGAGCTGTTCGGTTATCGCGGCGGCAGCTTCACCGGCGCGCGCAAGGAGGGCATGCGCGGCAAGCTGCAGCAGGCCGATGGCGGGACCTTGTTCCTCGACGAAATCGGCGACATGCCCCTGGCCTTGCAGACCCGTTTGTTGCGCGTGCTGGAAGATCGGCAAGTGGTGCCGATTGGTGGCGAGCCGGAGTCGGTCAACGTGCGGATCATCAGTGCCACGCACCGCAATCTGCTGGAGCGGGTGCAGGACGGCAGTTTCCGCGAGGACCTGTATTACCGTCTCAATGGCCTGGAAGTCGCGTTGCCGGCGTTGCGCGAGCGCGGTGACAAATCGCAGTTGCTCGACTTCTTGCTGGCCGAAGAGGCGCGCGGGGAAACTGTGCTGATCGACGGGCCGGCGCGCGAGGCGTTATTGGGATTTGCCTGGCCAGGCAACGTGCGGCAGATGCGCAATGTGTTGCGTACGTTGGCGGCGTTGTGTGATGGCGGTCGGATCGGCCTGGAGGATCTGCCGGCGATGATTCGCCAGGCGCGGCCGGCGGTTATAACGAAAATTGAAGAGCTTTGCGAACATCCCCTGGAAGATGCCGAGCGCCTGGCGCTGTTGAATGCGCTGGAGCACACGCGGTGGCATATGACGAATACGGCTGAACAGCTTGGGGTCAGCCGCAATACCTTGTATCGAAAATTGCGTAAGCACGGCATAGCCCGGTAGATCGTGTCGCGCCCAATCGCGGGCAAGCCCGCTCCCACAGGATAATGGGTTGAATTCACAATTCGGCAGCTGACCCAGATCTACTGTGGGAGCGAGCCTGCTCGCGATGGCGTCCGTGAGGGCGAAACAAAGGTGCGAATTTTTCCCCCCTAAGCTAACCTGCGGCCATGTTTTACGAGGTCGACTATGCACATTCATATTCTGGGTATCTGCGGCACTTTCATGGGTTCGATGGCGGTTCTGGCCAAAGAGTTGGGCCATCACGTGACCGGCTCCGATGCCAACGTCTACCCGCCGATGAGCACTCAGCTCGAGGCGCAGGGCATCGAGTTGACCCAGGGCTACGACCCGGCGCAACTGGACCCGGCCCCTGATCTGGTGGTCATCGGCAACGCCATGTCGCGAGGCAACCCGGCAGTCGAGTACGTGCTGAACAAAGGCCTGCCGTATGTCTCCGGCCCGCAATGGCTGGCCGACCACGTGCTGCAAGGCCGCTGGGTACTGGCGGTCGCCGGTACGCATGGCAAGACCACCACCAGCAGCATGCTCGCCTGGGTGCTGGAGCACGCGGGCATGAGCCCGGGCTTCCTGATCGGCGGTGTTCCGCAGAACTTCTCGGTGTCGGCACGCTTGGGCGACACACCATTTTTCGTGATCGAAGCCGATGAATACGACAGCGCGTTCTTCGACAAGCGCTCCAAGTTCGTTCACTACCGTCCGCGCACGGCGATCCTGAACAACCTGGAGTTCGACCACGCCGATATCTTCCCGGACCTGCCGGCGATCGAGCGACAGTTCCACCATCTGGTCCGGACCATCCCGAGCGAAGGTCTGGTGATTCATCCGACCACCGAACCGGCTTTGCTGCGCGTCATCGAGATGGGTTGCTGGACCCCGGTGCAAACCACCGGCGCGGGCGGGCAATGGCAGGTCAAGCTGCTCAGCGACGATGGCTCGAAGTTCGAAGTGATGTTCGAAGGCGTCGCCCAAGGCGTGGTCGAGTGGGACATGACGGGCCAGCATAACGTGGCCAACGCATTGGCCACCTTGGCCGCGGCGCGCCATGTTGGCGTGGTACCGGCCATGGGTATCGCTGCATTGAGCGCTTTCAAGAGCGTGAAACGACGGATGGAGAAAGTCGCCGAGGTGCGCGGCATTACCATCTATGACGACTTCGCCCACCATCCTACGGCCATTGCCACCACGCTCGACGGCCTGCGCAAGCGCATTGGCGATGCACCGTTGATTGCGATCATCGAACCGCGTTCCAATTCCATGAAGCTTGGCGCGCACCGTGACGGTTTGCCGGAGAGCGTCGTCGATGCCGACCAGGTGATCTGGTATGCGCCGGCCAATCTCGGCTGGGATCTGGCGGGCACCGCCGCGCTTTGCACGGTACCGTCGATCGTCAGCGACTCGCTGGAAGGCATCATCGAGCGAGTCAAGAGTCAGGCCCAGCCGGGCACCCACGTGGTGATCATGAGCAACGGCGGCTTCGGCGGCCTGCACGGCAAGCTGGCCGAGGCACTTAAATGAATACCGGTCCGGACCGCATCACGCTGGCGATGACTGGCGCTTCCGGCGCCCAGTACGGCTTGCGCCTGCTCGATTGCCTGGTGCGCGAAGATCGCGAAGTGCACTTCCTGATTTCCAAGGCCGCGCAACTGGTGATGGCCACGGAAACCGACGTCACGCTGCCGGCCAAGCCACAGGCGATGCAAGCCTTCCTTACTGAATACACCGGTGCCGCCGCCGGGCAGATCCGGGTCTACGGCAAGGAAGACTGGATGTCGCCAGTGGCCTCGGGTTCCGGCGCGCCGGCGGCGATGGTGGTGGTGCCATGCTCCACCGGGACCTTGTCGGCCATCGCAACGGGGGCCTGCAACAACCTGATCGAGCGTGCCGCCGATGTCACCCTCAAGGAGCGCCGCCAGCTGATCCTGGTGCCCCGTGAGGCGCCATACTCGAGCATCCATCTGGAACACATGCTCA
Source organism: Pseudomonas sp. GM78 (assembly GCF_000282475.1). GTDB lineage: Bacteria > Pseudomonadota > Gammaproteobacteria > Pseudomonadales > Pseudomonadaceae > Aquipseudomonas. The sequence continues at coordinate 4,250 of NZ_AKJF01000212.1, forward strand.
AGTTGTCGAACATGGGCGTGACGATTTTGCCGGCATCGCCGGGTTTCTATCATCAGCCACAGACTATCGACGACCTGATCGATTTCGTCGTGGCGCGCATCCTCAATCTGCTGAACATTCCCCAGGACATGTTGCCGCGTTGGGGTGAACACCATTTGGCCTGCGATGAATAAGTGGTGGGTGATCGTACTGGCGCTACAGCTGGCGGGATGTGCCACGGCGCGTACGCTGGATGCGGCCAAGCCGGGAGCGCCCGTGGTGTACTCCGGGACACGGCTGGATTTGTATGCGCTCAATGGCGGTTGCTGTGCGATGGATCGTTTTGGCGCCGAGGCACCGAGCTATCCTGGCGTTGATTTGCCGGCCAGTGCGTTGCTCGACACGCTGCTGTTGCCGTTGTCGTTGCTGACGGTGATTGGCGTGAGTTTCCAGGCAACCGGCGGGTTGTAAAGACAAAAGATCGCAGCCTGCGGCAGCTCCTACATTGGGAACGTGTACTCCCTATAGGAGCTGCCGCAGGCTGCGATCTTTTGATTTACTTGCCTAACTTCCTCAACTCATCCGACTCGACAATCCGCACCCCATCCTGCTCCTCCAGGGCGAGGCGCCACATCGCGCGGGCCAATTGGCAGGCTTCTATGCCTCGGTACTTGCCGGGAATCAGTTTCGACAAAGGCCCGGCAAATTGCTCGCCCAAGCGTGGCTCGGTGCGCTCGCCCAGTAGCAGCGAAGGACGGCAGATGGTCAACTGCGGCCAATTCTGCGCGCGCAATGCATGCTCCATCTCGCCTTTGACCCGGTTGTAGAAAATCGAGGATCGGCGATCGGCCCCCAGGGCGCTGATCACGATCAGGTGCCGTGCACCCATCTCCCGGGCACGTTTGGCGAAAGCCACCACCATGTCCAGGTCCACCGCGCGAAACGCCTGCTCCGAGCCGGCCTGCTTGATGGTGGTGCCGAGGCAGCAGTAGGCGATATCCACCCGGCCGTTCAATTGCGGCAGAAACTCAGAGGGATCGCCCACCGGGTTTTCCAGGTGGGGATGCTCGGCCAGCGGGCGGCGCGAGGGGGCCAATACTCGCGATATCGTTGGCTCGTTGAGCAAGCGATCAAGTAAGTGTTCACCGGTCAATCCGGTGGCTCCGGCAAGCAACACGTGCTGAGGCGTCAAGTACATAGTGTTTCTCCCTTGATACTGTTCAGCTTAGTTGTTCTTTGCATCCTTGCTGTCAATGGAGACACTTTGCAGGGCTTTTCGTGCCTGCTGCTTACGTAGCAGTTGCCAGTGCGAGAGCACGGTTTTAGGCGCCCAGATCTGCGGTTCGGAGGCTTCGAAATTGTCCGCCAGTTCGCGCTCGGCGACGGTGGCCTTGGCCAATTTGAAGGCTTGCTCCAGGTCATCGGTCTGGTTCAGCGCCCGGGCGAACAGGGCATCGCCGAAGTAGGTGAAGTTGGCTTCTTCGGAGCAGCCGAAAGACACGCGATCCGCGCGCGAGGCGGTCATGATCAGGGTGCGTTCGTCTTTCAGGGCGGGGATGAAACCGCCGGAGTAGCAGGACGAAATCACGATGATCTTGTCACGGTTTTTCAGTGGTGCCAGCACGGCGGCCAGCTCGTCGGCCGGCAGATCTGCCAGTTCCATGCGCGGCTGGTCGAGCACCAGTTCATGCTCGCTGGTGCCGTGGCTGGTCAGGTAGATGAAAATCAGGTCTTCCGGGCCACTGCGTTCGGCCAGTGTCTGGGCGGAGCGCCGCAGGCTTTCCCGGGTGGCCATCGGCCGGTCGCCGAGGTGGTCGCGATGGTTCACCAGGCGGATCTGGCCATAGGCGCCGAAGCGGCTGGTGAGCATGTTCGCGACATAGTCGGATTCGCGCAGGAACACGCTCTGCTTGCCGTCGCCGCCAAGGGTCAGGGTGTACAGCTCCACCGCCGGGGTCGAGGCTGGAACGTTGGTGAACGCTTCTTCGAGTAAGCGCCCTTGGGCCAGCAAGCCAAGTTCAAGGGTGTCGGGCAGCAATTTACCCTCGGCGTCGCGCACGCGCTGGCCATTGATCCAGGTGCCACTGAGCACGGCGCCGTCGGTGAGGACCAGGGTGCCGCGTCCGGAGTAAGTGTCGTTGTCGAACTGCCCGGTGTAAAAACTGCCGTCGGCCAGGTTCAGCCGGCCTTGGCCGGTGAAGCGCCAATCGCTGAAGTGGCCGATGTAATGGCTGCCATCGGCACCGATCAGTTCACCCTTGCCGTTGAGCGAGCCTTCCTTGAATTGACCCAGCCATACGTCGCCGTCGGCATTTTCATACCGACCCTTGCCGTGCAGTTGGTTGTTTTTGAACCCGCCAACATAAATGTCACCTTCAGCGCTGTTGAAGGTCCCGTTACCTTCCAGCTGACCGTCGACGAAGTGTCCGGTGAATTGATTGCCACTGCCGTCGCTGCGCTGGCCATCGCCATTGGGCTTGCCGTGGGCGAATTGGCCCTGATAGGCGCTGCCGTCTTCGAGCTCCAGGCGGCCGAGCCCCGAGTATTGGTCGGCCTTGAATTCGCCGCGGTAGATCATGCCGTTTTCTTTGAGGGTGCCTTCGCCGTCGCGTCGGCCAAGCTTGAAGCCGCCGGTGTAGCTGCCGGCGCTGGTGGTCAGGGTGCCCTGGCCATCGAACAGCCCTTGCTTGAACTGGCCGCGATAGACCTCGCCATTGCTGCCATGCCACTCGCCCTGGCCATGCCATTGACCCTGGTCGAACTCTCCGGCGTACCAGCTGCCGTTCGGGTAGTCGATGCGGCCCTGGCCCTGCAGCAATCCGTTGACCAGGTCACCGCGATAACGTCCACCGTCCGGCAGGCGGGCGTCCACGGGCAATAGCGATTCGCCGTCGCCGCAAGCGGTGAGCATCAGGGTCAAGGCGATTAGTGCAAGTGGGCGCATAGCGGGTTCCGGGCAATTAGGCGACCGAGTATGCCGCAGCTATGTGTCCATATACAGCACGGTAGAAAAGCACCAGGTGCGAAACAGCGTGTGCTGCTTCGCATCCGGGAGGTTTTACACGAAGCAGAGGGACAGGGATTCGGCGACATACGCCGGTTTGTCCATGCCTTCGATTTCCAGTGTGGCGATGGCCTTGAGCAACAATTGACCGGGTTTTTTCTCGGTGACCTCGGACAGTTCAACCTTGAGGCGCACCTTCGAATCGACCTTGACCGGCTGAATGAAGCGCACGCTGTCCAGGCCGTAATTGACCACCATCTTCAAGCCTTCCGGCATGACGAGGATGTCTTCCATCAATTTTGGAATCAGCGACAGCGACAGGAAACCGTGGGCAATGGTGCTGCCAAATGGCGTTTGCGCGGCTTTGACCGGGTCGACGTGGATGAACTGGTAGTCCCCTGTGGCTTCAGCGAACAGGTTGATGCGCTCCTGGTCGATGGTGAGCCAGTCGGAACTTCCGAGTTCCTTGCCGACATAATCTTTGAGCTCTGCAACAGGTACAAAGGGCATTGAGACTCTCCTTGGGTTCATCGGTTTTATAGTTTTTAGGGTGGGGGGATTTGACCTCCCGGATTACCACTTTAGATCAACATGGCAAAACGCTGCGGTCAACTGACCATGCTTATGGCGAATGCCGGTCCATAGCGCAAGCGTGCTTATAATGCGTGGGCCAATGCGGGTGACGGATTTTGTGGGGGATCATCGATGTTGTTACGTGGCCTGACCTGGCTGGTGCTGTTCCAATTGCTCGGCACCGCGATCAACCATTTGTTTTTACCCTTCCTGCCGGGGCCGATCATCGGCCTGCTGCTGTTACTGATATTCCTGATCGGTCGTGGCCAGGTCGGCGAGCCGCTGAACCTTGCAGCCAGCAGCCTGCTGCGCTACCTGCCGTTGCTGCTGGTGCCGCCGGCCGTGGGGGTGATGGTGTACGCCGCGGATATCGCCGCCGATTTCTGGGCCATCGTCGGCGCGCTGGTCTTGTCATTGTTGCTGTCGATGGCGTTCGCCGGAGTCCTCATGCAGCGCATGGTCAAGCGCCATGTCCACCCTGAGGACGGCCAATGATCCTTGACTGGCACGGCGCCTGGACGTCGGTGATTCATCATCCATTGTTCGGCATCGGCATCACGCTCGGTGCCTATCAGCTGGTGCTGGCGGCGTTCGAGAAAACCCGCTGGATCTTTTTGCAGCCCGTGCTGGTCTCCATGTTGCTGGTGATCGGTGTGCTGGTGGGCTGCGGCCTGACCTACGCCGAGTACCGCAAGAGCACCGAGATCCTGAGCATTCTGCTCGGCCCCGCGACGGTCGCGCTGGCCGTGCCGCTTTACCTCAATCTGCGGCGGATTCGGCAGTTGTTCTGGCCGATATTTACTACGCTGGTGATAGGTGGTGTGGTCGCCACGTGCATGGGGGTGCTGTTGGGCTGGTGGTTCGGGGCCGAACACATGATCCTGATGACCATGGCGCCGAAATCGGTGACATCGCCCATCGCCATGCTGGTGGCCGAGCAGATTGGTGGCGTCGCGGCGCTGGCGGCGGTGTTCGTGCTGATCACCGGGGTGATCGGGGCGATCTTCGGCCCGAGCCTGTTGACCCGGCTCGGCGTTCACAGCCCCGAGGCCCGCGGCATGGCACTGGGCATGACCGCCCACGCGGTTGGCACGGCGGTGGCGATGCAGGAAAGTGATGAATGTGGCGCCTTCGCGGCGCTTGCGATGAGTTTGATGGGCGTGGCCACGGCGGTCTTCCTGCCGTTGGCGGTGTCGATGGTGGTGTAAGGAATATGTCTATGAGTCTGCCGCTTTTTCCGCTGAACACGGTGCTGTTTCCTGGTTGCATCCTCGACCTGCAGATCTTCGAGGCGCGTTACCTGGACATGATCGGTCGCTGCATGAAACAGGGCGGCGGTTTCGGCGTGGTGTGCATCCTTGAGGGGAGCGAAGTCGGTATCGCGCCGCAGGGCTTTGCCATGGTCGGTTGTGAAGCGCGAATCACCGATTTCCAGCAGCAGGACAATGGCCTGCTGGGGATTCGGGTTGAGGGCGGGCGACGGTTCAACGTGTTGACCACCGAAGTCCAGCGCGACCAGCTGATCCTTGCCGAGGTCGAATGGCTGGAAGACGAGCCCGAGCAACCATTGCAGGACGAAGACGCCGACCTGGTGGCCTTGCTCAAGGCCCTGGCCGAACACCCGATGGTCGAAGCGCTGAACATGGGGGCCGAAGCGGCGGGGCAGCAATCACTGGCCAATCAGTTGGCGTACCTGTTGCCCTTCGCTGAACTGGACAAGATCGACTTGTTGCAACTCGATGATCCGCAGCAGCGCCTGGATGCGATTCAGGCGTTGCTCGATGAGTTGCAGGGTGAGTTGTTTGCCTGACACCGCCAAAAGATCGCAGCCTGCGGCAGCTCCTGTATGAATTTGGTATGCATCCTGTAGGAGCTGCCGCAGGCTGCGATCTTTTGTTGTTTGCTAATACGCGTACCGCAACATCGTATGCGGCAAATGACGTAATACGAAGAACCCGAACAATGCCACCAACGACGGCAGCACCAGCCACCAGACTTTTGGCGGCATGGCGTTGAGCGAGGTCTGGCGCTGGCTGAGCCACAGGCTCGCCGCGCAGACGCATGATGCCAGCATCGCGCCCGCCAGCACGTCCGTCGGCCAGTGGGCGCCGAGGTATACCCGGGACAGGGAAATCGCCAGCGCCGGCAGGCACCCCACCAATAGCCAGGTCAGGCGCATGCGCGGAGGTTGGCCGCGGCCGGCCAGTACGGCGAGGGTCAGGAACAGCGCAAACGACCCGGAGGCGTGTCCACTGGGCATGCTGTAGCTGGTCAGCGGGTCGCTCAAGACCTCCGGGCGTACCCGGGCAAAGAAGTGTTTGGTCAGGGTGTTGCCCAGCGCGGTGCAGAGCAGGGTGCTGGTGGCGAAGATCAGTTGTCGCCATTGCCGCGTAATCAGCAGCAGCACCACCAGCAAGGCGCTGAAGATCAGCATGTTGCGGAATTCGCCGATGAGAGTGAAGACCACCGCCACTTCATCGAGCATCGGGCTGCGGTGTTCCTGCACCAGGGTCATCACTCCCTGGTCGAGGGCATTGAGGTGCGGATAGCCGATAAACAGTCCCGCCAGAATCAGCAAACTCATGCCGGCAATGAACACCGTGGCCTTGCGATGGCGTCGTAGGCTGCTGGTTGCACTCAGCCCGACCATGAGCGCAATGCTGCCGGCGACGATGCCGGCCTCAGGCCAGAAGCCTTCGGGCAGTGGCAGGCGAATCGCCGCGCCCGTGGCCCAGCCTGGTAGCAGGTACGCCACCGACCAACCCGCGCCAGCCAGCAGGCTGACCGCGAAGAACCGTGGGAATGGCATGTCGAACATCCCAGCGACCATCGGCAGCATCGGACGCAAGGGGCCGATGAAGCGTCCGACCAGCAGGCTGGCGATGCCGTAACGCTGGAAATACGCCTCGGCCCCGGCGATCCATTCGGGGTGATGACGCAAGCCGGGCAAGCGCCGGATATTCTGATGGAAATGCCGGCCAAGGAAATACGAGACCACGTCGCCGAGCACGCCGGCGAGAAACCCCAGCAGCAGCGTTTCACTCAACGACAGTGCGCCGCTGCCGGCCAGTACTGCCACGGCGAACAGCAACACCGTGCCAGGCACGATCAGGCCGGCAATCGCCAGGCATTCCACAAAGGCCACGATGAATACCGCTGCCGCCAACCATTGCGGGTTGACCGTCAACCAACCGGTCACGCTATCGAGCCATGGGCCCATAAAAACAACTCCATTGAATGTTCAAATGTCCCTTGTGGGATTTTCATTGTTCAGGACAGCACAAAATAATCGCGACCTTCGACCTGACCCCGTCGCAGCGGGTTCCGCGTGCAATAAGCCGCGTAGGCCGCGTCGACGAAGCGGTACATCAGGTGTTCGTCGCGCCCATGGGGAATGCCCAGGCGCGCGGCCTGGATGACATGGGTGGGCGTCTGGCCGACGTCTTCCACGAGCAATTCGTCATGGTCGAAACGCTTGGCGTCCCAGGCCGGCACCTTCAAGCCCAGCGACTTGCACAGCAGCGTTTGCCCCGCGCAGAGCTTTTGCGAAGGGCGAGGGCGGCCTTGGGCGTCGGGGTTGTTCAGCAGCATCTGCGCCAGGCTCGAAGGTCCGCTCAGCTCATCCACCCAAGGGTAGGCGGACTTGATCAGCACCGCGTTACCTGGTCCCTGGGCGCTGAAGTTCAGCGAGTCGCCCCCGCGGGCGTAATACATATAGATGTGCCCGCCATCCAGAAACAAAGCCTTACGCTTTTCTGTATAGCCGAGTGAGGCGTGGCTGCCTTTTTCTGCGCAATAGTAGGCTTCTGTCTCGATGATCCGGGCGCTGAGCCACAGATCGCCGACCCGATGACGGATGACTTTGCCCAGCAAGTCCCGGGCGAGAATTTGTGCATCGCGGTCGAAAAACGCGTCTGGGAGGCCCTTGGGCAGGCTCGCGGAGGACGCGTGAACAGGCAGGTTGGACATGATGGGCAGCGTTTATCAGGGCTGAGTGAGTCGTGATGATAACAATTTGCAGCTTAATCCCGGCTGAACATCGGCAATTTGCCCTCGATTTCGACCATCCGCCCGTCACCGCTGTTAGTCGGCGGACGCGACAGCTATAATCTGCCGCTTTACTCTTTACCAAGACCTTATCAAAGACCACTCCAGACCATGACTGAGTCCGTTCTTGACTACATGACCCGCTTGGGTCGCGCTGCCCGCGAAGCTTCCCGCGTCATCGGCCGTGCCAGCACCGCGCAGAAAAACCGCGCGTTGCAGGCGGCTGCCAATGCGCTGGATGCAGCCCGCGGCGAATTGACCGCTGCCAATGAGCTGGACCTGGCGGCTGGCCGCGCCAATGGTCTGGAACCGGCCCTGCTCGAGCGCCTGGCACTGACCCCGGCGCGTATCGACGGGATGATCGTGGGTCTGCGACAGGTTGCGGCGTTGCCCGACCCGGTCGGCGCGATCCGCGACATGAGCTATCGTCCGTCGGGTATCCAGGTCGGCAAGATGCGCGTGCCGCTGGGCGTGATCGGGATCATCTACGAATCGCGACCGAATGTGACCATCGACGCCGCGAGCCTGTGCCTGAAGTCCGGCAACGCGACCATCCTGCGCGGCGGCTCCGAAGCCATTCATTCCAATCGTGCAATCGCCGCCTGCATCCAGCGCGGTCTGGCCGAGGCCGATCTGCCGGCCGCCGTGGTGCAAGTGGTCGAAACCACCGACCGTGCAGCTGTTGGTGCGCTGATCACCATGCCTGAATACGTCGACGTCATCGTGCCCCGTGGCGGCCGAGGCCTGATCGAACGTGTCAGTCGTGACGCCCGCGTTCCGGTAATCAAGCACCTGGACGGCATCTGTCACGTTTATGTCAGCGAGCACGCTGATTTGGCGAAAGCCCAGCGCATCGCGTTCAACGCCAAGACCTACCGTTATGGCATCTGCGGCGCGATGGAAACGTTGTTGGTCGATCAAATCGTTGCCAAAGATTTTCTGCCAGCGATGGCTGCCCAGTTCCGCGAAAAAGGCGTCGAGTTGCGCGGCTGCGAACGCACCCGGGCAATCATCGATACCGTGCCGGCCACTGAAGAAGACTGGAGCACCGAGTACCTGGACGCCATTCTGTCGATCCGCGTGGTCGACGGGCTTGACCAGGCCATCGAGCACATCAACCATTACGGCTCCCATCACACCGATTCGATTGTCAGCGAACACCAGGGCGACACCCGGCGTTTCGTGGCTGAAGTCGATTCTTCGTCGGTGATGATCAACACCCCGACCTGCTTCGCCGATGGCTTCGAATACGGATTGGGTGCCGAGATCGGCATTTCTACTGATAAGCTGCACGCCCGCGGCCCGGTCGGCCTCGAAGGTCTGACCTGCGAGAAGTATGTCGTGGTCGGTGATGGCCAGTTGCGCGGACAGGAGCCGGTCTGACTTGGGCGACTTCGACCCGTCAGTCCCGGTAACCGCCAGCGCGCCTCGACCCAGACGCATCGGCGTTCTGGGCGGGACCTTCGATCCGGTGCACATCGGCCATTTGCGTGGTGCGCTGGAAGTCGCCGAAACCCTGGCGCTCGATGAGCTGCGCCTGACGCCAAATGCCAGGCCGCCCCATCGGGGTACGCCGCAGGTGTCGGCCAAGGACCGGCTGGCGATGGTCGAGTGCGCGGTCGCCGGAGTGGTGCCGTTGGTGGTGGACGCCCGCGAATTGCAGCGGGACAAACCGTCCTACACCATTGATACCCTGGAGTCGATGCGGGCCGAAATGGCCGCCGAGACCCAGGTTTTTCTGCTTTTGGGCTGGGACGCATTTTGCGGCCTGCCCACTTGGCACCGCTGGGAAGAGTTGCTCCAGCATTGCCATATCCTGGTGTTGCAACGCCCGGATGCCGACAGCGAACCGCCGGATGCCTTGCGCAACCTGCTGGCAGCGCGCTCGGTGAGCGACCCGCTGGCCCTCAAAGGGTCGAGCGGACAGATTGCATTCGTCTGGCAGACGCCGCTCGCGGTATCCGCCACCCAGATCCGTCAACTGCTGGCCAGCGGTAAGTCGGTACGTTTCCTGGTGCCCGACGCGGTCCTGGCCTACATCGATGCGCACGGACTCTACCGTGCGTCGAACTGAATAGGAGTGCCTCAAGGCACGTGGCAACAACGTGTATTGAAGCGCCCGAACATACGAGCAAAACGAGTTTTATATGACGAGCAACAACGAAAGCAAAGTAAAACGCAAAGGCACATTCAAGAGTGCCCCGCTGCCTGAGAAAGTCCTGGCTGCCGAGCCGCCTAAAGGCGACGAACTGGTCAAGATCGCCGTTGCGGCCCTGGAAGACGTCAAGGCCCAGGACGTGCTGGTCATCGACGTTCGCGACAAGCAGAGCATCACCGACTACATGATCATCGCCACCGGTACCTCCAACCGCCAGATCGGCGCGATGCTGGACAAGGTCCGCGAAGCGGTCAAGGCCCTGGGCATCAAGCCGTTGGGTGAAGAAGGCAAGGGCGACAGCGACTGGGTACTGTTGGACATGGACGACGTGATCGTTCACATGATGACTTCCAATGCCCGCCAGTTCTACGACCTGGAGCGCCTGTGGAAAGGTGCCGAGCAGAGCCGTGCCGCCGATGGCAAGCACCACAGCCCTGAAGTTGGTCACGAGCATTTCACCAAGCTCAACAAAGACCAGGAATAAGGAACGGCTGTGCGACTGCGACTGATCGCCGTCGGTTCACGCATGCCCAAGTGGGTGGAAGAAGGCTGGCATGAATATGCCAAGCGTCTTCCGTCCGAGCTGGCGCTGGAACTGGTGGAAATACCGCTCAATACCCGTGGCAAGAACGCCGACGTGGCGCGCTTCATCCGTCAGGAAGGCGAAGCCATGTTGGCCAAGGTCGGGCCCAACGAGCGCGTTGTCACCCTCGAAGTCCACGGCAAGCCCTGGAGCACCGAGCAGCTGGCGGTCGAACTCGATCGCTGGCGGCTGGACTCGCGCACGGTGAATTTCATGGTCGGCGGCCCCGAAGGGCTGGCGCCGGAAGTTTGTGCCCGTGCCGATCAGCGCTGGTCGCTTTCTCCGCTGACGTTGCCGCACCCGCTGGTGCGAATCCTCATCGGCGAGCAGCTGTATCGTGCCTGGACAGTGTTGTCCGGCCACCCTTACCACAAGTAGTTCTGCCCTCATGTCCCAACCGATCCGCATCAAGGACCACGAAAAAGACGCCCGTCTGGTGCGTGGCCGCGTCGTGTTCGGGGCCATTGCAGTGGTGCTGTTGATTGGTGTGCTGATCGCGCGCCTGTATTTCCTGCAGGTCATCCAGTACGAATACCACTCCACCCTGTCGGAAAACAACCGCGTCCATGTGCAGCCGATCCCGCCGACCCGCGGGTTGATTTTCGACCGCAACGGCGTGGTGATTGCCGACAACCGGCCCAGCTTCAGCCTGAGCATGACCCGCGAACGCTCTGGCGACTGGCAGCAAGTGCTCGACGTGATCGTCGAAGTGCTGGAGCTGACGCCCGAGGATCGGGTGATTTTCGAGAAGCGCATGCGCCAGGGGCGACGGCCGTTCGAGCCGGTGCCCATCCTGTTTGAATTGACCGAAGAGCAGATCGCCCGGATTGCCGTGAACCAGTTCCGGCTGCCCGGGGTGGAAGTGGTCGCGCAACTGGTCCGTCACTATCCGCAGGGCGCGCACTTCGCGCACTCGGTGGGTTACATGGGGCGGATCAACGAGAAAGAGTTGAAGTCGCTCGATCCGGTCAATTACAGCGGCACCCATCACATCGGCAAAACCGGCATCGAGCGCTTCTACGAGCCGGAGTTGCACGGCCAGGTGGGTTACGAGGAAGTCGAGACCAACGCTCGCGGCCGTGTATTGCGGGTGCTCAAGCGTACCGAACCGATTTCCGGCAAGGACATCGTCCTGAGCCTGGACATCAAGCTGCAGGAAGCCGCCGAAGCAGCACTCGGTGGTCGTCGTGGCGCGGTGGTGGCGCTGGACCCGAAAACCGGCGAAGTGCTGGCGATGGTCAGCCAGCCGAGTTTCGACCCGAACCTGTTCGTCACCGGCATCAGCTTCAAGGCCTATTCCGAGCTGCGCGATTCCATCGACCGGCCGCTGTTCAACCGTGTCCTGCGTGGCCTGTACCCGCCGGGTTCGACCATCAAGCCGGCGGTAGCGATCGCCGGGCTGGATGCGGGCGTGGTGACCGCTTCATCCCGGGTGTTCGACCCGGGTTACTACATGCTGCCCAACTACGATCACAAATACCGTAACTGGAACCGTACCGGCGACGGCTTCGTCGACCTGGATACGGCGATCATGCGCTCCAACGATACCTACTTCTATGACTTGGCCCACAAGCTGGGGATCGATCGGTTGTCGGCGTACATGACCAAGTTCGGTATTGGCCAGAAGGTTTCCCTGGACATGTTCGAAGAATCGCCGGGGTTGATGCCGACCCGGGAATGGAAGCGTGCGACCCGCCGACAAGCGTGGTTCCCGGGTGAAACGCTGATTCTGGGGATCGGGCAGGGCTACATGCAGTCGACGCCATTGCAACTGGCCCAGGCCACGGCACTGGTGGCCAACAAAGGCGTGTGGAACCGTCCGCACCTGGCCAAGACCATCGAAGGCCAGAAACCGGTGGATGAGAACCCGATGCCGAACATCGTCCTGCGCGATCCGTCGGACTGGACGCGGGTCAACCATGGCATGCAGCAGGTCATGCACGGCGCCCGGGGCACTGCGCGCAAGGCCTCGATCGGCGCGCAATACCGGATTGCCGGCAAGAGTGGTACGGCCCAGGTGGTGGCGATCAAGCAAGGCGAGAAGTACGACCGTTCCAAGGTCCAGGAGCGTCATCGCGACCACGCCCTGTTCGTTGGCTTCGCGCCGGCCGACGATCCGAAGATCGTGGTCTCGGTGATGGTCGAGAACGGTGAATCCGGTTCCGGCGTGGCCGCGCCGGTGGTGCGTCAAGTCATGGACGCCTGGTTGCTGGACCAGAACGGTCATCTCAAGGCCGAATACGCCAGCCCTACTACCGCAGAGGCTTCCGCCCGTGATGAATAATTTCGATCGCATGCTCTCCAGCGAGGATGTGATGCGCCGCCGTGCCACGCTGTTACAGCGTCTGCACATCGATGGCCCGCTGCTGATCCTGTTGCTGACACTCGCCGCCGGCAGCCTGTTCGTGCTGTATTCGGCCAGTGGCAAAAGCTGGGACCTGCTGGCCAAGCAAGCTACTTCGTTCGGTATCGGCTTGGTATCGATGATCGTCATCGCCCAGTTCGAGCCGCGTTTCATGGCGCGCTGGGTGCCGCTGGGTTATGTGGTGGGGGTGCTGCTGCTGCTGGTGGTGGACATCATGGGGCATAACGCCATGGGTGCCACACGCTGGATCAACATTCCCGGGGTCATCCGCTTCCAGCCTTCGGAGTTCATGAAGATTCTCATGCCGGCGACCATCGCCTGGTACCTGTCCAAGCGCACGTTGCCGCCGCAGCTCAAACATGTGGGCGTCAGCCTGATGCTGATTGGCGTGCCGTTCATCCTGATCGTGCGCCAGCCCGACCTCGGCACGTCGCTGCTGATCCTGGCGGGCGGTGCTTTCGTATTGTTCATGGGTGGCCTGCGCTGGCGCTGGATTCTCAGTGTGCTGGCGGCCGCCGTGCCCGTGGCCATCGCCATGTGGTTCTTCATCATGCACGACTACCAGAAGCAGCGGATCCTGACGTTCCTCGACCCGGAAAGCGATCCGCTGGGTACCGGCTGGAACATCATCCAGTCCAAGGCCGCGATCGGCTCCGGTGGTGTGTTCGGCAAGGGCTGGTTGCTGGGCACCCAGTCGCACCTGGATTTCCTGCCGGAAAGCCACACCGACTTCATTATCGCGGTGCTGGGGGAAGAGTTCGGGCTGGTGGGCATTTGCGCGCTGCTGCTGATCTACCTGCTGCTGATCGGGCGTGGACTGGTGATTACCGCCCAGGCGCAGACATTGTTCGGCAAGTTGCTGGCGGGCGCCTTGACCATGACGTTTTTTGTGTATGTTTTCGTCAACATCGGTATGGTCAGCGGCCTGTTGCCGGTGGTGGGGGTGCCGTTGCCGTTCATTAGCTACGGAGGAACTTCGCTGGTGACGCTGCTGTCAGCGTTTGGGGTTTTGATGTCGATCCATACCCATCGCAAGTGGATCGCGCAGGTTTGAATAAGGTGAAGAGTTCAATGCAAGTAATGCGTGGCTGGGCGACTCGATACGCGCCATGGGTCGGCCTGGTAAGCATCCTTGGTACTGCGCAGCAAGCGGTGGCCGGCGATTACGAAGGCTCGCCCCAGGTGGCCGAGTTTGTCGGTGAGATGACCCGCGACTATGGTTTCGCCGGTGAGCAGCTGATGGGCGTGTTCCGCGAGGCTCAGCGCAAGCAATCGATCCTGGACGCCATTTCGAAACCCGCCGAACGGGTCAAGCAGTGGAACGAATACCGGCCGATGTTCATCACCGATGCGCGGATTGCCCGTGGCGTCGACTTCTGGCGTCAGCATGAGGCCGTGCTGGCCCGTGCCGAGCAGGAATACGGCGTGCCGGCGCAAGTGATTGTCTCGATTATCGGCGTTGAAACGTTTTTTGGTCGTAATACCGGTAATTTCCGGGTCATCGACGCCTTGTCGACCCTTGGTTTCGACTATCCTCCCCGTGCCGAATTTTTCCGCAAGGAATTGCGTGAGTTCCTGCTGCTGGCCCGGGAAGAGCAGGTTGACCCGCTGACCCTCAAGGGTTCCTACGCCGGTGCCATGGGCTTGCCGCAGTTCATGCCCAGCAGCTTTCGCGCCTATGCGGTGGACTTCGACGCTGACGGCCACATCAATATCTGGAACAACCCGGACGATGCCATCGGCAGCGTCGCCAGTTATTTCAAGCAACACGGCTGGGTCGCCGGCGAACCGGTGGTCAGCCGCGCCGATGTGCGGGGCGAGCAGGTGGACGAAGGTTTGACCACTGGTATCGAGCCGACTAAAACCGTTGGAGAGTTGCGGGCCCTGGGCTGGTCAAGTCATGATGCGCTGCGCGATGATATGCCGGTTACCGCATTCCGCCTGGAAGGCGACAATGGCCCTGAATACTGGATGGGCCTGAAGAATTTCTACGCGATCACGCGTTATAACCGCAGCGTGATGTATGCCATGGCCGTACATCAACTGTCTGAACAGCTGGTCCAAGCACGGGGCGTCAAGTAATGCGGGCATTGCCTATGAATAAACCCCTGAAGCTGATGGCATTTGCCGCGTTGGCAGTGCTGCTCGCCAGTTGTTCGACCAGTCGCGCGCCAACTCAGAAGTCTTCCACCGCCGTGCGCTCGGCGCCGGGGCTGGACATCAACCGCGCCCACAAGGATGGCGCGCCGTGGTGGGACGTTGATGTATCGCGCATCCCGGACGCCACCCCGACCCTGCACACCGGCCCGTACAAGGCCGCCCCTTACTCGGTACTGGGCAAAACCTATTTTCCGTTGCAAGAATCCAAGACCTACGTGCAGTCGGGTACCGCGTCCTGGTACGGCACCAAGTTCCATGGCCAGAACACTGCCAACGGTGAGGTTTATGACTTGTATGGTATGAGTGCTGCGCACAAGACCTTGCCGCTGCCGAGTTACGTTCGGGTGACCAACCTGGACAACAACAGGACTGTGATCCTGCGGGTCAATGACCGCGGTCCGTTCTATTCGGACCGGATCATCGACCTCTCGTACGCGGCTGCCAAGAAGCTCGGCTATGCCGAAACCGGCACCGCACGGGTCAAGGTCGAAGGCATCGACCCGCAGCAATGGTGGGCCGCCAAAGGCCGTCCGGCGCCATTGATGCTCAATGAGCCGAAAGTCGCGCAGAATAGCGCCCCGGTGATCACGGCCTCGGCCGGCACCATCGAGCAATGGACGCCACCGCCGCAGCAACACGCCGCCCCGGTTGTCCCTGTGCAACTGGATACGAAAAAAAACGCTTCTGCACCAGCGTCTGGCCAGTATCTGCAGGTGGGCGCGTTCGCCAACCCGGACGCTGCCGAACTGCTGAGGTCCAAGCTCAGCGGGATGGTGAGCGCTCCGGTGTTCATCAGCTCGATCGTGCGCAATCAACAGACACTGCATCGGGTACGCCTGGGGCCGATTGGTTCGCCGGGTGAAATCCAGCAAGTGCAGAACAGTGTGCGCCTGGCCAATCTGGGTTCGCCGAGCGTGGTAACAGAGTAAAAAACGTAGGACTTGATTGATGGTTCATCTGCGGTTTTGGGGGGTGGACCAGGTTGTTGGCTCTTTTGAAGAACAAAAGCCCGGCAAGGGTTACAGAGTGAGCAGCTGAACACGCGATGACTCGTTAGAAAGTCATCTGATTAGTTTTGCCCTTGGGCAGTTCCATTAGCGATTTCGAGAGACGGATGAACATCACCACCTTTGCCAAACGCCTGTGCCTTTTAGTCCCGCTGCTCCTCTCGCCTGCCGCATTCGCGGTCGAGATGATGCCGTCGCCACCGCAACTGGCCGCCAAGGCCTACGTGCTCATGGACGCCAGCAGCGGTAACGTGCTGGTCGAGAACAATGGTGACCAGCGTCTGCCGCCAGCCAGCCTGACCAAGCTGATGACCGCGTACATCGCGACCCTCGAAATCCGTCGTGGCCAGATCGGTGAAAACGATCCGGTGACCGTCAGCGAAAACGCCTGGCGTACCGGCGGTTCGCGGATGTTCATCAAGGTCGGCTCGCAAGTGACCGTCAGCGACCTGCTGCACGGCATCATCATCCAGTCGGGTAACGACGCCAGCGTGGCACTGTCCGAACACATCGCCGGCAGCGAAGATGCGTTCGCCGACATGATGAACAAGACCGTGGCTGACCTGGGCATGACCAACAGCCACTTCATGAATCCGACCGGCCTGCCGAACCCGGAACACTACTCGTCGGCTCACGACATGGCAGTGCTGGCCCGCGCGATCATCCACGAAGACCCGGCTCACTACGCGATCTACTCGCAGAAAGAGTTCTTCTGGAACGGCATCAAGCAACCGAACCGCAACCTGCTGCTGTGGCGCGACAAGACGGTCGATGGCCTGAAAACCGGCCACACCGACGAAGCTGGCTACTGCATGGTGTCTTCGGCCGTGCGTGACGGCATGCGCCTGATCGCCGTGGTGTTCGGCACCAACAGCGAAGTGGCTCGCGCCGCCGAGACCCAGAAACTGCTGACCTACGGTTTCCGCTTCTTCGAAACCCAGACTTTCTATCAGAAAGGTGCCGAGCTGGCCCAGGCACCTGTGTGGAAAGGCTCTACCAATCAAGTCAAGGCCGGCCTGGCTGAAGACCTGACCATGACCCTGCCGAAAGGCCAGCTGAAAAAGCTCGCCGCCAGCATGACCATGAACCCGCAACTGGTTGCGCCAATCGCCAAGGGCGACGTGATCGGTAAAGTCGAAGTCAAACTGGAAGACAAGGTGGTGCACAGCGCCGACCTGATCGCTCTGGATGGCGTCGAAGAGGGTGGTATCTTCCGTCGCATGTGGGATAGCATCCGTCTATTCTTCTACGGCTTGTTCAACTGATAGTGTGCTCCTGCAAGGCCTCGTGCTGATCCGGCGCGGGGCCTTGTCGTCGCCACGGCTTACGCTTACGAGGCCGTTACGCCATGACCGATACCGAAGTAAAGGCGCCTAAGATCGAATTCCCCAACGTTGATTACCCGGTTAAGGTGATCAGCGATACCGGTGTGGGCAACAAAGACAAGATCATCGCGATCGTCCAGAAACACGCGACGATCAACCATGACCGCGTGGATGAACGCCAGAGCACCAATGGCAAGTACACTACGATCCAGTTACACATCGTCGCGACCGACCAGGACCAGCTGTACAACATCAACAGCGAACTGCGGGCCACCGGTTTCGTGCACATGGTGCTGTGATGTCCGGCACGCTGGGCTTTCGCGAGCTTGGCCAGATGGCTTACGAGCCCGTCTGGCACGCCATGCAGCGCTTCACCAATGAGCGCGGAAGCGATGCCGCCGACGAGATCTGGCTGGTCGAGCACCCGCCGGTCTTCACCCAGGGGCAGGCTGGCAAGGCCGAGCATTTGCTGGTGCCGGGAGATATCCCGGTGGTGCAGGTCGATCGCGGTGGGCAGGTGACGTATCACGGTCCCGGGCAACTGGTGGCGTACCTGTTGCTGGATGTGCGCAAGCTGGGTTTCGGCGTGCGTGACCTGGTGACTCGCATGGAGTCATGCCTGATCGAGCTGCTCGCCAGCTACGGCGTGACGGCGGCGGCCAAACCGGATGCACCGGGTGTCTACGTCAACGGCGCGAAAATCGCCTCACTGGGTCTGCGGATCCGCCACGGTTGTTCCTTTCATGGCCTGGCCCTGAACGTGGACATGAACCTGGAACCGTTTCGACGGATTAATCCCTGCGGCTACGCCGGGCTGGCGATGACCCAGCTGAGCGATCACGCAGGATCGATTGAATTTGCCGAGGTAAGTGCCCGGCTGCGCGCGCAGCTCGTCAAACACCTCGACTATGCTGAGCAGACGACCCTGACGGGCGGAATCGACTGATATGACTACTGATGCAGTGCAAACCATGATCCCGACGCTCGATGTCACCGAGCGCCCGGCCCCGCGTCCCAAGGTTGAAGCCGGCGTCAAGCTGCGCGGCGCCGAGAAGGTTGCACGCATCCCGGTAAAGATCATTCCGACCACCGAGCTGCCGAAGAAGCCTGACTGGATTCGTGTGCGTATTCCGGTCTCTCCGGAAGTCGACCGTATCAAGGCGTTGCTGCGCAAACACAAGTTGCACAGTGTGTGCGAAGAAGCCTCCTGCCCGAACCTGGGCGAGTGCTTCTCCGGCGGCACCGCGACCTTCATGATCATGGGTGACATCTGCACCCGTCGCTGCCCGTTCTGTGACGTTGGCCACGGCCGTCCGAAACCATTGGACGTCAACGAGCCGGAAAGCCTGGCCATCGCCATTGCCGACCTGCGTTTGAAGTATGTGGTGATCACCTCGGTGGACCGCGACGACCTGCGTGACGGCGGTGCCCAACACTTTGCCGACTGTATCCGCGAAATCCGCAAGCTGTCGCCGAATGTTCAGCTCGAGACCCTGGTCCCGGACTACCGTGGACGCATGGACATCGCCTTGGAAATCACCGCTGCCGAGCCGCCGGATGTGTTCAACCACAACCTGGAAACCGTGCCACGCCTGTACAAGGCTGCGCGCCCGGGTTCGGACTACCAGTGGTCGCTGACCCTGCTGCAACGCTTCAAGCAGATGATGCCGCACATCCCGACCAAATCCGGTTTGATGCTGGGCTTGGGCGAGACCGACGAAGAAGTCATCGAAGTGATGAAGCGCATGCGCGAGCACGATATCGACATGCTGACCCTGGGCCAGTACCTGCAGCCTTCGCGCAGCCACTTGCCGGTGCAGCGCTTCGTGCACCCGGACACCTTCGCCTGGTTCGCCGAGGAAGGTTACAAGATGGGCTTCAAGAACGTTGCTTCCGGTCCTCTGGTCCGTTCTTCGTACCATGCCGACGAGCAGGCCAAGCTGGTCAAGGCCGAGTTGATGTCGTCCTGATTCGGCTATGAAAAAACAGCCCGCAACGTTCAATCGGCCTTGCGGGCTTTTTTTGCCTTTCCCACAGACACATCAGTCTTTTCCTGCGACTGCTCAATGCTTGATCCACTTCTGTTTGTCTGCGTTCCTGACTAATGTGTGTTTGATGCTTTCACGCAGGGAGATCCATGGATGAACGCAAGACCTGACCCGACGCTCCTTCCTCACACGCCTGTTCCGGCCTTGCCGATGCAGGGGCTGATCGCGGTTATCGCGCCTGCGGGTCCGGCCGCGCTGGACACCAAGAAAGCCATCGCCTGGATGCGTGCTCGTGGGTATTCGCTGCGGATATTCCCCGGGGTGTTCGAGAAGGACGGCTATCTGGCCGGCAGCGACGAGGTGCGACTCAATGACCTGCACGCCGCGTTCACCGACCCTGAGGTCGATGCCATCATTTGCCTGCGCGGCGGATACGGTACGCCACGGTTGCTTGATCGCATCGATTTCCCGCTGCTGCGCCAAAACGCCAAGCCATTCATCGGCTATAGCGACATTACCGCGCTGCATTTGGCGATCAGTCGCTACGCGGGTTTCGTGACATTCCATGGCCCGTTGCTCAATGCCGATCTGCTGGGGGAGCGGCTGGCACCAACCGAGTCCTCGTTCTTCAACATGCTCAGGGGGCAGTGCAGGGCCGGTATGGTGCTTGCCCACCCGGTTGGCCGCCCCTTGACCACGATCGTGCCGGGTGTGGCTCATGGGCGCCTTCTAGGCGGCAACCTGTCGATGATCGCCGCGACCTTGGGCACGCCTTATGAGATCGATGCCGCGGGTATTATCCTGTTCATCGAAGACATCAACGAGCCGCTGTATCGCATCGACCGCCTGCTGACCCATCTGCGCCTGGCGGGCGTATTGCACAAGCTGCGTGGGGTTCTGGTGGGTGATATCGCGGGGGTGGAGGCCCAGGCCCTGGACCGATTGCTCAAGCAGACCCTGGAACCCTTGTGCATCCCGGTACTGTCCGGGTGGCGCAGCGGGCACTGCAATCCGAACCTGACGCTGCCGATGGGCGCGTTGGTGAAGCTGGATGCGGGGAACCAGCAACTGTTTCTGGAACAGAATGTGGTAAGGCGCTAGACAATCCCCGCTTTTGTAGGAGCGAGCCTGCTCGCGAAAAACGCCAAGACGCCGCGGGCATTCAGACAGCCCGCGTCATCGTTGTCCTCCATCGCGAGCAGGCTCGCTCCTACAGGGATAAAGCTTTAGCGGTTACGCAACCCTTCCAGCAGCTTGTGCGTCGGATAACCATCCGCCGGCCAGCCAAACGACTGCTGGGCGCTGCGGATCGCCTTGCGGGTATTGGCGCCGATGATCCCGTCGGCAGTGCCCGCGTCGTAGTTCTGCGCACTCAGCAGGTTTTGCAGTTCAATCCGCTCGGTGCGGCTCAGGGGCAGATCATCCTTGGGCCACGTGCCGCTGATCAGCCCTGCGCCATTGAAGCGCTCGGACAGCAGGCTCACCGCCAGGGCGTAGGACGACGAGTTGTTGTACTTGAGAATCGCGCGGAAGTTGTCGAGCACCAGGAAGGCCGGGCCGCGATAGCCTGCCGGCAATAGCAGCGCCGCGGACAGTTGCTCGGAGCCAGCTGGGAACTGGCCGCCGTTGGGCAGCACCACGCCCAGTTGCCGCCATTCGGCGACGCTCTTGCGAATCGAGCCATCGGCGAGGACGTAGTCGAAGTTGCCCGGCAACTGTACTTCGAAGCCCCATGGCTGGCCTTTTTGCCAGCCGGAGCTTTGCAGGTAGTGGGCGGTCGACGCCAGGGCATCGGTGGCGCTACCCCAGATATCGCGGCGTCCGTCGCCATCGAAATCCACGGCGTGGGTGTTGTAGGTGGTCGGGATGAACTGGGTCTGGCCCATGGCGCCCGCCCAGGAACCCAGCATTTTGTCGGGTTCGATATCGCCTTGTTGGAGGATTTGCAGGGCGGCGATCAATTGCGCATGCGCGAAGCCCGGGCGGCGGCCTTCGTAGGCCAGGGTTGCCAGTGAGTTGATCACCGACTTGCTGCCCTGAAACTGGCCGAAGTTGCTTTCCATGCCCCACACCGCGACCAGCGCCTGGCGGTCGACGCCGTAGCGTTGCTCGATGCTTTGCAGGATGCCGGCGTACTGGTCGACCAAGGCCTGGCCTTTGCGAACGCGCAGCGGCGACAGGGCGCCATCGAGGTACTCCCACACCGGTTTTGCGAATTCTGGTTGGCTGCGGTCGGCGCGGATCACGGCCGGGTCGAAGCTGACATTGGCAAAGGCGCGGTCGAACAGGTCGGCGCGGATACCGGCGGCCAGGGCGTCCCTGCGAAAGCCCGCCTGCCATTCGGCGAAGGTCTGGGTTGGCTGGATGTCGAGGTTTTCGCCGCTCGGAACCACGGGCGCGATGACCGCGGGGGCGGTGGCGACAGGGAGGGTCTGAATCGGCTGGGCGTCGGCGGCGGTGGGTTTTTCCGCGCAGGCGACGAGCAAAATGAGGCTGGAGGCAGCAATCAATTGGCGAAATTGCCAACGACGGGAAAGACAAAAGGGCATGCACGGGTCCAGGGAAAACGAATCAGGTACAGACCTTAACATGTTGAGCGGATGCTTGCCTTTCAGGCCGCCAGAAAGTAAGAAGCCTCCCAGTTGTCAGACTGGAAGGCTTCGCGGCGGTAGCTGCCTTTGCCCTTGCCGGCGCGTTCCTGGCGGCTGCGGAACAATGGCTGGGCGACGATGGATTTGGCCTTGTTGGGGCCATGTTTAGATGGCTTTTTGCTCATGATGGGCGCTCGCAGGTGAGTGGTTTTTGCGGGGCAAATCATCGGCCAGAGTTGGGGTTCTGTCCATAGGGCAAATGCAGGTTGATTTTGTAGGAGGCAGGATCAAAAGATCGCAGCCTGCGGCAGCTCCTACGGAGGATTGCGTATTCCTGTAGGAGCTGCCGCAGGCTGCGATCTTTTGCTCTTATTCGGCAGGCAACGACAATCTTTGCCCAGCCATCAACAGCGTCAGGCGACTCAAGCTCATCCACGGCGAACCCGCCGCCTGGCCCTTGATCTGCGCGTCGATGCGCTGGGCTTCGAGCAATAATTGCGCCCAGCGTTGCGCCGAATAGCGTTGCAGGGCCTTGCTCATCAGCGGTTTTCGCTTGTCCCAAACCGGCGGCCTGGCCTGGCTGAAGGCCTTATCCAGTGGCGTACCCTGGCTGTACTGCAACGAAATATTGGCCAACAGGCGCAGTTCCCGGGCCAGGGCCCAAAGAATCACCGGGGGCTCGACACCCTCACCGCGAAGCCCTTCGAGCATGCGCAGTGCATGGGCGGCTTCGCCATTGAGAATGGCGTCGGTCAAGCCGAAAACGTCGAAGCGCGCACTGTCGGCCACCGCAGCCTGCACGGTCTCGATGGTGATCTGGCCGCCTTCGGCCATCAGCTTGAGTTTTTCGATTTCCTGGGCGGCGGCCAGCAAGTTGCCCTCGACCCGGGCGGCGATCAGCTCGACGGCGTCCTGACTGGCGGATAGCCCGGCCTGGGACAGGCGTTGACGGATCCAGCTGGGCAACTGGTTGGCATCCACCGGCCAGATCTGCACGAATTGGGTCTGTTGGCCTTCGACCAGCGCCTTGCCCCATTTGGTTTTCTGCGCGCTGCCATCGAGCTTCGGCAGGCTGATCAACAGCACGGTGTCTTCGGCCGGTCGCGAGCAGTACTCAATGAGTGCGGCGGCACCTTTATCGCCGGGCTTGCCCGAAGGCAGGCGCAGTTCCAGCAGGCGTTTTTCGGCGAACAGCGACATGCTGGCGCCGGCTTGCAGCAAGGTACCCCAGTCGAAACTGGCATCGGCGGCGAACACCTGGCGTTCGTCGAAGCCTTGTTGGCGGGCAGCCGCGCGGATGGCGTCGGCAGCTTCCTGGCAGAGCAAGGGGTCATCGCCACTGATGACGTAGACCGGCGCGAGGACGCCTTGCAGGTGTTTGGCGAGTTGGGCGGGAGCGAGCTTCATAGGAGAGGGCAAACGGGGCGCCAGAGCGCCCCGTAAGTCTTACTGCTGAGGCAGGTCGATTGGCGACTGACGCGGCGTGTTCGCCTCAGCCTTCTGCGCCGCTTCCAGCGCCGCGGCTTCCGCCTTGGCCTTGGCTTCGGCAGTCTGCTGCAACTGGTCCAGCTGGGCCGGGGTGAATTGCTGCAGGCGCAACATCATGCGTTGAACCAGCTCGCGATGCATTTCCTTGCGGGCGTCGGCAGCTTCCTGGTCCGAACCTACCAGGTTGTTGCCGTCATGGATGAACACCTTCTGCACTTCAAGCTTGTCATCCAGCAGGGGCAGGTTGCCCTGGCCGCGAATGTCATAGTTGAGCACCGTGCTCAGTTGATATTCGCCCGTACGACCGGCGCCAGCGTAACTGAGGATGCGCTGGGATTCCTGCTGGTTGGTCAGGATGAGTTTGTAAGGGGCGCCGTTGTAGACCTTGACGCCGCTGCTTACCAGCGCCTGGCGCAGTTGCGTCACGGTATCGCCGTAAGCGTCGCGGGCGCTCAGGTCGAGCTCCTTGAGCGCCAGGTCGGTGGTGCCGGTGCCACGCAGCTGGAAGCCGCAGGCGCTCAACAGGACCGCGAGGCCTATCACCAGCAAGTTGCGTTTGATCATTGTGTTGCTCCCCTTGAAACCATGTGGGCCAATCAAGCGGCCCGAAAGGTTTGTTCGGCGCCCGGCAGGGCCAGGCGCCTGATCCAATTAGCTGGCGACGATGTTGACCAGTTTTCCGGGCACCACGATCACTTTGCGAATGGTCAGACCATCGACGAAACGCAGCACGTTCTCGTTGGCCCGTGCGGCAGCTTCGACTTCTTCGCGACTGGCGCTGGCCGGCATTTCGATCTGGCCGCGCAGCTTGCCGTTGACCTGGATGACCAGCGTCAGGCTGTCCTGCACCAGCGCGCTCTCGTCCAGCACCGGCCAACCGGCATCGATCACCGGGTCGGCGTGACCCAGGCGATGCCACAGCTCGTGGCTGATGTGCGGCGTGATCGGGGCCAGCAGCAGGGTCACGGTCTCCAGGCCTTCCTGAATCAGTGCGCGATCCTGTTCGGTGCCTTGCGCGGCCTTTTCCAGCACGTTCATCAGCGTCATCACCTGGGCGATGGCGGTGTTGAACTTGTGGTTCTGGCCGACGTCATGGCTGGCCTGCTTGATGGCCTGGTGGATCGAACGGCGAATCACTTTCTGTTCGTCATTGAGGCTGGCGACGTCAAGTTTGCCCGGCAGGCCCTGGGTGACGTGGGCTTGAGCCAGACGCCAGACGCGCTTGAGGAAACGGTGCGAACCTTCCACGCCGGAGTCGGACCATTCCGCGCTCATGTCAGGTGGCGAGGCGAACATCATGAACAGGCGGCAGGTGTCTGCGCCGAACTGGTCGATCATCGACTGTGGGTCGACGCCGTTGTTTTTCGACTTGGCCATCTTCTCGGTGCCACCGATTTCCACCGGCAGGCCGTCTGCGATCAGCTTGGCGCTGATGACCTTGGCCTTGCTGTCGCGTTCGAGTTCGACGTCCGCCGGGTTGAACCAGGTGTAGGCACCGTTGGCTTCACGACGGTAATAGGTCTCGGCGATCACCATGCCTTGGGTCAGCAGGTTCTTGAACGGTTCGTTGGAGCTGACCAGGCCTTCGTCACGCATCAGCTTGTGGAAGAAGCGTGCGTAAAGCAGGTGCAGGATCGCGTGTTCGATGCCGCCGATGTACTGATCCACCGGCAACCAGTGGTCGGCTGCGGATTTTTCTACCAGGCCACCCTCGAAGTGCGGCGAGGCGTAGCGGGCGTAGTACCACGAGGACTCGACGAAGGTGTCCATGGTGTCGGTTTCACGCTTGGCAGGCTGGCCGCATTTCGGGCAGTTGCATTCGTAGAACTCGGGCATGCGCGCCAGTGGCGAGCCGGCACCATCGGGTACGACGTCTTCCGGCAGTACGACGGGCAATTGATCTTCCGGTACCGGCACGTCACCGCAAGTGCCGCAGTGGATGATCGGAATCGGGCAGCCCCAGTAGCGCTGACGGCTGATGCCCCAGTCGCGCAGGCGGAACTGGGTGCGCGAGGCACCGAGTTCTTTCTTGATCAGCGCGACTTCGATGGCGTCGAAGGCGCCGGCGAAGTCGAGGCCGTCGAACTCGCCGGAATTGATCAGCGTGCCGTATTCGCCGTAGGCGTCTTGCCATGGTGCCGGGTTGGTGTCACCAGAACTGGTGCGCACCACGGATTTGACCGGCAGGTTGTACTTGTGGGCGAACTCGAAATCGCGTTCGTCGTGGGCCGGAACTGCCATCACCGCGCCGTCGCCATAGTGCATCAGCACGTAGTTGGCGACCCACACGGGCAGTTTTTCGCCGGTCAACGGGTGCTCGACGAACAGACCGGTTGGCAGGCCTTTTTTCTCCTGGGTCGCAACGTCGGCTTCAGCAACGCTGCCGCCCTTGCATTCGGCGATGAACGCTTGCAGCTCAGGGTTGTTCTTGGCGGCGAGGGCGGCCAGGTGGTGCTCGGCAGCTACGGCAACGTAGGTTGCGCCCATCAGGGTGTCCGGACGGGTGGTGAAGACTTTCAGGGTGCCGGTTTCGCCGATGGAATCGACGTTGTACGGGAACTGCACTTCCATGCCGCGGGATTTGCCGATCCAGTTGCGCTGCATGGTCTTGACCTGTTCAGGCCAGCCAGTCAGTTCGTCGAGGCTCTCCAGCAGCTCATCCGCGTAGGCGGTGATCTTGAAGTAGTACATCGGGATTTCGCGCTTTTCGATCAGCGCGCCGGAACGCCAGCCGCGGCCGTCGATCACTTGCTCGTTGGCCAGGACGGTCTGGTCGACCGGGTCCCAGTTCACGGTGCCGCTTTTCTTGTAGATCACACCTTTTTCGAACAGGCGGGTGAACAGCCATTGTTCCCAGCGGTAGTAATCGGGTTTGCAGGTGGTCACTTCACGCGACCAGTCCACCGCCAGGCCCAGGCTGCGCAGCTGGGACTTCATGTAGGCGATGTTTTCGTAGGTCCACTTGGCGGGCGCTACGTTGTTCTTCATCGCGGCGTTTTCCGCCGGCATGCCGAAGGCGTCCCAACCCATGGGTTGCAGGACGTTTTTGCCGAGCATGCGCTGGTAGCGGGAGATCACGTCGCCGATGGTGTAGTTGCGCACGTGCCCCATGTGTAGCTTGCCGCTGGGGTAAGGGAACATCGACAGGCAGTAGTAGGTCTCCTTGCCTGGCTGTTCACTGACTTCAAAGGACTTTTGCTCGTCCCAGAATGACTGGGCGGCGGCTTCGATTTCACGGGGCTGATATTGTTCGTGCATGGCTACTTTTGAACTGAATAGGGGTGGCCTAATCCTCTTCGATGCGACGCTGGACAGTGAACACGCCAATTCGGCGTTTCGGTGTCCAGACGAGCTGGAAGTGGAGTTACAGGAAGCGCCGTAGCATACATGACCGCACTCTATCGAGGGAAACCCTGATTGCTGCCGCGCGTCTTGCGAAAACCGCTGCGAGGGCCGTTGGTCGCGGCGTCCAGCCGGTTTGTCGATGGAAGCTAAGCTCTAACTGGGGAGTAGGTCTTATCTTCCAATGAGGTGAGGGATGGTTGAGTCACGGCAAAAAGCTACAAAACCGGAGTTGTACGAAAGACTGATCGATCGTTTGGGCATGGCCCTTGATGCAGCCAAAACAGCTGGTCGGCTGCGCGATGAACGCCCTTTGGAACTGGAGTTGCGTGGCCTGAGCCCCGCAGAGTTTGCACTGGTCAAGGCGTACCTCGATCGCAGTGAGCGTGAGACGCAGGGATGCTTGTCTGAAGCAGTGAAGCAACTCGACGCACCACGTTCGGCCAAGATCATCTGGCTCAAGGACAAAATACCTGGCAGAGGCGCGGTAAAGGTCCGGTCCCTTCAGTGCAAATAAGGCATAGAGCCATGCTCCGCGGTTTTTTGAAGCATAGTCCTTCCGTATTTATTGTCGCATTGCGTCAACCCACATAGGCTTCGGGCATCTTTAAGGAGATGCCCGATGCCTTTCCGTTATTTCGTGAAACACCTTCTGATGCCGCCCGGCGTCCTTATCCTGTTGCTGGTGCTCGCCTGGTGGTGGCGCCGCTCAAGACCGCGGCTTGCCGGTTGCTGCTTTGCCCTGGGCGTGGGCGGCTTCTGGTTGATGAGCCTGCCGGTCATGGTGCAGTGGGGCGCCGGGCTTCTTGAGCGTGAGGCACCCCTGGCTCGCGACGAATGGGCAACGTTGGCCCAGCGCGCCGATGCGATCGTGGTGCTGGGCGCCGGGCGCGAACGGGGTGATCTGGCCTGGGGCAGCGATCAACCCACCGGGGTGGCGCTGGAGCGCGAGCGCTATGCCGCTCGCCTTGCAAAGGCTTCTGGCTTGCCGATTTTGACCAGTGGCGGTTTACATTACGGCACGCCGCCAACCGAGGCCAAATTGATGGCTGACTCGTTGCGCGATGATTTTGGCGTGGCGGTGCGTTGGCAGGAAGGGAAAAGTCGCACCACCTGGGAAAACGCGACATTCAGCGCCGAGGTCTTGTTGCCCGAAGGCATCAAGCGCGTGGTGGTGGTGACCCAGGCCTGGCACATGCCGCGAGCGGTCTGGAGTTTTCAGAAGGCCGGGTTTGAGGTGGTGCCGGCGCCAGTGGGGTTCTTGAGCGTGGACAATGCCGAGCCGCTGGGCGGCTGGATGCCGGAGTTCAAGGCGATCTGGCGTAGCGGGCAGTTGCTGAATGAGGCGGCGGGGCAGATCGGGTATTCGCTTTTCTACCGCTGAAGATCAAAAGATCGCAGCCTGCCGCAGGCTGCGATTTTTTGCAGGCTTCGCGTTTAAACGGTCTTGGCCATGCGGCTGGCAATCAATGCCCAGCCAAACAACAGCACACACACAATGATCAACGGCCATGACCGCCATTGCAGGTACGGTGTGAGGTTGTGCATCGGCACCACTTCGCCGTACAGGATGCCGCGTTCGAATTGCGGGATCTGTGTGGTGATCTGGCCGAACGGGTTGATCAGGCCGGTCACGCCATTGTTGGTGGCGCGGATCATCCAGCGGCCGGCCTCGAGCGCGCGCATCTGCGCCATCTGCAAGTGCTGCAGCGGGCCGATGGATGTGCCGAACCAGGTGTCGTTGCTGATGGTCAGCAGCAGGTCGCTTTGGGCGGCAAGGCCGGCGGCGAACTCCGGATACACCACTTCATAGCAGATGAACGGCGCAATCTGGTAGCCCTTGGCTTGCAACATGGCCTGATCGGAAGGACCGCGGGCAAAGTCCGACATGGGCAGGTCGAAAAACGCGATCAGGCCACGCAGCACATCCTGCAGCGGCACGTACTCGCCGAACGGCACCAGCTTCTGCTTGAGGTAGGTGCCATCGCCTTCGCCGACCACGGTAATGCCGTTATAGAAGCGCTTCTGCTGGTGGACGACTTCGCGGATCGGCACGCCGGTAATCATGGCTGAATCTCGCTCGGCGGCGAATTTCCCCATCATGTCCAGGTAGCCCTGGGCAGACTCCTTGAGTACCGGAACCGCGGTTTCCGGCCAGATCAGCAAGTCGACCCGTTTCGAACTGAAGCTCATGTCGCGGTACAGCTCCAGTTGCGCGTTGAGCTGCGCCGGGTCCCACTTCATGCTTTGTTCGATGTTGCCTTGGATCGCCGCGACGCTCAGTGGCGCACCGGAGGGGCTGGTCCAGGCGTGTTGCTTGAGCGCCATGCCGGCCACCCACGGGCCTGCCAGCAGCACAACGCCCACGGCGATGAAGCCTTTACGCCCCGTGCGCACCAGGCGCATGGCGTTGTAAATCAAGGCGGCCGTCAGGGCCAGGGTGAAGGATATCAGCCACATTCCGCCGACAGGCGCGAGACCGGCCAGTGGGCCGTCGAGCTGGCTGTAGCCGGAGTAGAGCCATGGGAAACCGGTGAGGAACCAGCCGCGAAACGCTTCCTGGCCGACCCACAACGCCGCAAAGGCGAGGGTGTCCGCCAGCGGTGCTTCGTTGCGTCGCAGCCAACGCGCCCAGATCCAGGCGGGCAGGGCGAAGAACCAGGCGATCGCCGCCGTGAAGATCAGCATCAGGAAGCCGGCCAGCAGCACCGACGCACCACCGAAGTGATGGATGCTGTAGTAGATCCAGCTGGTGCCGGCGCCAAACAGTCCGAAGCCGAAGCACCAGCCACGGCCCAGGGCCTGGCGTGGATTCAGTTCACGCAAGCCGGCATAGAAAAGCCCGACAGCCAGCAGTGCCAGTGGCCAGATATCGAAAGGCGCCAGGGCCAGGGTGGTGATTGCACCGGCCGCCACGGCCAGCAGGTTACCGGGCCAGCCGGGGCGGGTTGTCCAGCGCATTTCAATCCTTAGGTTTTTACCGGGCGATAGGCGTCAGTCGCAGCAAATGAATTCGCCGACTGTCGGCGTTCAGGATGCGAAAGCGATAGGTGCCGATTTCAGTGATTTCATTGCGTTTTGGCAAGTGCCCGAACGCGCTCATCACCAGGCCGCCCACGGTGTCGAACTCGTCATCGGAAAATTCGCTGTCGAAGAACTCGTTGAAGTTCTCGATCGGCGTCAGGGCCTTGATCAGGAAGTCGCCGCTAGGCAGCGGCTTGATGTAGCTGTCTTCTTCGACGTCGTGTTCGTCTTCGATGTCGCCGACGATCTGTTCCAGCACGTCTTCGATGGTCACCAGGCCGGCCACGCCGCCGTATTCATCAATGACGATGGCCATGTGGTTGTGGTTCGCGCGAAACTCGCGCAACAACACGTTCAGGCGCTTGGACTCCGGCACGAAGGTGGCCGGGCGCAGCAGGTCCTTGATGTTGAAACTGTCGCCGTTCTCCCGAAGGATCAACGGCAGCAAGTCCTTGGCCAGCAACACCCCCATCACGTCATCGTGGCTTTCGCCGATCACCGGGTAGCGGGAGTGGGCCGAGTCGACCACGGCAGGCAGGAACTCGCGAGGTGTCTGGGTCGCCTTGATGCTGATCATCTGCGAACGCGGGACCATGATGTCCCGTACTTGCAGGTCGGCAACCTGGATAGCGCCTTCGACGATGGCCAGCGCTTCGCTGTCCAGCAGTTTGTTCTGGTGTGCATCGCGCAGCAGCTCCAGCAGCTCCTGGCGGTTTTTCGGCTCGTGGGCAAAAGCCTGGGTGAGCTTACCCAGCCAAGACTTCTGCCCGTTGCTCGATCGATCTTCGCTCATAGCGATTACTCTGAATCCTTTGTTGTTTCGGTAGGGGGGACTTCGATTTCGTCGTCCGCGTACGGATCGGGATAGCCCAGTTCTGCAAGCAACGTTCGTTCCAGTGCTTCCATCTCTTCGGCTTCGTCATCATCTATATGGTCGTAACCCAGCAGATGCAAGCAGCCGTGAATCACCAGATGCGCCCAATGGGCCTTGAGCTCCTTGCCCTGCTCGGCGGCTTCACGCTCGACCACCGCCACGCAGATCACCAGGTCGCCCAGCAACGGGATGTCGAGGAACTCGTCTGGCACATCGGCTGGAAACGACAGGACGTTGGTGGCGTAGTCCTTTTGCCGCCAGGTGTTATTGAGTTCGCGGCCCTCGGCTTCGTCGACCAGGCGAATGGTCATCTCGGAGTCGGCGGTGCGCTGGCGCAGGGCCAGTTCGCACCATTGACGGAACTCGGCTTCGCTGGGGGCAGGCGCTTGGGTGGCGATTTGCAGATCAAGCTCAAGCATCGCGTCGGCTGTCCTTTGGCGCTTCATCGGCAGCACGGTTTTCGAAGCGCTCGTAGGCCTCGACAATGCGCTGCACCAACGGGTGACGCACGACGTCCTTGGGCATGAAATGGGTAAAGCTGATACCCGGAACATCCTTGAGCACTTCGATCACGTGGTGCAGCCCGGACTTGGTGCCTTTAGGCAGGTCGACCTGGGTGATGTCACCGGTGATGACGGCCGTGGAGCCGAAGCCAATGCGGGTCAGGAACATTTTCATCTGTTCGACTGTGGTGTTCTGGCTTTCGTCGAGGATGATGAAGCTGTTGTTCAGCGTGCGACCGCGCATGTAGGCCAGTGGCGCCACTTCGATCACCTGGCGTTCGATCAGCTTGGCGACGTGTTCGAAGCCGAGCATTTCGTAGAGCGCGTCATAGAGCGGGCGCAAATACGGGTCGATTTTCTGTGACAGGTCACCGGGCAGGAAACCGAGTTTTTCGCCGGCTTCGACCGCCGGACGCACCAGCAGGATGCGCCGGATCTGTTCGCGTTCCAGGGCGTCTACCGCGCAGGCAACGGCCAGGTAGGTCTTGCCGGTACCGGCCGGACCGATGCCGAAGTTGATGTCGTTGCCGAGGATTTCCTTCACGTAGCGCACCTGATTCAAGCCACGAGGGCGAATCATGCCTTTCTTGGTGCGCAGGGCGACGGAGGCGTCGGCGGGCGAGTGGTTGTCCAGCTCTTCGACGGCCGATTCCTGCAGGAACAGGTGAACCATGTCCGGCGACAGCTCGGTACCCTTGGTTTCCCGGTACAGGCGGCGCAGGAGGTTTTCCGCGGAGGTGGTGTGTTTACGCTCGCCGATCAGTTCGAACTGGTTTCCGCGGTTGCGGATCTCAATGGTCAGGCGCTGCTCGATCAGGCGCAGGTGTTCGTCGAACTGCCCGCACAGATTAGCGAAGCGGCGAGCCTCAAAAGGCTCGAGGATGAAACGATGTGGTTCGATGGGTGCGTTCAAGGTCGTATTTAGCCGCCCTGGGGCAATAGTGATGATTCAAGGATAGCGCCAGTGGCGCGGGTGCGAAAGCTCTTATACAGACCAATCTGATTCCCACGTCTGGCGCTGTACCTGTGGGAGTGAGCCTGCTCGCGATAGCGGTCTGACTGATGACTGATGTGTTGAATGTCAGATCGCAATCGCGAGCAGGCTCACTCCTACAGAGGGATGCGTTGTTATTGGATCAATGAGCCCCGCAGCGAATGCGGCTGCGCTGCGTCAATGTGCACGTCGGCGAACTGGCCGATCAGGGTTGGATTGTCGCAGCGGAAGTTGACGATACGGTTATTCTCGGTTCGCCCTTGCAGCTCGCCAGGGTCTTTCTTGGAATAATCGGTTACAAGAATCCGCTGAATCGAGCCGACCATTTGTCGGCTGATTTCGAAACCCTGCTGGTTCAGGCGATGTTGCAGGGCGTTCAGGCGCTCTTTTTTTAGTTCTTCCGGGGTCTCATCGGCCAGGTCGGCGGCCGGTGTGCCCGGGCGCTGGCTGTAGACGAACGAGTAGGAAAAGTCGAAACCGACGTCCTGGATCAGCTTCATGGTCTGTTCGAAGTCTTTCTCTGTCTCGCCGGGGAAACCGACGATGAAGTCTGAACTGATGCAGATGCCCGGCACGGCCGCGCGCAGCTTGCGCAGTTTGGATTTGTATTCCAGCGCCGTGTGGTTGCGTTTCATCGCCGCGAGGATACGGTCCGAGCCCGATTGCACCGGCAGGTGCAGGTGTTTCACCAGCTCCGGCACTTCGGCGTGGGCCTGGATCAGGCTGTCGGAAAATTCCAGCGGGTGCGAGGTGGTGTAGCGGATGCGGTCGATGCCATCGACCGCCGCGACCACACGGATCAGTTCGGCCAGGTCCGCCAGGCGACCGTCGTGGGTCGTGCCGCGATAGCCGTTGACGTTCTGCCCCAGCAGCGTCACTTCACGCACGCCGTGTTCGGCCAGGTGAATGATTTCGGCAATCACGTCGTCGAACGGACGGCTGACTTCTTCGCCGCGAGTGTAGGGCACCACGCAGAACGTGCAGTACTTGCTGCAACCTTCCATCACCGACACGTAGGCGCTCGGGCCGTCGATACGCGGCTCGGGCAGGTGGTCGAATTTTTCGATTTCGGGGAACGAGACGTCGACTTGCGGCAGCTTGCTGATGCGCGCGGCGTCGATCATTTCCGGCAGGCGGTGCAAGGTCTGCGGGCCGAATACCACGTCGACATAGGGTGCGCGATCGCGAATGGCGGCGCCTTCCTGGCTGGCCACGCAACCGCCGACGGCAATCACCATGTCCGGGTTGGCCAGTTTCAGTTCGCGCCAGCGGCCCAGCTGGGAATAGACACGGTCCTGGGCGCGCTCGCGGATCGAGCAGGTGTTGAGCAGGATCACGTCGGCGTCTTCAGCGCGCGCCGTGACTTCCAGGGCCTGGTGTTCGCCCAGCAGATCGACCATGCGCGAGCTGTCGTACTCGTTCATCTGGCAACCGTGGGTTTCGATGTAAAGCTTCTTGGCCATGGATAGAGTCATCACGTGATTCAAAGAACCGCGCATTATAGGGAACATGTACTCAGGTTCCTACCGCTGCGCGTCCGGCGGCTATGCTATAGTTCGCGCCCTCATTTTTATCCCTCGATGTGTTTCGCCTGCCATGACCAAACGTGAAGCTCCAATCTACAAGGTGATTTTCCTCAATCAGGGCCAGGTGTTCGAAATGTACGCCAAGCAGATCTATCAGAGCGATCTGTGGGGCTTCCTGGAAGTGGAAGAGTTCGTCTTTGGCGAGCGCACACAGGTAGTCGTTGACCCGAGCGAAGAGAAGCTCAAGGCCCAGTTCGAAGGGGTCGTGCGCAGTTTCGTGCCAATGCATTCGATCGTGCGCATCGACGAGGTCGAGCGCCTGGGTACACCGAAAATCAGCGAAGCCCGCGGCACGGTCGGCAATGTGATGCCGTTTCCGGTGCCGATGCCTGAGAAGTAAGCCTTGTAGGAGCGGGCTTGCCCGCGAAGGGGCCAGAAAGGTCGATGCAGAAATCAGGGCAGCGGCGCGAACGGCGTCCGCCCATCGGCGCTCTGCAATTCCATCAGGTATTTACGGAAAATTTGCCCCAGCACCTGGGTGGCGACTTCCAGTTCCTGGCGGGGCATCTTCTCGGCGACTTCGTCGGCAGTGTCCAGCGCTTCTTCCGCACCATTGACCGCCGCCATTTTCAGCACGATATACGCCTGGATGTTATTGGCCGGTACGCCTTCGCCGTGGAAGAACATGGTGCCGAGTTTGAATTGAGCCTGGGCGTGACCTTGCAGCGAGGCCTTTTCGAAGTAGTTCAGGGCTTTGTTGAGGTCGCGTGGCGCGTTACTGCCGTCGTAGTAGAACTCACCCAACTCGTATTGCGCCTGGGCATCCCCTTCATCCGACGCTTTCTGGCAGGCAGCCAATGCCTGGGCCAGGTCTTGCGGCTGGGTATTGAGGGTGCAGCGACCCATCGCTGGGATTAACAACGAGTTACCGCCTGCTTGTGCGAGCGCGAGCAGGGGCTGAAGGAGCAACAGGCAGCCCAGTGAAAGGGCGCGGCCGGTGCGGTTCATGGGAATCGACTTACCTCTGAGGGGCGCGCGGACCCATCGAGGGGATCCAATAAGCGCGCATTATGAAATAAGCAGGGCCAACCTTACAAAGTCTTTACTCGTTTTTCTGCTGCGCGGGAACTATATCGCCCACTTGACGGGGATTATTAGCAGATGAGCAGGAAAAAGGGCAGGAGAGAAGGCTGACGCCGGCAATGCCAGCGTCAGCGCTACGGCGTTACTTCAGTGCTGCAAATGCGCGCTCGGCGGCATCCAGGGTCAGTTTCAGCTCGGCTTCGCCGTGGGCGATCGAGGTGAAACCGGCTTCGAAAGCGCTTGGCGCCAGGTAGACGCCACCTTCGAGCATCAGGTGGAAGAAGCGGCCGAACAAGGCGGCGTCACTGGCCATCACGTCATCGAAGGTCACGATATCGTCGGCGCCGCTGAAGTACAGGCCGAACATGCCACCGGCCTGCGTGGTCACGAACGGAATACCTGCCGCATCGGCACGCACTTGCAGGCCGTCAAGCAGGCGAGTGGTGTAGTCGGTCAGCTCGTCGTGGAAGCCCGGACGGCTGATCAGGCGCAAGGTGGTCAGGCCCGCCGCCATCGCCAGGGGGTTACCCGACAATGTACCGGCCTGGTAGACCGGACCCAGCGGGGCGATGCGCGACATGATTTCGCGTTTGCCGCCGAAGCAGCCCACCGGCATGCCGCCGCCAATGATCTTGCCGAAGGTGGTCAGGTCCGGTGTCACGCCGTAGTGAGCCTGGGCGCCGCCGAGGGCAACACGGAAACCGGTCATCACTTCGTCGAAAATCAGCACCACGCCATGCTTGTCGCACAGGGTCCGCAGGCCTTCGAGGAAACCTGGGGCCGGCGGCACGCAGTTCATGTTGCCGGCGACCGGCTCGACGATGATGCACGCCACGTCCTGTCCGACTTCGGCAAGCATGGCCTCAACCGCATCAATGTCGTTGAACGGCAGGGTCAGCGTGTGTTTGGCGAACGCCGCCGGTACACCCGCCGAGCTCGGCACGCCTTGGGTCAGGGCGCCGGAGCCGGCCTTGACCAGCAGGCTGTCGGAGTGGCCGTGGTAGCAGCCTTCGAACTTGATGATGCTGTCGCGACCGGTGAAGCCACGGGCCAGGCGAATAGCGCTCATGGTCGCTTCGGTGCCGGAGCTGACCATGCGCACCATTTCCATCGACGGCACCAGCGAGCAGACCAGATCCGCCATCTGGGTTTCCATCTCGGTCGGCGCGCCGTAGGACAAGCCATGTTCAAGCTGCTTGCGCACGGCGTCCAGGACGTCCGGGTGGCTGTGGCCGAGGATCATCGGGCCCCAGGAGCCGACGTAGTCCACATAGCGCTTGTCGTCTTCGTCGGTGACGTAGGCGCCTTCGGCGTGCTTGAAGAACAACGGCGTGCCGCCAACGCTCTTGAACGCACGGACCGGCGAGTTCACGCCACCGGGGATGTGTTTCTGGGCATTGGCAAACAGGGTTTCGGAACGAGACATGATCGGGCTCTCAAATCAGATTTTCAGTAATTCGTTAAAGGCGCGGGCGCGGCGGGTCACTTCAGCCGGGCTCTCGGCGCCAAACAGGCCATGCACCACGGCGAGCAGGTCGACCCCGTGGGCCACCAGGGGGGCGGCGTTGTCGAGGGTGATGCCGCCGATCGCGCAGATCGGCAGGTGCAGTTTGCTGCGGGCCTGGTCGAGCAGGTCGAGGCTGCAAGTCGGGGCGCCGGGCTTGGTGTTGGAATTGAAGAAGCGGCCAAACGCGACATAGCTGGCGCCTTCTTTGGCGGCCTGCTCGGCGAGTTCGAGTTGCGCGTGGCAGGTCGAACCGATGATCGCCTTGGAGCCGAGCAAAGCGCGGGCCGGAGTGAGCGGCCCGTCGGTCTGCCCCAGGTGTACGCCAACGTTCAGGCGTGCCGCCAGTTCGGCGTCGTCATTGATGATCAAGCGGGTCTTGTAGCGTTCGCACAGATCGCGCAGGGCCTCGGCCTCACGCAAACGACGGGCCTCATCGCTGCTCTTGTCGCGGTATTGCAGCAGGGTGACGCCGCCTTCCAGCGCCGCCTCCACGTACGAAAGAAATTTACCGGCCAGCAACTGGCTGTCGGTGATGGCGTACAGGCCACGTAGTTTCATCAAGCAAGCCTCACCGCAGTGCTAATAGAGAGTTACGAACAGAAGTCCAGTGGCAGGCGGCGTGGCACGAACTGGCCTTTGCCCAACTGCTCCGCATCGCGCAGGGTGCGCCACGTGTAGTTAAGTGCAGTCTGTACGGCGCTGGCGAGGTTTTCACCTTGGGCCAGACGGCCGGCAAGCGCACTGGCCAGGGTGCAGCCAGAGCCGTGATAGCTGCCGGGCAGGCGTTGACAGGTGTAGGTTTCGCGCAAGCCGTCGCGGCTGTACAGGCGGTTGTGGATTTCGGTTTCGTCGCCATGGCCGCCGGTGATCAGCAGGTGTTTGACGAACGGCAGGAGTTTTTCAGCGCACTCGTCCGCGGTGCCTTCAGGCAGTTCGGCGAGGATACGGGCTTCGGGAAGGTTGGGGGTGGCGATGATCGAGAGCGGCAGCAGGCGTTCGCGCATGGCGTAGCCGACTTCGTCCTTGCCCAGGCGACCGCCACCGCCGGCGCGCAGCACCGGGTCGCAGACCACCGGCAAGTGCGGGTGCGCCGAAAGCAGTTCGACCACGGTGTCGACCATTTCCAGGGAGCCGAGCATGCCGAGCTTGACCGCCGCGACTTCGGAATCGTTGAGCACGGCATTGGCCTGGGCCAACACCCACTCACGGTCGAGGACGCGAAAGTCAGTGACATTGACGGTGTCTTGCACGGTCAGGGCGGTGACGGCCGGAGCCGCATGGCAACCCTGAGCAAGCAAGGCTTCAATATCTGCCTGCAAGCCGGCGCCACCACTTGGGTCGTGGCCGGAGAGACAGAGGACAACGGGGCGAGAGCTGTAGATATTCATGGTGCGCGAGCTTACCACCAAACATCTTTTTTCGAAGCCCGCTACGCGAAAGGCAAAAGATCGTCCGAAGGCGGTGATCTTTTGCTCTTTTTCATCAGGCAAACAGCTCTATCTCAATAATTACCGCTGGAACGCCCGTTCTAGAGCCTTTTCCGCAAAAATTTTGGTAGTGCTCATTAGCCATCAACGGCTATGCTAGAGTGGATCCAAACCAATAACAGCTATCACCGGTTTTACGTCTGCTCAAAAGGAATGGGGGGCTTCCTGACAGGACCGGACAGGCCACGCTGGGGCATAGATGCGCTATTTGCTGATGTTTATGTTGTGTTTGCCCCTCTTGGCGAACGCCGTTGAGTTCAATGAACTCACCCAAAGCCTTCCCCTCGGGCGAAACCTGCAGGTGTTCGAAGACGCGGGCGGTCAGGCGACTGTCGCGGATATTCGTGCCCAGGCGGCGGCCGGCAACTTCAAGGCGCATGATAAAGCCACCCTCAACGCCGGTTATTCGCGCTCGGTGTTCTGGCTGAAAATCGATCTGCATTACCGCCCTTCAAACCCGGCTGCACAACGGACCTGGTTGCTGGAGTTGGCTTACCCACCCCTCGATCACCTTGATCTGTACCTGCCCGATGCAAGCGGCAACTATCAATTGGCCAGGCAAACCGGCGACGCCTTGCCGTTCGCCAGTCGCGAAATCCGCCAGAACAACTACCTGTTCACGCTCAATTTTACCCCTGGCCAAGAGCAAACCCTGTACCTGCGACTGCAAAGCCAGGGGTCGATCCAGGCGCCGGTTACGTTGTGGTCCAGTACGGCGTATCTCGAAGACCAACCGGTGCGCCTCTATGTCCTGGGGCTGATCTACGGTGTATTGCTGGGGATGCTGGTCTACAACCTGTTCATCTACCTCAGCGTGCGCGATACCAGCTATCTCTACTACATCTTCTACATCGCCTCGTTCGGCTTGTATCAGCTGTCGGTGAACGGCGCTGCCGTGCAGTACTTCTGGCCGGACAATCCCTGGTGGGCCAACGCCTCGACGCCCTTTTTCATCGGTTGTGCAGGATTGTTCGGTAGCCAGTTCGCCCGCAGCTTCCTGCAGACCGCCACCCTCAGCCGCTGGATGGACCGCTTGCTGATGGCGTTGGTGGCATTCAGCGCGCTGGTGGTCGGGTTGTCGCTGATGACCAGCTATGCCCTGGCCTTGCGCCTGGCAACGACCCTGGCACTGACCTTCACGGTGGTGATCTTTGCTGCGGGAATTTTTGCCTGGCTGCGCGGGTTGCGGGTCGCGCGCTATTTCATCATTGCCTGGTCGGCGTTCCTGCTCGGCGGCATCATCAATACATTGATGGTGCTGGGCTACCTGCCGAATGTGTTCCTGACCATGTACTCCAGCCAGATTGGCTCGGCCATCGAAGTGGCGCTGCTGTCCATGGCCCTGGCCGACCGCATCAACGCCATGCGCGAACAGCAGGCGCAAACCCTGCTCGACGCCGGGCAAAAGCTTGAGGCGCTCAACCAGCAACTTGCACGCAGCAACAAGCTCAAGGACGAATTCCTCGCCACCCTGACCCACGAATTGCGCACACCCATGAATGGCGTGATCGGTTCGCTGGAGCTGATGCAGACCGTCGAGATGGACCCCGAGCTGGAGCAGTATCAGCAAACGGCCGCGGGATCGGCGCGGGACATGATGCGCATGGTCAATGGCATTCTCACCCTGACTGAGCTGCAGGCAGGCAAGCTCAAGGCTTCCCCGGCCACCTTCAGCTTGCGCACCGTGGTGGAGGCATTGCGTGCCCAGTTCTACGGCAATGCGGCGAGCAAGTCGCTGGACTTCAAGGTCGACGTGGCACCGGGTGTGCCGGATCGCTTGCACGGCGACAGCGCCAAGTTGGCGCAATGCCTGGAGTGCCTGCTGGATAACGCCATCAAGTTCACCCGGGTCGGCGGACTGGCGCTGCGGGTCACCGGGAAAACGGTCAATCCCGAGCGACTGGCGTTGTCCTTTGCGGTGATCGACACCGGTATCGGCTTCACCGACCTTGGGGAGGCGACGATGTATCAGCGCTTCTTCCAGCTCGACGGTTCGATGACGCGCGAGTACGGCGGCCTGGGTGTCGGCCTGGCCATCTGCCGGCAACTGGTGGAACTGCTCGGCGGGCGCCTGACACACCGCTCCGAGCCCGGGCGTGGCAGCCGCTTCCAGCTTGATGTCGAGTTTGACATTGCGGCACCGCAGCGCACTGCCGCGCCGCTCGCGACGCAGGAATTGCCACGGCTGCGCTTGGCTCAGGATTGCAGCGTATTGCTGGTGGATGACAACAACGTCAATCAGTTGGTGATGCGCGGCATGTTGCTCAAGCTCGGGTTCCGCGTGCGCTCGGCCGACAGCGGCCAGGCCGCGCTCGATTTTTTACAGCGAGAAACCTTCGATGCGGTGCTGGTCGATTGTCAGTTGCAGGCCCTGGACGGCGTTTCCGTGTGCTGCCAGATCCGGGCGTTGCCCGGTTGCGCGCAAGTGCCGGTCTTCATGATCGCCCAGGGCACTGAACTGGAGCGTTGCCCGAGCGGCGCAATGATTGACCATTTGAGCAAACCGGTGAAATTCGAGGACTTGCAGGTCGCGCTTTATCGTCGAGTGCTGTGTTCCGAGAAGGGCGAAAGCGCCGACAGTTAGGCAGATATGACACTTTGATCGGCCAGGGGGCGGTGCTTAACTGAAAATCCCTTGGCTGAGCAAAGGAGCCCCGTCATGAACCTGCATCAGTTCGCCGAAACCCACGAAGTCACCAACCAGCCACCCTCGCTGGACGGCGCCAACCTATATCGCATCGACTTGCCGCTGCAGGAGTGGGCGCGGCGTTTCGGGGGCGGTTGGGCCGAATCGCGAATCGATGCATACGGCGCTCTCGCCGGCGGACCGCTGATGGCGGCGGGGTTCCTGGCCAATCAGAACAAGCCGGTGTTCAGCAGTCATGACCGCTATGGGCATCGCATCGATCTGGTGGAATTTCACCCGGCCTATCATGAGCTGATGCGCACGGCGATCGAGCATGGCCTGACCTCGTTGCCCTGGGCGCACCCGCAGTCCGGCGCGCATGTCGCCCGCGCCGCCATGACCTACCTGCATAGCCAGGCCGAAGCCGGCAGCGGTTGCCCGTTGACCATGACCTTCGCCAGCGTCCCGGCAATGCGCCTGCAACCGGACCTGGCGGACCAATGGCTGCCGAAGATCCTGGCCACCGAGTATGACCCGCGCAACGTCGGCATGGCCCACAAGGCCGGCGTCACGATCGGCATGGCCATGACCGAGAAGCAGGGCGGTACCGATGTCCGTGCCAACACCACCAAGGCTTATCCGGTGGGCGCCAGCGGTCCTGGCCAGACGTACGAACTGGTGGGGCACAAGTGGTTCTGTTCGGCGCCCATGTGCGATGCCTTCCTGACCCTGGCGCAGACCGACAAGGGGCTGACCTGTTTCCTACTGCCGCGCCATCGCCCGGACGACACGCGCAATCAGTTCTACATCCAGCGCCTGAAAAACAAACTTGGCAACTGTTCCAACGCTTCCAGCGAAGTGGAGTTTCGCGGTGCCCTGGCGTGGATGGTCGGTGAGGAGGGGCGCGGTGTGCCGACGATCATCGAGATGGTCGCCATGACCCGTTTCGATTGCATGGTCGGTTCCAGTTCGTTGATGCGCCAGGCACTGACCCAGGCCAGCCATCACTGCGCCCACCGCCAGGTCGGCGGCAAGTTGCTCAGCGAACAGCCCCTGATGCAGAACGTGCTGGCGGACCTGGCGCTGGAGAGCGAAGCCGCCCTGGCCTTGAGCCTGCGCATGGGCCGGGCGCTCGATCATCTGGACGACTCACAGGAAGCCAAATTCGCCCGTCTGGTGACGGCGGTGGGCAAGTACTGGATCTGCAAACGCGCGCCGGCCATGATCAACGAAGCCGCCGAATGCATGGGCGGAGCGGGGTACGTGGAAGACAGCATCCTGCCGCGCCTGTACCGCGAGGCACCGGTGAACTCGACCTGGGAGGGCTCCGGCAACGTGCAATGCCTCGATGTGCTGCGCGCCCTGTCCAAGGAGCCGGGTGTGCTCGATGCGTTGTTCAACGAGTTAGGCGATGGTCATGGCGACAAACGCCTGACCGCGCACATCAACCAATTGCAGGCGGCCTTCAAGGATACCGACGACATTCAATACCGTGCCCGGCAGTTGACCGAAGGCATTGCCCTCGGGTTACAGGCGAAGCTATTGCTGGAGGCGGGGAATTCGGCGGTGAGTGACGGGTTTATCGCCAGTCGGCTTAGTGGTGGTGGTCGGGTGTACGGTGCGTTGCCGGGAGGGGTGGATGTGGAAGCTATTGTCACCAGGTCCACCCCGCAAGGATTCTGAACACTGAAAAAACCTGTGGGAGCCAGCCTGCTGGCGATAGCGCAATAACATTCACCCTGTCTGTTGGCTGATACACCGTTATCGCCAGCAGGCTGGCTCCCACAGGGTTCCCGTGAAGCGACGATACAGGCAAGATGAAGGCCTGCAAGTCAGAACACAGGATGCTGATCGTGACCGAAGCTTTTATTGTGGTTCAAACCGCCGAGCAAGCTGTAGACCGGCTTGCGCTCTTGCACAATCGTGCAACCACCGCGCTGAGCCAGGCGCTCAAGCGTTATCTCAAGGATCGTGTCGAGCCGGACGCCGAGCAACGGGCGATGTTTCGTTATCCCGAACTGCGTCTGACCTACCACTGCCAGGGCGAAGTCCCGCAGACCACGCGTGCCTACGCCAAGGTCCAGTTGCCGGGCACCTACAGCGTCACCGTCACCCATCCCGCTGCTTTCCGTAAATACCTGCTGGAACAGCTCGTGCCGTTGATGCACGACTTCACCGTGACCGTAGAGGTCGGTGTCAGCCAGCAGAACATTCCTTATCCGTACGTGGTCGAGCAAGGCGATGAGTTGGCCGGTTCCGGTGTCACCGCCGCCGTGCTGGCGCGGGTGTTCCCGAGTACCGATCTGTCGGCGGCGACCGATGGCATTGCCGACGGCTTGTACGATTGGGAAAACACCGATCCGCTGCCCTTGGCGCTGTTCGATGCCGCCCGGGTGGATTTTTCCCTGCGCCGACTGGTGCATTACACCGGCAGCGACTGGCGGCATGTGCAGCCATGGATCCTGCTGACCAACTATCACCGTTACGTCGACCAGTTCATCGTCCATGGCCTGGAGCAATTGCGCAAAGACCCGCGCTTCGTGCGCATGGTACTGCCGGGCAATGTGATCATCGAAAAGAGCATGGATCACGGCGAAGCTTCGGCGATTGCCGCGGGTGTGGTCTGGCATCGCTACCAGATGCCGGCTTACCACCTGATCGCCACGGATGGTCATGGCGTGACCCTGGTCAATATCGGCGTCGGGCCGTCCAACGCCAAGAACATCACTGACCACCTGGCGGTGCTGCGTCCGCACTGCTGGCTGATGATCGGCCACTGCGGCGGGTTGCGCCAGTCGCAGACCATTGGCGACTACGTGCTGGCCCACGCCTACATGCGCCGTGACGGGATTCTCGACCGGGTGGTGCCGCCGAATATTCCGATTCCGGCCCTGGCCGAAGTGCAGTTGGCGCTTCAGCAGGCGGCGGCCAACATTACCGGCGAGAAGGGCGACGAGCTGAAAAAGCGCCTGCGCACCGGCACCGTACTGACTTACGACGACCGTAACTGGGAGCTGCGCTGGGCCCAGGAGCGCCCGCTGATCAACCTGTCCCGCGCCGTGGCGGTGGACATGGAAAGCGGCACGATCGCGGCCCAGGGTTACCGCTTGCGGGTGCCTTACGGCACGCTGCTCTGCGTGTCGGACAAGCCCCTGCACAGCGAGATCAAGTTGCCAGGTTCGGCCAACGCCTTCTATGAGCGCGCGGTCAGCCAGCACTTGAAAATCGGTATCGAAGCCGTGGATCTGTTGCGCACCGAACTCAACTCGTTGCACTCGCGCAAACTGCGCAGCTTCGACGAGCCGCCGTTCCGCTGATTTGGCGATGGTCATTTGACGGTCGGGCTACTAGCATTAGCAGCCCTGACCGTTAGATGTTCCTTCACCATGTCCCGTCCACAACGTCCTGTTTCCCGTCGCCCTGGCGCAAAGCCATTCCCCGTAGCCCCGCGCCGTGTCGCCAAGGCGCCACCCGCTGCGCCCAAGCTGATCCTGTTCAACAAACCCTTTGATGTGCTGACGCAATTCAGCGACGCAGAAGGGCGCACGACCCTCAAGGACTACATCGATGTGCCGGGAATCTACCCCGCAGGACGGCTGGACCGCGACAGCGAAGGTCTGCTGCTGCTGACCAACGACGGCCAGCTCCAGGCGCGTATCGCCGACCCGAAACACAAGCTGGCCAAGACCTACTGGGTGCAGGTCGAAGGCGAGCCGAGCGCCGAGCAATTGCAGCGCTTGCGTGACGGTGTGGAATTGAACGATGGCATGACCCTGCCTGCCGAGGCGCGGCAACTGGAGGAGCCTGAGTTATGGCCGCGCAATCCGCCGGTACGTTTTCGCAAGAGCGTGCCGACCAGTTGGCTGGAACTGGTGATTCGCGAAGGCCGCAACCGGCAGGTGCGGCGCATGACGGCGGCGGTCGGGCTGCCGACGTTGCGGTTGGTGCGGGTCAGGATCGGTGACTGGTCGATCGAGGGGCTCGAGCAGGGCCAGTGGAAGGAAGTGCCGGCGCGTTTATAAGGTGCCGGATTCGATCAAGCCGATGACCACGCTTTTGATCACAAATGCAGCAACGCCAAGGCCCAGCACGAAAAACAGAATGAACGAGCC
This sequence comes from Pseudomonas sp. GM78, assembly GCF_000282475.1. Lineage (GTDB taxonomy): Bacteria > Pseudomonadota > Gammaproteobacteria > Pseudomonadales > Pseudomonadaceae > Aquipseudomonas. The sequence goes on from NZ_AKJF01000212.1 coordinate 48,596, forward strand.
GAAGCGTCCGGCCTTGGATTTCTTCGCCAGATCCCAGACGATGAAACCCATGAAAATGATCAGGATGCTGACCAGGCCGGTCATCATCCACTCTTCGAAAACTGCTGGATCCATTGAACATCTCCGCGCGGGCGAGGCTAAAAGGGCGCGGCGAGTATACGCCAATGGTTATTGGCTGCGAGTTGACCTGCGGCAGTGTGTCGCAGCTATTCGTCGCCTGTGCGGGCCCCATCGCTGGCAAGCCAGCTCCCACAGGGTTTCGTGTCGGGCACAATATGGCGATCGACATAAAACCTTGTGGGAGCTGGCTTGCCAGCGATGGCGGTTTCAGCTACGCAGATGAGTCAAAGGCAGCTCAGTGCTGTTCAAAACCTGATTGAGCACAAAACTCGACCGCACACTGGTCACCCCTTCAATCCGCGTCAAATGCCCCAGCAGCAATTTCTGGTAGTGATCCATGTCCGGCACCACGACCTTGAGTTGATAATCGGCATCCATTCCGGTCACCAGGCTGCATTCCAGTACCTGCGGCAAGGTACGAATGGCCGCCTCGAAGTTCTCGAAGCGCTCCGGCGTGTGTCGGTCCATGCCGATCAGCACATAGGCGGTCAAGCTCAGGCCGAGCATCTTGCGGTCGAGCAGGGCGACCTGGCGGGTAATGTAGCCGTCGTCTTCCAGTTGCTTGACCCGCCGTGAGCAGGGGGAAGGTGACAGGCCGATGCGTTCGGCCAGCTCCTGATTGGAGATGCGCGCGTCGCGCTGCAATTCAGCCAAAATGCTCAGGTCATATCGGTCAAGTTTGCTCATCAAACGGTCCCTTGTCATAACTATTGCGACAGATTATCTATCCAGGGTTAAAAATTGCGCAAGTGATGTTTATTTGAGCAATCTTCGCAATCCTCTGCCGGCGCTCCGGGCCTATTCTTATCACCAGAATCACTGCTCGGACAAACAGTCCAATGCGGCTCGCCGAATCAGGCCCGCCGCGGTCGCCACCCCCACAGGGGATGTGCTGGCCCCCGAGCTGCACACTGTCCAGAAGACGGCGTGAGGTGAGCCGACGTCAAAAGCGTCGAGCACGGACGAAGTTCTCAAGGGGAGGCCGACGGGTCTCCCCTTTTTCTTGCCCGCCATTTAGCACCCGCCCTCAATAAATAAGTTTCGCGACTGATAACCTGTTGCAGAACCGGCCTATGCATTTCCAGTCTTACCTACAGGCCCTGACCCGCATAGAGGAAAAGCATGAGATCGCGCATCTGGCGTTTGGCCGGTGTTGGTGTGTTGTGTGTCAGTGTCACCGCGCAATCGCTGGCCGACCAGCCGCAGAATGGCCAGCAACCTAATCAGCACAACGGTCAGAATCAAAACCAGAGCAACGGCCAATGGCAGAGCCGCCCAGCGCCGGATTACAACAGCCGTGTGCGCTCGCCGCCACCACCACCGCAACTGCCGGCCAATGACTTGCCCATCCAGCCTCGACCCGACACCGTGCAACAGACTCAGCCGCCGCGGCGTGGATACTATCAGGACGAGCCGCGGCGCAACGATCCCGATTCGCGCTGGAACGGCTATATCGGTGCGCCGACCAACGACAACAACCATTGGCAGGGTCGTCCCAGTGGTCACGGCAATGGCTGGGGCCCCGGCCCGCAGTATCGTCCGGGGCACGTGATCGAGCGCTTCCCGGACCGCGACTACCGTGTGCCCTATGGTGGCCGGGATTACTACTACTCCGGTGGCTACTGGTATCGCCCGCAAGGCCAGCGTTACGTGGTGGTGCAGCCGCCGCGCGGGATTCGCGTGCAGTACCTGCCCGATTTTGCCCGTGAAGTCTGGATCGGGGGTTCGTTGCTGTTCCTCGCGGCCGGTTCCTACTACGCCTATCAGGAAAGCACCCAGGATTACGTGGTGGTCGAGCCGCCTGGCCAACCGTTGGCAACCGGCAATGGCTACGACGTGGAGGCTTATCCGGCCAACGGCCAGTCACCGGAACAGGTCAACCAGGACGGCTACGATTGCTATCGTTGGGCGGTCGAGCAGAGTGGTTTTGACCCGCGGGTCGATACCTATCAACCGGACCCGGCGGTGGTACAGACCTACCGTCAGGCCCAGGGCGGTTGCCTGGGCAGTCGCGGTTATCGGGTGACGTTCTGAGCCCTGGCGGCTTTGACGACTTCCTGCGGATCGGCGTGCACCAGCACTTCGGCCCGCGGGTAGGCGGCGTGAATCGCGTCGGCGGCCTGGTCGCTGATGCCGTGGGCGACTGACAGGGTCAATTCCCCCGGCAATTCCAGGTGCAGCTGCACAAACCACTGGTTGCCGGAAATCCGCGTGCGCAAATCATGGGCGCCCAATACCCCCGGCACACTGCAGGCCAGTTCCAACATGTGCTGGCTGACATCCGCCGGCAGTTCCTCATCCATCAAGACCGCAAAGCTTTCCCGGGCGATGGTGACCGCGCTCCAGAAAATGTAGGCGGCAATGCCCAGGCCGAACCAGGGGTCGACCTGGTGCCAGCCAAACCCGGCGAGCACCAGCGCCACCAGGATGCTGCCATTGAGCAGCAGGTCCGAACGGTAATGCAGGGAGTCGGCGCGCACCGCGTTGGAGCCGGTGGCCTTGACCACTCGATGCTGCACCATCAGCAGCGCCAGGGTCAGGACCAGCGAGAACACGATCACCCCGATGCTGATCCAGGGTGCGCCCACTGGTTCCGGATGCTTGAGCCGGTCCAGTGCCTGCAGCGCGATCAACACCGCACTGCCGCCGATGAACAGCGCCTGCGCCATGCCGGCGAGTGACTCGGCCTTGCCATGCCCGTAGCGATGATCGTCGTCGGCCGGGCGCAAGGCGTAGTGCACCGCCAGCAGGTTGAGCAGCGAGGTCACGCCGTCAAGGGCCGAGTCGGTCAACCCGGCGAGCATGCTCACCGAACCGCTCAGCCACCAGGCGATGGCTTTGGCGACGATCAGCGTGCAAGCCACCGCCACCGAGGCACGGGTCGCCAATCGCAGCAGGCGGGCGTGTTCGGAGCTGGAAATCATGAGTGCGGATGTTCCTCGTCGTGCCCCGATTACGCGGCCGGTTGCAGGCCGAACATGGCCAGTTGCTGGGCGCTGCCCTTGTGCTGGATCAGGCGTGGATCGTCGAGTGGCAAGCTGCGGCCGGTTTCACGCTCCAGGATAGTCTGCAACTTGAGGTTATCGACCTTGCCGTCGGCACCGATCGCTTCCTTGAGTTTTTCCGGCGCCACCTGTGCGGTTTCACCCGGTGCGAAGTAAATCGCGCCGGTGGCGAAGTCCACGGCAAACGCGATCAGGCCGGGGATGACGTAGAACAGCAGGCCCACGGCATCGAGCACGGCAATGGCCGGGTCGATCTTGCCGTCGATCTGGCCACGGCGATCAGGGTAGAAGATCGAACCGCACGCGGTGAGCTGGGTCAGCAGGGTCGCGACCAAAACACCGCCGATCAGGCGAAAGGGAACACGCATATGAAATCTCCTGGGTTATTTCCAAACGAAGCGTAGTCGGTATGAATTAAGACCCTGACGAACGCCCCGCAGTTCGCCGTTATACTCGCCGCTCTGTTTGGGAGCCAGCATGATTTCTTTGCCGATTGATGAAGTTTTACCCGCCTTGCGTGAAGCCCTCGCTACACGTCACGAAGCCGTGCTCGAAGCACCGCCCGGTGCCGGTAAGACCACCCGCGTGCCCTTGGCCTTGCTTGATGAGCCGTGGCTGGCCGGGCAAACCATCCTGATGCTTGAACCGCGCCGCCTGGCCGCGCGGGCGGCAGCGGAGCGTCTGGCCAGTGAGCTGGGCGAGAAGGTTGGTGAAACCGTGGGTTATCGCATTCGGCTCGACAGCAAGGTCGGCCCCAACACCCGTATCGAAGTGGTCACCGAGGGCATCCTCACCCGGCGCTTGCAGGACGATCCGGCGCTTGAAGGCGTGGGGCTGTTGATCTTCGACGAGTTCCACGAACGCAGCCTCGACGCCGACCTGGCGCTGGCATTGAGCCTCAATGGCCGGGAACTGTTCCGTGACGATCAGCCGCTGAAGATCCTGCTGATGTCGGCCACCCTGGAAGGCGAGCGCCTGGCCGGGTTGCTCGACGATGCGCCAATCCTGCGCAGCGAAGGGCGCATGTACCCGGTGGCGATGCGCTGGGGCCGGCCATTCCAGGCCGGTGAATTCATCGAGCCGCGATTGGTGCAGACCGTTCTCGAAGCCTTGAACGATGAGTCCGGCAGCGTGCTGGTGTTCCTGCCGGGGCAGGCCGAGATCCGTCGCGTGCATCAACAACTGGTGGATGCGCTGGGCGATAACACGCAAATCCTGCTCTGCCCGTTGCATGGTGAGCTGGACCTCGCCGCGCAACGGGCGGCGATCGATCCGGCGCCGCCGGGTAAACGCAAAGTGGTGCTGGCCACCAACATCGCCGAGACCAGCCTGACCATCAACGGCGTGCGCGTGGTGATCGACGCCGGGTTGGCGCGGGTGCCGCGTTTCGATCCCGGCAGCGGTATGACCCGCCTCGACACCCAACGTATTTCCAAGGCCAGTGCTACCCAGCGTGCGGGCCGGGCAGGACGACTGGAACCGGGTGTGTGCTATCGCTTGTGGTCACAGGATCAGCACGAACAATTGGCGGCTTATGGCAGTGCGGAAATTCTTTCGGCGGATCTCGCCGGGTTGGCGCTGCAGCTGGGACGATGGGGCGTGACACCGGGCCAACTGGTTTGGCTGGATGTACCTCCGGCAGCCGCTTATGCACAGGCCCAGGACCTGCTGGTTCGTCTTGGCGCGCTGGATGGCGAAGCACTGACCCGTCACGGTCAGGCCATGGCCGAACTGCCGGCGCATCCCCGTATCGCGCACCTGTTGTTACGTGGACAGGCGCTCGGCCTGGCCGACATGGCTTGCGATGTTGCGGCCTTGCTCGGGGAGCGCGATATCCTGCGTGGTGCCGGCGCCGACTTGCACAGCCGATTGGCGCTGTTGTCCGGCGAGGCGCGCGGCGCTCGGGGTGCCCAGGGTGGCGTACAACGAGCCCGGCAGCTGGCGCGGCAATATCGAGGTTACCTGCGCGCCAAGGCGTCGGAGCCGGTCGGCGATCCCGATCATCCACGCTGGCTCGGTGCGCTGCTGGCCTTGGCCTATCCCGACCGCGTCGCCCAACAACGCCGTGCCGGCGGCGCCGAGTATCGCCTGGCCAACGGTCGCGCCGCGCTGTTTGCCGAAGCCGACAGCCTGATGAAGCAGCCGTGGCTGGTGATTGCCGATCTCGGCAGCCGTCAGGGCCAGCGTGAAGAGCGGATTTATCTGGCGGCGGATTTCGATCCGGCGTTGTTCGACTCGGTACTGGCCGAACAGGTGCGATGCGTCGATCAACTGGATTGGGATGAGCGCGAAGGTGTGCTACGGGCCGAGCGCCAACGCAAGGTGGGCGAGCTTATCCTCAGCCGCGAACCGCTGACCGGTCTCGATGAAAAGGCCCGCAGCCAGGCGTTGGTCAACCTGGTGCGGCGCAAAGGCCTGGAACTGTTGCCGTGGACCCTGGAGTTGCGCCAGTGGCAGGCACGTGTGGCGTTGTTGCGCCAGCTGGACCTGGGTGGAAAGGGCGAAAGCGATTGGCCAGATGTCAGCGATGCGGCGCTGCTGAACACCCTTGAGCATTGGCTGATGCCGTATCTGGGCAAAGTCTCGCGACTCAGTCATTTCGCCAATCTCGACCTCTCAAGCATCGTTCACAACCTGTTGCCATGGCCTCTGCCGCAACGCCTGGACGAGTTGGCGCCGCACCACTTGAGCGTGCCATCGGGTTCATCGATTCGTCTGGATTACAGCGAACAGCCGCCGATTCTGGCCGTGCGCTTGCAGGAACTGTTCGGCCTGGCCGAAACCCCACGCATCGCCGGTGGCCGGCAAGTGGTCAAGCTGCATTTACTGTCCCCGGCGCGGCGGCCCGTGCAGGTGACCCAGGACCTGGCGAACTTCTGGCGCAGCACCTACGCCGAGGTGAAAAAAGACCTGAAGGGACGCTACCCGAAACATTACTGGCCGGACGACCCGCTGGTGGCCGAAGCCACGGCGCGGATCAAGCCGCGCAAGCAATGACGCCGTAATCTACGGCGCGGCGGGCAGTAGAAACCGCGCAATCACCGGCAGGTGATCGGAGATGCGCAGGGTATCGTCTTGCCGCACCGTCGCCTCGACCCGCTTGATCCGCGGGCTGTAGAACAGATAGTCGACGGTCCGGTCCGGGCCGTTCAAGCCGGCATCGTTCGGGTAATGGGTCAGCCAGCGCGCGCGATCGATGCCGCTGGATTCGTTGTTGGTGGGGATCATCGGGTACTTGTCCCACAACAGATGCAGGGCGCTGTCGGCGGAGTAGGGGGTGCGCTGTTCGCTGGGCAGGCGCTGGTATTGTCCCAGCGGCAGCAGGTTGAAGTCGCCACCGATCAGCCAGGGCGTACCGCGGCTTTCAAACTTGTCGAGGGCCTTGGCCACGGCCGCGACCTGAGCCTGCAACGTCTCGTCAGGTTGGGTCACTCGGTCCAGATGGGTGTTGAGGACCGCGAGCTGGCCACCGTCGCTCAATGGCAGGTAGGTCACCAGCAGCGCGTTTTTCGGTTGGAACTGGCGACTGATCGGGTTGGCCGATGCGATCGGCAATTGCAGACGTTCGGCGTGCTCGATCTGATAGCGACTCAGGGTCGCCAGTTGCCGGCCGACACTGCCGAAAATGTGCGGGTTCGGCACGAAATCAGCCTTCCAGTCGAAGGCATGGGCGCTGCACGGATACAGGTCGGTGAGCCGCTCCTGCAGCAGTTTGAGCTGGTTCTGGTAGTCGCTGGCCTTGGCGCCGTCATCGAGTTCCTGCAGCAGCACGACGTCCGGTTGCTCGTCGCGGATAACCCGCGCCACTTCGTCGAGGCTGAAGGCCATGTCTTCCGGCGTGGGGGAATCGTCGGCGCCGGCGGCCAGGTCATTCCAGAACACGTAGCGTTTGCCCGCCAGGTACTGGACGTTCCAGGTCATGACCTTCAGTGCCTGGCCGGGTGCCAGGACTGGCGCCTGAGTACTGCACGCAACCGGCGCTGTTTCCCTGGCCTCGGGGCGCCAGGTCAGGCTGTAAGTCATCACAGTGATCAAGCCGATGACGATCAACAATCCCAGCAAGGTGTAGCGCAGCAGTCGCGTCATGGCTCAGCTTATCGCGTTACGGAAATTGTCCCCGAGCATACCCGACTGACGAGCGGTCGCCCACGGTCAACGTGGGCCATCGATTTTTTCCGGCACTTCGCTGATCAGCATGAACAGGCGGAACAGCACCACGCTGGTGAACAGTTGCAAGAAGCTGTGGGCACTGTCGATCAACAGCGAGATCGCCGGGTTCTGCGGCTCGGGGTACGCCGCCAACGTTGCGCCCTTGAGCAACCACAAGGGCCCCATCACACACAGGATGCACACCAGGATGCGCATGAAGTGGCCACGGGTCAGACGCAGGCTTTCCTTCATGGCCTGCAATGGTGCCAGGCCCCGCAGCACCAGCAGGTACTCGCCGAAAGCCAGGGTCACCATCAGCCAGATGCCCGGCAGGAAGTACAGCGACAAGCCCAGCAGGATCAGCAAGGTGTTCAGGGCGGTCAGCAAGGCAAAACGCGGCCACAGATAGGCCGACCTCGACAGCAGCTCGCGGTTACTGGGCGATTCGCCCCGGCTGCGGGCGTCGAGGAACAGGATCAGGGCGGCGGTGTACAGCGGATAGACCAGCAAGCCGACGATCACACTGATACCGGGGAAACTGTCCGGCTCGGTGGAGTGGTCGACCACTTGTTGCAACAGGGCTTCGATGATCACCAGCGGCAGGCACAGCTGTACGATCTGGCCCAGATTGCGTTTGAAGAAATACAAGGAGTCGCGCAGTACATCGAACGGATTCATCAGTAGATATCGCAGTTGAAAGCAGTTGCCCACTTTAACCGATGATGCGCGGGAGGGCGCAAACGTAAACGTTCGGTAAAGCTCATTGAAACAACTTGTTTCAGCCTCCATTAAGGTCGGGCAGCTTATCCTTTATGGGTAAAAGCAACGATTTTCCAGGCAATCTATGAGGTCGCCATGAACAGCGAAGAACAAACCCTGATCGATGGACTGTTTTCCCGGCTGCAACAGGCCGAGACGGACTCAGCCCCGCGCGACGCCCTGGCCGAGGCGCGGATCAAGGAACACCTGGCACGCCAACCGGCGGCGGGTTATTTCATGACCCAGGCGATTCTGGTGCAGGAGGCGGCGATCAAGAGCCTCGACGGGCAGAACCAGCAACTGACGGCGCAAATCCAGAAATTGCAGGCCGAACTGCAGCAGGCCAAGGCGCAAACGACAGCCCCGGCGCCGAGCAGCGGTGGCTTTTTGTCGAGTATCTTTGGTGGCAGTCCGCAGCCTGCGCCCACACAAAGTGCGCCGGTATCCGGCGGTGGCGGCTGGCGCGAACCGGCGCGGCCGTCGTTCAACGCGCCACCGCAGCAGAATTTCGGAGCTGCTCCACAGCAGGGCTATGCACCCCAGCAACAGGCCCCGGCGGCTGGCAGCGGCTTTCTCGGTGGTGCGCTGAAAACCGCGGCCGGTGTGGCGGGTGGCGTGATGCTGGCACAAGGCATCAGCAGTCTGTTCCACCACAACCAGGCACCCCAGGAGGTCGTCGAAGTCATCAAGGAAGAACCGGCCCAGGTCAACGACCAAGGCAACAATGGCTGGGGCGATGACCAACGCATGGCCGGCAACGATACCTATGCCAACAACCAGGGCGGTTTTGCCGACGCCGACTACAGCGATGACAGCTCATCGTTCTTTGGCGGCGACGACGACTCCTTCATCTGATACACCATTCGTCCGAGGCGCTGCGGCGCTTCGGGCCGATTATTCGCGAAACTCTGCTTTTGGCTGGCATACTGGGCGACTTTTCGGGCCTGGTGCCTGACCCTGCCTGCGCTTTATCGAGGTGTCCGGTGAAAAAAATCGCAGTGTTCGCCGATGTCCAGAACCTCTACTACACCGTGCGCCAGGCTTATGGTTGCCACTTCAACTATGCCGCGTTGTGGGCTGATATCAGCAAGCAAGGCGAGATCGTCGAGGCCTATGCCTACGCGATCGATCGTGGCGACAGCAAACAGCAGCAGTTCCAGCAGATCCTGCGCAACCTCGGTTTCACCGTGAAACTCAAGCCCTATATCCAGCGCAGCGACGGCTCGGCCAAGGGCGACTGGGACGTGGGCATTACCCTCGACATCATGGACGCCGCCGACCATGTCGATGAAGTGGTGCTGGCCTCTGGCGACGGTGATTTCGACATGCTGCTGGAGCGCATCATCAGCAAGCACGGCGTGCAGGCGGTGGCCTACGGGGTACCGGGCCTGACGGCCAACTCGCTGATCCGCGCCGCCAGCCGCTACGTGCCGATCGAAGGCGCGTTGCTGCTCAAGAATTGATTTTTACGGAGTTCAAACAGGTTTGGAACGCATAGCAGTCATCGACTTTGAAACCACCGGGATCTCTCCGAGCAGCAGTTGCCGGGCCACGGAAATTGCCGTGGTGATCCTTGAACAAGGGCGCATCGTCGAGCGTTACCAGAGCCTGATGAACGCCGGCGTGCGCGTCCCGGGCTTCATCGAACAACTGACCGGCATCAGCAATGCCATGCTGCGCACCGCGCCTTCGGCCGAGCAGGTCATGAACGAGGTCAACGAGTTCGTCGGCACCACGCCATTGCTGGCCCACAACGCCGCGTTCGACCAGAAGTTCTGGGATTTCGAACTGGGGCGGATCAAACGCACGCGCCTGCAGAACTTTGCCTGCTCGCTGCTGCTGGCCCGGCGCCTGATGCCCGCGGCACCGAACCACAAGCTTGGCACCCTCACCACCTTCGCCAACCTGCCCCACACCGGCAAGGCTCACCGGGCCATGGCCGACGCCGAAATGGCGGCCAACCTGACGGTGCACCTGGCCGAAGAACTGCGGCACAAGCATGGCTTGAGCGAACTGTCCCATGATTTGTTGTGCAAATTGCAGAAAGTGCCGGCGGCGAAGGTGGGCGAACACCTCAAGCGCTATCGCTGATCCCGAGTCCTGCAAGTAACCCTTGTGGGAGCCAGCCTGCTGGCGATTACGGTGTGTCATTCAACCTCTTGGTAGGCTGAACCACTGCAATCGCCAGCAGGCTGGCTCCCACATTGGTATGTGTTGATCTCAGGTTTGTTTGCCATTGCCTTCGATATGTCCCAACGGCACCCGCTTCTCTATCGCACTCGACAACACAATCGATGTCTTGCTGAAGCCAAACGTGGCAATCCGGTTGATCAAGTCTTCCAGCTCCGGCATCGAGCCCACCGCGGCTTGCATGATCACGCAGGGGTCACCGGTCACGCGGTGGCATTCGGTCAATTGCGGGATCTTGATCAGGTCGTCGTAGGCTTTCTGGTTGCCGTGCTGGTTCAGGCGCAGTTCGATCACACACTGGATCGGCAAGCCGAGCTTGGCCATGTTGACCTTCGCCTGGTAACCGGTAATCACGCCGCTGGACTCGAGCTTGGCCACGCGTTCGGCCACGGCAGGGGCGGAGAGGTTGACCTTGCGCGCGAGGTCCGCGTAGGACGCGCGACCATTTTCCAGCAGGGCGCTGAGCAGCATGCGGTCGTACTTATCCATCGAGGCAACTCCTGAAAGTGACGGACTTTCGAAAACACGGTTTATAGCGCTGAACTCCGTGTTTTGAAAAGTGTACCGGCGGTTTAAACAGGTTTTGTAACTTATTTTCCCGCGTCAGCCTTTCTAGAATAGCCGTTCACCTGTTCTGCCTGTGAGCTGCCCATCATGTCCGGCCTACGTCGCTTTCCCCTACCGTTAATCGCTGCCTTCTTCGCGCTCTACGTGATTTGGGGCTCGACCTACCTGGTGATCCGCATCGGCGTGGAGTATTGGCCGCCCTTGCTGCTCGCGGGCATTCGCTTCGTCATCGCCGGAAGCCTGATGTACGCCTTCCTGCGCTGGCGCGGGGCGCCGGCCCCGACCTGGGCGCAATGGAAAGCCGCCGGGATCATCGGTGTGTTGCTGCTGGCGTGCGGCAACGGCGCGGTCAGCGTGGCCGAGCACACGGGCGTGGCCTCCGGTGTCGCCGCGCTGGCAGTGGCGACGGTGCCGCTGCTTACCTTGCTCTGTGGCTATTTCTGGGGCGTGCGTAATACCCGTCTTGAATGGGCGGGCGTTGCGCTGGGAATGATCGGCATCGTCATGCTCAACCTCGGCTCCAACCTGCAATCGAGCCCGCTGGGGGCGGCGTTGCTGATCTTTGCTGCGGCCACCTGGGCATTCGGCTCGGTGTGGAGCAAGCACTTGCCGTTGCCCCAAGGCGCAATGGCCAGTGCCGTGGAAATGCTGGTCGGCGGCGTGGTGTTGCTGATCGCCAGTGCGCTGAGCGGCGAACATCTGGAGAAGGTCCCCCCCATCGAGGGCTGGGCGGCGCTGGCCTACTTGACCGTGTTCGGTTCGATCATTGCCTTCAACGCCTACATGTATCTGCTCAAGCATGTGCGTCCGGCGGCGGCCACCAGTTATGCCTACGTCAACCCGGCGGTGGCCGTGTTGCTGGGGATCGTGTTTGTCGGAGAAACCATTGGCATCGAGGAAGCATTGGCGATGCTGGTGATCATCAGTGCCGTGGTGCTGATTGGCCTGCCGCAATGGCGACGCACACCGCAGCGGCCTGTGGTGAAGGTCGAGCCGACAGCGGTGCCGACAGAATCCCGTGTGAATTAGGGTAAACTGCGCGCCATTGCATACTTGTTTCGCACAATCGCGCTGATTTTTCCTACGGTACTCCCATGACTTTCGCCACCCTTGGCCTGATCGAACCCTTGCTGCGCTCCCTCGAGACGCTCGGCTACCAGACTCCGACGCCGGTTCAGGCACAAGCCATTCCAGCGGTGCTGGCCGGTCGCGACCTGATGGCCGCGGCCCAGACCGGCACCGGCAAGACCGCCGGTTTCGCCTTGCCGCTGTTGCAACTGCTGGCCATGGAAGGGCCGAAAGTCGCCGCCAACTCGGTGCGTGCGCTGATTCTGGTGCCGACCCGAGAGCTGGCCGAGCAGGTTCACGAAGCGGTGCGCCAATATGCCGAGAACCTGCCGCTGCGTACCTACGCGGTGTACGGCGGTGTCAGCATCAACCCGCAGATGATGAAGCTGCGCAGCGGTGTCGACCTGTTGGTGGCGACCCCGGGCCGTTTGCTCGACCTGTTCCGCCAGAACGCACTGAAGTTCAATCAGCTGCAAACCCTGGTGCTGGACGAGGCCGATCGCATGCTCGACCTGGGTTTCTCCGAGGAGCTGGCGAACATCTATAAGGCGCTGCCGAAGAAACGTCAGACGCTGCTGTTCTCCGCCACCTTCTCCGACGACATCCGCCTGCTGGCCGGGCAAATGCTCAACGATCCGCTGAGCATCGAAGTCAGCCCGCGCAACGTCGCCGCCAATACGGTCAAGCAATGGATCGTGACGGTCGACAAGAAGCGCAAGCCGGAGCTGTTCGTGCACTTGATGCGCAAGGGCAAGTGGAAACAGGTGCTGGTGTTCGCCAAGACCCGCAACGGCGTGGACGCGCTGGTGGAAAAACTCCAGGGCCTGGGCATCAACGCCGATGGCATCCACGGCGACAAGCCCCAGGCGACCCGTCAGCGCGCGCTGGACCGCTTCAAGCTCAGTGAAGTGCAGATCCTGGTCGCCACCGACGTCGCGGCCCGGGGCCTGGATATCGAAGACCTGCCATTGGTGGTCAATTTCGATTTGCCGATCGTGGCCGAGGATTACATCCACCGTATCGGTCGTACCGGGCGTGCCGGCTCCACCGGCGAGGCGATTTCCCTGGTGTGCGCCGATGAAGTGAATCTGCTGTCGGCCATCGAAATGTTGACCCGTCAGACGCTCAAGCGTCAGAACGAGCCGGACTTCGAGCCAGAGCATCGCGTGCCGGACACCGATGCCAGTGGCCAGGTGGTCAAGAAACCGAAGAAACCGAAGAAGCCCAAAGCGTCGGGTGGTGGTGGCGGTAAACGCAATCTCGGCAAGTGGGTCGACAGCGGGGAAGCTGCGCCAGCGGAGCCTTCGATCAAGCCTGTGCGCAAGGTGCCGGTGTTCAACACTGGGCCGCGTAAGCGTAAGCCTTGATTACACGCTGCACCTGTTAAGGCCTCATCGCCAGCAGGCTGGCTCCCACAGGGGATTTGTGTCGTTCACAAAAACCTGTGGGAGCCAGCCTGCTGGCGATGAGGGCGGCGCGGTCTTCAGCCCTTGCGCTGCAACCACTCAACCATCCCAAGTCCCGCCGCACGCCCACTGGCGAAACACGCCGTCAGCAGATAGCCACCCGTCGGCGCTTCCCAATCGAGCATTTCCCCCGCGCAGAAAACCCCGGGCATTTGCTTGAGCATCAATCGCTCATCCATCGACTCGAACTTCACACCGCCCGCGCTGCTGATGGCTTCGTCCAATGGTCGGGTCTTCACCAGGGTTAGGGGCAATGCCTTGATCGCTTTGGCCAGTAGCGCCATGTCGGTAAAGGTTTCGGCAGATGTCAGCTCTCGCAACAACGCCGCTTTCACCCCATCGATACCCAACTGACTGTGTAAATGTTTAGCCATCGAGCGTGAGCCGCGCGGTTTGCTCAATGCCGCCTGGATTTTATCCACAGGTCGGCCGGGCAGCAGGTCCAGATGAATGGTCGCCGAGCCGTGCCGGTTGATTGCTTCACGGATCGGTGCGGACAAGGCGTAGATCAGGCTCCCTTCAATCCCGGTCGCGGTGATCACACATTCACCCAGCCTCGGCACGTCATCATCGAGGCCGATGGCGATGTTTTTCAGCGGTGCGCCGGCGAATTTGCTGACTATCAAATCGCTCCAGGCCTGCACCTCGAAGCCGCAATTACTTGGCTGCAGCGGCGCGAGTCCTACCGCCTTTTGCTCCAATGGCAGCATCCACGCGCCGTCCGAACCCAGGCGCGACCAACTGCCGCCACCCAGGGCGAGGAGGGTGGCACTGGCTTCAACGGTTTTTTCGCCATCGGGGCTGTCGATGCGCAAACCGCCGCGATCATCCCAGCCGAGCCAGCGGTGGCGTGTGTGGATAACTACGCCGCTGTCGCGCAGGCGTTTGAGCCAGGCACGCAGCAGGGGCGCGGCTTTCATGTCGGTGGGAAAGACCCGGCCGGAACTGCCGACGAAGGTGTCGATGCCCAGCCCCTGAATCCACTGGCACAGCGCATCGGCACCGAAGGCGCGCAGCAGCGGTGCAATCTGTGGCGCGCGTTCGGCATAGCGCGAGAGGAAGACCGGGTAGGCTTCGGAGTGGGTGATGTTCATGCCACCGACGCCGGCCAGGAGGAATTTTCGCCCCACTGAGGGCATGCCATCGTACAGGTCGACCTTGATCCCGGCCTGGCTCAACACTTCAGCCGCCATCAACCCGGCGGGGCCGCCACCGATGATGGCGACATTATGGGAAAGGGCTGACGAGGATTGAGTCATGGAATGCGCTGCGGTCTGACGGGATAAGCCGGGCATTCTAGCAGCCCCGTCCTCTGTAGGAGCGAGCCTGCTCGCGATAGCGGCGCTACATTCAATATCTGTGGCCCTGACAGACCGCTATCGCGAGCAGGCTCACTCCTACAGGGTTTACAGGTGAATTTAGTGGCTGGTTAAAAAACAACCACCACTCTGCAGCCCACACCCGACATGGCCTGCAGTCCCTTTCCCGCAGGTTATCCACAGGCGGCTCCACAGGCATTGTGGGTAAAGCATCCACAACTCAGTGACAGCCTGATGACTGCCAGACCCGCTGGGCACTGTGATGGAGGATGCCATGACGGCGGGCGAGGGCCTGACGGTCCTTGCTGTAGCCGCCGCCGATCACGCCGACCACCGGGATATCGCGGCCCAGGCAATGGCGCATCACGCTTTCATCGCGGGCGGCGACACCGTTGTCGGTCAGTTTCAGGTAACCCAGTGCGTCGTCTTTATGCACGTCGACACCCGCGTCGTACAGCACCAGGTCCGGCTGATAGAGAGGCAAGAGGTAGTTGAGCGCATCGTCCACCACTTGCAGGTAATCGGCATCGCCCATGCCATTGGGCAGCGGGATGTCCCAGTCACTTTCGGCTTTGCGTGCAGGAAAGTTCTTCTCGCAGTGCAGGGAAACGGTCACCGCTTCCGGTGTGTTGTGCAGAATGCGTGCAGTGCCATCGCCCTGATGCACATCGCAGTCGAAGATCAGCACCCGATTGACCCGGCCACTCTCCAGCAGGAAATGGCTGATCACCGCCAGGTCATTGAAGATGCAGAACCCGGCGGGGTAATCGTAATGCGCATGGTGGGTGCCGCCGGCCAGGTGGCAGGCCAGGCCATGCTCCAGCGCCTGTTCCGCCGCCAGCAGCGAACCGCCGACCGCGCGCACCGTGCGCCGGGTCAAGGCTTCGCTCCAGGGCAGGCCGAGGCGTCGCTGGTCTTCGCGGGACAGATCGCCACTCATGTAGCGCTCGATATACGAAGGGTCATGGGCGAGGGCGAGAATGTCCGCCGGGCACAACTGTGGGCGCAGCAGGTCGGCGTCGCGCGTCAGGCCGCTGTCCACCAGGTGATCGCGCAGCAGGCGAAACTTGTCCATGGGGAAGCGGTGATCCGCCGGGAACTCGGGACTGTAGTCTTCGTGGTAGATCAGCGGCAGCGGCATGATGATTTCGTAGCGCAATGAGTGAAGGATCCTACCAGCGTTGTAGACTGGCGGCATGGAATTGGGGGAGGGGCACGATGGAGCCGATACTCGAACTGGCGAGCGCGCGATTGCTGTTGCGGCAGTGGCGTGATGAGGATTTGCCGGAATTTGCCGCGATGTGCGCCGATCCACTGGTCATGCGCTATTTTCCCGCACCCTTGAGTCGATTGGAAAGTGCGTCGTTGATTGGCAGGGTTCGCGAGCACTTTGCCGAGCATGGTTTTGGCCTCTGGGCGCTGGAGCGCAAAGACACCGGCCAGTTCATCGGTTTTACCGGTCTGGGCGTGGTCGGTTTCGACGCGCCTTTCACCCCGGCCGTTGAAATCGGCTGGCGCCTGGCGCGCGAGCACTGGGGCCTGGGTTATGCCAGCGAAGCGGCATGGACCGCTCTGCGTTGCGGGTTTGATCGTTTGGTACTGAATGAAATCGTGTCCTTTACCGCGGTCAGCAACCTGCCGTCGCAGAAAGTCATGCAGGCGATCGGCATGCATCACGATCCGGCCGATGACTTCGAACACCCCAGGCTTGCTCTCGATCATCCCCTGCGCCACCACGTGCTGTATCGCATCAGCCGTGAACAATGGCTGCAAACCTTGCATGGATAACCTGGCACGGACGTTTACAATGGCCCCTATATTGGCACGGGCCAGATACTGAATCGACCGACGCAGCCAGGACTGCGCGGCATTGCGTTGTGTGAGGAGAGCTGAATGAGCCAAGTGTTGGATGATCTGGTCGACTTGCTGAGCCTGGAATCGATCGAAGAAAACCTGTTCCGTGGCCGCAGCCAGGACCTGGGGTTTCGTCAGCTGTTCGGTGGCCAGGTGCTCGGTCAGTCGCTGTCGGCGGCCAGTCAGACCGTTGAGGAAACGCGCCACGTGCATTCGCTGCATGGCTATTTCCTGCGCCCGGGCGACGCCAAGTTGCCCGTGGTTTACTCCGTGGACCGCGTGCGCGACGGCGGCAGTTTCAGCACACGCCGGGTCACGGCGATCCAGAAGGGCCAGCCGATCTTCACCTGCAGCGCCTCGTTCCAGTACGACGAAGCAGGTTTCCAGCACCAGACACAAATGGCGCAAGTGGTCGGCCCGGAAAACCTGCCATCGGAACTGGAACTGACCCAGCAACGCGCTCACCTGATTCCCGAGCACATGCGTGAAAAACTGCTGTGCCCGAAGCCGATCGAATTTCGCCCGGTCACCGAGGAAGATCCCTACAACCCGAAAGCCAGCGATCCGGTCAAATACGTCTGGTTTCGCGCCGACGGCGCCTTGGCCGACTCCCCGGCATTGCACAAGTATTTGCTGGCCTACGCATCGGACTTCGGTTTGCTGACCACCTCGATGTTGCCCCACGGCAAATCGGTCTGGCACAAGGACATGCAGGTCGCCAGCCTCGACCACGCATTGTGGTTCCACGCCGACCTGCGCGCCGATGACTGGCTGCTGTATGCGATGGACAGCCCATGGGCCGGCAACTCCCGCGGGTTCTCCCGTGGCAGCGTGTTCAACCGCGCCGGGCAGCTGGTGGCCTCGGTCACGCAGGAAGGCCTGATTCGGCATCGCAAGGATTGGGCATGAGCCTGGCCGACATTCGCCATTGGGTGTTCGATATGGATGGCACCCTGACGGTGGCTGTGCATGATTTCGCGGCGATTCGCGTGGCGTTGGCGATCCCGGCTGAAGCCGACATCCTCACGCATCTGGCGGCATTGCCGGTCGATGAAGCCAGTGCCAAGCATGCCTGGTTGCTCGAGCACGAACGCGATCTGGCGCTGGGATCGAAACCGGCACCGGGGGCTGTGGAGCTGGTGCGTGAATTGGCTGGCCGCGGTTATCGCCTGGGCATTCTTACGCGCAATGCCCGGGAACTGGCGCATGTCACGCTGGAGGCGATCGGCCTGGCCGACTGCTTTGCGGTAGACGATGTGCTGGGGCGCGACGAGGCGCCACCGAAGCCGCATCCTGGTGGATTGCTGAAACTGGCCGAAGCCTGGAAGGTGTCGGCCAGCGAGATGGTGATGGTCGGTGATTACCGGTTTGACCTGGATTGCGGTCGTGCGGCGGGAGCGCGGACGGTGCTGGTCAACCTGCCGGATAATCCGTGGCCGGAGTTGACCGATTGGCATGCAGTGGATTGTGGCGAATTGCGGCGGATGCTGTCAGCGTGATCTGCAAGGGCAAAAGATCGCAGCCTGCGGCAGCTCCTACGGAAACAACGCCTGCTGCCCCTGGGGCGACGTAAACATCCCTTCCCCGTTATGCCCGACCCCGGGCACTTCGATCAGTTGCTGCTGCAACCCTTGTGGTTGCAGCCGCTTCAGGTAAGCGAAGTAGTAGCGCCCCCGGGCCAGTCGATTCGGCCCCTGGGCCTTTGCCTCGCAGGTTTTATCCAGCGCCGGATGGTTCGGGTCGACGTCCTGCTGCCCCAGCAGATAAACGATGTCGCGCTTGAGGTACTTTTCCTGCAGCAGCGCGGCGGTTTGTCCTTCTGCGTAGGCTGGTAAATCCGCCAGCCCGTACTTCCAGCGGTTGAATTGCGGACAACCCGCATGACTGAAGGCCACGGGCCGACGCTCATCGAAGTAGGTGTAGGAAGAGGGGTTGGCGATCACATAGCGCAACTGCACGCCGGCGGCTTCCAGGGCCGGCTTGTCGTGGCCCAGCAAGGCGTAGCGCTGAACTACTTGAGCGCCCCCCGAGTGACCGGCAATGACGATCTGCTTCAAGTCCGGAAACTGCTGGCGATCACCCAGGCGGGCGATGATTTCGTCCAGCGCATCAAAGGAACTCAGACGAAAGGGTGCGATGGATTCACCGCCCGCCATCCACTCATTGCCCTGCCAGCGCAAGACAGTGTCCGCCACCGGGTACTGCGCAACGTCGGTTTCATTGAGAAATTGCGGGGCGATCACCAGGGTCGTAGCGCTTTGTCCGGCCAGTTCGACCGCGCTTTTGCCGCTCTGGAGATAGGTTTGCGCGTTGCGCAAGCGACCATGGACGATGATCAATACCCGCTCGATTTTTGCCGGGGCCGGGCTGATGCCCACCGCTATTTCACCGGATTTCAACAGCAGGCGCCCGGGGCTGAGTTCCTTGACTCCGTGCTCGGCCGCTTGGGAGGTTGCACAGGTAAACAGTACGACTAACCACCACTTCTTCATTTACAGATTTTTCGCCGCAAAGGTATCGCACTGGCCAACCTGGCCCTGGGCGAATCCGGTTTTGAACCAGCGCACCCGTTGCGCTGACGTACCATGGGTAAATGAGTCAGGCACCACACGGCCCTGACCTTGTTGTTGCAAGCGATCGTCGCCAATGGCGTTCGCCGCGTTCAACGCTTCTTCAATGTCGCCCGGCTCCAGCCAGTTCAGACGCTTCTGCGCATTGTTGGCCCAGACCCCGGCCAGGCAGTCGGCTTGCAGTTCCTGGCGCACCAGCAAACCGCCATCGCCTTCCATCTGCCGGCCTTGCTGGCGAGCGGCCTGGATCTTCGCCGAAACACCGAGCAAGGTTTGTACGTGGTGACCGACTTCGTGAGCGATCACATAGGCCTGGGCGAAATCGCCCGCGGCCGCAAAGCGCTGGGACATCTCCTGGAAGAAGGCCATGTCCAAATAAACCTTCTGGTCTGCAGGGCAGTAGAAGGGCCCGGTCGCCGATGTCGCCAGTCCGCAGGCTGAATTGACCCGGTTGCTGAACAACACCAGGGTCGGATCCTTATATTGCCGGTCCGCCTGCTGGAAAATCTGGCGCCAGGTATCCTCGGTATCTCCCAGGATTGAGCGGACGAACTCGGCCCCTTCATCGTTGGCCGGTGGCGCCTGGCGCGTCTGGGAGGTGGTCGGCGCCGATTGTTCACTCATCTGCCCGGTCAGTTGCCCGAGGATCTGCATCGGGTCCTGGCCGGTGATCCAGCCGATACCTACGATCAGCAGGATCGCCGTCAGGCTCAGGCCCTTGCCGCCACCAAACCGCATCCCGCCGCCACCGCCGCCGACCTCATCGCCACGGGCATCGACCACGTTGTCGCTGCGTCGGCCTTTTTTCCATAGCATGTGGGAATCCTCTGATGTTGCGGGTAAAGAACCGTGCGATGAGTGTTGCTGCTGAGTAGGACCGGCGCCAGTCCGGTCGTCAGACAGCCAGAAGCGGCAGCGGTTCTATCCAGGCGGCGACATCAGGGGATTCATTGATGGGCGGGTATCACAGCGCATCGGCGGCGAAGGTGTCACAGGCCTCAGGTTTGCCTGTGGCAAATCCTGTCTTGAACCAGTTCACGCGCTGGAGGGACGTGCCGTGGCTGAAGGTCTCTGGCCGAACCTGGACATTGCGCGATGCTTGCAGTTGGTCGTCTCCGAACATTGCCGCGGCATTCAGGGCGGCTTCGACATCCCCCGGCTCCAGCCAGTCCAGACGCTGTTGCGCGTGGTGCGCCCAGACACCGGCCAGGCAATCGGCCTGCAACTCCGCGCGCACTTCCAGCCCGCCATCGCCGCTGACCGGTTGTTGCTCGAGCAAGGCTTTTTCGAAGGGTTCGGAAAGGCCCAGTTCAAGCTGCACGTGATGGCCGATTTCGTGGGCGATGATATAAGCCCGCGCGAAGTCACCGACCACTGAAAACCGTTGTTCAAGCGTGCGGAAAAACTCGAGGTCGAGATACACCTGCCGATTGCCTGGGCAATAGAACGGGCCACTGCCGGAGCTGGCGAAACCACAGCCCGAGACCACGCCGTTGTTGAACAGCGTCAGGGTGGGGTGTGGATATTGCCGGCCCATTTGCGCGAACAGTTGGTTCCAGGTGTCTTCGGTGTCGCCCAGCACCGACTGGACAAACATCAACTGCAGATCTTCTTCAGGCTCGATCGAGGGTTGAGGGAGAGGGCGGTCCAGGGTGTAGGAGGGTTCGAGTGGAGTAACGTCTGCTGGCGTTTCCAGTGTCGAATAGAGCCCGGCGCCGGCCAGGGCGACGGCGGCCAGCCCAGCGGCCAGTGTTGTCCCTGTAAGTGTGCGGGCATCCTTGCCCTCGCGTATGTCGTTCACGTTTTTGCTGCGTCTTGCCTTGTTCCATAGCATGTTGGCGGTCTCTCATAGATTGATGGGGCGCATGGCGCCGGGTCTATGAATAACCGCACTGGCAAAGGCGTGTGGGGGAAATGTGTAAGGTTTGGTAAGGCCACAGTCAGTGCGACGGGTGTCGCACATCGAAAGTAGCCCTTTCGCACTTATCGATCGAACGCGTCCCACACCGGCGCAAAGTCCGGGCTGACCAGGCGCTCGCGCTTGGACAGGCCGGCGATCAGCGCACGGTCCTGATCATCCAGATTGACGGTGAGCGCTGCCAGGTTGGCCAATTGGTTAGCCTCGCTGCTGGCCTTGGGGATAGCTGCCACGTTCGGTTGATCCAGCAGCCATTTGAGTGCGACCTGGGTCGGCAATACCCCGTGTTTGGCGGCGATCTGCCGGATAACCGGAACATCCGACACCTTGTTGCGTGCCAGCGGTGAATAAGCCGTCAGGGCCATATCGTGTTGACGGGCATAGTCGAGCAGTGCGTTTTGTCCGAGCAGCACGTGGTACTCGACCTGGATGGCTGACAGCGGCGCGCCCAGTTCCTCGACCACGGTGCGCAGCAGGGGCAGAGGGAAATTCGCCACGCCGATGTTGCGCGCCAGCCCCTGCTCCTTGAAGGACACCAGGGTCTCGATCGTACGCGGCAAGTCCCAATCGGTGCTGGGCCAGTGGATCATGAAGAGGTCGATGTAATCGCTGTGCAAGGCCTTGAGGCTGCGATCCATGGAATGGCGCATGGCGTCGGGTTGCAGCTGGTCCCACCAGACCTTGCTGGTGACGTGGATGTGTTCGCGGGGTGCCTTACTGTTCAGCAGCGCCTGACCGACAGCGTCCTCATTGTTGTAGGCCGCCGCGGTATCGATGTGTCGATAACCCAGCGCCAGGGCCTGTTCCACTGCTCGCGTGCACTCTTCACCGAGCATCGGCCAGGTGCCGAGGCCGAGCTTGGGCATGTTCAAACCCTGTGCGTTAACGATGTGCGTCATGGTCGATCTCCTTTTCATAAGCAGTGATGCCGGCGATATGGCGCGCGGCGATGTAGCCGAACGTCAGCGCCGGCCCCAGGTTGATGCCGCCAGCGGGGTAGTGGCCGCCCATGATGCTGGCCATGTCGCCTCCCGCCGCATACAAGCCAGTGATGGCCTGGCCCGAGTCGTCGAGGACCTGGGCGTGTTGATTGACCTTGAGCCCGGCAAAGGTGCCGAAACAACCCGGTTCGACTTTCACGGCATAGAACGGTCCTTGCTCGATCGGTGCGACGCAGGGGTTGGGTTGCTGCAGTGCATCTCCCTGTTTGCGGTTGTAGGGCGTTGAGCCGCGGCCGAACTGCGGGTCCTGGCCATTGCGCGCGTGGCGGTTGTAGTCCGACACGGTGGTGCGCAAGCGGGCCGGGTCGATACCGCAGGCCTGTGCCAATTCCTCCAGGTTCTTGCCACTTTTCAGATAACCGCTGCGGATAAAGGATGACAGCGGCACCGGAAACGGCCGGGAAATACCCAGGCCATAACGTCGCTGGAAGCCGTGGCTGCAGATCAGCCAGGAGGCTACTGCTTCGCCGGGCGGGGCGCTGGCGACCATGGCCGTCACATAGTCGTAGTAGCCGTTGGCTTCGTTGACGAAGCGCTGACCATTGCTCAGCACCCCGATGATCCCCGGCTTGCCACGCTCGATGATGTGCGGGAAGTGGCCGCTGCTGCCATCACGGTATGGCACTCGCGAAACCGGTGCCCAGGCCACAGGCGATACCTGATCGGTGTCGACTTGGGCGCCGGCGCTCTCGCCCAGCCGCAGGCCGTCGCCAGACACGCCGAGGGGTGGCAGGGCCAGGTGTTCGTGACCAGTCGGCGTACGGGGGAACAGGGCCTTGCGCCGTTCGATGTCATTGGCAAAACCGCCGGCTGCGAGCACCACCGCCTTGCGGGCCTTGATGCGGATCGAACCTTTGGCAGTGCTCACCACCGCGCCCTGCACCTTATTGTTCTCGCGCAACAATTCGGTGACGGGTGCCGACTCCCACAGCAATACGCCAAGATCGTCGGCGGATTTCGCCAGGCGTGCTACCAGCGCCACGCCGTTGACCAGTTGCATCGCTCGGCCATGCACGACGAGGTCGAGCAAATGGCGGGTGAAACGCCGTGTAACGTGCCAGGCCGCCGACAACGAGCGGGTCAGGTTAAGGAACGCGGTAAGGTCTGCGCCCGCCATGATCGGCATGCCCATGAAGGAGGTTTCGCGCATGGTTTTGCGCAGGCGCTTGAGCAGCTTGCCGACGTTGCGCGCGTCATACGGCGCGGCGATGACCGAACGCCCACCGGTACCGGCGCCCGGCGTGTCTCCATGAATGTCGGCAATCGCGTTGCCATCGGCGAATTGCAGCGAGGTGTGCTGTTCGAAGAACGCCACCATGCGCGGAGCGGCTTCAAGGAAGGCATCGATCATCAAAGGGTCATAGTGATCACCCAGTTCGTGTTTCAAGTAAGTGCGCGGTTGTTCAACGTCTTCGACGATGCCGGCTCGCCGGGCCAGGGGATTGCAGGGTACCCACGCCCAACCACCGGACCAGGCGGTGGCGCCGCCAAAAACCGGGTCTTTTTCCACCACGATCACTTTCAGTCCATGCCATGCGGCCGTCACGGCCGTTGCGAGGCCGGCCGCACCGGAGCCGACGATCAGCACATCGCAGTCGATGTCGGGAAGGCAGTACGTTTCGGCAGGCATGGCTTGAACTCCGGCGTTTATTATTTTGGAATCTAATTCCAGAAAATATATGAGGCTGGAAGAAAGCGGGCAAGTCGATGCGGCGTAAAGCGGGCGGTTATCGGACAGGCAGTTCCAGATTTCGCATTCCGTGGGTTGTCTTCTAGAATCGAGCAAATTTTGTGTGGATACCCCCATGGCCGGCAGTCAGATCGAACGTGTTTTCAGTGTGCTTGAAAGCCTCACCAGCGACCCTCGTGGCCTGCCGATGCAGGTGCTGGCGGAGCAACTGGGCATCCCCAAGAGTGCCACCCACCGGCTACTGGCCGAGCTGATCCGGCTTGGCTACGTGCGGCAGAATCCAGAGAACCTGCGTTATCACTTGTCGACCCGGCTGGTGGCGATGGGTTTCCGTTATCTGTCGAGCAGCGGTGCCGATATCGTGCAACCGGTGCTTGACCGACTGGCTCAGGAAACCGGCGAACTGGTGCGCCTGGGGGTCATCGAAGGCGAGCGCCAGACCTGGATCGCCAAGTCCCAGGGGGCTCGTTCCGGCCTGCGCTATGACCCGGACATGGGCCGCGATGCGCCGCTGTTCTACACCGCTTCCGGCCATGCCTGGCTGGCGTGCATGAGTGATGCCGAAGCCTTGTCGCTGGTGGAACGCCAGGCGGCGGACCGGCCGCTGGAGCTGGGACCGAATGCCCCAAGTTCCAATATTGAATTGCTTGAACGCTTGCGCCTGGCACGGGAGCAGGGCTACGCCTGTGTCGAGGAAAGTTCGGCGGTAGGCACCTCGGCGATTGCTGCTGTGGTGCGCCATCCCGGTGATGGCCGGGTGATCGGCGTGCTCAGCATCGCCGGGCCGAGTGCGCGGATGCCGGGCGCGCGGCTGCATGAGTTGGCGCCGTTGTTGTTGGCGTTTACCGATGAGTTGTCGGCCGCGAGTCTGGCGTCGGAGCTATTCAGCTGAGTCCTGCACCAACCCCCTGTGGGAGCGAGCCTGCTCGCGAAAGCGCTGTAACAGCCGGTATTGATTTCGACTGGCACTCCGTCTTCGTCGGAACGCCGCCCGGAGCCGGCTCGCTCCCACATTTGACCAAGGCTGAACTCGCTAAAGCTGTGCGCTGTTCGAACACTTTCAATGCACGCCTGTGTAAGAATCTGGAACCAGGTTCTAAATTGTTGAAATTCATCTTCCAACAATAACCACAAGAGGACCGCTGCATGAGTTCGCCCCCCCTTCGAATAGCCCTTATTGGTGCCGGCACCATGGGCCAGCAGCATTACCAGCATCTGAAAACCCTGACTGAAGCGACCTTGTGCGCAGTGGCCGACCCCGGCCCGCAAGCGCCGGGTTTGGCGAAGGAATGGGGTGTGGAGTATTTCGCCGATCATCGTCAGATGCTGGAGCAGGCTAAGCCTGCGGCCGTCATTATCGCCAACCCGAATGCGCTGCACGTCAGCACCGCGCTCGATTGCCTGGCTGCCGGTGTACCGGTGTTGCTGGAAAAGCCGGTGGGTGTGCACCTGGATGAGGCTCGTGAGCTGGTGGCTGCCTCGAAGTCGAGCGGCGTTGCGGTGTTGGTCGGCCATCATCGACGCCACAATCCCTTGATCGTGCGCGCCCATGAACTTGTCCACAGCGGCGCGTTGGGCCAGTTGAGCACCGTCACCGCGCTCTGGCAATTGCGCAAACCCGACAGTTATTTCGAAACGGCCTGGCGCCGCGAGCCCGGTGCGGGCATGTTGTTGACCAACCTGATCCACGACCTCGACCTGCTCCGTCATCTGTGCGGCGAAGTTCGCCAGGTGCAGGCCATCACCAGTAACGCCGTGCGCGGGTTTGCCAACGAAGATTGTGCGGCCGTGCTGCTGCAATTCGACAATGGTGCGCTGGGCAGCCTGACCGGGTCCGATGCGGTGGCGGCGCCCTGGAGTTGGGAGCTGGGCTCCGGGGAGAACCCGGTGTATCCACGCCAGGCCGACCAACCGTGCTATTTGCTGGCGGGCACCGCGGGGGCGCTGAGCATCCCGCAGCTCAAGCGCTGGCACTACACGCAAGCGGACGGTGGATGGCATCAACCCCTGGTGTCGACTGACGAGCCTTTCAGCGTCGATCAAGCGCTGCGCTTGCAGTTGCAGCACTTCGTGCGTGTTGCGCGTGGGGAGGTCGAACCGCTGGTCAGCGCCGCCGATGCAGCCCGCACCCTGGCGTTGGTCGAAGCGATTCGCCAAGCCGCTGAAACCGGGCGCGCCTGCGCACCCGCCTTGATCGAGGATTGACCATGAGTGAACGAATCTTTTCCCTGGCCAGTCTGACCGTGCTGGAGTTGTCACCGCCGGACATGGTCGAGGTCGCGGCGCGGGCCGGTTACAGTCATGTCGGCTTGCGCCTGGTACCGGCGACGCCAGAGGAACACCATTTTGCGCTGGTGGCGGATGACGATCTGCGGCGCCAGACCCTGGCACGTCTGCGCGATACCGGCATTCGTGTATTGGATGTCGAAATCCTGCGGCTTAAACCGGACACCGTTGTTGCCGATTTCGAGCGGGTGCTTGCAGTGGGTGCCGAATTCGGTGCCAGTGAGTTGCTGGTGGCGGGGAACGATCCTGACGAGCAACGGCTGACGGAAAATTTTGCCCGGCTGTGTGATCTGGCGGCGCCTTACGGGTTGCATCCGCACCTGGAGTTCATGCCCTGGACCGACGCGCGGGATCTGCAGCAAGCCGCGCGCATCATTGAAAAGGCCGAGCGTGAAAACGCGGCGGTGCTGGTCGATGCCTTTCACTTCGATCGCTCTGGGTCGCGGCTGGAAGATCTGGCCAGGGTTGCCCCCTCACGGTTACGGTATGCGCAGTTGTGTGACGTGGCGGGGCCCAGGCCGCAAGACATGGCAGAGATCTTGCGGCAGGCGCGTAATGAACGGCGTTTTCCCGGTGATGGCGATTGTGATCTGCCGGGGCTGTTGCGGTGTTTGCCGGCTAACATTCCATTGAGCCTGGAGATCCCCACTGTGCAACTGCTGGAGCAGGGCGTGAGTGGGCTGGACCGGGCGCGGATGGCATTGAGTAAAACCCGTGAATTGCTTGCGCGGCTGACCTAGGCCCCGCGAAGTGTTGTTTTTGAACAAGGAATCCCAATGACCGTCAGCACACCGCTTTCCGGCGTCAATCAGCCCTTCAAAGGGATCCTGCTGATCGTTGTCGCAACCTTCCTGTTTTCCAGTCATGACGCTTTGTCGAAGTACCTTTCCGGGTTCTATCCGATTGTCATGGTGGTCTGGGCGCGTTATGTGGTGCACACCTTGCTGATGGCCGGGATATTCCTGCCGCAATCCGGGCTGCGCGTGCTGCGTACCAAGCGGCCGCTGCTGCAACTGGTTCGCGCGTTGTGCCTGCTGGGCACCAGCCTGTTTTTCACCACGGGGTTGATGTACATCCCGCTGGCCGAGGCAACGTCGGTCAACTTCCTCGCTCCGGTGCTGGTGACTGCGTTGTCGGTGCCGTTGCTGGGGGAGAAGGTCACACGTGGCCAATGGCTGGCGGTGATTTGCGGTTTTATCGGGGTGCTGATCATCGTCCACCCCGGTGGTGATCTGTTCACCCCGGCGGTGCTGCTGCCGTTGTGCTCGGCGTTGTTTTTCTGCTTCTACCAGTTGCTGACTCGCAAGCTCAGCGAGATCGACAGCCCGACCACCAGCAACTTCTTTGCCGGGTTGTGCAACACCCTGGTCATGAGTGCGCTGGTGCCGTTCTTCTGGCAGGTGCCGACCTTGCTGCACGGCGCAATGATGCTGGCGCTGGGCGCCTGCGGCATGACGGCGCACCTGTTCCTGACCCAGGCCTTCCGCCATGCGGCGCCGGCCTTGCTGGCGCCCTTCAGCTACTGCCAGATCGTGTTTGCCGGCCTGCTGGGCTGGCTGCTGTTTTCCCACACGCCGACCCTGACCACCATCGTCGGGATCGCCATCATTTGCTGCAGTGGCCTGGCGGCGGCATGGCAACAAAGCCGCCGCTGAGCTCACTCAGAACCTGAAGCGCAGCACCAGGTTTTGCAGGCCTGCGGCCAATTGCGACAGTTGCTGGCTGGTGGCGCTGGTGCGGGTTGAGGCATCGGCACTTTGCAGCGACAGGTCGCGGATGTTCAGCAGATTCCTGTCCACCTCGCGGGCCACGGCGGCTTGCTCTTCCGATGCGCTGGCGATCACCAGGTTGCGCTCATGGATCTGCTCCATGGCCCGGGTGATTTGCGCCAAGGCGAGACCGGCCTGTTCGGCGATCGACAGGGTCTGGGCGACGCGCTGACTGTTGCCGTGCATCGACAACACAACGCTCTCGGTATCGCCCTGGACCCGGCCGATCATCAGTTCGATTTCCCGGGTCGATTGCTGGGTACGATGGGCCAGTGCGCGCACTTCATCGGCGACCACCGCAAAACCACGCCCGGCTTCCCCGGCCCGGGCCGCTTCGATCGCCGCGTTGAGCGCCAGCAGGTTGGTCTGCTCGGCGATGGCGCGAATCACGTCCAGCACCTTGCCGATTTCCCGGGATTGCTCGGCCAGGGTTTGCACCTGTTGCAGGGCGATGCCGGCATCGGCGCTCATGGCCTGAATCGAATCCAGTGTCTCGATGACCCGCGCCTGGCCCTGGCTGGCCTGTTGTGTCGACTGGCGCGTGCTGTCGGACGTCGAGACCGCATTGCGTGCGACTTCTTCCACGGCGACGGTCATCTCGTTGACCGCGGTGGCGGCTTGTTCGATTTCGTTGTGTTGCTGTTGCAGTCGCCCGGAATCCTGATGGGTGCTCTGGTTCATTTGCTCGGCAGCCGCGTTCAGTTGGGTCGATGCGGCGCTGATCCGTTGCAGGGTGTCGCGCAGGCTGTTCTGCATGATCGACAGGGCGGTGAGCAAGCGCGCCGTTTCATCGCTGCCCTGGCTCTGTATCGGTGTGCCGAGATCGCCGGCGGCGACTTGCTCGGCCACTTCCACGGCCTGGCGGATGGGCACCACGATGCTGCGAATCAACAACCAGGCGAGGAGAGCGGTCAGCAGCGACACGCCAAGCAAGGCCCCGATCACCGTGACCTTCACCTGGCCATAGAGTGTGTCGGCTTGCGCTGCGGACTGACTGACTTCATTGGCGGTGAGCGCCACGAGTTCGGCGAACTGGTCTCCGCTGCGGGTCGAGTAATCCTGGATTTCGCCATTGAGCAGCGCGGTCATTTCTTCGAGGCGGTTTGCCTGCGACAGGCTTTCGTATCGCGTCAGCGCCTCACGGTAGCGGGTGACCGTCGCGACGAAGTTTTCGTACGGCCCCCGGTTGTAGTCGCCTACGAGCGGGGCGAATTTGTCCAGTGCCTGTACAAGCCAGCCCTGCACCTGATGCAGGCGCGTGACGGTCGCGTCGAGCACCTTGGGCTCGCGATTGAGCGCCATGCGCAGGCTGAGCACACGAATGCTCAGGACGTAATCGCGAATTTCGCCCAGATAACGGGTGCTGGGCAGGGAGACGTTCTCGGTGTGCTGGCCGGTGGCGCGCACTTGCGCTACTTGCTTGAGGGCGAACAAACCTTGCAACAGGACCAGCAAGGCGATGAGGCCGAAGCTGATCATGGCGCGCTTGGCGATGCTCAGGTGACCTGGCGACATGGTTTCACCTCCTTGGCGATGAGTGGATATTCAGGAATTCATAAAAAGCAGGCACAAAAAAAGCGCAGGCCCGAAACCGGGCCTGCGCCGAGGGAACATCAGTCTTCTACTTTCGGAATCTTGCGCGGTGCCATGAAGTACAGCCAGATCAGCGCGATGAAGTACATCGCCGGGATCAGGGTGAACAGCACGGTGTAGTTGTTGTTGGTGACGGTCAGGATGTGGCCGACCAACTGGGTCATGAACATCCCGCCAATCGCCGCACACATGCCGCCGAAGCCGAACACCGTACTCATCATGTACTTGGGGGTGTAGTCCATCACCAGGCTCCAGATGTTCGCGGTCCAGGCCTGGTGTGCGCCGATGGCCAGGGAGATCGCGGCTACCGCCACCCACAGGTTGCTGGAGCCGGCGGCCATGATCACGCCGATGATGCAGCAGGCGAACAGGAACATGGACATCAGGCGCGCCTTGATCGGGTTGACGCCGCGACCGATCAGGAACGAGGACAGGATCCCGCCGCCGACACTGCCGAAGTCGGCGGTGAGGTAGATGATGATCAGCGGAATGCCCATCTGGGTCACGTTGATGCCCAGGTTGTATTGCTGATTGAGGAACGGTGGCAGCCAGTACAGGTAGAACCAGAACACCGGCGCCGTGATCGAGTAGGCGAGGGCGAAGGCCCAGGTGCCGCGCATGCGCAGGATCTTCGAGAACGGTACGCGGGTTTGTTCCGGTTCCACTTCGTTCTGGATGTAGTCCAGTTCCGACTGTTTGACGCTTGGGTGATCTTCCGGGTTGAAGTACTTCAGGCCCCAGAACAGCAGCCAGATCCCGCCCAGTGCCGACATGCACAGGAACGCAGCCTGCCAGCCCCAGACGTGGAGGATCAGCGGCAACAGCATCGGGGTGAACATTGCACCGACGTTGGTACCGGCGTTGAAAATGCCGGTGGCCACGGCGCGCTCGCCGGCCGGGAACCACAGGCGCGTGGTTTTCACGCAGGCCGGGTAGTTGGCGGCTTCGGTCAGGCCGAGAATGAAACGGCAGACCATGAAGCCGACCGCCGAAGTGGCCAGACCGTGGGCGCCGGTCGCCAGGCTCCAGAGCAACACGGCGCAGAAGAACACGCGCTTGACGCCGACCCGGTCGATCAAGCGGCCTTGTATCACGAAACCGATGGCGTAGCCGACCTGGAACCAGAAGTTGATGTTGGCGTAGTCCATCGCCGTCCAGCTCATTTCCTTGGCCAGGATGGGCTGCATGACGCCGAGGGCGGCGCGGTCGATGTAGTTCAGGGTGGTGGCGAAAAACACCAGCGCCAGCATGCCCCAACGGGTTTTGCCGACAGCCATGGCGCCGCGGATTTTGTCGCCGATGCCGCCAGAGGCAGCGCTCATGGCCGGAGCCATGCGTGAGCTAGGTGTAGGATTCATGTGTGCCATCCGTTCAATGACTGACAAGCAAGGCTCGTCGGGACTTCAAGGGCGCGTGATCAATCGATGGCGATGGGCGCAGGACTGATCGGCTGGTTTCGTCGTCTGACGGTTTATTCAGCGAGCGGCACGGGAGTGCCGGCGGTGCGCAAGGTTCGGATGGACGCCAGGCAGGGCGTAATGACGGTGGTTCGAGTGAGCAAGGCGTTGAATGAGCGCATGAGCATATACCCGGTTTTTGAAATTTTTATGTGGTGTTCAGGGTCTTTGTTAACTGAGGCCGTCGGTTGAGACCGGACTCAATGTGGAGTTGATGTTGCGCATTGAGCAAAAAATCGTCAATTCGCCAAAGCCCATTGTGTTCGATAATCGCACGCAAAACTAACTGGGTAGTACACTTTAAATTGCTCATTGCACCCGCCAGCTCAATAATTCGCTCACTCTTTTAAAATCGGCGCATATTCCCTGTAGCCGCAGCCTCCACCGGGAGTCGAAAAAAATGCAGCGTTCCATTGCCACCGTGTCCTTGAGCGGTACCCTGCCGGAAAAACTCGAAGCCATTGCCGCCGCCGGTTTTGACGGCGTCGAAATTTTCGAGAACGACCTTCTCTACTACGACGGCAGCCCGCGGGAAATTAAACAGATGTGCGCCGATCTCGGAATCGCCATCACCCTGTTTCAACCGTTCCGGGATTTCGAAGGCTGCCGCCGTGACCGCTTGTCGCGCAATCTGGAACGGGCCGAGCGCAAGTTCGACCTGATGCAGGAACTGGGCACCGACCTGGTGCTGGTGTGCAGTAACGCCTCGGCCGATTCCATCGGTGATGAACAGATTTTAGTCGATGATTTACGCCTGCTGGCTGAACACGCTGGCGCGCGCGGTCTACGCATCGGTTACGAAGCGCTGGCCTGGGGCCGGCATGTGAACACTTGGCAACAGGTGTGGAACATCGTTCGTCAGGCCGATCATCCGAGCCTCGGCGTGTTGCTCGACAGTTTCCATACGCTGTCGCTCAAGGGCGACCCGAGCGCTATCGCCGAGATTCCCGGCGACAAGATTTTCTTCGTGCAAATGGCTGATGCACCGATCCTGGCCATGGATGTGCTCGAGTGGAGCCGGCATTTCCGTTGCTTCCCGGGCCAGGGCGAATTCGATTTGCCTGGCTTCCTCGCGCCGATCATCAAGAGTGGCTACACCGGGCCGCTGTCGCTGGAGATCTTCAACGACGGTTTCCGCGCCGCGCCGCCACGGGCCAACGCTGCTGACGGCTTGCGCTCGTTGCTGTACCTGGAAGAGAAAACCCGCGAGCGCCTGGCCCAGGAGGCCAAGCCTGCCGGCAACCCCGAGATTCTGTTCGAGACCCCGAAGGCCAGCGAATACAACGGCATCGAGTTTCTCGAATTCGCCGTCGACGAAAGCCTCGGCGCAAAGCTCTCCCATTGGCTGGAGCGGCTCGGTTTCGTCAAGGCCGGGCAGCATCGCTCCAAAAGCGTCAGCCTGCTGCGCCAGGGCGATATCAACCTGATCCTCAACTCCGAACCTTACTCCTTCGGCCACAGTTTCTTCGAGGCGCATGGTCCATCGCTGTGCGCCACTGCCGTGCGCGTCAAGGACAGTGCCAGTGCGCTGGCCCGGGCGGTGGCCTACAAAGGCCAGCCGTATCGCGGATTGGTCGGTCCCAATGAACTGGAACTGGCCGCCGTGCGCGCGCCGGATGGCAGCCTGATTTACCTCGTCGATCAAGACGCCGATGTCTATGGTACCGACTTCAACCTGGAGCCGGCCGCGGTGAGCAGCGGCGGCCTCAAGCGCATCGACCACATGGCCATGGCATTGCCCGCCGACAGCCTCGACAGTTGGGTGCTGTTCTACAAGAGCCTGCTGGATTTCGAGGCCGATGACGAAGTGGTGCTGCCCGATCCCTATGGTCTGGTGAAGAGCCGCGCGCTGCGCAGCCGTGACAGTTCGATCCGCCTGCCGCTCAATATTTCCGAAAACCGCAACACCGCCATCTCACACGCGTTGTCGAGTTATCGCGGCTCCGGCGTGCACCACATCGCGTTCGATTGCGACGACATCTTTGCCGAAGTCAGTCGCGCCAAAGCGGCGGGCGTGCCGCTGCTGGATATTCCGCTCAACTACTACGATGACCTGGCGGCACGCTTCGATTTCGATGACGAATTCCTCAGCGAACTGGCTTATTACAACGTGCTGTACGACCGTGATGCACAGGGCGGTGAACTGTTCCACGTGTACACCGAGCCGTTCGAAGGGCGTTTTTTCTTCGAGATCATTCAGCGCAAGAACGGTTATGCCGGTTACGGTGCGGCCAACGTGGCGGTGCGCCTGGCGGCCATGGCCAAATCCCGTAGCGGTGCCTTGCGTCAGGCAAAGTTGTAGGAAAATAGTACCCACGCCGACAAACCGCTGCCGCGCGGCTTCCTTCCCTGTGCGGCGCGGCTCATAATCGCCAGCCTGTGCAGTGATGGCCGTGAGCCCGCAATGACAATGACATCAGAACTCTCCGCAGCACCTGAGCAACCGATTGCCGAGCCGCGCAAGAGTCGCAAGAACAACCCGGAAAAAACCCGGGAAAACATCCTGCAGGAAGCGATAGTCGAGTTCGTTCAGCAAGGGCTTTCCGGGGCTCGCGTCGATGCCATCGCCGAGCGCATCCACACATCCAAGCGCATGATCTATTACTACTTCGGCAGTAAGGAACAGCTCTACGTGGAGGTGCTGGAAAAACTCTACGGCGATATCCGCAGCACCGAAAACCGCCTGCACCTGGCGGAGCTGGCGCCGGTGGAGGCGATTCGGCGGCTGGTGGAGTTCACCTTCGATCACCATGACCGCAACGTAGATTTCGTGCGCATCGTCAGCATCGAGAACATTCACAACGCCGAATTTGTGAAGCGCTCCGATGCGATCAAGGCGATGAACAACACCATCCTCGATTCACTGGGCGAGATCCTGCGTCGCGGTGCCGAACAGGGGCTGTTCCGCACCGGCCTGGACCCGTTGGACGTGCACTTGCTGATCAGTTCGTTCTGCTTCTATCGCGTGTCGAACCGCCACACCTTCGGCGAGATCTTTCAGATCGACTTGCCGGACGAAAGCATCAAGCAGCGTCATCGGGAGATGATTTGCGAGTCGGTTTTGCGCTACCTGCAAGCCTGAAAAGATCGCAGCCTTGTAGGAGCTGCCGAAGGCTGCGATCTTTTGACTTTCAGCCATTCATGCTCTGAAAATGCTCCAGCATCCGCTGCGCATCCGGCGCCACGCCGCTGAACAATTCGAACGCCTTCACTGCCTGGAACACCACCATGTTCCCGCCATCGAGCGTGCGGCAACCCAGCGCACGGGCATTGCGCAGCAGTTCGGTTTCCAGCGGGAAGTAAACAATCTCCGCCACCCACAATTGGGCCCGAAGCAACTCGACCGGCACCGGCATACCGGGCAGTTTTTTCATGCCCATGGGCGTGGTGTTGACCAGGCCATCAGCCTCGGCCAGGGTCAGTGCCAGATCATGGCCGGCCACCGCGCGGTTACTGCCGAAATGCTGGTTAAGATTGTCTGCCAGGCTCTGCGCGCGGCTGATTTCCACATCAAAAATGCTCAGTTGGCGTACGCCTTCGCTCAACAACGCATGGGCCACGGCCGCGCCAGCACCACCGGCGCCCATTTGTACGACGCGCTCAACGGCAACGCCCTGCAAGCCACGGCGAAAACCCTCGGCAAACCCCAGGCAATCGGTGTTATGACCGATGCGTTTGCCGTCCTTCAGCACCACTGTGTTCACCGCGCCAATGCCCTGGGCTTCCGGCGACAACTCGTCGAGCAGCGGGATGATCGCCTGCTTGCACGGAAAGGTGATGTTCAGACCGGTGAAGTTCATGCGCTCGGCGGCCGTCAACAGGTCGGGCAGGGCGTTGCTGTCGAGTTGCAACTGATCGAGATCGATCAGCCGATAGAGGTAACGCATGCCTTGGGCATCGCCCTCGTGCTCGTGCAGCGCCGGGGTGCGGGACGCCTGGATGCCGGCGCCGATCAGTCCGGCCAATACCGTTTGGTTCTGGTTCATGCTGCTTGCCCCTTCAGACGTTGACTGAAATGTTCCAGGGCCAGGCGATAGCCATGGCTACCGAAGCCAGCCATTACCGCCGTGGCAATGGCCGAGACGAAGGAGTGGTGGCGGAAAGGCTCGCGGGCGTGAACGTTGGACAGGTGCACTTCGATCACCGGCAGTTCGCTGGCGACCAGCGCGTCGCGGATCGCCACCGAGGTGTGCGTCCAGGCCGCCGGGTTGATCACGATCCCGGCACAACGGCCGCGGGCGGCATGAATCCAGTCGAGCAGTTCGCCTTCATGGTTGGTCTGGCGAAACTCCACCGCCAGGCCGAACTCTTCGGCGGCTCGGCCGCACAGCGCGGAAACATCTGCCAGGGTTTCATGGCCGTAGGTCGCCGGTTCACGGGTGCCAAGCAGGTTCAGATTCGGGCCGTTGAGCACCAGAATGATGGGGGGCATTGGTTTTCTCCACGTATTATTTTTGGCATTGGCCGAGGTTTCAGCCTGTGGAGATAAAATGTACTAGATGGTTAATATGGTCAATTGGGCAGCCCGCTGGTGGGCGTATTGTGTGCGGTGATCGGACAGAAAAGATCGCAGCCTATGGCCGCTCCTACATTTGAAACCTGTTCCCTGTAGGCGCTGCCGCAGGCTGCGATCTTTTAACGAGGCAAATTCTCGACCAGGAAATCAATGAATGCCCGCAACCGTAGGGGCATGTGGCGACTTTGTGGGTAGAGAAGGGTAAACGGCCGCGAACGCCCCCCAAAAGGTTTGAGCACCTCCACCAGCGAGCCATCGGCCAATTCCTTCTCGACGATAAATCGATAAGTCTGAAACAATCCCGCGCCATGTTTCGCCAGGGTGACGCCACCCAATACATCGTCGGAACAAACGAAGTTGCCCTCGGCCAGAATCTCCCGTTGCACGCCGTTGTCGCTGAACAACCAGGCAATGCGCCGGCCACTGCTGGGCAGTTCGTATTGAATGCATTCGTGCTGTTGCAGGTCGTCGAGGGTTTGCGGCGTACCGGCACGCTTGAGGTATTCGGGGCTGGCAATCATCACCAGCGCGGCGTCTTCCAGCTGCCGGGCGATCAGGCCGGAATCCGGAATCGCGCGCACGCGAATCGCCATGTCATAGCCTTCGCCGACGAAATCGATGTTGCGGTTACTGATGTGCGACTCGACCTTCACCGCCGGAAAACGCGCGCGGAAGGCCGGCAGCAACGGCAGGATGCGGTGGTGGGCATAGGTGGTCGGGATACTGATGCGCAGGGTGCCTGAAGGTACCTGTTGCTGGCCCATGACTTCGCGCTGGGCTTCCACCAGTTGCGCCAAAGCCTGGCGGCATTCTTCGTAGTAACGCCGACCACTGTCGGTCAGCTTTACGCTGCGCGTTGTGCGCGCAAACAGCCGCACGCCAAGGCGTTCTTCCATGCGCGACACCGAGCGGCTCACCGCGGCCGGCGTGACCCCCGCCACCAGCGCTGCGGCCGTGAAGCTGCCGGCTTCGGCAGCCAGGCAAAACAGCTCGATGCTGCCCAGTTGAAGATCGTCGAATTGTCGCTGCATGATTGATTACACCGGGGATCAAATGAAGTCTGTGAATCAGTATTTATCAAATGCCGGTACGCAGATACAGTCAGCCTCACTTAATGAGCGAGCAGGAGAAGCAGCATGCCTTTCGTCAGCGTACGCATCACCCGAGACGGCGTAACCCGTGAGCAGAAAGCCCAGGTCATCGCCGAAATCACCGAGACCTTGCAACGCGTCCTCGGCAAGCCGCCGGAGCTGACCCACATCGTGATCGAGGAAGTCGATACCGATAACTGGGGGTATAAGGGGATTACCACGACTGAGTATCGAAAAAACCTGCCGGGATGATTACAGCGAAAAACAAAAAGCCGTCTGAACGACGGCTTTTTTGTGGGCGTGGTGAAAGCAATGCTTACGATTTTACCGGGGTCGCTGTCGGTACAGGGCGCTGCGGGGCGCTAGTCTCAGAGGCGTGTTGACGATTGAGGGCGTGGCACCAGTCGTCAGGTTTTCCAGGGAATGTCGAATCTCTCGATTCAATAACCTAACGGATGGGTTATCATGAAAATATGCAGCTACAGAGGGTTCTCGGTGGTGATCATGTTGCGTGACGAGCATTGTCCGCCCCATGCGCATGTCGATGGAGGAGGCTGGAGCGCTCGGTTCAAGTTCAGCTTCTGGCACAACGGCGTAGAGCTCTGGGACGTTGTTCCGCTCTCGCGTCGGCCACCGTTGGCGGTGCTGGAAGGGTTACGTCAGTCGCTCAAGCAACCTGTCCATTTGCTGCGTGCCCGTGGCATCTGGTGGCGAAAGCTGAAAACGGTCTGCCTTGATAATCAATTGTGGGACTGGCAAAGCAACGAAGTCGTTGTGGTGAACAGGATTGCCAGCACCACCAACATGATTGGCTCGGCTTGCTACGAGCCTGAAATGAACACGACGCGGTTATTCCTGATAAGTACACGGGAAGCTGTGGAGATCGAGTTATGAAAACGGTAAATGCCAAGGTCCAGGCAGACACCCCGATAACGGAACATGGCCTGGACGAAGCGATTGAGCGTGGGAATTTACGCAAGAACAACGGCCTGCACGCGACGGCAGTTACCTTCCTGGCACCTTGTCTGGCGGTAAGCTTCGAAGATGGCAGCGGCGTATTGCTGCCCGTGGTGAATTATCCTGAATTCGATGGTTTCGAAGTCGAGGATTTCGCAGGCCTGACCGTTGGCTACGCGGGTACCGCACTGTGCCATGAAGGAAAGGATCTGCATGTATCTCTCGCCGGCATGATCTCGGCGAGCAAGCCATTGATGGCCATGGCCGCATCGGTGATTGCCTCGCGCAATGGCCGCCAGAGCAGCGCTGCCAAGGCTGAGGCTGCGAGGGCAAATGGCAGGAAAGGTGGCCGTCCACGCAAGGTCGACGTTGTCGTTTGAACAGGCACAAAAAAGCCGTCGTGATGACGGCTGATTTGTTTGTGGCTTCTGCAATCACCGGCGGGTCAACAACACCCCGGATTCCATGTGATGCGTCCACGGGAACTGGTCGAACATCGCGCATCGGGTGATGCGGTGGGTGTCGTGCAGTTGGGCGATGTTGGCCGCCAGGGTTTCCGGATTGCAGGAAATGTAGAGGATGTTGTCGAAGCGTCGGGTCAGCTCGCAGGTATCCGGGTCCATGCCGGCGCGCGGCGGATCTACGAAGACGCTGCCGAACTCGTAGCTCTTGAGGTCGATGCCGTGCAGGCGGCGGAACGGGCGCACTTCGTTCAGCGCTTCGGTCAGTTCTTCGGCGGACAGGCGCACCAGTGTGACGTTATCCACAGCGTTTTCACTGAGGTTACTCAGCGCCGCATTAACCGAGGTCTTGCTGATTTCAGTCGCCAGCACCTTGCGCACGCGGGTGGCGAGCGGCAGGGTGAAGTTGCCATTGCCGCAATACAGCTCCAGCAAATCGTCCGCGCGATCACCCAGCGCGTCGTACGCCCAGTTGAGCATCTTCTGGTTCACGGTGCCGTTTGGCTGGGTGAAGGCGCCTTCTGGCTGGCGATAGCTGAAGGTGCGGCCGCCGACTTCAAGTTTCTCGACGACGTAATCGTGACCAATGACCTCGCGCTTGCCCTTCGACCGACCGATCACGCTGACGTTGAGGTCGGCAGCCAGTTTCGAGGCCGCTGTGTGCCAGTGCTCGTCCAGCGGGCGGTGGTAGCACAGGGTGATCATCGCATCGCCGGCCAGGGTGGTCAGGAACTCCACCTGGAACAGCTTGTGGCTCAGGGCTGCACTGGCTTGCCATGCGGCCTTGAGCTGCGGCATCAATTGATTGATGCGTTGGCTGGCGATCGGGAATTCTTCGATCAGGATCGGCGTGCGCTTGTCTTCCTGGGAAAACATTGCGTAATGGCGCTCGCCGGCTTCGCGCCACAGGCGGAATTCGGCGCGCAGGCGGAAATTCTGCAGTGGCGAGTCGAAGACGACCGGCTCCGGTGCATCGAATGGCGCCAGCAGGTCACGCAAACGCGTGACCTTGTCTTCGAGCTGGACAGCGTAGGCCTGGGAATCAAAAGTCATGCGTTGAACCAACCGAGCTTGATCACGAACAGAATCGACAGGATCACCAGCGCCGGATTCAGCTCACGGCCACGACCGGACATCAGCTTGATGGCGGTCCAGGCGATGAAACCGAAGGCGATGCCATTGGCAATGGAATAAGTAAACGGCATGGCCAGCGCGGTGATAACGACCGGCGCGGCGACGGTAATGTCGTCCCAGTCTATTTCGGCCAGGCCGGATGTCATCAGTACGGCGACGAACAGCAGTGCCGGTGCCGTGGCGAACGCAGGCACGCTGGCCGCCAGCGGCGAGAAGAACAGCGCCAGCAGGAACAGGATCGCCACGACGATGGCGGTCAGGCCGGTGCGGCCGCCCGCACTCACGCCAGCAGCGGATTCGATGTAGCTGGTCGTGGTCGAGGTGCCCAGCAGGGACCCGGCCATCGCGGCAGTACTGTCGGCGATCAGCGCGCGGCCCATTTTCGGCATGTGGCCGTCCTTGCCCATCAGCCCGGCGCGCTTGGCAACGCCGATCAGGGTGCCGGAGTTGTCGAACAGGTCGACGAACAGGAAAGCGAAGATCACGCTGACCAGACCGATGTCCAGTGCGCCTTTGATGTCCAGCTGCAGGAAGGTCGGGGCCAGCGATGGCGGCATCGACATCACGCCGCCGAACGGAGTGAAGCCCATCAGGATAGAAACAATGGTCACCACCAGGATACCGATCAGCACCGCACCGCGCACGGCGAGGGCTTCAAGGGCAACAATCAGGGCAAAGCCGAGGGTCGCGAGGATCGGTGCCGGTTGTTTCAGGTCACCGAGGCCGACCATGGTCGCCGGGTTGCTGACCACGATGCCGGCGTTGTGCAGGGCGATCAGCGCCAGGAACAGGCCGATACCGGCGGCAATGGCCGAGCGCAACGGCAGCGGGATACTGTTGATGATCCATTCACGGATGCGGAAGATCGACAGCAGGAAGAAGCACACGGCCGAGATGAACACCGCACCCAGCGCTACTTGCCAGGTATGGCCCATGTGCAGGACCACGGTGTAGGTGAAGAAGGCGTTCAGGCCCATGCCCGGCGCGAGCGCGATCGGGTAGTTGGCAATCAGGCCCATGACCGCGGAACCGATGGCGGCTGCCAGACAGGTGGCGACGAACACCGCGCCCTTGTCCATGCCCGTCTCGCCGAGGATGCTCGGGTTGACGAACAGAATGTAGGCCATGGCCAGGAAGGTGGTGACGCCCGCCAGAATCTCGGTCCGCACGTTGGTGTTGTGTGCCTTGAGTTGAAACAGCCTTTCCAGCATGTCTG
Organism: Pseudomonas sp. GM78; assembly: GCF_000282475.1. Classification (GTDB taxonomy): domain Bacteria; phylum Pseudomonadota; class Gammaproteobacteria; order Pseudomonadales; family Pseudomonadaceae; genus Aquipseudomonas. Next base: position 88,752 of record NZ_AKJF01000212.1, read on the forward strand.
CTCCCCGTGGCGCGCCCGGCGCCGTGAATGTATCGACCTCAACAGCAAAGCACAGACCGCTGAACGCGCCTGTGAAATTACAGTGGGCCGGAAAAAGCCGCGCATCATACCAGCAGCGTGGGGTTATGGCTGCTTATGGCGGTGATCGTCGTCGATGTTTTGCGTTTAATCCAAACCGGCCATACTGCGCGCTGGTTTTTTTTCGGTGGTAACGGGATGAAAAAGCGGCTGACGGTCATGTCTGGTGTCTTGATGGCGTTGTTGCTGGCGGTACAACCCGCCTCGGCGGCATCGGCACCGCCGTTGACCCAGTTAAAGGTGCTCAAGGTCGAGTCGCCGGGCTGTGGTTTCGAGACGATTGAAGAAGGGCAGGCACAGACCCGCTGCAACCACGCGGGCCCGAACATCAGGATCTACGTGCTGGAAGTGGGCTATGGTCGCAGCCAGCCCCATGTCGCGCTGGATGGCTTCGAAGTGGATGGCACCCGCACGCCGGTCTGCGCCTATGACAACGGCAACCTGACCGACTGCTCGCAAAGGACCAAGGTCGTCGGCAACCTGTACGTTTTCAATCTGGCAGGTAAGCAGGAAGGTACGTTCACCTTCAGTAATACCTCGATCAACGCGCCCGGCAACACGATGTCGACCCAGCTTTACATCAAGTAACGACAGGGGCCCGAACAAGCGTCAGGAAAGCTGACTACGCTTTAGGAACCATTCCGTGGATCGTTCCCATGACCTTTCGAGCCTTGATTACCCTCGCCGAGGGCGCCGATGACCTGCAGACAGTGACCTTGATCGATGTATTGCGCCGCGCCAAGGTCGAGGTGGTGGTCGCCAGCATCGAGGGGCGGCGCATGCTCACCTGTGCCCGAGGCACGCGCTTGACGTGCGATGCGATGCTGGTGGATCTGCTGGCCCAGCCGTTCGATCTGATCGTCCTGCCTGGCGGTGCCGTCGGGACGCAACATCTGACCGCCCACCAACCCCTGCAACAACTGGTCAAGGACCAGGCCGCGGCGGGGCGCCTGTTCGCCGGCATTGCCGAAGCGCCCGCGGTAGCACTGCAAACCTTCGGCGTGCTGCGCCAGCGACGCATGACGTGCCTGCCTTCGGCCAGCCATCAACTGTCGGGCTGCAACTTCGTCGATCAACCGGTGGTGGTCGACGGCAATTGCATCACCGCCCAAGGCTCGGGTGGCGCCTTGGCATTTGCGCTGACGCTGGTGGAACAGCTGTGCGGCAAAGCCACGCGGGCGATGGTGGCGGGGGAGTTGTTGGTGTAGAGAGCCTCAGGCCTTCACCTCTTCCACCGGCACATGCATCCGGTCGCGGTTGGCCAGGGTCGGGAACAGTTTGATCCAGGTCCCGGTGACCACCAGCGTGCCGATACCGCCCATGACCACCGCCGGCACGGTGCCGAACCAGTGGGCGGTCAGGCCGGATTCGAATTCGCCCAATTGGTTCGAAGCCCCGATGAACAGGCCGTTCACGGCGCTCACCCGGCCGCGCATTTCGTCCGGGGTTTCCAGTTGCACGAAGGATGCGCGGATCACCATGCTGATCATGTCGGCCGCCCCCAGGACGACCAGCACGGCCAACGAAAACCAGAACGAGGTCGACAGGCCGAAGGCGATCGTCGCCACGCCGAATACACCCACGGCGGTGAACATCACCCGTCCAACATTGCGCTCCACGGCAAACCGCGCCAGGAACAGCGACATCAGCAACGCACCCACCGCCGGCGCCGATCGCAACAGGCCCAGCCCCCAGGGCCCGGTCAGCAGAATGTCCTTGGCAAACACCGGCAGCAACGCCGTCGCACCCCCCAGCAGGACAGCGAACAGGTCGAGGGAAATGGCCCCGAGAATATCCGGGCGACTGCGAATGAAACGGATGCCCGCCAACAGTGAGTCCAGTGTGGCCTTGCCCTTGTTCAGGGGCGTTTGCCGGGCGGGCAGGTTAAGCATCAGCGTGCAGGCGATGATGTACAGAATCACCGTCGGGCCATACACCCAGACGCTGCCGAAGGCGTAGAGCAAGCCACCGAGGGCTGGCGCGACGATGGTCGCCGATTGCTGGGCCGACTGCGCGGCGGCCACGGCCCGGGGAAACAGGGCGCTGGGCACGATGCTCGGGAGCAAGGCTTGGGTGGTCGGCATTTCGAAGGAGCGTGCGGCGCCAAGCAGGAACGCGAGGATGAAGATCATTTCCCGGGTGACATGGTCGGTCGCGCTGCCGATCGCCAGCGACAGGGCGATCAGCGCTTGCAGCGACTGGCAGATGGCCGCGACCTTGCGGCGGTCGTAGCGATCGGCGACATGCCCTGTGTGCAGCATGAACAGCACGCGCGGAGCGAACTCCACGAGCCCGACCAGGCCCAGGTCAAGCACGTTGCCGGTCAGTTGGTAGAGGTTCCAGCCAATGGCCACGGTGAGCATCTGGAAACCGCTGGCGGTGAACACCCGGGCCAGCCAGAAGGCGATGAAAGGACGATGGCGACGTAACAGCAAGGGCTCTTGGCTGGGCATTTGAAAGTCTGGGGAGAGAAAGAGCGAGACTATCACCAACCTGTAACAGGAAGTTGCCGCGGCAGAAAATTTCGTTAGCCAAGCATCGATTTCACTGGCTGTTCGCCCACTGCCTCCTGGGAATTCATTTCAATCTGTGACTGCAGCCGTGAGGCAACTTGTCACGCGGCAAACGACCACGCGGGTCATCCCTGCAAATGGGACTACTCTTTCATCGTTGCTTGATCCAGATCAAAACCCTCAAAAGGAATTGATCCGGTGGCCGGTTGGCCAGACTCCCTGCGTTGTGATGCGTGTAAAAAAAAGAACAAACAGAGATTCGCCACACTCCATATCCGTGGGGGCCGTGGGTGCAGGCTTCCAGCCCGCAGCCGTACTACCTGACAGAGGAAGACTTATGTTCGGTTTAGAGGCACTTGATCTCGCCCGAATTCAGTTCGCGTTCACTATCTCGTTCCACATCCTGTTCCCAGCCATCACCATCGGCCTGGCGAGTTACCTGGCGGTACTCGAAGGTTTGTGGCTGAAAACCCATAACGACACCTACCGGGATCTCTACCATTTCTGGTCGAAGATCTTTGCCGTCAACTTCGGCATGGGCGTGGTTTCCGGACTGGTCATGGCCTATCAGTTCGGGACCAACTGGAGCCGCTTCTCGGACTTCGCAGGTTCCGTGACCGGGCCGCTGCTCACGTATGAAGTACTGACTGCATTCTTCCTTGAAGCTGGTTTCCTCGGCGTGATGCTGTTTGGCTGGAACAAGGTCGGGCGCGGCTTGCACTTCTTTGCCACGGTCATGGTCGCCATCGGCACGCTGATCTCGACCTTCTGGATTCTCGCCTCCAACAGCTGGATGCAGACCCCGCAGGGCTTCGAAATCGTCAATGGCCAGGTCATACCGACCGACTGGCTGGCGGTGATCTTCAACCCCTCGTTCCCTTATCGCCTGATGCACATGGCCACGGCGGCGTTCGTCGCGACAGCATTCTTCGTCGGTTCCTCGGCGGCCTGGCACTTGCTGCGTGGCAAGGACAACCCGGCGATCCGCAAGATGCTTTCCATGGCGATGTGGATGGCGCTGATCGTCGCGCCGATCCAGGCGGTCATCGGTGACTTTCACGGCCTCAACACGCTTGAACACCAACCAGCAAAAATCGCCGCGATCGAGGGCCACTGGGAGAACCACGGCAACGAGGCGACCCCGCTGATCCTGTTCGGCTGGCCGGACATGAAGGAAGAGAGAACCAAGTTCGCCGTCGAGATTCCGTACCTGGGCAGCCTGATCCTGACTCACTCGCTGGACAAGCAGGTGCCGGCGCTCAAGGAATTCCCGCCCGAAGACCGGCCGAATTCGACCATTGTGTTCTGGTCGTTCCGCATCATGGTCGGCCTGGGTTTCCTGATGATCTTCACCGGTCTGTGGAGCCTGTGGCTGCGTAAACGCGACACGCTCTACACCTCGCGGCCGTTCCTGTACCTGGCGTTGTGGATGGGGCCGTCCGGCCTGATCGCGATTCTCGCCGGCTGGTTCACCACTGAGATCGGCCGTCAGCCCTGGGTGGTCTACGGGCTGATGCGCACGGCGGACGCGTCCTCCAACCATAGCGTGATGCAGATGAGCATCACCCTGATCCTGTTTGTCGTGGTGTATTTCGCCCTGTTCGGTGCCGGCCTCGGCTACATGATGCGCCTGGTGCGCAAGGGGCCGAAGATCGACGAAGGCAAGGAAACCAACGACGGTGGTCCCGGGCAGAAACGCACACCGGCACGTCCGCTCTCCGCAGCCGACGACGATCATGCCGATGCCGACCACATCGTGACCAAGGAGATTTGAATCATGGGTATTGATCTTCCGCTGATCTGGGCCGTGATCATCATCTTCGGCATCATGATGTACGTGGTCATGGATGGGTTTGACCTGGGGATCGGCATTCTTTTCCCGTTCATTCCCGGCAAGACCGACCGCGACGTGATGATGAACACTGTCGCCCCGGTCTGGGACGGCAACGAAACCTGGCTGGTACTGGGTGGTGCGGCATTGTTCGGGGCTTTCCCGCTGGCCTATTCGGTAGTGCTCTCGGCGTTGTATCTACCGCTGATTTTCATGCTGATCGGGCTGATTTTCCGCGGCGTGGCGTTCGAGTTCCGCTTCAAGGCCAAGGATGACAAGCGTCACCTGTGGGACAAGGCGTTCATCGGTGGCTCGATTGCCGCAACGTTCTTCCAGGGCGTCGCGCTGGGGGCGTTCATCGATGGCTTGCCGGTGGTCGATCGGCAATTTGCCGGCGGCTCGCTGGATTGGCTGACGCCCTTCACCCTGTTCTGTGGCGCGGCGCTGGTGGTGGCGTATGCGCTACTGGGTTGCACCTGGCTGATCATGAAGACCGAAGGCAAGTTGCAGGAACAGATGCACGACCTGGCGCGACCCCTGGCGTTCGTGTTGTTGGCGGTGATCGGTATCGTCAGCATCTGGACCCCGCTGGCCCACGCCGAGATCGCCGCCCGCTGGTTCACCCTGCCGAATCTGTTCTGGTTCCTGCCCGTGCCGATCCTGGTGTTGGTGACGCTTTATGGCCTGATCCGTGCCGTGGCCCGCAACGCGCACTACACGCCATTTTTGCTGACACTGGTGCTGATTTTCCTCGGTTACAGCGGCCTGGGGATCAGCCTGTGGCCGAACATCGTGCCGCCGTCGATCTCGATCTGGGACGCCGCGGCACCACCGCAAAGCCAGGGCTTCATGCTGGTGGGCACGCTGTTCATCATCCCGTTCATCCTGGGTTACACCTTCTGGAGCTATTACGTGTTCCGCGGCAAGGTTACCCATGAAGACGGTTATCACTAGAGCACGCATCCGCATTGGCGCCGTCCACGGCGCCATCGATCGCAAGGAGATCGAAGCAATGTCCGGTAAACATTCCCTGCACGACATTGAAGAAGCCGAAAAAAAGCCGCTGTGGCAGCGGCTCGGCTGGTTGGCCATGATCTGGGCTGGCAGCGTCGGTGCGCTGTTCATTGTGGCCAGCCTGATGCGGATGTTCATGAACGCCGCAGGCCTGAGCACTCACTGAAACAATCGACATCCCGCCCCGCAGCCTCCCGGGCGTGAAAAAAAAACCTCCAGCTGGAGGTTTTTTTTTTGCGCGTTACTTGCGAGCCTTGAGGATCACGAATTTTGGGGTGGCCGCCACTTGCTCGACCCCGCGGAACAACCGCGCCAACTTGCTGTGATAGCCCAAATGACGGTTGCCGACGATGTACAGCGCACCACCCAACACCAGCGCCTCCCGGGCTTGCTGGAACATCCGCCAGGCAAGGAAGTCGCCGACGACCTGTTGTTGGTGAAACGGTGGATTGCAGAGCACCACATCCAGCGACTGGGGTTCCTGCCCGGCCAAACCATCGCCGGCCCGCACGATCACCTCCCGGTCACCCAGCGCGGCGCGCCAGTTTTCGGCAGCCGATTGCACCGCCATGAAAGATTCATCTACCAGCGTGTAGCGGGCGTCGGGGTTTTGCAGGGCACTGGCGATGGCCAGTACGCCGTTGCCGCAACCGAGATCAGCGACCCTTGCGCTGCCGAGGTTCTTCGGCAGGTGCGGCAAGAAGGCTCGCGTGCCGATGTCCAGGCCTTCACGGCAGAACACGTTGGCGTGATTGAGCAGTTCGATCGCCGGTTCATCGAGTCGATAGCGGGTTGGGTAGGGCGAGACGACGGCCGCTTTGGCTTGAGCCGTGGCAATCAACAGCCGAGCTTTTTTTACTGCCAGCGAGGCCTGCACCGGGCCGATATAGCGCTCAAGCAGATCGCCGGCCGCGCGCGGCAGATGTTTGATCATTGCCCCGGCCATCACTTGGGCGCCGGGCGCCAATTGGCCTTGCAGGCGGATCAATTGTTCTTCCAGTAATGCCAGTGTCTTCGGCACCCGGATCAGCACGCGGTCGAACGGCCCCGTGAAAGGTTCGCTGGCCGGTACGTGGGGCACGGCATCAAATGCCTGGCCATTACGGGCCAGATTCTTTTCCAGCCCCTGCAAGGCCAGGAACGAATCGCCGCTGCTGGTCACATTGACCTTGCCTGCCAGGCTGACGGCCAATGCGCCGAAACTGTCGTTCAGCACCAACACCCGCGTATTTGCCGCGGGCAGCTGTTCAGCCAGGTGATTGAGCAGGTACTCATCTGCAGCATCAAAGGCTTGCAGTGGTTCGTTCTGCTGTTCGGGCTGGCGGATCAGGTCGAGCTGGGCGAACGGGGTTTCAAGCAAGGGCATCGGGCAGGAGGCTCTGATAGATGGTCGAGGATGTTCCGCGGCCCTGAGGCGTTGTTGCGGGCGGGACGGTTCGAGTGAACTGCGGCATGATGTTTTACACGTCATCACTCAAGCGGGATGCAAATGGTACGTTTTTTTCTATTGGATTACCCGCAGGTTTTGTGATCAGCGTAGCGCGCCGCTGCTGAGATAACCGGCCTTGGCCGCGGCAATGACTGCCGAAATCTTGTTATTGACGCCCAGTTTTTCAATCGCGCTCTGTACATGGAAATTGATGGTGCGTGCACTGAGGTTGAGGATCCTGGCGCTCTCGTAAGCCGTCTTGCCATCGGCCGCGAGCTTCAGCACGTCGATTTCCCGCAAAGACAAATGCGCGACAACCAATTTTGGGGGCGGCCTTGGAAGTGATTGCGCAGCCAGCGTATGCAGGTGCTGTCCCATGAAGACGGAAAAGCCGAGGTTTTCGTACAGCTCAAACGCACTGATTGGACAATGGCTCCTGGCCAGACTCAGGATGCTGCACAGACCGCTGTTATCGTCCTGTACCGATTGCGACCAGCCGTGCTGAATTCCTTGCAACCCAAGGGCCTCCCACATTGAGGGGACCTGGGAAAAGAGCTCTTCGCTCCAAAGAACGGGCAGCATAGTTTGATTGCAATGAGCCACTACCGGATCGATGTCGCTGAATTTTTTTTGTTCATACTCCGTGTTCCAGCTTTTGGGATAATTGTTGAGTTTCAACCTGTTTTCTTGATCTGATGTGACTTTGTAAGTTACTGAAAATTCAAAAAATTTATAGCCGATATTTTTCGCGAAACGCAGCGCTACCTGATAAGCGGTGTCGAGCTCCGTTGCGCTGGATAACTGTCTGAGCTGTGACTCCTTCCATCTTTCCATTTTTAAGCTCCCACGTCTCGGTGTATGGATCCAAAGTCCAATACGCTCGGATTGTAGGATGTTTCGTACGCGCGAGTGAGAACTTTTTGTTTCGTTGCAATTTCTAAAAAAGGTTTATGGTTCTAAATGTAATTGAGTTAAAAGCATGTATTAAATGTCGATGTTAATGCAATTACCTGTCTTTATATTTTATTAACTGGGTGGTTAAATGTTTGTGAGGGTGTTATGCAATCGATAATGTTTCGCTAAAGACATTACAAATCGCCGGTGTTTATGGGAACCGCTTTGCGAGACACTGCGGTCATGCGTTGAAGGAGCCTGCGATGACCGCCAGTGAAGAGAAATTTACCCGTCAAACCTTGCTCGACGTCCAGCCGTTGACGCCGAACCTGTTCACCCTGCGCGCCACGAGGGACGCAGGTTTTCGCTTTCGCGCAGGGCAATTCGCCCGGCTGGGCGTAGTCAAGGCAGACGGCAGTACGGTGTGGCGCGCCTATTCCATGGTGTCTTCACCCTACGACGAGTTTCTCGAGTTCTTTTCTATAGTCGTACCTGGCGGCGAATTCACCAGCGAGCTGAGCCGACTGGGCGTTGGCGACACGCTGCTGGTCGATCGCCAGGCGTTCGGCTACCTGACACTCGACCGCTTCGTCGACGGGCGCGATTTGTGGCTGTTATCCACCGGTACAGGTCTGGCGCCGTTTCTATCGATCCTGCAGGACTTCGAAGTCTGGGAAAAATTCGAGCGAATCATCCTGGTGTATAGCGTCCGGGAGACCAGGGAGCTGGCTTACCAGGCGCTGATCGCAGGCCTGGCGCAGCGCGACTACTTGAAGGAATTTGCCCACAAATTGCAGCTGATCAACACCGTGACCCGCGAGCGGCACCCGGGTGCCCTGAACGGGCGGATCACCACCTTGATTGAAAACGGCGAACTGGAGCGGGCGGCTGGTGTGGCGCTGACGCCGGAACACTCGCGCGTGATGTTGTGCGGCAACCCGCAAATGATCGATGACACGCGCAAATTGCTCAAGCAGCGCGACATGCACTTGAGCCTCAGCCGGCGGCCCGGTCAGGTGGCGGTGGAGAACTTCTGGTAAAAAAAAACGGCGCCTTGAAGGCGCCGTTTGATTCAGGGTCGATTGTTCTGGGCCTTGAGCAAGTCGCGAATCTCAACGAGCAACTCTTCTTCCTTGGTCGGAACCGGCGGCAGGGTTGGCGCGACGGCTTCTTCGCGTTTGAGGCGGTTGATGGCCTTGACGCCCATGAAGATCGCGAAGGCAACGATGACAAAGTCAATCAGAGTCTGGATGAATTTACCGTACGCCAGGACCACTGCCGGGACATCGCCCTGGGCGGCCTTGAGCGTAATGGCCAGGTCACTGAAGTCCACTCCGCCGATCAGTAAGCCGATGGGGGGCATGATCACATCGCCGACAAACGACGACACGATCTTGCCGAAAGCAGCGCCGATGATGATACCGACGGCCATGTCAATCACATTGCCTTTGACCGCGAAGGCCTTGAACTCGTTTATCACGCCCATAGGTCATTTCCTTGTTACAGATGAGGTTGGTGAGCGCAGTGTAATTCAGCAAATCGCATCCTGCTCGTCACGACTGCGTGCGGGGTCCGCCTGCAAAGGACCGAACCGGTGGCAAAAAGTGCACAAAATGCCTCATCTCCATGGGTATTGCTTCGCAGCGGCCACTCGGCTTCTGGCAATCTGGCGATTGGTCGACGAGAAAGTCGCAATGGGTTGCAATGTGTGATTTGAGTATTTTGATACTATCAATTTGATAACCAATTCAGCGGGTGCCGAAGTCAGATGACTATATTCGTGTGGCGACTTTCAGGAAGCTATTGTTGTACATCGTAGAAGTTCATGGTTAATGTCTGTACAGGTTTTTTCTGCAGTTGTTTAGAGGTGCTTGGGTGTTTGTGTATAAGTAACTTGTGTTTGATTTTAATGTTGTGTGTGGTTTGTAGGTGTCTATTCGAGTTTCGTCGAATAAATTTTGAAGTATTCACTTGAGATTACCTGGTATCAATCGCGACGTACCAGGGCAGCTGACCTGAGCTATCATCGCGGTTTTTGCCGGGAGTTCAGATGGCCAAGGCCAAGCGCATGTACGGCTGCACCGAGTGCGGCTCAACCTTTCCCAAGTGGGCCGGACAATGTGGTGAATGCGGCGCCTGGAACACACTCACCGAAACCATGGTGGAAAGTGGCGGGGCAGCAGCGCCCAGCGGTCGCACCGGCTGGACCGGCCAGCAGGCGCAAATCAAGACCCTGGCTGAAGTGAGTGTCGAGGAAGTCCCGCGTTTCTCCACGGCATCCAGTGAACTTGACCGGGTGCTCGGTGGTGGCCTGGTGGACGGCTCGGTGGTGCTGATCGGCGGTGATCCCGGTATCGGCAAATCCACCATTCTGTTGCAAACCTTGTGCAATCTCGCCAAGAGCATGCCGGCGCTGTATGTCACGGGCGAAGAGTCGCAGCAGCAGGTGGCCATGCGCGCCCGACGCCTGGGGCTGCCACAGGACCAGCTGCGGGTCATGACCGAAACCTGCATTGAAACCATCATTGCTACCGCCCGGCAGGAAAAACCCCGGGTCATGGTGATCGACTCGATCCAGACGATTTTCACCGAGCAACTGCAATCGGCACCGGGCGGTGTGTCTCAGGTTCGCGAAAGTGCGGCGCTGTTGGTGCGTTATGCCAAGCAGAGTGGTACCGCGATTTTCCTGGTGGGGCACGTGACCAAGGAGGGCGCCCTGGCGGGGCCTCGAGTGCTGGAGCACATGGTCGACACCGTGCTGTATTTTGAAGGCGAATCAGACGGGCGCCTGCGCTTGTTGCGCGCGGTAAAAAATCGTTTTGGCGCGGTTAACGAGCTGGGCGTGTTCGGGATGACCGACAAGGGCCTGAAAGAAGTTTCCAATCCATCGGCGATTTTTCTGACCCGTGCCCAGGAAGAAGTCCCGGGCAGTGTGGTCATGGCGACATGGGAAGGCACGCGGCCGATGCTGGTGGAGGTCCAGGCGCTGGTAGATGACAGTCACCTGGCCAATCCGCGCCGGGTAACCCTGGGCCTGGATCAGAACCGGTTGGCAATGTTGCTGGCGGTCTTGCACCGGCACGGCGGCATACCCACCCACGATCAGGATGTGTTTCTCAACGTGGTGGGTGGGGTGAAGGTACTGGAAACGGCCTCTGACCTGGCGTTGATGGCAGCCGTCATGTCCAGTTTGCGTAACCGGCCGCTGCCCCATGACCTGCTGGTGTTCGGTGAGGTCGGCCTGTCCGGCGAAGTGCGTCCGGTGCCAAGCGGTCAGGAGCGCCTGAAGGAAGCGGCCAAGCATGGGTTCAAACGTGCCATCGTGCCCAAGGGCAATGCACCGAAAGAGGCGCCTGCGGGTTTGCAGATCATCGCTGTCACCCGTCTGGAGCAAGCGCTCGACGCGCTCTTCGAATAACGCAAATCCTTGTAGGAGCTGCCGCAGGCTGCGATCTTTTGATCTTCGGCGATACAACTGACGCCAAAATCAAAAGATCGCAGCCT
>NZ_AKJF01000213.1 GCF_000282475.1 Pseudomonas sp. GM78
CCAGGTCGGCTGTCAGGCGACTTTTTCCACCTTTTGCTGCTCCCGCTCAGCCACCAATTGCCGGGTTAGGGGAATCAGGCGCTTGCCATAGTCGATGGCATCGTCCAGCGGGTCGAAACCACGAATCAGGAAAGTGGTGATGCCCAGGTCGTAGTAATCGAGCAGGGCTTGCGCCACTTGTTCCGGCGTGCCCACCAACGAGGTCGAGTTACCTTGCGCGCCCAGCAGGCCGGCGATACCGGTCCACAGTCGTTTGTCCAGTCGCGAACCCTGGGCGGCCGCGGCGAGCAGGCGGCGGGAGCCTTCGTTCGGTGGTTCGCGGCGCACGAAACCGTTCTGTTCGGCCAATGCCGTGGCCTGTTGCAGGATGCGCTCGGCGCGCTCCCAGGCCTGTTCCTCGGTGTCCGCCAGAATCGGCCGCAACGACAGGCTGAAACGGATGCTGCGGCCATGTTTGGCCGCCTCGGCGCGCACTTGCCTGACCACTTCGCGCACTTGCTCGTAGGTTTCGCCCCACAGCGCGTAGACGTCCGCATGCTTGCCCGCGACTTCGATGGCCGCCGTCGATGAGCCGCCAAAATACAGCGGGATGTGCGGCAGTTGCTGCGACTTCACCGCCGAGTGTGCGCCCTCGACCTGGTAGTACTGGCCCTGGTAGTCGAAGGGTACTTCACGGGTCCATTCCTGGCGCAGCACATCGAGGTATTCATCGGTGCGGGCATAACGCTCGTCCTTGCCGATGTAACTGCCATCGGCCCGCAGTTCGCGATCATCGCCACCGGTGATGATGTGCACGGCGGTCCGTCCGCCATTGAACATGTCGAGGGTGGTGAACTGCCGTGCCGCCAGTGTCGGCGCGGCAAAACCCGGGCGATGGGCGATCAGGAATTTGAGGTTTTTGGTCACGCTGGCGGCGTGCGAGGCGATCAGGGTGCTGTCCGGGCTGTTGGAGTGGAAGGCCACCAGGGCCCGGTCAAACCCGGCCTCATCATGGGCGCGTGCGACTTTTTCCACATAGTCGGGTTGCAGGACGGGGCCGCTGCGTGGGTGGATTTCCGAGGAATGGTGACCGCCGATGTAGCCGATGAATTCGATACTCATGGGAGTTCCTTGTCGTGGGAAGGGCGTGGTTCAAGCCTCCACCTGGCAGGGGGTCGGTCTGTGGGAGCAAAAGTAGGCGTTGCGGGGTGCGACTGTGAAATGCCGATTGGTTCTAAGTTAATTATGAATTAGATGAATGATGATGATTTATCTATATGAGACAAGCGCATTTTATGCGGTGCCTGCCATGCACCCCGCGCCTGACATGGACGGGCATGATAATTATGCAAATAATTTATCTGAAGAAAGCTCTATCTGATTTTTAATCATATTAGTTTATTCCTAAAAAGAATTTCACTGAGGTTTTTTATGCGAATAGCATGAAAACCGTAGCTGATGCATGGCACCTCTGGCCATGTTCTTTAAGAGGAAGGATGCCTGATGACTGAAAAGACCTTCGATACCCCGAGCGCCGCCAGCTCGTTTTCCGTCAATAAGGCAGCTCGCCATGACGGCGCTGTGCAGGGCCCATCGAGGCTGATCCCGCAATGGTTGCGCAACTGGCGTATCCCTGAAGTCTTCCTGCGCCTGCTCAGTCCGATAGCCCTGTTGCTGCTGTGGGAACTGGCCTCCCAGTGGGGGCTGATCCCGCAACGCATCATCGCCGCGCCCTCGCAGATCGGCGGCACGCTGTGGGCCATGATTGTGTCCGGTGAGCTGGGCAAGCACTTGCTGGTGTCGCTGCAGCGAGCGCTGGTGGGCTTGAGCATCGGGGTCAGCATCGGCGTCGCCGCCGCCCTGGTCAGCGGCCTGTCCAAGCGGGGCGAGGTGATACTCGATTCGCCGCTGCAGATGCTGCGCACCATTCCTTCCCTGGCGCTGGTGCCATTGTTCATCCTCTGGTTCGGCATCGGCGAATTCACCAAGATCGCGCTGATCGTCACCGGTACCACCTTCCCGGTGTACCTGAACCTGTTCGCCGGTATCCGCAACATCGACCCCAAGTTGATCGAGGCCGCCAACACCCTGGGCCTCAATCGTCGCGAGTTGATCTGGCATGTGATCCTGCCCGGTTCCTTGCCCTCGTTTTTTGTCGGCCTGCGCTACTCCCTGGGGATTTCCTGGCTGGCGCTGGTGTTCGTCGAGCAGATCAATACCACCGCCGGCATCGGCTTCCTGGCCAGTGATGCACGGGACTTCATGCGCACCGACGTGATTGTCATCTGCCTGCTGATCTACAGCGTCCTCGGTCTGTTGATCGACGGGCTGATCCGTACCCTGGAACGTTTTGCCCTGGCCTGGCGCCCATCTTTCGTGAGGAATTGATATGTCGAGCATCGATCTTTTGAACGCTCCCAAACCTGCCCATTCGAACGCGCCGGTACAACTGCGCAATGTGGTGCGCCAGTTCGGCCAGCAGCGGGTCATCGACGGGCTGGACCTGGACATCGCCCCCGGCGAATTCGTTGCATTGCTGGGGGCCAGCGGCTCGGGCAAGACCACCTTGCTGCGCAGCCTGGCCGGGCTCGACAGCATCGACAGCGGCCAGTTGCTGGTGCCCAAGGCGCGGGCGGCGGTGTTCCAGGAGCCGCGCTTGATGCCCTGGAAACGCGCCTGGAAAAACGTGATCCTCGGTTTGCACATCCCTGAGGCCAAGGCGCGTGCGGTGCAGGCGCTGACCGAGGTGGGGCTGGCGCACCGCCTGGAAGCCTACCCGGCCACGCTCTCCGGCGGCGAAGCGCAACGCGTGGCGCTGGCCCGTGGCCTGGTGCGCGAACCCAAGCTGTTGCTGCTGGATGAGCCGTTCGCCGCACTCGATGCACTGACGCGGATTCGCATGCATCGGCTGATCATCGAATTGTGGCGTAAACACAACCCGGCCGTGCTGCTGGTGACCCACGACGTGGATGAAGCGATCCTGCTGGCCGATCGGGTCATCGTCCTGGCGAACGGCAAGATCGCCGACCAGTTGACTATCGATCTGCCCCGGGCCCGGGACAGCGGCCAGGACGGGTTCCAGGCCATTCGTGCACGGCTCCTCGGTTTGTTGGGGGTTGAAGTGGAGCCCACGGCCGTCGCCGAGCGCCAGGCTTCGAACACCCCAGTGCGGCGGTTCGCCCATGGCTGATGCCAACGCCGGTTTTTTACTACAGGGAGGTAACGCCATGTCGAGGCGCGTATTGAAATCCGCAGTTTTATTGCTCACGGGGGCCGCGCTGCTACTGAGTGGTTGCGGCGAAACGCTCGAAAGCAAATCGGCAGCCACAGCGCCAGCCGACTTGTCCGGCGTGACGCTGGTGCTGGGCGATCAGGCCAAGGGCCTGCGCACCGTGGTCGAAGCGGCCAATGCACTGGAGGGCATCGACTACAAGGTCGAGTGGGCGAACTTCCAGGGGGCGGCGCCACTGTTCGAAGCCTTGCGCGCCGGCGCGGTCGACCTGGGGCCCGCCGGCGATACGCCGGTACTGGCGGCCGCCACGGGCGGCACGCCATTGCGCATCGTCGCGGTTCGGCGCAGTCAATCGAGGAGCATTGCGATCCTGGTGCCCGCCGATTCGGCCATCCGCAGCGTGGCGGATCTCAAGGGTCGCAACGTCGTGGTGTCTTCGGCCCGGGGCAGCATTTCCCAATACCTGTTGATTCGCGCATTGGCCAATGCCGGGGTCGACGAGCAGGACGTCAACGTCGGATTCGTCCTGCCGACCGACGCCCTGGCGGCGTTCAACGCCGGCAAGATCGAAGCCTGGGCAACGTTCGGCATTTACCAGGCCTTTGCCGAGCAGCAGGGCGCACGGGTACTGATCACCGGCGAAGGTATCAACAGTGGGCTGACTTTTATAACCGCCTCGGATGAAGTCCTCGGCGATCCGCTCAAGCGCAAGGCCCTCGGTGATGTGTTGCAGCGTTTCGCCAAGGCGTTCGAGTGGGCCCGGCAGAACCCCGACGAATACGCGCGGGTCTTCGCCAGGGTCAACGATATCCCGCTGGACGTCTCGCAACGCCTGCGAAGCTGGGGCGACGAGTCGCTGTTGCCGGTCGAACCACGGGATGTGCAGGCCTTGCAGCAAGTCGATGACCTGTTCGTGGAAAAGAAGATCTTTCCCCATCGCGTCGACGTCGAGAAGCTCACGGATACAGCGCTGTTTTCCACGCCGTTCCTGACGCAGACCCAACCCGCGCGCTAGCGTGGGTTGGCATTACAGAAGGCTCAGATCACTTTTTCGGCGCTTTGTTGCCGGACGGGATGTGCAGGTAGGACATCACGCTTTCGGTCAGTTCGGTCGCCAGCTTGACGGCTTCCTTGTTGCGGGCCATCACACCCGCCACCAATCCCTCGATCAGGGCGAGCACGGCGATGTTGGAACTGGTCAACACCGGATGGTCGGCCGGGGCGAACAGCACATGTTCGGCAATGGCGGTAAGCGGGGAGGCGGGTGAGTCGGTGATCGCCAATACCGAGGCGCCGCGCGCGTTGGCGAAACGTGCGAGTTGCAGGGTATCGAGGGAATAGCGTGGCAGGGAGATCGCCAGCAGTACGTCCTGATCGGTGATGGCGGCCAGCCGGTAAGCGGCGTTTTCGTTGCCGCCCTCCATGCTGATGGCGGTAGCGTCCGCACAGAAGGGCATCAGGGTCGAGGCGGCAAGACCGGCGAAGTAGACACTATTGCCAAACCCCAGGATGTAGATTTTTCGCGCTTCGGTCAGGCGCGTGACAAACGCCTCGAAGGTCTCGGCATGGTTGTTGGTCGCGGCGGTGGCGAGGTTGCTGCTGGCGCTGTGGATTTGCTCATGCAGGCCAAACGCACCACCCGGTCGATGTGCCAGTTCGTTGCGCAGTTTGTCGACCGGCGACACCATCTGCTGCAACGTCGCCACCAGCTCGGCCTTCATGCCGGTGTAGCCACCTAGGTTCAGCGCCTTGGCCAGACGATTGACCGCGGCAGGCGAGGTGGAGGTTTCATGGGCCATTTCTTCGATGGTCAGCGTCGCGGCCCGGAGCGGGTGACGCAGGACAAAGTCCGCCACCTTGCGCAGTGACGGCGGTAGATCGGAAACGATTTCCGCCAGTTTGCGCATCACTGGCGCGGCATAGACCGTGGTGTCTTTCGAAGGGTTCGGCATATCCGGCTCAACAGTTCCTGAGGGTTGGAGATGGGGCGCGCGCAAACCCCCTGTAGGAGCGAGGCTTGCCCGAGAAGAACGATGACGCGAAGTTCCTGAAACACTGCGGCGTTCCCTTCGCGGGCAATCCTCGCTCCTACACGATTCTCGTCCGCGAGTGTATCTGATGCCGACCCTCGCTGTACGCGGATGTCTTACTTCAAACTGCCGGCCAGAAACTGCTGGAGGCGTTCCGACTGCGGGTTGACCAGCACCTCGCGCGGGTCGCCCCGTTCCTCGACCTTGCCCTTGTGCAGGAACACCAGCTGGTTCGATACCTCGCGGGCGAAGCCCATTTCGTGGGTCACGACCACCATGGTCCGGCCTTCCAGCGCCAGGTCCTGCATCACCTTCAGCACTTCGCCGACCAGTTCGGGGTCGAGTGCCGAAGTGGGCTCGTCGAACAGCATCACCTCCGGCTCCATGGCCAGTGCCCGGGCAATCGCCACGCGCTGTTGCTCACCGCCGGACATATGCGCCGGCCAGGCGTCCATGCGGTGCGCCACACCGACCTTGTTCAGGTAGTGCTCGGCCTTTTCCCGCGCTTCTTTTTTGTTGATGCCGAGTACATTCACCGGTGCTTCCATGACGTTTTCGAGGGCACTCATGTGCGACCAGAGATTGAAGTGCTGGAACACCATCGATAACCGCGAACGCATGCGTTGCAGTTGTTTGGGTTCGGCAGCCTTGAGCCCGCCGAGCTTGTTGCTCACCAGCTTGAGCTGTTCGCCATTGAGCACGATGTTGCCGGCGTTGGGCTGTTCCAGCAGGTTGATGCAACGCAGGAAGGTGCTTTTGCCCGAGCCGCTGGAGCCGATGATGCTGATGACGTCACCGGCTTTCGCCTCCAGGGACACGCCCTTGAGCACTTCGTGGCTGCCGTAGCTTTTGTGCAGGTCCTGAATTTCAAGTTTGTACATGGTTTCAACTCTCTGGAATCAGTCGCTGAGCAAGCGGCCTTGGCGAATGGGGGTACTGCCGGCAATTTTCGCCAGCCACAGGCCGGGCTGGGCGAAGCGCAGGCGTTCGCGGGCATAAAGAATGCCGTCGGTACTGGCGCGCACCACGCTGTGCTGGTCGGTGAGCGGGTCAATCACTTCGAACAGCGGATCGCCGACCTCGACCCGCGCACCCAGCGGTTGCAGATAACTCACCACCCCCGGGTGTGGCGCGTAGGCGTACTGCGCACCGGCAAAGGGTGTCGCCTCACACTCGCCCGGTGGCGCCACGGGCCAGTCACCGCTGATCAGGCCTTGCTCGGCGAGATAGCCAAGAATGGCTTGCGCGCTGTCGATACAGGTCTCGCGTTCGGTGTCAGCCATACCGCGCAATTCAATAGTGGTGGCCACACACGCCAGGGGAATATTGGCCCCCGCAAAGCGCTCGGCCAGTTGCAGCCAGGGAATGGCGCAGGCTTCATCGAAAGCGCTGCCTCCCGCAGCCTCGGCCAGCAGGGCAACGCCGGCACCGAGGCGGGCGGCCAACGAGCGCAAGCGTGGCCAGTTTTGCGGCATGGCATACAGCAGCATGATCGACTCGAAGTCGCAGTGCAGGTCCAGCACCACATCGGCATCGCAGGCGTGCTGCAGCAACAGGCGACGCAGGCCGTCGAGCTCCGAGGTCGCCGCTGGCAGGTTGGCGAGGGCATCGCTCATGGCGCGGCGGATCAGGGCGATGTTGGCATCGGCATCGTCGCCCAATTGACCTTCCAGGCGCTGCGCCACGTCCTCGGTCAGTTCCGGGAAGTCGCGATTGAAGTTCTTCCCGCTGGAGAACTCGAAGCGACCTTGATGGGTGGCCTGGAACATCTGCGCGATGCCGATCGGATTGGCCATGGGCACCAACTCGATCACTCCGCTCAGGCGCCCTTGCTCTTCCAGCGCTTGCAGGCGGCGCTTGAGTTCGACGGCGACGCGCATCCCCGGCAACTCGTCGGCATGCAGGGAGGCCTGGATGTAGGCCTTGCGCGGGCCGCTGCCAAAACGCAACAGCGACAGCTTGCGCTCCGTGCCCGAGGCACTCCACGGCAAGAGGTATTGAATGTGCTGCATAAGGCTCCTTAGTGCTTGCGCGGTGCCAGGTAGGCCAGCCAGCGGCGCTCGGCCAGCTTGAACAGACGAACCAGGATGAAGGTCAGGGCCAGATAGATCAGGCCCGCGGTAATGAACGCCTCGAACGGCAAATAGAACCGCGAACTGACCGTTCGCGCGGCGCCCGTGATATCGACCAGCGTGACGATCGACGCCAGGCTGGTGGTTTGCAGCATCATCAGCACTTCGTTGCTGTACTGCGGCAGCGCCCGGCGCAAAGCCGACGGCAGCAGAATCCGCCGGTACAGGGTCAGCCGCGACATGCCCATGGCCCTGGCGGCTTCGATCTCGCCGTGGGCCGTGGCCTTCAAGCTGCCGGCCAGCAGTTCCGCGCTGTAGGCACTGGTGTTGATCGCAAAGGCCAGGCAGGCGCAAAACGTTGCACTGGACAGGTACGGCCAGAGCGCGCTTTGGCGTACCGCGTCGAACTGTGCCAACCCGTAATAGATCAGGAACAGTTGCACCAGCATCGGCGTGCCGCGAATCACGTAGGTGTAGAGCCAGGCCGGGAAGTTGACCAGCGGTGAACGGGAGACGCGCATCAACGCGATGGGAATCGCCAGCACCAGGCCGATGGCCAGGGAAATCAGCAGGACTTTGAGGGTCACCAGGGCGCCATTGAGATACAGCGGCAGGTTTTCCCAGATCAGGTTGTAGTCGAGAATCATGACGTTCTCCCCGTTACAGCTCAGCGGCTTTGACGCCGACCGAGTAGTGTTTTTCCAAATAGCGCAGCACCAGCAATGACACACTGGTCAGCATCAGGTAGAGCGCGGCCACCGTGAGGAAAAACGTGAACGGCTCATGGGTGGCATCCGCGGCGTTCTTGGCCTTGAACATCATGTCCTGCAAGCCGATCACCGAGATCAGCGCGGTGGATTTGGTCAGTACCAGCCAGTTGTTGGTGAAGCCGGGAATGGCGAAACGGATCATCTGCGGCACCAGGATCCGCCAGAACACCTGCAAGCCACTCATGCCATAGGCAGCGCCGGCCTCGCCCTGGCCCTTGGGGATTGCCATGAAGGCGCCACGAAAGGTTTCCGAGAGATAGGCACCAAAGATGAAACCCATCGTGCAGACGCCCGCGATAAAGGGATTGATGTCGATGTAGCGGGTGTAGCCCAGTGCGAGGGCAAGGCGGTTCACCAGGTCCTGGCCGCCATAGAAGATCAGCAGGATCAACACCAGGTCGGGGATCCCGCGGATCAGGGTGGTATAGCCTTCGCCCAGTACCGCCAGCCATTTGAACGGCGACAACCGAAAGGCGGCGCCGATCAGGCCCAGGGCAATGGCCATGGTCATGGAGGTCAGGGCCAGGTTGATGGTCAGCCAGGCGCCATCGAGAATGCTCGATCCGTAGCCGTGGAGCATGATGAAGTTCCTCAAGCGAGCGCCGCGAGGCGCGCGAGACAAGCCACAAGTGGCGCCCGCACGGGCCGGCGCCAGGGTTTCGGATGGAGGCTTATTCGCCGTAGATATCGAAGGCGAAATACTTGGCCATCACTTGCTGGTACTTGCCATTGCTGCGGATGGCATCAATCGCCGCACTCAGGCGTGCAACGTTCGCGCTGTCGCCTTTGCGCACTGCGATCCCGGCGCCCCTGCCGAAGTATTTCGGGTCGTTGATGTCGGGCCCGACCAGTGCAAAACCCTTGCCCAGGGGCGTCTTGATAAAGCTCTCATCGGTGTTGACGATGTCGGCGAGCGTGGCATCCAGGCGACCCGCCGCCAGATCGAGAAAGGCTTCATTCTGTGAGGAGTAGCGCACGATCGAGACGCCGGCTTGCTCAAGCTGCTCGGTGGCGAAACGGTCATAGGTCGAGGAGCGCTGGACCCCGACTTTCCTGCCCTTGAGATCGATCAACGGGTCGTTGATCACGTTGCCGGCCTTCATCGCGAACTTGCCCGGCGTGTGGTAGTACTTTTTGCTGAAGTCGACCGACTTCATGCGGTCGTCAGTGATCGACATCGACGACAGCACGGCATCGATCTTGCGCACTTTCAGCGACGGGATCATGCCGTCGAATTCCTGGATGACCCATTTGCATTTGACCTTCATTTCTTCGCACAGCGCGTTGCCGATGTCGTAGTCGAAACCACTGACGTTGCCCTCTGGCGTCTTGAAGGAGAAGGGCGGGTAGGCGGCTTCGATACCGATGCGCAGGCTGTCCTCGTCGGCATGTGCCAGCAGGCTTGCGGCGCACAGTGCCAGAGCACCTAGAAGTTCTGTCTTGTTCATATTGTTGACTCCCTGGATGAGGTGTTTGGGTGTTACGGGGAACGGCCGTCCGATCTGGCGAGGGGACCGTTGCCGGATTTTCGAGGCTATAAATGGCACATAAAATTTCATTAATCAAACAAATGAAAAAAAACATATCAGCGCGCGACGAAAAATTGCATGCCGGCGCTGTCACTATCGGCAGGACGAAATCGGGAAAGCTGAAGTGCAACCGCTCAGGCTGGCAGGATGGCAGTAGCAGGTTTTAGCGGATCCAGGGAGGGATGAAGCAGGGTGGTACGCGGGCACAAATGCGCCCAGTGACTCGCGGGGAAACGGCGCCCCGCGTTGTCACTTTCAACGAAAAATCCTGCGACTCAAATCTTGTACTTGATCACGATCCCTTTGAGTTTGCGGCCATTGACGGTCTGTACGTCGCGAGCCCAGAGCGGCCCGTTGAGATAGGCACCTACCGGCTGGATATGGTCATAGACCACCACCACGGCATCGCCACCGAGCTTGGCGGATTCTTCCCGCAGTTTCTGTTCCACCTCGGTAATGGGAGGGGCCGGGTCGACACTGGCGTCGATCAGTATTTCGCCCAGTCGAATGTGCGGGCGAAGGGGCTCGGAGCGCAGCACCACGACTTCACTGGGCAGGGTCGGTGCGGGATGTTCCACGCCGACGTAGGCGGTGGTCTGGGCATCGACTGTCGCGCAACCGCTGAGTGCCAGCAGGGCGGCGGCGAGCCCTCCCGCCAGCAGCGACAGTTTGAAACGGGTGGACCATGACGCGTCATGGGCTTGCATGGTGGTGTCCTCCGAAGGGCCGCTGCCACAGGGGTGGCTTGTTGACGGTAGCAGACGGCCCGGGAGTTTCCAGAATGCCCGGCCGTTCCAGGCCGGACCTGCATGAACAGCGTCGTAGTGCGCGACCCTGTTACTGGTCCTTCTCGCAGTTGATCATCCACGACACGCCAAAGCGGTCGACCAACATGCCGAAACGCGCGGCCCAGAAAGTGGCCTCGAGGGGCATTTGTACCTGGCCGCCTTCGGCCAGGGCCGAAAACACCTGTTCAGCCTCCTTGATGCTGTCGACATTCAGCGAAATCGAACAACCGCTCATCTCGTCGGTGGGGCGGTCAGGGGTGGTGTCCGAGCCCATGATCGCCTGGTCGCCCACGGCCAGCCGGGTGTGGATGATCAGATTGTGCAGGTCCTTGGGGACGTGCTCGGCGGCAGGGGTTTCGCCGAAGGTCAGCATGGCTTCGATCTGGCCCTTGAGGCTTTCGGCATAGAAGGTGAACGCGGCTTTGCAGTCGCCATTGAAGATCAGGTAGGGATTGATTTTCATGATTGCGCTCCCGGTCAGTGGAAGGTACACACCGGATTGGACGCCTGGTTCAAGCGCGAATTCCGATGGCATTGACTGGGCAAGCAAAGCGCTAAAACGCGGTGGGAGCCTGGGTATTTTTAGATATTTTCTCGATAGGGCGTGCCAGGCTTATAGCCTCGCTCGTGCGCCGTGGGGCCAGCAAGCGTTCGATGGCGCCGCCGACCAGGTTCTCGAGCAGTTCATCATGCTCGCCTTCGTCCAGCGAATGGGCGGTCAGCCAGCAGGGAGCGCTGTTGAGCAAGGCGGCGATGGCATGACCGGCCGCCAGAAGTCCCGACTCACTGAACCTCGAACGGGCGCCGAGGATCACCATCAATTGGCGTTCGTACTGCTCGCGCAATTGTCGAACCCGTGCCTGTTGCTCTTCGTTCAGGCAACTGCTGTCGCGTTCCACCAGGCGAAAATGCCAGGGCATCTCGCGATGCAGGGTCAGGTGCGCGCGGATCAGGCTGTTAAGGCGGTCGCGCTTGGCTGGCGCCTGTTGCTTGATGCGCCCCAGCGTGGCCAGCAGCTCTTCGTAGAACTCTTCGATCAAGTCCAGCAACAGGTGCTGTTTGCTCGGGTAATGGTGATACAGCGAGCCCGGGGAAAGCCCCAGGCACGTGGCGAGCTCACGCATGCCAACCTGACCGAAACCCTTGCTGGCGAACAGCTCCAGCACCTTGTCCCGGTATTCGGCGAAACGCGAGCAACGCTCAGGCATAGGCATGGAAGCCGCGCCCCGTCTTGCGTCCCAGGTATCCGGCGGCAACCATTTCCTTGAGCAATGGCGCCGGGCGGTATTTGCTGTCGTTGAAGCCGTCGTAGAAGGCTTGCAGGATCGCCAGCAGCGTATCCAGGCCGATCAGGTCCGCCAGGGCCAGCGGGCCGATGGGCTGGTTGCAGCCCAGACGCATGCCGGCGTCGATGTCCTCGGCACTGGCCAGGCCTTCCTGCAAGACCAGGATCGCTTCGTTGATCATCGGCACCAGGATCCGGTTGACCACGAACCCCGGACGGTTGCCGGCGGTGATCGCGGTTTTGCCCAGGCGGGTTGCCATGTCCAGCGCCAGGGCGTGAGTGGCATCGTTGGTTTGCAGGCCGCGAATGACTTCGATCAGGCCCATCACCGGCACCGGGTTGAAGAAGTGCAGGCCGATGAAGCGTTCAGGCTGACTGACACTGGCCGCCAGCTGGGTGATCGAAAGCGACGAAGTGTTGGAGGCGATCACGCACTCGGCGCCGACCTGCGCGGCAATCTGCTGCAGCACCCGCAGTTTCAGGTCGAGGTTCTCGGTGGCGGCTTCGATCACCAGTTGCGCGTCGTGCAGGCTGCTGTAGTCGGTGCTGGTGCGGATCTTGTCGAGGGCGGCGTTTTTTTGTTCGGCGCTCAGGGTTTCCTTGGCGACCTGGCGGTCCAGGTTCTTGCCGACGGTGGCGAGGGCTTTTTGCAGGGCAACCTCGCTGATGTCCAGCAGGGTCACGTTGAAACCGGCCAGGGCGCAGACTTGCGCGATGCCGTTGCCCATGGTGCCGGCGCCGATCACGCCGATGTTTTGCAGATTCATGTTGCCGTCCTTTCGATAAACCCTGCGATACCTTGGCCGCCGTGATGGCCGAAAGCGTACTATTGCCGCGAGTCTAGAGCCGGCACGGTGGTTGGCCTATGCCGAAACTGTTCAACGGCACTGATGTTTTTTGCCATTTCGGGTGATGGGGAGCGAAGCGTTCGCATGCGGGAAAAGGACTCGGTAGCCGCCTACTTCGTGCAGGCGATGATCCACGGGCTGGGGGACGATCCACAGCGTGTACGGGCTGTGCTGGAGCAGGCCGGTATCGATCCGGCGCTGATGCAGGAGCCTACGGCGCGGGTATCGGCCAATGCCTTTGCGGCGTTGTGGCTGATTCAGATCCGCGAGCTGAATGACGAGTTCTTCGGGCTCGACTCCCATGGCATGCCGCCGGGCGCGTTCGCGCTGATTTGCCGCGCCTTGATTCAGGAACCCGACCTGCACAAGGCCATGCGCCAGTGCCTGGCCAACTTCGCCCTGTTCCTCGAGGATTTTCGCGGCACGCTGACCGTGCGCGGCAAACGGGCGGTCATCAGCCTGGACAGTCAAGCGGCCAACGAAGACGTTAGTCGTTTCGGCGAAGAGACGTTCCTGGTGTTGATGATCAGCCTGCTCTGCTGGCTGGGTGGAAGGCGCATTCCGATAGACCGCGCGGACTTTCGCCATGCGCGCCTGTCACTCAGCGACGACCGTTTGCTCTGGGGGCCGAACCTGACCTTTGGCGCCGAGCGCACCGAAATCGAGTTCGCCAGTCATTACCTGCGCCTGCCGGTGGTCCAGGACCTGGCGTCGCTCAAAGTGTTCTTGCGCACCGCGCCACAATGGCTGGTGATCCGCTTTCGCAACCAGCACGGCCTGGCGTCCCAGGTACACCAGCGCTTGCGCAACAGCCATTACAGCCAGTGGCCGACCCTGCAAGCCTTTGCCCTGGAACAGCACCTGAGCCCCAGCACCTTCCGCCGCAAACTGGAGCGCGAAGGCTGTTCCTATCAGGAGATCAAAGACGAAGTACGACGCGCGGTGGCATTCGAACAGTTGCGCGAGAGCCAGGCCAGCATCGGCGATATCGCCGAACAACTGGGCTTCCAGGAACCGAGCGCGTTTCACCGGGCGTTCAAGAAGTGGACGGGGGAGAGCCCGGGGCGGTATCGGGCGCGGTTTCAGGGGGAACGGCTCGACCCGGCGGAGCCTTTGGCGTGAGCCCGGTTCTTGCCCGCTTCACTTCGTTACTCGACCAGTCGCGGCGTGCCTTGCTGCTGGTCTGGGGGACCTCGCGCGGTTTGTTCCTCGGCCTTGTATTGGCAACGCTGATTGCCGGTGTGCTTCCGGCGTTGGCGGCGTGGCTGGGGCAGCGCATTGTCGACGCCGTGGTTTTTGCCATGCAATTGCATGCGCAGCAGGGCAGTGCGCCGTTGTGGCCGGTGGTGCGTTATGTGCTGATGGAGGCGGGTGTGCTGGCTTTGCTGTCCGGCGCGCAGCGGGCGCTGTCGGTACAGCAGTCGCTGTTGCGGGTGCAGCTGGGGCAGAAGGTCAACACGATGATTCTGGAAAAGGCCCAGACGTTATCGCTGGTGCAGTTCGAGAATTCGGAGTTCTACGACAAGCTGGTGCGGGTTCGGCGTGAGGCCTCGACCCGGCCGTTGGCGTTGGTGATGAAGTCGCTGGGGCTGATCCAGAACCTGATTGTGCTGATCAGCTTCGGTGTGCTGCTGGTGCACTTTTCGCCCTGGGCGCTGGTGTTGCTGGTAGTCGGCGCGTTGCCGGTATTTTTCGCCGAGGCGCACTTTTCCGGTGATGCCTTTCGCTTGTTTACCCGCCGTGCGCCGGAGAGCCGGCAGCAGACCTACATCGAGACGCTGCTTTCCCATGAGGGCTACATCAAGGAGGTCAAGCTGTTCGGTTTCGCGCCGCTGCTGTTGCAGCGTTACCGCGACACCTTCACCAGGCTTTATGCCGAGGACCGGCGGCTGACCTTGCGTCGCGATGGCTGGGGATTTGTCCTCGGCCTGCTCGGCACCGCAGCGTTCTACCTGGCTTATGCCTGGGTGGTGGTCGATGCCGTCCACGGCAGCATCAGCCTCGGTCAGATGACCATGTACCTGGTGTTGTTCAAGCAGGGACAGGCGGCGGTGAGCAGCAGCCTCAGCGCCATCAGCGGTCTGTACGAGGATGGCCTCTACCTGTCGAGTCTCTACGAATACCTGGCCGAACCCGTGGTTGCCGACACCGGCCATCTGACGGTGGGCGCGGTGCCTGGCGACGGCTTGCGCTTCGAGAACGTCGGTTTCTCTTACCCGGGTGCCAGTCGCGCCGCACTGACGGGCATCGACCTGCACCTGGTGCCGGGGCACAGTGTGGCGCTGGTGGGGGAGAACGGTTCGGGAAAGACCACGCTGATCAAGCTGTTGACCCGGCTGTACCGTCCCGATCAAGGGCGCATCCTGCTGGACGGCAGCGATCTGCAGGCTTGGGAGGAGGATGCGCTGCGCCGGCGGATCGGGGTGATCTTCCAGGACTACATCCGCTACCAGTTTTCCGTTGGCGAGAACATCGGCGTGGGCGACACGCTGGCGTTCAAGGATGAGCAGCGCTGGCAGCAAGCCGCCGCCGAAGGCATGGCCGCGCCGTTCATCGAGCGGCTCGATCGCGGCTACGCCACGCAGCTGGGGCGCTGGTTTGCCGGTGGGCTGGAACTGTCTGGCGGGCAGTGGCAGAAAATCGCCCTGTCGCGGGCCTACATGCGCCGCGACGCCGATATCCTGATCCTCGACGAGCCGACCTCGGCACTCGACCCGGCGGCGGAAGCGGCGGTGTTCGAGCATTTCAGCCAGCACACCCAAGGCCGCATGACCCTGCTGATATCCCACCGTTTTTCCAGCGTGCGCAACGCCGACCACATCATCGTGCTGGATCAGGGCAGCATCCTTGAACGCGGCGACCATGCCACGCTGGTCACGGCCGGCGGGCGTTATGCGCAGCTGTTCGACCTGCAGGCGCGGGGCTATCGATAACCCTCAGGAATCTCCGGCGCCCCGGGAAACCATCGGCCCGGCTATCTGCGGTCTGGCCTTCATCAGGCCTTCCAGCGCCTGGCGGTACTGGCTGCCGCCCAGGCTCATGCTGTTGTTGTGCGTGCCGCCGGGTATCAGTAACAAGCGCTTGGGTTCGTTGGCTGCATTGAACAACTGCTGGCTGAACCGCGACGGCATGAACTGATCGGCCAGGCCATGGACCACCAGCAATGGCATGTCGATGTCGACGATCTTGTCGATGGAGTCGAACTTCTGCGACAGCAACCAGCGCACCGGTAGCCAGTTCACCGGCAGGTTGTTGCCGGCGACTTCGGTGACGGCATCGCCCAGGGAGGTGAAGGTGGACTCGATCACCAGGCCGCGCACCGGAACCGGGCGTTTGTCCTTTTTCGCCTGTACGGCCAGGTCCGCCGCCAGGTCGATGGCCACCGCGCCGCCCAGGGAGTGGCCGTAGATCAGGCGCTTGCTGGCGTCTGGTTGCATCGCGGTGAAGCGATCCCAGGCGGCCCGGGCATCTTCGTAAACGCTGGCTTCCGAGGGCAAATCACCCTGGCTCTGCCCGAACCCGCGATAGTCGATCGCCAGCACCGAATAGCCCATGGCCCGTAACTGCTCGATGCGAAAGGCCTGGCCGGTCAGGTTCCAGCGTACGCCATGCAGATAGAGGATCGACGGCGCGTCGCGGCGCGCAGCCGGCCACCACCAGGCATGCAGGTTTTGCCCGGCCTTGAAATCGGCGGGCTTGATGTCGAACTCCTGAACGTCCCGGGGCAAACCGCGATACCAGCCGGCCGTGCCCGGCTCGATGCGAAACAGCAGCTCGCGCTCTTTGTACTTGAGTGCGCCGCAACCCACCGGCAGGCCGACGATCAGCGCGGCCATGCAGAGTAGCGGCAGCCAGCGCAGGCGCAGACGGGTGAGGAGGGCAGAGGGCATCGGGTGGCTCACCGGTACGGACATGAAGTCCGCGTTTTAACAGATGCGCGCGTGGGGTGGGAAAAAATGCGACTTGTGGGAGCGGGCTTGCTCCGGGCGGCGTTCCGACGAAGGCGATGGCACAGTCGACATTGATGTTGTCTGACACACCGCTTTCGCGAGCAAGCCCGCTCCCACAGGGGGCCTGCGCCGCTCTCAGTCCACGCGCAGCACGATCTTGCCGATGTGGTCGCCTGCTTCCATCCGCGCATGGGCCTGCGCCGCCTCGGTGAGCGCGTAAACCTGGTCGATCATCGGCAGGCAACGCCCGGCCGCGAGCACCGGCCATACGTATTCGCGCAACTGTTCGGCGATCGAGGCTTTTTCTTCCCGGGTGCGCGCACGCAACAACGATCCGGTGATCGTGGCGCGTTTGCCCAGGATCGCCAACAGGTCGACCTCCTTGGCGAAAGCGCCGCCGAGGAAGCCCAGCATCACCAGTCGACCTTCCATGCCCAATGCCGCGATATTCTGGTTCAGGTACGAGCCGCCCATGATGTCGAGGATGACATTGACACCCTTGCCAGCGGTTTTTTCCTGGATGACCTGGACGAAGTCCTGAACGCGATAGTTGATCGCTTCGGCGCCCAATTGGCGGATCGCCGCACACTTTTCCTCACTGCCCGCCGTGGCAAATGCCTTGATGCCGAACTCGCGGCACAACATCAATGCGGTGGTGCCGATGCCACTGGTGCCGCCGTGGATCAGCGCGCGCTGGCCTTTGCTGGCGCCGCCCATGTCGAACAGATTGGCCCACACCGTAAAGAAGGTTTCCGGCACCGCCGCCGCCTGCACCCAGTCCATGCCTTCGGGTATCGGCAGGGCCTGGCTGGCCGGGACCACACAGTACTGCGCATAGCCGCCGCCATTGGTCAGCGCACAGACCTTGTCGCCGACGATAAAGTCGCTGACGTCCGCGCCCACGGCGACCACTTCACCGGCCACTTCCAGCCCCGGGATCGGGTTCATGCCGGGTTTCATCGGATACTTGCCGGCGCGCTGGATCACGTCGGGGCGATTGACCCCGGCGGCGTGCACGCGGATCAGCACCTCACCGACACCCGCCGTGGGTACGGGTACCTGGCGTGGTTGCAGGACTTCAGGGGCACCGGGTTGGGTGATTTCAATCAGGGTCATGTCTTTAGGCAAATTCATTTCATATTCCTGTTTCGAGAATCTTTTTGATCTTCATGGGCAACTGGCCTGAACAAGAGGGTCAGGTCGATTCATAAAACGCACGACCAACTCCAGCAACAACGCCACGACAATCGCCCCGGCCGCAATCACGAACATCAGCCCATGGTGGCCGCCGCTGGCATTGAACAGGGCCGAATAAGCGAACCCGGAAATGGCCTGAAAGGTGGCGAAGGACACCGTGGCGCGACTCCAGACCACCTGTTGCTGATGATGCCCTGGGACCAGTTCGTGAACCCGCGCCAATGCCAGCGGCACGATGCCCGGCGGGAACGAGCCGAGGATCAGTGCCAGCACAGCCAATGTCGCGAAGGAGCTGGAGACCGACAGCAGGGCCACGGCAATCGCCTGCACCACCAGCACCAGGCGGATACTCGGCTTCGCGCCCAGTTGATCCGCAAGAAAACCATAGCTCACCGGCCCGACAATCGCGCCGAGGCCGTACATCCCCCAGATCAGCGCGCCGATGTGTTGCCCGGCGCCGAGGCCGCGCGCCACGTAATCCACCAGGAACACCATGGCTGGCACCAGCCCCGCCGCCATGAGCGCGTATTGGGCAAACAGCAGGTACACACCCGGGTGGGTGTGGGTCGACGTGGTGTGGGTTGTCGCGGTCATCGCTGCCTGGGGCGCCGCCGACGGCCAGCCAAACCAGCTGATGGCAGTCAGGACCAGTGCCAGCAAGCCGAGGCCCAACCAGGTTTGCTGCAGGCCCAGGTTCAGCAGCGGCGGGACGATCGTCCCCGAGCCGGCAATGCCCAGCCCGATGCCGAGAAAGATCGCGCCACTGGCCAGGCCTTTGCGTGAGGCCGGCACATGGGGCAGTACCGTAGCCGCCACCAGCACCATGATCGCGCCGCCGGCAACGCCCGAGAGCAAGCGCCAGCCGAAAAACCAGCTGATCGACAAGGGAAAAGCACAGGCGAAGAACGACAGGGTGACCGCCAGCATCATCAGCCGCAGCGCGGTTTTGTTGGACGTTCGACGCGCCAACGGGTGGCCGATCAGCGCTCCGATCAGGTAACCCACCAGGTTGGCGGCGCCGAGGTACACCACGTCGCCGGCGGAAAACCAGTGGGCCTGGATCAGCGAGGGGATCAACGGTGTATAGGCAAAACGCGCCAGGCCAATGCTGACCAGGCTGGCGCACAGGCCGGCAAAAATCGGCAGCCAGAATGCGTTGCGTGGGGTATTCGAGGGACTGAGCATGGTCGCTCTCCTGCAAGTTTTCACTGGTGAGCAGCTTAACCAACTTTACTGATGCACTAACGCAGCGATTTCGCGTTATGGTGATGCGTAAATGCATCGGATGGAGAAGCCCATGAATTGGGATGACGCACGGGTATTTCTCGCGGTCTGCCGCGAATCAACCCTGCGCGGTGCCGCGCGGGTGCTGGGGGTCGATCAGGCCACGGTGGGGCGGCGCATCACCGCGCTGGAAAAATCATTGAGCGCCACGCTGTTCCTGCGTACCTCCGACGGGTATGCGCTGACCGCCGTGGGCGAAGCGGCCATGCGCGCGGTCGAGAAGATGGAGCATTCGGCGCTGGAACTGCAGCGCCGCATCCAGGGCCTCGATGACCGGCTGACGGGCACGGTGCGGGTGACCACCACCGACTCACTGGCCATCGACTTCCTGATCCCGGCCGTCGCTCGCCTGCATCAACGTCACCCCGACGTGCGGGTGCAATTGGACGCTTCGACACAAATCCTCAGCCTGGCCAAGCGCGAAGCCGACATCGCCGTGCGCAATACCCGGCCGGACAACCCGGACCTCATCGCCCGGCGAATCGCCCGTTGGCCGGTGGGCCTGTTCGCCTCGCAAGCCTATGTGGATGCCCACGGTATACCCGAGCCGGGGTCGGCATTCGAAGGGCACGATCTGGTGGTGTATCAGCCGTATTTGCAGGCTGGCAAGGACATGACGCTGGTCAACGAACCTGTGGTGCGCGGGCGGATCGCCGCGAGCCTGAATTCCAGCCTGCTGGTGCGGCGATCCATTGCCGAGGGGATCGGGATCGGGGAAATTTCGGTGTACATGGGGCAGAAGGATGGGCTGGTCCGACTGTGGCCGGAGCGCACGCGGACGTTGCCATATGACGTGTGGCTGGTGACCCACTCGGACCTTCGACATACCGCGAGGGTCCGTGTGGTGATCGAGGAGATTGTCGAAGGGTTTTCCGGGGCCAATGTATCGGCGTGAGATTACGGCATTTCCGGCAGCTCTTGCGGCCGCAGGTCGAACACCAGAACTTCAGCATCCACCCCGTTGTTCAAGGTCAGCAGCTGCTCCTCGCGAATCCGCACACCGTCACCTTCCTGCATCGGCACGCCGTTGAGTTCGACGCGACCGCGAGCCACATGCACGTAGGCATAACGATTGGCCGCCAGTTCCAGCGTGGCACTTTCCTTGCCATCGATCAGGCCGGCATACACCCGCGCGTCCTGGCGCACTTTCAGCGAACCCTGGGCGCCGTCGGGGGAGATGATCAATTGCAGGCGCCCGCGTTTCTTCTGCGTGCTGAAATGTTCCTGCTGATAGCGGGGTTTGGCACCGCTGACGTCCGGGACGATCCAGATTTGCAGGAAGTGCACGGGCCGCGAGGCCGAGTGGTTGTACTCGCTGTGCGCCACGCCGCTGCCAGCGCTCATCAACTGCACATCGCCAGGACGGATCACCGAGCCGGTTCCCAGGGTGTCCTTGTGTTCCAGCGCACCCTCGAGCACATAGGAGAAAATCTCCATGTCGCGGTGCGGGTGCTGGCCGAAGCCTTTACCGGCTGCCACGCGGTCATCGTTGATCACCAGCAGATCGGAAAAACCCTGTTCTTTCGGGTTGCGATAGCTGGCGAAGGAAAAGGTATGGAACGACTTCAGCCAACCGTGATTGGCCAGGCCACGATCCGATGCTTTACGAAGGGTCAGCATGATGAAATCTCCTGTTGGGACGTTGATTCGTCCGAGTGAGGAGAAGGTTAATGTTAATCGGTTGATGCAATAAGTAGATGGAAACTGAAATACTGTCCCTTTCAGGTTGACAGTAAAGTACGGACGACGCTCGCTCCACACTTCGGCATACTGCACAGCATTGACCCTGTGGGAGCGAGCCTGCTCGCGAAGCGATGTCACATTCCACAATGAATGTGACTGTTGGACCGCTATCGCGAGCAGGCTCACTCCTACAGGGGGGCGGTGTAAGCATTCCTTTTTTCGATTCCAGTGATCTTGAACCCATGAAAACCGTAGCAATGGTGCTGTTCCCCGACTTTCTCCTGCTCGACATGGCCGGGCCCATGGAGGTGTTTTCCATTGCCAATCGTTATCTCAAGCCCGCCGACCACTATGTGCTGACGACCATTGGCACCGAACCCGGCGCACTGCGGGCGTCCAATGGCGTGAAGGTGCAGGCGGACCTGCCTGTCGAGCAGGCCTGTGACGGCTTTGATTTGTTGCTGGTGCCCGGTGGCCCCGGCGCCTACAACGAAAAACATCCGCCCTTGCTCGAGTGGCTCCAGCGCAACGTCAGTCGATCGAAGGCCTATGGCTCGATCTGCACCGGGGCCTTTGTGCTGGGGCACGCCGGTTTGCTCGACGGCTATCGCGTGACCACCCACTGGCATTACACCGAACGCTTGATCAAGGCCTTCCCCAGGGCGACGGTCGAGACCGACCGGATTTACGTCCAGGACCGCAACCTCATCACTTCCGGCGGCGTCACCGCCGGCATTGACCTGGCGCTGGCGGTAGTCGCCCAGGACCATGGCAAGAAGGTCGCCCAGGACGTGGCCAAGGTGTTGTTGGTGGTCATGAAACGCCAGGGTGGCCAGGCACAGTTCAGCCCGTTGATGGCGGCGGTGGCCCCCCATGAGACGGCGATCACCCGGGTGCAGAACCATGTGCTCGAACACCTGGACGAAACCTTCAGCATCGAGCGCATGGCCGGCCTGGCCAACATGAGCCCGCGCCATTTCGCCAGGGTCTTCGCCCGGGAAGTGAACATGACACCCATGGAGTTCCTGCAAAGCGCACGCATCGATTGCGCCAGGAACCTGCTGGAAACCGGTGACTTGCCGCTCAAGACCGTAGCGTTCAAGAGCGGCTTTGGCAGCGTGCGGCACATGCGTTTCCTGTTCGGTGAAAAGCTCGGCCTGACCCCGACCCAGTACCGCGAACAATTCAGCTAGCGCCCTTGTCCGTAGTGCGCACCCGAATGGCCGTGACGCTCCCCCCGTGGCGGTTGTACCGTCACCTGAGCCTGCCAAGATACCGCTGAACTCATTGCAAGGAAGGTACGGAGCCTGGATGGCCTCACGTGCCGGGCAGGTTTCCAGCGGGTGAACGTGGATGAACAGCCTTACAAACCCAACCAGCGACGCGGTGCTGCACTTCGGTCCCTACGCGTTTCACCTCCATCAACGATTGGTGTTGGCAGGTGATCAACCGTTGCGCCTGGGCGGTCGCGCGTTGGATATCTTGCAGATGCTGCTCGAGCATGCAGGCTCGGTGGTCAGCAAGGGCGAACTGATTGCCCGGGTCTGGCCGAGGTCGGTGGTCGAGGAAATCAACTTGCGGGTGCACATTGCTGCCCTGCGTCGAGCCTTTCGTGACGGACAGGACGGGCATTGCTACATCGCCACTGTCCCTGAGCGTGGCTACAGCTTTGTCGCGCCGGTGCGCCAGGCGATGGAGCTTATGCCTCTGGCCAGCGACGCCGTTGCGCCCCCTCCACACAACCTGCCGGCGCGACTCACGCCCGTCACCGGTCGCGATGCCATCGTTGGCAGCCTGGTGCGGCAGTTGCCGGTGCGCCGTTGCATGACCCTGGTCGGGCCCTGTGGCATCGGCAAGACAACCGTTGCCCTGCGAGTCGCCGAATTGCTGTTGCAGCACTATCGCGATGGCGTGTGGCGGGTGGATCTGGCGATGATCGATGACCCGGCGCAGCTGGTCGATCATCTGATGCGCACCTTGCAGTTGGGCATCGGCACGCCCCTGGATGCGTTGGGACGATGGCATGCATTGCTGGTTTTCGACAATTGCGAACACTTGCTTGAAAGCTGTAGGTCACTGGTCGAGGCGCTCCTGACGTCAGCACCCCATCTGTCGATTCTGGTCACCAGCCGTGAACCGCTGCGGGTCAGCGACGAAACACTCCTGTCGTTGCCGCCGTTGCTGGTACCACCGGCGTCCGCATTGTGTAGCCTCGATGAGTTCATGGGCTATTCGGCGGTGCAGTTGTTCGTCAGCCGTGCCCGGGCCCGTCAGCAAGGATTTGCCCTGCGTGAGCAGGACCTCAAGGCCGTGCGCGAAATCTGTCGGCGACTCGATGGTTTGCCCTTGGCCATTGAGCTGGCGGCGGCGCAGATCGATGCGCTGGCGCTGGTGGGAATGCAAGCGCAACTGGATAACTGCTTTCAGATGCTGACCCAGGGGCGACGCACGGCAGTCCCGCGGCACCAGACCCTGAAGGCGGCCCTGGACTGGAGCTATGAGCGGCTGACACCCATGGAGCAAACGGTGTTGCAGCGTCTGGCGGTGTTCAAGTCGGCGTTCACAATGGATGCGGCGATGGGCGTGATCAGTTGCGCGATGCTGCCGCCGTCCAGTCTGGCCGGCGTCATGGAAGGCCTGGCGCACAAATCGCTGCTGTCGCTGGAGCCCGTGCGCGGTGTGACGCGCTATCGCTTCCTCAACACGACACGCTGCTATGCCCTGGAAAAACTCGAACAGAGCGGGGCCTTGCGCACCTTCGAAATGCGTTATGCCGGCTACGTCAGTCACACCCGCCGACCTTCAGCCAGGCAGGTGAGCCTGCAGCTCGCCGAGTAACCGCTGCACAGCGACCAGGTCCGGCGTGGCATGGCCTTCGGTAAACCGCTGGTAGATCGGCGACAGCAGCTCCCGGGCTTGCCGGTAGCGGCCCTGACGCTGCCAAAGCCGCGCCAGCGAGGTGGCGCTGCGCAGCTCCCAGGCCAGGGCACCCTGGGCTTTCGCCACGTTGAGCGCCTTGATCAACAGGGTCTCGGCGGCACAGTTTTTCACCGGGCACTCGGCAGCCAGCAATGCATTGGCCCTGGCCCGCAGAATCTCCGCGGTGCTCCAGCCCGCCGCGCCGGTCTCGGCGCGTTGCAGCAAATCGTCATCGACGAAGCCGCTGTCGAGGGTGACCATGATTTCCTTGATCAAACCCACACCCGGACGAGGCAGCGCAGGGGCGTCGGCACTGTCGATGACCTGCGCATAGTGTCGCGCCCAGGTGTAGAACAGCAGTACCGAGTGTTTCTGCGCTTGTTCCAGCAACAGGCGCAAGAGTTCGCGAGCGGTTTGGCAGTCGCCGTTGTAATGGGCGATCAGGCAGCCCGACAGCGCCAGGGTGTAGCAGATCGAGGTGCCATGGTTGATCTGCAGCGCAACGTCCAGCGCCTGCCGGGCCGTACGCCAGGCTTGCTCGGGTTGGCCCTGGACCCAGAGGATGCGGGCCAGGATGGTCAGGGCCGCCACGCTCTGGTCGTACTGCACGCCAAACCCGTGGGTGAAGCGGTTGAGATGGCCGCTGTGGGCCATGCGCTGGATCACCTCTTCGGCGTTCATCCGCGCCCGTTGCTGATCGCCGGCAAAGTGCAGGGTCAGCACGCGCAGGCGATGGGTGCTCAGGGACAGCGCCGCGTCGCGGTGCAGCCCCAGTCGGTCGAATTGCTCGCTTTGTTCCAGGGCCATTTGATAGTGGCCGCAACTGAGGTTGACCGCCAGGTGCCCGGAAACGGCGCGCAATTGTCCGGCCACGTCGTTGCACTGATTGGCCAGGGCCCGGGCGCTGACGAAGGCTTCGATGGTTTCTGCCGTGCCGCCCTGGGCGTGGTAACAGGTGCTGCCCAGGGCCAGTTTCAGCAGCATTTTCAGTTGTGGGCAGGGTTCTGGCGCTGCATCGAGCAGCGTCAGGGCCTTGCGCACATAACCGCCGTACTCGTTGAGCAGCGACAGTTCCTGCCACAGCGGCGTGGACGTCGCGGTCAGGCGGATGGCCAGCGCGTGCGGCCCTGACGCGGACAGCCCCCAGTCGAGCGCCGCACGGATGTCTTGCAAGCCGCGGGCATAACGCTCGATCCACTGGCCGGTGGGAATCTGTTCCCAGTCGTTCTGCGCCTGCTGCATCAGGGCCAGGCAGCGCTGGGCGTGGCGGTCGCGGGTGGCGGGCAGTTCAGCACTCTGTTCGAGCTTTTCAAGGGCATAACTGCGGGTGGTGTCGAGCAGGCGGTAGAACACCTCTTCGTCACCGACGTCGACGTTCAGCAGCGACTTGGCCACCAGTTGCGTGATCGAGCCAAACACCTCGCGCGGTTCAATGTGTTCGCCAACGATCACCGCCGCTGCCGATTCCAGGGTGAAGCCACCGCGAAAGATGCCCAGTCGACGCAGGCAGGTCTGTTCGCAGGCATTGAGCAGGTTGAAGCTCCAGTCCAGCGTCGTGCGCAGGGTCTGGTGCCGGCCCAGGGTGGTCTGGCTGCTGTGGGTGAGCAGACGAAAACGTTCCTGCAATTGCGTCAGCAAACCCTGCAGGCCGAGGTTCGCGACTTGCGCGGCCGCCAGTTCCAGGGCCAGCGGAATGCCGTCCAGGCGCCGGCAGATATCGATCACCAGCGGCAATTGGGCGTCGGTCAGTTCAAAGTTGTCGTGGTTGGCCATGGCCCGCTCGACAAACAGCTGCAGCGCGGAAAAACCCAGGGCCTGGGCGCGGTCCAGCACGGCGATGGGCGGGGGGCAGTCCAGTGATTCCAGGCGCTGCACGAATTCGCCTTCGGCGCGCAGGCTCTCGCGGCTGGTGGCCAGGATATGCACCTGCGGCGCGCCACGCAGCAGGCTCTCACACAACAGCGCCACGCTGTCGATCAGGTGTTCGCAGTTGTCGATCACCAGCAGCATATGCCGTTCGCGCAGGAACGTGGCGAGGCTGTTCATCGGTTCGCTGTCGTGCAGGGACAGTTCCAGCGCTGCCGCCAGGTGACCGCTGATCATTTCCGGATCGTTGATCGGCGTCAGGTCCAGCAGGCGGATGCCGTCGCGGTAGCGGCCGATCAGTTGCTCGGCAACGCGCAGGGCGACGGTGGTCTTGCCGATGCCGCCGGGGCCGACGAGGGTGATGAAGCGCTGGCGCGGCAGTTGCGCCACCAGATTATCGACCAGCACCTGGCGGCCGATCAGGCGGGTGCGGCGCAAGGGCAGGTTGTGGCCACTCGACGCAACGGCATCGCTGTGTGGACCTTGCCCGCTGTGCCCCAGCGAACACGGCGCAACAAAGCTGTAGCCACGCTGGGCCACGGTGACGATGTAGCGCTGGCCGGCCTGACCGTCGCCGAGGGCCTTGCGCAGGGCGGCCATGTGCACCCGCAGGTTGATCTCTTCCACCACGCTGTCGGGCCAGACTTGCGCCATCAGGTGTTGCTTGCTGACCACCTTCCCGGCGTGTTCCAGCAGGATCAACAGGATGTCCATGGCACGTCGGCCCAGGCGCAGGGGCCGCTCGGATTCCATCACCAGACGTTGTCCGGGGTAGATCCTGTAGGGGCCGAAATGCACAGCCTGTTCGGGGGCGAGGGTCAACGGGTCACTCCTGTCTGCATGCGTCTGGAACGCGCTTTTCGAGCATATTCCTCAGGTTTTTGCCGCCGTGCAATGCGCTGCGCGGGTGACTGTTGTTCAAGTGCATTGAATGTTGAGTATCAGGTAAAGCCGGGCGCCCCGTGAACATTGGTCGGGGACGCGGTAAACCGTTCCGTCGGGACTTTTGGCGCGCCAGGGAAAATTAACAACGTTTAACTCGTCGTGCGTCCGGTCTACGCCCAAAACTCTGCCTCTTCAACTTCCACCGGTCGTGTGGAAGCCAGCTCACGCCCACAAAGGACGCCGGAAATGAGCAACGTGGTGGTGGTCTATCACAGCGGTTACGGGCACACCCGGGTCATGGCCGAAGCCGTGGCCCAGGGCGTGCAACGGCACGTGGGCAGCACCTGCCGGCTCATTGCCGTCGAAGATGTGGACGAACACTGGGCGTATTTGCACCACGCCGACGCGATCATTTTCGGTGCCCCGACCTACATGGGTAGCGCTTCGGCGGCCTTCAAGGCCTTCATGGAGGCCACGGCGGCGTTCTACCTGGCGCAACCGTGGCGCGACAAACTGGCGGCCGGCTTTACCAATTCCGGCTGCCTGTGCGGCGACAAACTCAACACCTTGCTGCAGATGGCGGTGTTCGCCGCCCAGCATTCGATGATCTGGGTTGGCCTCGACCTGCTGCCCGCACGCTCCGCCACGGGCGTGTTCGACGGGCAAATGAACCGGCTGGGCAGTTCGTTGGGCGTCATGGCCCAGTCGAATGTCGAACAGTCCCCCGACCTGGCACCGCCCGCCGAGGACCGTTGCACCGCGGCACACCTGGGCGAGCGCGTGGCGCGGCTGGCCGAACGAATGGGCCGCGCATCCGATTGATTTACTCAAACCCCACGTAAGGAGCACGCCCCATGAGTACGTTCACCACCCGCGACGGCACCGAGATTTATTTCAAGGACTGGGGGACCGGTCAGCCGATCGTCTTCAGTCACGGTTGGCCGCTCAATGCCGACAGTTGGGAATCGCAGATGCTGTTCCTGGCCGGCCAGGGTTACCGCGTCATTGCCCACGACCGCCGTGGGCATGGCCGTTCCAGCCAGCCATGGTTCGGCAACGACATGGACACCTACGCCGATGACCTGGCACAACTGATCGACCACCTGGACTTGCACAACGTCGTGCTGTTCGGCTTCTCCACCGGTGGCGGCGAAGTGGCGCGCTACATCGGTCGTCACGGCACCGCACGGGTGGCCAAGGCCGGGCTGATTTCCTCGGTGCCGCCGCTGATGCTCAGGACCGACGCCAATCCCGGCGGCCTGCCGATCGAAGTGTTCGACGGCATTCGCCAGGCTTCGCTGGTGGATCGCTCGCAGCTGTACAAGGACCTCGCCAGCGGCCCGTTCTTCGGCTTCAACCAACCTGGTGCCACGCCGTCCCAGGGCATGATCGACTGGTTCTGGATGCAGGGCATGACCGCCGGCCACAAGAACGCCTACGACTGCATCAAGGCGTTCTCGGAAACCGACTTCACCGAAGACCTGAAGAAGTTCGACGTGCCGACGCTGGTGGTGCACGGCGACGCCGACCAGGTGGTGCCGATCGAGGCGGCGGGCATCGCTTCAGCAGGATTGGTGAAGGGTTCGCAGCTGAAGATCTACCCCGGTGCGCCCCATGGCTTGACCGACACCCACAAGGATCAGCTCAACGCCGATCTGCTGGCTTTCCTCAAGGGTTGATGTGCGTCGGCGATGGCGTCCGTAAGGTCGCCATCGCCGGCTACTGCGGGGTTGTTTGTGCGGGTGAGGTGGGGAGGGCGCGTACTGTGCGGCAACGCCAGGCAAACGGATTGATGCCTTCGCTGCGGGTGAACATGTGGCAGAAGTGCGCCTGGTCGCAGAAGCCGCATTCGAGGCTGATCTGCGTCAGGCTCAGGTCGGTGTGCTGGATCAGCTGCTTGGCCCGGGCGATGCGTTGCTGGCGGATCCATTCCTGGGGCGAACAACCGGTGCTGCATTTGAACGCCCGGGAGAAATGACTGCGCGACAACGAACAGGCCTCGGCCAGTTCGATCACTTGCAGGGTTTCGCCGAGGCGCTCGAGGATCAGTCGCTTGACCAACCGTTCACGCTGCGGGCTGAGGCCGCTGGTGCTTTTGCCTTGTGTTTGCGCGACTGCCGCGCGGGCGGCGCTTTGCTGCAACTGAGCCATGGCGAATGTCCGTGTCGGTAGGCTTCATTCTTGAACTCCAGGGCTCTGGCGTGCGAGTTAAACGTTGTTAATTCCTCGTCCGGGGCGGGCAGTCTTGGGTAAAGTCAGACACAATCTGCCTCGCGCCTGGCTCAACACAAAAAGGAACCGTGCCTATGAACCGTAACGATCTGCGCCGCGTCGACATGAACCTGCTGGTGATTTTCGAAGCCTTGATGTTCGAGAAGAACCTGACCCGCGTTGCGGAAAAACTGTTCATGGGCCAGCCGGCCGTGAGTGCGGCCCTGGGGCGGTTGCGCGATCTGTTCGACGACCCCTTGCTGTTGCGCAACGGTAGAAGCATGGAGCCGACGGCGCGGGCAGTGGCGATTCTCAAGGAGCTGCAACCGGCGATGGACACCATTTCCGGCGCGGTCAGTCGGGCCAAGGAGTTCGATCCGGCGACCAGTTGTGATGTGTTTCGCATTGGCCTGTCGGACGATGCCGAGTTCGGTTTGTTTCCGCCACTGCTGAGCAAGCTGCAGGAAGAAGCGCCGGGTATTGTCGTGGTCGTACGCCGGGCCAATTACCTGTTGATGCCGGCCTTGCTGGCGTCGGGGGAGATCTCCGTGGGCGTCAGCTACACCACCGACCTGCCGGCCAATGCCAAGCGCAAGAAGCTGCGGGATATTCCCTGCAAGGTGCTGCGCGGTGACAAGCGACCGGGGACGCTGACCCTGGATGAGTACTGTGCGCGTCCCCATGCGATGGTCTCGTTTTCCGGGGACCTGAGCGGCAATATCGACCTGGATCTGGCGAAGGTTGGCCGCACCCGCCGCGTGGTGTTGGGGGTGCCGCAGTTCAGTGGTTTGCGCGCGTTGCTCGCCGGCACCGAGATGATTGCCACGGTGCCCGATTATGCGGCTTGCGCGTTGGTGGAGGGGTGTGGGTTGCGGGCTGAAGATCCGCCGTTCGAGATTGCGGCGGCGCAGTTGTCGATGGCGTGGAGCGGGGTGCATGACAATGATCCGGCGGAGCGATGGTTGCGGTCGCGGATCAGTCAGTTCATGTCTGAGCCTTTGTCGGTGTTGGCTTGACCTTGGCGGCCTGGTAGCCGACCAGGTTCTTTGGTGGTTTGAGTACATATCCGTTGCTGCGGTAACGGCGGCTTATGGTTTCGCCCTTACGGCGAGTCCCTTTTGTCAAACGCCACAAAAGGAACCAAAAAGTCTTGCCCCAGCGTCCGGCCCCTCG
>NZ_AKJF01000214.1 GCF_000282475.1 Pseudomonas sp. GM78
AATCTCCCACAACAAGCTTCGACGCGGTATGGACCAACGTTGGTAGAGGCCCCGATGGAGATCGTCACAAGTTGACGGACAGGCTCCGGGCGGCGTTCCGACGATGGTCGTTAACGATAACGCTACCCGCCTGACACCCCGCGGCGCGCTCGGTTTTTCGCGAGCAGGATCGCTCCTACGGGTTATTCCTTGTAAGCCGTATCCGTGCGTTCCAACTGCCGAATCAGCGCATTCCAGTGTCGCGCCACACCCGGTCCGTCACCGCTTTTGAACACCTCGGCCTGCTTCTCGACCTTGGCCACCACCTCGGCAGGCGGAAAGATCAACTCGGCATTGCCGCCAGCCTGCGCCGCGATCTGGATATTGCAGGCGCGCTCAAGCCCCTGCAGTTGCTGGAACGCGTGCTCAACACTGATACCGGCGGTCAGCAGCCCGTGATTGCGCAGGATCAGGACGCTTTTATCGCCCAGGTCCGCCACCAGGCGCTCACGCTCGTCGAGGTCCAGCGCGACCCCTTCGTAACCGTGATAGGCCACCCGCCCGGAAAAACCGATCGAGTGCTGGGAGATCGGCAGCAAGCCGTCGCGCTGGGCAGACACCGCGATGCCGTCGCGCGTATGGGTATGCAGCACGGCTTGCAAATCAGGTCGGGCCGCGTGGATCGCACTGTGGATCACGTAACCGGCAGGATTGATGCCGAGCCCCGTCGGGTCGTCGACGATGCTGCCATCGATGTCGACCTTGACCAGGTTCGAGGCGCTAATTTCGTCGAACAACAACCCGAATGCGTTGATCAGGAAATGCTCGTCCGGCCCGGGTACCCGCGCGGAAAAATGCGTATAGATGTGGTCGGTCCATTTGAACAAGGCCGCCAGGCGATAGGCCGCGGCCAGTTTTACCCGCACCTCCCACTCTTCGGGGCTGACGCGCTGGCGGACATTGTTCGAGACGCTGGATAACGGGCTGACACTGCTCATGGCAAAACTTCCTGGATGGCCTTAACGAGTTGCAGCCAGCCTATGGGAAGCTAAAAAATAATAAAAATCACATTTTAATCTAAGCTAATCATGATTTTTTTTTATTATATGCGACCTGAGTGATCAGGCCGCGCTCTTGATCTTTTGCAAGGAACCGGCCACCAGCTTGCCAAAGGCGTCGACCGGCCCTTGCAGGTTGCCGAGAAAATGCGGATAGATCAGCCACAGGTCCATCACCGGCTTGAAATCCTTGAGCGGCATGGCCGCCAACTGCTCGCGGTGGACGCTGCGCTCCAGCAAGGGACGCGGTACCAGGCCCAGTCCCAGGCCGTCGGCGACCAGGCCCAACTGCAATTCGGTGCCGAAGGTTTCCAGGTTGACGCGCAGGGCCAGGCCCTGGTCCGACAGGGTTCGTTGCAAGCCGGCGCGGAAACCGCAGCCGTCGGGGTTGAGTATCCAGCCGCTCTGGTAAACGTCAGCCAGCTTGCACGGGCGCTTGGGCAATTGGGCCTTGGCGCAGACCACCACCAGTTCCATCTTGCCAATCGACTCGCCAACGATGTTGTCAGGGAAAATCTTGCCCGCCGGGAACAGCGCCGCGGCGGCATCCAGCTCACCGCGCTCGATCTTGCCCACCAATTGACTGCCCCAGCCCGTCGCCACCTGAGCCCGCAGGTCGGGGTATTCGATGCGCAGGTGCTTGAGCGCGTCGAGCAACACCACGTCGCCGATGGTTTGCGGCACCCCCAGGCGCAGCAGCCCGGTCGGTGGCGCGTCGGTGGCCACCAGTTCACGCAGCGCATCCATTTCCCGCAGGATCAGGCGGCACTGTTCATACACCCGCGTACCGATCAACGTGGGTTTAAGCGGCTTGGTGTTGCGGTCGAACAACTCCACACCCAAGGCCTGCTCGAAGTTCTGCACGCGCCGCGTGATGGCCGGCTGGGTCAATTGCAGCGACTCGGCGGCATGGCTGATGGACTGGCAACGGATCACCTCTACAAAGGCATCGATATCATCAATTTTCATTTGGCCCGCACATAGAGAACAGTCAATAAGATGTCTGAAAAGCATAGTTCCATAACCAGGAGAAGGATAGCCCGGCCACAGGTCATGCCACCAGCCAATAGCTTCTGGTGCTATGCGATTGGGTAATAAATTCCATTCAGCTATAACCTAATCATTAAACAATCGCATATTGATCTAAAACATTATGCTTAAATCAAGGGGTCAACTTTCACAACGAACGATGGAATCGCCATGACCCAGGCCCGACACCCGGAGAGACTCAGAGCATTCATAGGCGCCCTGGCGGAATTGATCGACGGCAACCCCCGCGAGGGTGATCTGTTGCATCGCGGCGGCAAGCTGCTCAGCCAATTGGTCAGCCACGACGACTGGTTGCCCGATGACTTTGCCCGGCCAGACCCCGAGCGCTATCAGCAATACCTGTTGCACGCCGATTCACGGCAGCGCTTCAGCATCGTCAGTTTTGTCTGGGGGCCGGGGCAAAGTACGCCGATCCATGACCATCGGGTCTGGGGGCTGATCGGCATGCTGCGTGGCGCGGAGTATTCGCAAGGTTTCAAACGCAACGACGACGGCGCCTTGATCGCCGATGGCGGTCGGGTGCAATTGCGGCCAGGAGAGGTCGAGGCTGTATCGC
This sequence comes from Pseudomonas sp. GM78, assembly GCF_000282475.1. GTDB lineage: Bacteria > Pseudomonadota > Gammaproteobacteria > Pseudomonadales > Pseudomonadaceae > Aquipseudomonas. The sequence goes on from NZ_AKJF01000214.1 coordinate 2,644, forward strand.
CCAAGATCGGCGACATCCATCAAGTCAGCAACGCCTTTGACGACCAGGTCTCGATCAGCATCCATGTGTATGGAGCCAACATCGGGGCCGTGCGGCGCGCGGTGTATCAGCCCGACGGCAGCGAGAAACTGTTCATCTCCGGTTATTCCAACGCCTATCTGCCCAATATCTGGGATTTGTCCAAAGAGAACCAAGCCCTATGAGCACCCTGTCGACCCGTTCTTTCGCCGAGATTCGCCAAGCCCTGCTGGACCGTGAAGAACTGGCACTGCTGGATGTGCGCGAAGAAGCCCCCTTCGCCGAATCCCATCCGCTGTTCGCCGCCAACATTGCATTGTCGAAACTCGAACTGGAGGTGTTCTCGCGGATTCCCCGGCGCGATACCCTGGTGACCGTCTACGACAATGGCGAAGGCCTGGCAAGCATCGCCGCACAACGCTTGCAGGACCTGGGCTACGTCAATGTCAGCCTGCTCGAAGGTGGCCTGGACGGTTGGCGCCGCGCTGGCGGCGAGCTGTTCATCGACGTCAACGTACCGAGCAAGGCCTTCGGCGAACTGGTGGAAAGCCGGCGCCACACACCGTCCCTGGCGGCCGAAGAAGTCCAGGCCCTGCTCGACAACGAGGCCGACGTAGTGGTGCTCGATGCCCGGCGTTTCGATGAATACCAGACCATGAGCATTCCCACCGGCATCAGCGTACCCGGAGCGGAGCTGGTGCTGCGCGCCCGGGAACTGGCACCGGACCCGGCCACGCGCATCATCGTCAATTGCGCCGGACGCACCCGCAGCATCATCGGCACGCAGTCGTTGATCAACGCCGGCATCGCCAACCCGGTTTCAGCCCTGCGCAATGGCACCATCGGCTGGACCCTGGCCGGGCAAAAACTGCAGCACGGTCAGTCGCGCCAATTCGCCCCGACCCGCGAAGAGCATCGGCAACTGGCCTCCCGCGATGCCCGCAGCGTCGCCGACAAAGCCCGGGTGGGCCGAGCCACACTGGCAGACCTTCAACACTGGCAACAGCAACCGACCCGCAGCACCTACCTGTTCGACGTGCGCACCCCGGAGGAATTCGAAGCCGGCCACCTACCCGCCGCCCGGTCGACCCCCGGCGGCCAACTGGTGCAGGAAACCGACCACTTCGCCAGTGTGCGCGGCGCGCGCCTGGTGCTGGTGGACGACGATGGCGTACGCGCCAACATGTCCGCGTCCTGGCTCGCGCAACTGGGCTGGGAAGTGCATGTGCTGGATGACTTGACCCCGGCTCACTTCAGTGAAAAAGGCGCATGGCAGGCAGCGGTCCCGGCGCCACGGCAGGCCGAGGAAGTGAGCCCCGAGACCCTGGCCCAATGGCTGACCCAGGGCGATACCACCGTGCTGGATTTCACCAGCAGCGCCAACTACGTCAAGCGCCATATCCCTGGTGCCTGGTGGGCATTGCGCGGACAACTGCGTGAAGCGCTGACCCGCGTACCCTCCGCCGAGCGCTATGTGCTGACCTGCGGCAGCAGTCAGCTGGCGCGCCTGGCGGTGGCCGAAGTCGAGGCGCTGACCGGCAAGGCGGTGTTTTTGCTCAAGGGTGGCACCGCCAGCTGGATCGCCGCACAACTGCCTCTGGAAGAAGGCGAAACCCATCTGGCGTCACCGCGCATCGACCGCTATCGCCGCCCTTATGAAGGCACCGATAACCCGCGCGAAGCGATGCAAGCCTACCTGGACTGGGAGTTCGGGCTGGTCGAGCAACTGGCCCGCGACGGCACCCACGGCTTTTTCGTGATCTAGCAACCCGCGTCCCGGTGCCCTGACAGGCACCGGGACCCAATCCCCCCCACACACCCGCCCCCTCTCCCCACGCGCAGCAAAGGAATGCAGCCTGGGACGCTCCGCGTCCCAAATCCAAAGCCGAACGCGGAGCGTCCGTCAAGGCATTCCCACGCAGAGCATGGGAACGATCATTGCGCGACAACAAATGCATTTAATTCATATTATTCACAAACATATTTAACTAATTTCATAATTAACATATAACCATAAAGAATTTCACAGTCGATTCTTATAGAGATAACGTCAACCACAGACCGACCCCTTCTCCAGGCGGAGGCCCTACCAAACGCACCAAGCCTGGAGTTCCCATGTCACCCAAATCCCTGTTATTGAGCCTCTCCCTCACCTTGGGCTTCGCTGCTACCGCTCACGCCGCCGACCTGCAACCGCTGCTGGTGGCCAATCAGAAGTCCTCGATCAAGGTGCTGCTGGAGGTGTCCGGCGAGCTGAAGAACGTGCCCTACGACATCCAGTTCTCCGAGTTCCCGGCCGCCGCGCCCTTGGGCGAGGCGCTGAATGCCGGTGCCGTGGACATCGGGGCCCTGGGCGATGCGCCCTATGTGTTCGCCCTGGGGGCCGGCGCGCCGATCAAGGTCGTCAGCATCGTGCATGCCGAGGGGCGATACACCACCGCCATCCTCGCGCCCAAGGCATCGCCACTGAACACTGCCCGCGACCTGAAGGGCAAAAAGATCGTCACCACCCGCGGCTCCATCGGCCACTTCCTGGCGATCAAGGCCTTGCGTGACGCTGGCCTGAGCACCAGCGACGTGCAGTTCATCTACCTGCTGCCGAGCGAATCGCGAATCCTGCTGGACAACGGCAGCGCCGACGCCTGGTCGACCTGGGATCCCTACACCACCATTTCCACCACCCAGAATCAGGCCAAGGTGCTGGTCAGCGGCGAGAAGTTGCTGACCAACCATCTGTACTTCGCCGCCACCAGCCAGGCCATCGCCGGCAAACGCCAGCAACTGGACGACTTCATCGCCCGGGTCGATCGCGCCTACCGCTGGACCAACGCCCACCCCGAGGAATACGCCGCCGCCCAGGCGCGCGTGACCGGCTTGCCGCTGGACGTGCATATCGCCGTGGCCAAGGGCACGCACATGCAACCGGTGGAGATCGATGACCAGGTCATTAGCGGCCTGCAAACCACCGCCGACATCTATCAGGAAGAAGGAATCCTGGGCAAACACATCGACGTTTCCCATGGCTTCGACAAGAGCTTCAACGCCAAGCGCGCCCAACTCAACCAGGCATCGCGATAACGATGCGACGGATCCAGGAGTAAGACCATGAGCAAACAACGACAGCTGAAACTCGGTGCAATGGTCCATGGTGTCGGCCATGGATGGGGCGAATGGCGCCACCCGCAGGCGCGGCCCAACGCCAGCGTGAGCTTCGACTTCTACAAGCAGCAGGCGCAACTGGCGCAAGCGGCCAAATTCGATTTCGTGTTCATTGCCGATAGCCTGCACATCCACGAGAAATCCAGCCCGCATTACCTTAACCGCTTCGAACCGCTGACGATTCTCTCGGCCCTGGCCGCCACCACTCAGCACATCGGGCTGGTGGCGACCGTCACGGTCAGCTACACCGAACCGTTCCAGGTCGCCCGCCAGTTTGCCTCGCTGGATCACATCAGCGGCGGTCGCGCCGGCTGGAACGTAGTGACCTCGTGGCTCAGCGGCACCGCCGATAACTTTGGCAAGAGCGAACACCCACCTCATGCCGTGCGCTACCGCATCGCCAAGGAGCATGTGAATGTGGTCAAGGGCTTGTGGGATTCCTGGGAAGACGATGCCTTCGCTTATGACAAGCAAAGCGGCGAGTTCTTCACCCCAGGCAAGTTGCATGCACTGGAGCACAAGGGCGAATTTTTCTCGGTCAAAGGCCCGCTGAACATCTCCCGTTCGAAGCAGGGTCAGCCGGTGATTTTCCAGGCCGGCACTTCTGAGGCCGGTCGCAATTTCGCCGCCGAAAATTCCGACGCGATTTTCGTCAGCCCCGAGGGCTTCGACGATGCGCACACCTACTATCAAGACCTGAAACAACGCGCGGCTGGCTTCGGCCGCGATCCGCAGAAACTGTCGATCCTGCCGGGCATCCGCCCGATCGTGGGGCGCGATGCCAGTGAGGTGGAAAGCCGTTATCAGCAAGCCGTGGAGCTGGTAACCATCGAAGACGCCATCGTCGCCCTCGGCCGTCCCTTCAATGACCATGACTTCAGCCAGTACCCGCTGGATGCACCGTTCCCCGAACTGGGCGACCTGGGCTCCAACAGCCAGAAAGGCGGATCGGACCGGATCAAGCAGCTGGCCAGGGACGAGGGCCTGACCTTGCGTGAAGTGGCCCTGCGCTTCTCCCGCCCGCGTCGCGATTTTGTCGGCACCCCCGAACAAGTCGCCGACGCCATCCAGAAGTGGTTCGAACAGGGTGCGGCGGACGGCTTCATCATCAACTCACTGTTGCCGGACGGCCTGCAGTATTTCACCGAGCTGGTGGTACCGGTGCTGCAACAGCGTGGCCTGTTCCGCGACGAGTACCGCGGCGACACCCTGCGCGAGCACCTTGGCCTGCAAGTACCGGTCAACCGTCATGCGCCCATCGCGGCCCACACTCAGGAACACAGCGAGGCGCTGGCATGAGTGAATCCCGCCATCTGACAAGAGCCTGACCATGACGAACAAAATCACACAGGGACAGTTCAATCGTCGCGGCTTTCTCACGGCCAGTTCTATCGCCCTCGGTGCGTTGGGATTGTCCTCCCTGGGATTGCCCTCGCGTGCCTTCGCCCAGGCGCCAAGCCTCTCGGACTTGACCCTGGGCGTCGCCACCTACCGTGGCCAGGACTCGTACTTCACCGAAGACGCCGGCACCGCCAACACGCCCTACAAAGTCGAATACGCGGAATTTGCCGGCGGCAACCTGATCGTCGAAGCCTTGGCCTCGGGTAGCCTGGACGTTGGCTCAATGAGCGAAATCCCGCCGATTTTCTCGATCCAGAGCCACCGCCAACCGAAGCTGATCGCGGTGCTGCAAGGCGACGTGAACAACCAGGTGTTCCTGATCCCCAAGACGTCGAACATCGAGTCGGTCGCGCAGTTGCGCGGCAAACGCGTCGGTTATGTGCGCTCCACCACCTCGCACTATTTTCTGATCAAGGCCCTGAAGGAACAGGGGCTGACCATGAAGGACATCACCGCCGTGGCGCTCACGCCCCAGGACGGTTTCACCGCGTTCCAGAGCGGTCAGCTCGATGCGTGGGTGATCTATGGCGTGTTCATCCAGCTGGCGAAATTTCGCAGTGGCGCGCGGGTGCTGAAAACCGCGCTGGGCTATCTGTCCGGCAACTACCTGATCGCCGCGCGCCCCGCCGCCCTGGAAGACCCGCTGCGCAAGCAGGCGATTCAGGACTACCTGCAACGCCAGGCGCGCACCCTGGAATGGATCAACAACAATCCCGAGCCTTGGGCCGCCAAGTCGGCGCAATTGTTGGGCGTCGACAAAAGCGTGTTCCTCGACATGTACAACAACCGCAGCCAGGCCTCGAGAATCATCGAAGTGAATGATCAGGCGATCGCTTCGCAGCAGGAAGTCGCCGACTTGTTCTTCGACGCCGGCGTGGTCAGCGAACGGCTCGATGTCGACCCGCTATGGGACAAGAGTTTTCGGTTGCTGCCGCTTTGAACCGGCACCCACCCCTTTGATCGAGTGAAAACACCATGAGTCTTTCTTCTCAACTGTCTCCCCCCCTGCGATCCATCGAAGTGGCCAATTTCGAAGCCCTGCTTGAACGCATCAGCGAACAGCTGGGTGCCAGTGCCCACGTCCATGACGAAAGCGGCGCCTTCCCCCACGACAACTTCAAGTTGCTGCATCAGCACGGCCTGGTCGCATTGACCGTGCCGAAAGCCCTGGGGGGTGGCGGTGCGAGCCTCGCACACGCCCGCAAGGCCATCAGCGCGATCGCCAAGGGCGAGCCTTCGACGGCGTTGATCCTGGTGATGCAGTACCTCCAGCATTCGCGCCTGCAGGACAACCGAAACTGGCCCGAGGCGCTGCGCTTGCAGGTGGCGCAAGACGCCGTGCGCGATGGCGCGCTGATCAACGCCTTGCGCGTTGAACCCGACCTTGGAACCCCCGCACGGGGTGGACTGCCGGCAACCGTCGCCAGGCGCACCGCGGCAGGCTGGCGCATCAGCGGCCGAAAAATCTACTCCACTGGCAGCCATGGCCTGACCTGGTTCAGCGTCTGGGCGCGCAGCACCGATGAGGATCCGCTGGTCGGTGCCTGGCTGGTGCACAAGGACACGCCGGGGATCAGCATCATCGAAGACTGGGATCACCTGGGCATGCGCGCCACCTGCAGCCACGAGGTGGTGTTCGACAATGTGTTGGTGCCATTGGACCACGCGGTCAGCGTCAGCCGCTGGAGCGTGCCGCAAGCGGAGCTCGATGGCGACGGTTTTCTCTGGATGTCGGTGTTGCTGTCATCGGTCTACGACGGGGTGGCCCAGGCCGCCCGCGACTGGCTGGTGGGCTGGCTGGAAACCCGCGCACCGTCCAACCTTGGTGCCGCGCTTGCGACCCTGCCACGCTTCCAGGAAATTGTCGGGCATATCGACACCTTGCTGTTTGCCAACCGTAGCCTGCTCGACGCGGCGGCGGAGGGTCGCACGCCCGCCAGCAACGCGGCGCAACTGAAGTACCTGGTGACGGGCAACGCGATTCGCGCCGTGGAGCTGGCCATCGAAGCGTCGGGCAATCCCGGCCTGTCACGCAGCAATCCGCTGCAAAGGCATTACCGCGATGTGCTTTGCAGTCGCGTCCACACACCGCAAAACGACGCCATTTTGCAGGGCGTCGGCAAAGCCGCCTTTGCCCAGCGCCAATCCACGTCCCAGTCCAAGGAACGCCCATGAGCCAGCTCGTCATCGCCAGCCAACTGGATGAAGACTTCAACGCAGTGATCCGCCAGCGCCTCGCGCAGACCCACCCCGAAGCCCGCGTCATCGGCGTGCCGGCCGGGGTCCCCAGCGACCTGCCGGCCGAAGTCGGGATCCTGCTGGCGCGGCCGATCAATGTGCGCGGCTATCAGGCGCCGGACACCCCGCCGCCGGGTTGGCCCTATGGGTTGCAATGGATTCAGGTGGTGTCATCGGGCATCGACTTCTACCCGACCTGGCTGTTCAACGGCCCGCCGGTCAGTACCTCGCGAGGCAGCGCCGCCGAGAACATCGCCGAGTTCGCGCTGGCGGCGATCTTCGCCGCGGCCAAGCGCTTGCCGGACATCTGGGTGCATGACGCGCAATGGAATTTCACCGCGCTGACACCGCTCAAGGGCACCACCCTGGGCATCCTCGGTTTTGGCGCCATCGGCCGCAGCCTGGCGACCAAGGCCCGTGCCCTGGGCATCAAGGTGCTGGCGTTGCGTCAGAGCCAGACGCCGTTCGAGGTTGAAGGCGTGGAAGCGGCGCGGGATATCCACGAGCTTTTTTCGCGTGCCGATCACCTGGTACTGGCCGCGCCCCTGACCGAGGCGACCCGGCATATCGTCGACAGTGCCGTGCTCGCCAGCGCCAAGCCTGGCCTGCACCTGATCAACATCGCCCGGGGCGGTTTGCTCGATCATGGGGCGCTGTTGGAAGCCCTGGATAACGGCACCATCGGCCTGGCCTCGCTGGACGTGACCGAACCCGAACCGCTGCCGGACGGTCACCCGCTCTATGCCCATCCACGGGTGCGTCTGTCGCCCCATACTTCGGCGATTTCCAGTAACAGCCGTCATGAAATCGCTGACAGCTTCCTGGCCAACCTTGAGCGGTTTCTCAATGGCCTGGCCCTTGAGAATCAGGCGAACGTACAACGCGGGTATTAATTCCAGCCGATCCACCGTCATCGCGGGCAAGCCCGCTCCCACAGGTCACGCGCAACCTGTGGGAGCGGGCTTGCCCGCGATGACGTCATGTCTGTGAAAATAAAACATCAGACTTACGCATTTAAATAACAATATTAATGTCTAATTTTTATAATTACCTTATAACTAATCGGACTTTTACACCCGCCACTTATATAAATACTGTTACAACCATCACCGACCCCTGACCAGGTGGAGGCCCACGGAACCATTCGTTATTCCGGCCGACACCACTCCACGGTCAACCGCTTCACCCAAACCAGAAACCGGCTCAAGCCAGCGCCGCCATGGCTTTCAAACCATGGCCACGGCAACGCTTTGCCGAAAAAAAACATCAACGCCAACGCCGTATCCGGGGTTCACCATGCACACCACCTTCCATTCAACCCGCCTGACGCTGGCCGTTTCGCTGGCGATCGCCGGCTTGTCCGCCCACGCCGACGAAACCACCAGGGAGGGTGCCCTCCCCGTTGTGACCGTTACCGCCGAACACCACAGCGAAGACCTGCAAAAGACCCCGCTGGCGATTTCCGCGTTCGACGAAAAGGCCCTGGAAGACAAGCAGATCAAAAGCATCCGCGACCTCTCCGGACAGGTGCCGAACCTGACCCTCAGTCGCCAGTCGATCTCCTACAGCGCGCAGACCTACGGGATTCGTGGTATTGGCGAAACCGATCCGATCCAGGAGTCCGCCGTCGCGGTGTACGCCGACGACCTGTACATCCCGCGGGCCATTTCCTCGATGCTCGACTTCAACGACGTCGAGCGCGTCGAAGTCCTGCGCGGCCCGCAAGGCACGTTGTACGGACGCAACAGCAGCGCCGGCGCGATCCGCGTGATCACCCGCGATCCGACCCAGGAAACCCGTGGTTTCTTCGAACTCGCTGCCGGCGACTACAACGCGCAAAACGGTCGACTGCTGATCAGCGGCCCACTGGTGGACAACGCCTTGTTCGGCAGTTTTTCGGCGATTCGCCTGACCCGTGACGGCACGGTCTCCAACCCGACACGCCACTCGGATGTGAACAACGTCGACATCCAGTCCTATCGCGGCAAGCTGCGCTACAACCCCGACGATTCGCCCTGGGATGTGCAATTGACCCTGGCCGGTACGTTCGACCGTGGCGACACCACCAGTTACACGCCGTTTGATGCCAACGGCCGCTTCGACAAGTTCAAGAGCTACAGCAGCCTCAATCCGAAAAACCGCCTGGACCAGGGCAGCTCGGTGTTGCGCGCGATCCATGCCATCGACGATCACCTGAACTTCAAGTCGGTGACCGCCTATTCGGCCTTCCACCAGCCCGTGAACTATGACAACTCGGGCCAGGCGGAACTGATCCAGAACAACCTGATTCTCTATAAGCAGGACTACGTCACCCAGGAGCTGCAACTCAACGGCGACTACGACGACTTCAGCTTCAGCACCGGCCTGTATGCGTACCGCGAAACCTTTGACGCCGACCGCGACAACCTCACCTATTCCATCGCACGCAACCGGGTGATTGGCCAGGGTCAATACAGCACGACCCGCACCGAGAGCTACGCCCTGTATGGCCAGGGCAGTTACAAGGTCACGCCGAAACTGTCGCTGATCGCCGGGCTGCGCTTTACCCGCGAGCACAAGAACTTCGACTACACCAACTACGCCATCACCACCGAGCGGCAGATCACCGGGACCAATTTCAGCGCCGATTCGAGCAAGTCGTGGCAGTCCACCAGCCCGAAGGTCGGCTTCGAATACGCCTGGACCCCGCACCTGAACCAATATGCCTACGTGGCCAAGGGCTTCAAGGCCGGTGGCTTCGACAACCGCGCGCCGACCCAGGCCGCCGCTGAACAGGCCTTCTCGCCGGAAGACGTGACCACCTGGGAAACCGGCTTCAAGGGTGACTTCTTCGACCGCCGCCTGCGCGCCAACCTCGCGCTGTTCTACAACGACTACGACGACTTGCAGACCAATGCCTACGACCCGGCGCTCGGCGTCAGCCTGCGCACCAACGTTGGCAAGGCGCACACCTATGGCGTGGAGCTGGAAACCCTTACCGCGCTTACCCGCGACCTGCAACTGACCGCCAACGTCGGCTACCTGGAAAGCCAGTACGACGACTTCGAAAACGCCGCCGGCGCAGGCGTTGATGCCAACGGCAAGCAACTGGTGTTCTCGCCGCGCTGGAACGCCAGCGTCGGCCTCAACTACACCATCCCGGCCGGATTGCCCGGCACGTTGCTCGCGGGCACCGATGCGCAGTTTCAGACCAAGTCCTACGCCAACGCCCTGAACGACAACATCCAGGAAATCCCCAAGCAGACCTTCTGGAACGCCAACACCCGCTACATCTCCGGCGACGGTCACTGGACCACCACCCTGGCGGTGAAAAACCTGCTCGATCGCGCGTATCCGCAGTCGGTCGGCTACGTGCCTTCAAGCGGCGCCCGCTTCTACTCGATCAACGACCCGCGCACCGTTCTGCTGTCCGTGCGTTACGACCTTTGACCCACCCAAACAGGCAAACATAGCAAGGAGCATCACTATGGCTTTCACCCGCAGGGAACTGATTTCCCGCATCGCCGCCGTCGGCGGCTATTCCGCCGCTGTCAGCGCCCTCGGCGCACTGGGGCTGACGCCTCAGGCCGTAGCCTCGACCTTCAATCCGTTGCAACTGGGCAACAGTGGCAAAGGCAAACATGTGGTGGTGGTCGGCGCCGGTATTTCCGGGCTGGTCAGCGCCTATGAGCTGCGCAAGGCCGGCTTTACCGTGACCATTCTCGAAGCCCGCGAGCGGGTGGGCGGGCGCAACTGGACCCTGCGTCGCGGCAGCAAAATCGACTTCGACGACGGCGTCAGCCAGACCGTCGACTTCGATGACGGACAGTTTTTCAACGCCGGTCCCGCGCGCATTCCCAGCCATCACCAGACCATCCTCAGCTACTGCCGCGAGTTGGGCGTCGAGCTGCAAGTGCTGGTCAACAGCAGCCGCAACGCCCTGGCCCTGCCGGACCCGAAGCAGCCGGCGTTCCAGCTGCGCCAGGCAGTCAACGATACCCGTGGGCAGTTGTCCGAGTTGCTGGCGCGCACGGTCAGTCGCAAAGCCCTGGATCAGGACCTGAGCGCTGACGATCGCAAGGCGCTGCTGAGTTTCCTCAAGGTCTACGGCGACCTCAATGCCGACTTCCAATACAAGGGTTCAGTGCGCTCGGGTTACACCCGCGTACCGGGCGCGGGCGATCAGACCGGCATCACCCGTGCGCCGCTGGAACTGCAGACCCTGCTCAATCCCAAACTCTGGGGCGCGCTGGTGTTCGATGAAATCCCGGAGTTCTCCTCGACCATGTTCCAGCCCGTCGGTGGCATGGACCGTATCCCTTATGCGTTCTACGAAAAACTCAAGGATGCGGTGCGCTTCAATGCCGAAGTCAGCGACATCCAGACCGCCGAGCTTGGCAGCCGCATCACCTACCGCGATCGCAAGACCGGCGCCACCCAGACCCTGAACGCCGACTACGCCATCGTCACGGTACCGCTGCCGCTGCTGGCCAAGTTGCCGAGCAACTTCAGCCAGCCGTTCAAGCAAGCGATCCAGAGCGCGCAAAGCGATCAGGCGAACAAGGTCGCCTGGCAGTCGCCACGGTTCTGGGAAACCGACTTCAACATCTACGGCGGCCTTTCTTACCTGGACCATGAAGTCAAAGGCCTGTGGTACCCCAGCGATCGCCTCAACAGCGCCCAGGGGATTCTGGTGGCGGCCTACAACACCAGCGAATCGGCCCAGGCCTTCAGCAAGAAATCCCTCGCCGAACAGTTCGCCTCCTCCCGCCAGGCGGTGGAACTGCTGCACCCCGGCCACAGCACCAAGCTGCAAAAACCGGTGGCCATCAACTGGGCCAAGGTGCCGTTCAGCAAGGGCCCGTGGATCGTCAACGACGAAGTCGGCGAGAGCGCCTACGCACTCCTCAACCAACCCCAGGGCCGCACCTACCTGGCCAGCGATGCCCTGGCCCACGGCGGTGTCGGCATCTGGCAGAACAGCGCCGCCGATTCGGCACGGCGCATCGTTTCGCTGATCGGCCGGCACGCCGAGCGCAATCAACCGGGCGTCGCCGCCTGACCCATTGAATGAAAGGACTGAACGATGAAAGCCATCACCTTGCTCACAGGGATCCTCATGACCGCCACCGCACTCAGCAGCCACGCCGACGAGATCAAACGCGTCGCCCTGCCCAACTCGAACTTCCCGATCTCGCTGGCGGTGTCGGTGCCGGCGCAAACCGACCTGCTGTTCGTCAGTGGCCTGCTGGCCGACCTGCATGACCCGAATGCGCCAAAGGATTCCTTTGCCGCCTACGGCGACACCGCGACCCAGACCACCTCGATCATCAACAAGCTCAAGGGTGTGCTGCAGAGCCAGGGCCTGGACCTGGGCGATGTGGTGCAACTGCGGGTGTTCCTGGTGGGTGACCCGGCCAAGGGCGGCAAGCTGGATTTCGCCGGATTGCAGCAAGGCTATACGCCGTTCTTCGGCAGCGCCGCGCAACCGAACAAACCGGCACGCACCGCCGTTCAAGTGGTGGCCCTGCCGCTGCCTGGCGGCCTGGTCGAAATCGAGGCCGTCGCCGCGCGCAAGAAGTGACATGGAATTCACCCGCCAATCAGGAGCTTCACCTTTATGTCCAACCACCCAAAGCGCGATACAGCGCTAACCTACCGACCCTTATTGCTACCACTGTCGATTGCCTGCAGCCTTGCCTCGTTCAACCTCGAGGCCGCCGAAACCAGCGCGCCCACCCTCAATACGGTGGTGGTCACCGGTAACCGCGGCGCCGAACAACGCACCGTCACCACCAGCCCGACACCGATCGACGTGGTGACCGGCGATCAACTGCGCGCAGTGGGCAAACCGAGCCTGCTGGAGGCGCTGAGCAAGTTCATCCCGTCCTTCAACTTGCCCGACCGGGCGGGCTGGGATGCCAGCGGCGTGGTGCGCTCGGCGACGTTGCGCGGCCTGACCGCCTCCCATGTGCTGGTGCTGGTCAACGGCAAGCGTCGACACACCAGTGCGACGCTGAACATCAATGGCATCAACAGCGGCGCGGCCCCCAGCGACCTCGACCTGATCCCGGTGGCCTCCATCGATCATATCGAGGTGCTGCGCGACGGCGCGGCCGCCCAATACGGGTCGGATGCCATCTCCGGGGTGATCAACATCATCCTCAAGCAGACCACCGGCGGCAGCTCCGACACGACCCTGGGCCAGAACTACGACGGTAAGCGAGGGACCGCACAGGAAGCCCTCAACTATGGTTTCGAAGTGGGCCAGGCCGGCGTGCTCAACGTCTCGCTCGACGCCCGCTACCAGGAACGCGACAACAAGGCCGGCAGCAACGGCTATGCCTCGCATTACTATCCATTGGCGGACGGCTCGCCCGACCCGCGCGAGGCCACGGCCAGCCACCACACCTACAAAGGTTACGGCCTGCCGCGCAGCCAACTGGCGGATGCCGCCTATAACCTCGATCTGCCATTGAACGAAGCCGTGACGCTCTATTCGTTCTCGACCCTGGCCACACGGGAAAACAACGATGGCCAGAACTTCCGCCTGCCCAGCGGGCGCAACACCATCACCACCGGCCCCAATGGATTTCCCGACGGCTACAGCCCTTACTGGCTGATCAACGAAACCGACTTCCAGTCCGCCTTCGGTGCCCGGGGTGACGACATCGGCATCGGCGGTTGGGCCTGGGACTTGAGCAGCACCTACGGGCGCAACTACGCCAAGCAACGCACCTACGACAACCAGAACCCGTCGCTGGGCGAAAACACGCCGAACAAATTCACCTCCGGCATCTACATCGCCGATCAGTGGACCAGCAACCTGGACCTGAAAAACAGTTACGAGATCGGCTTGTCCAAACCACTGGACGTCGCCTTCGGCTTCGAGCATCGGCGCGACGGCTACGAGACGCGTGCGGGCTCCGAGGCGTCCTATATCGACGGCGGCTACGTGTTCCCAGCAGGTCATCCGCGTGCCGGCCAACGCCCTGATCCGGGCGCCCAGGTCACCAACGGCATCACCCCTGACGACGCGCAAAAAGTCAGTCGCAACAACGTCGCCACTTACATCGACCTGGGTTTCTACCCCGTCGAGCAGTGGTACCTGGGCGTCGCGGCGCGCTACGAACATTACAACGAAGGCGTGGGCAGCACCCGCAGCGGCAAGATCAGCAGCCGCTACGAATTCAACCCGGTGTTTTCGGTGCGCGGCACCATCAGCAACGGCTTCCGTGCGCCATCGCTGGCCAACGAGGTCTTCACCGCGCGCTCAACCGGGTTCGACACCATCAATGGCGTCTACCAGTCCTATAACTACGTCATCCTGCCGGTGGACTCGGCAGGTGCCCAGGCGCTGGGGGCCGAGTCCTTGAAACCCGAGCGCTCAACCAACTTCAGCCTCGGCTTCGCCCTCACACCCGGCGAGGACCTGAGCCTGACCGTGGACGGCTACGTGATCAACCTGCGCGACCGCCTGGTGCTCAGCGAACGCTTCCAGGGCCCGGGTGTCGCCGCCCTGCTCGACAGTATTGGCGTGCCCGCGACCGCCGGGGCGCAGTTTTTCACCAATGGCGCCAGTACGCGTACCTCCGGGGTCGATGTGGTGGGTAACTACCGGCAGAACCTCAATGCGTTCGGCTCGGTGCGATGGACCGCGGCGCTGAACTACAACCACACGCAAATCCTCAGCGTCGACCAGACCCCGTCCCAGCTCACCGCCCTGAACAGCAGCTATCAACTGATGGGGCGCCAGGCCCGGGCGTTGATCACCAAGACTTCCCCCAGCAGCAAGGCGATTTTCTCGGCTGATTGGGCGATCCACGACTTCGACGTCAATCTGCGCCTGACCCGCTATGGCACCTACACCGAGGTCAACAGCTCTGCCGATCCGAGCCTGGACCGCGAATACTCTGCCAAATGGATCACCGACCTCGATGTCGCCTACGCCCTGACCCGACAACTGACCGTCGCCGTCGGCGCGCAAAACCTGTTCGACAAATACCCCGACCATATCGGCGTGCCCAACTCCTCGTTCGGCGACAACTGGGGCAGCTACTCACCTTTCGGTTTCACCGGTGGGTATTACTACACCCGTTTGCAGTACGCGTTCTGATGAAAAAAACTCACTAAGCTAATTCCTAATATGTATTTATAAACAAATTTTTTATAACCATATTATTCAGATCAGTGAGCCCTTCCCTTTCCTGATATCGAGCGTGCCATGTCCAGATCCATCCCGTCTGCTTTAGCGAAGTTTCAACGGCCAGTACTGGCCGGCCTGGTCGTTGCGCTGGCCCTGACGTTCTCCCTGCCATCCCAGGCCCGCGAAACGCTACGGATCGGTTACCAGAAGTCATCGACCCTCATCACCCTGCTCAAGACCCAGGGCAGCCTGGACAAAACCCTCGCGCAACAGAACATCGATGTGAGCTGGCATGAGTTTCCAAGCGGCCTGCCGTTGCTGGAGGCGCTGAATGTCGGCAATGTCGACATCAGCGCCGACGTGGCGGACACCGTGCCGATCTTCGCCCAGGCCGCCCAGGCCCGGCTGACCTACTTTGCCCAGGAAGCGCCCTCGCCTTCGGCCCAGGCCATCGTCGTGCACAAGGACTCGTCCCTGCAGCAACTGGCGGACCTGAAAGGCAAGAAGGTCGCTGTCACCAAGGCCGCCGGCGCCCACTATTTGCTGATCGCGGCCCTGAGCAAGGCCGGCCTGGCGTTTTCCGACATCCAGCCGGCCTACCTGTCGCCCGCCGATGGCCGCGCCGCGTTCGAGAACAACAAGGTCGACGCCTGGGTCACCTGGGAACCCTTCCTCACCAGCGCGCAACGGCAACTGCCGACCCGCACCCTGGCTGACGGCACGGGCCTTGCCAGCTACAAGCGCTACTACCTGACCAGCACGAGCTACGCCAAGGCGCACCCGGAGGTGCTCAAGGTGGTCTACGAGCAACTGGACAAGACCGGTAGCTGGGTAAAATCCAACCCCCGTGAAGCGGCTCAGGTGCTCAGCCCGCTATGGGGCAACCTTGGGGTAGACACCGTCGAGAGCGCCAACACCCATCGCAGCTATCAGGTGCAGCCGGTGAAAAGCGATGAGTTGGGAGAACAGCAGAAAATCGCCGACGCGTTTTTTGCCGCAGGCTTGTTGCCCAAGGCGGTGGATGCGAAGGATGTTGAAATCTGGCGGCCGTGAAATTTCGGATGCTTCAATGAAGGATTCGGCTTATCGGATCGCCGCGTCGAAGCGCAGGCGGCCAACCATTCGATAAATTTGTCGACTGACGCGAACGCCACCCGATCAGGCCGTTGATCCATGCCGCGTCACAGCTTGTGGGCGATTGTTGTTGGAGTACATATCCATTGCTGCGGTAACGGCGGCTTATGGTTTCGCCCTTACGGCGACTCACTTTTTCAAACCCCTCCATGTCAGGATAGTTGTCGCCCGTCTCAATAGATGGAGGGCGTAGGACTGTCTCATGAAACAACGACGTTATACCGCTGAGGAGAAAGCCTGGGCGTTGCAGCAAATGTCGGCACCTATCAACCGTACGGTCGTAGAGTTGGCTAAGCAAACAGGTATTACTGCTGTCACACTTCGGGCTTGGCGCAATGAGGCCAAGACCCAAGGAGCACAGATGGCAGGAACAGGTAAACGCAACGGGCGCTGGAGCAGCGCTGACAAGTTCAGAGCAGTGCTTCAGACAGCCACGATGAGTGAAGCGGAGATCTCGGAATACTGCCGTAGTGCAGGTATCTTGCCGGCGGATCTGGTGCTGTGGCGTGTAGCTTGTGAGCAGGCTAATACTCCGACCCAGCAAGAGCCCGTCAAAGATATCGCTTCGGTCAAACGGATCGAGCAACTGGAGCGTGAGTTACGGCGTAAAGAAGCGGCTTTGGCAGAAACGGCAGCGTTGTTGGTGCTGCGAAAAAAGGCCGATGCGATCTGGGGCAAGGACGAGGACGAATGACCAGTGCTGCAGATCGCACAGCTGCCCTTCAGTTGATTGACGTCGCAGTAAGAGCAGGGGCTCGTCAAAGTGCGGCCTGTGAGGAGTTGGGACTCACTGAGCGAACGGTGCAACGGTGGCGCCATCAACCTGAGGATGGGCGGCCTGGCGCAGCCCGTCCTGAACCAGCCAACAAGCTCAGCGAATGCGAACGCTTGGCCATTTTGGATGCAGCCAATCGCCCTGATTGTGCCAACCTCACACCGCATGAAATCGTGCCGAAGTTAGCAGATGAAGGCCTCTACCTGGCCTCGGAATCGACATTTTACCGAGTGCTCAAATCAGCGGGCCAAGCACACAGACGTGGGCGTAGTCGAAGACCACAAGCCAGGCCGCTCACGACCCATAGGGCGAGTGGACCCAATCAGGTTTGGTGTTGGGACATCACTTGGCTACCGAGTACGGTCAAAGGCCGTTTTTTCTATTGGTATATGGTCAAAGATATCTACAGCCGCAAGCTGGTCATGAATGAAGTACACGAGGCAGAAAGTGCTGAACATGCCAGCATCCTGCTGGAACGTGCCTGCTTACGTGAAGGGATTCGCCCGGATACATTAGTGCTTCATTCAGACAATGGCAGCGCGATGAAAGGCGCGACGATGCTCGCCGCGCTGCGTGACCTTGGTGTTCTGCCATCCTTCAGTCGCCCGCGGGTCAGTAACGACAACGCCTATGCCGAGGCTCTATTTCGAACGGCTAAATACGGCTCACGGTGGCCCAGCTTACCTTTTGGGTCGCTCGATGAGGCTCGTATGTGGGTAATGCGGTTTGCTGCCTGGTACAACAATGAACACCGTCATAGCGCGCTCAAATACGTCACCCCTTCGCAGCGACATCAAGGTCAAGATGGCGCGTCACTGAGGCAGCGTGAACAGTTATACGAAGCAGCGCGGCGTCAGAATCCAGGACGATGGGCTCGAGAAGTCCGTAACTGGACATTGCCTAACCATGTGTACCTGAATCGCGAGCGAGATCCAGAGCAAAAGCGAACCGGTTAAACCAGACACGACAACTACCTTGACGCGCACCGAAACGCCAAAAAGTAAGCAAAAGGCTTTGCCCCACCACTCGGTG
>NZ_AKJF01000215.1 GCF_000282475.1 Pseudomonas sp. GM78
TGGCTGGTCGCCAGCGCCAGCCACAGGAAGTCGTCCGAACAGCCACTGCGCACACCCCGATCGAGCGGCGGGTGCCACCAGTGTTGCACGTCGCCTTCGGCATATTGATGGGCTGCACACAGCAACAAATGGCCGCGCACACTGGCGGGGTCGGCATGGATCATCGCCATGCTGTCTTGCAGTTGATCGCGAAAGCCGATGGCCCCGCCGGACTGATAGTAGCCACTGCGGGCCTGGAATCGACAGGCGATCACCTGGTACATCAGCCAGCCATTGACCATGACATCGATGCTCGGGTCGGGGGTCTGGACCTGAATCACGCCCAGTTGCGCACGCCAATGCTCGCGTACCGCCTCCAGTTGCGAAGTTGCCGGGCCCAGGCCGCGGTACTGTTGAACCAGGCGCAGGGCGGACGCCGTATCTCTGGCGGCACCGAGCCGGAAGATCACGTCCTGGTCTTCACCGTTGTCGAGGTCGAGGGCAACCTGTATCGCAGCACAGGGATCCAAACCGCCACCGGTACGGCCCGACAGGCGTGCCTGCTGTAGTCCGGCAGGTGCCTTGAGGCTGCCGTTGCGGCCGATGAATTCAGTCCGATCACCGCTGATTCTGGTGTCGGTCGAGTCGGTATCGAGGAACGCCACCCGCTCGCAAAACTCGATCGAATAGGCGTTCCTGGCGAACAGTGCGCCGCTGCTGGGGTCGGCTTCCGTCACCACATGCATCGCTGATTTGCTGCGCAAGTCGCCCAGCACCCACTCGACATAGCAGGTCGTCGACAGGCGCCTTGCGCGGCCTGAGCGATTGCGAATCTGCAAATGCGAGAACTTGATCGAAGCATCCGGCGCCACATACACCCACAACTCGGTGTGGATACCGTCTTCATCGTGCTCGAAGACGCTGTAGCCGAAGCCATGCCGGGTGCGGTACGCGCCAGTACCGGGACAAGGCTGTGGCGTCACCGACCAGAAATGCCCGGTTTCTTCATCGCGCACATAGATCGCCTCGCCGCTGGCGTCGGTGATCGGGTCGTTATGCCAAGGGCTCAGGCGAAATTCGTGGGCGTTTTCCATCCAGGTGTAAGCGCCACCACTTTCGGATATCACCGTGCCGAAGTGCGGGTTGGCCAGCACGTTGGCCCATGGCGCCGGCGTCGGCCTGCCAGGCTGCAAGGTCATGACATATTCGCTGCCATCGGCACTGAAACCGCCATAGGCGTTGCTCAACAGCAGACCTTCGATGGCGGGCAGGGTCGCTTGCGTTGCCTTTGACTGGCGCTTGAGCGTGGGGACGAACGCCGGGTGTACCGGGATTGCATGACGCCGATGAACCTGTTCGGCGATGCCGCCGTTTTCTTCGCTCAGCACCAGGCGTGCCACCGACAGGATCAGCGTACGGTCCTCGTTCGACAACTGCTGTGCCGGGCGCACGAAAATTCCTCCTGGACGGTCGATCAGCGAGGCTTCGCTGCCGGACGTCACCACCCCCATGATCAAGTCCTGGAGTTGCTGGCGATAGCCGGCCTGGTCTTCGTTCCAGATGACCAGGTCCACCATCAGCCCCTTTTGCCGCCAGTAGGCATGGGCCTTGACCATCTGATGGACGAGCTCGATGTTGTCGACGGTGGCGATCTGCAGCAGGACGATGGGCAGGTCGCCGGAGATCGCCTGGCCCCAGAGGCTCGATTGATTACGTCGATTGGCCATTAAGATGCTGTTTTCCGCGCGCAACGAGGCATTGGCGTAGAGGATCGAAGCGGCCATCTGTTCAAACAGGCGGGCATCTTCCTGCGAAATATTGAGTTGGCGCAGCAACACCTGGCTGTGGGTCCATGCGAGGTCGAACACGCGATCGGCGAGGTGCCGGTCGCGGTATTTGTTGATCAGGTACAGACAGCCCTCACGGCTGTCCGCGATGCCGGTCACCAGGTCGATGGTCGCCGTTTGCCCGGGTTCCAGGGCGATACGGCAGCGGATGGCCACGATCGGGTCCAGCACCGAGCCTGCGGTACCGGACAGTTGCTGGACATGGCCATCGAGCGCCGCCGGTGCGCTAGCGTTGCGCCCGCGGCCGATGAATCGCGCTCGATCGGTCTCGTAGGAAATGGCGTCGATGTCCACGCCGTGGGCGGCCAGCAGGTGGCACATCCAGGGGACGGCTTCCTCGGTGGAGCGCCGCCTGCGGGTGCAGACGATGGCCTGCAGCGCCGGCACCAGTTCGGTCTGCACGAACAGGTTGCTGAAGGCCGGGTGCATGGCATCACTGATGGCCGGCGCCAGTACCACCTCGGCGTAGGAGGTGATCTCCAGGCTACGGCGTACGCGGCCGCGGTTGGTGATGTGCAGCCGACGCAGTTCGATATCGTCTTCGGGAGACACGACGATCTCGGTGTGCGTATCGAAGTCGAGCTCGCGCACGCGAAACTCGGCCCGGGAGTCGCTGAAAATCGCTTCATGGCTTTCTGGCCGGTGCAGGGTCGGCTGGTGGGCCGAGGACCAGAATACGCCGCTGCTGACATCGCGCAGGTAGCAGAACATGCCCCAGTTGTCGCGGGTCGCGTCTTCATGCCAGCGGGTCACGGCGATGTCGTTGCAACGGCTGTAACCGCCGCCGGCACTGCTGAGCATGACGTGGTAACGGCCGTTGGAGAGCAGCTGCACGGCGGGGCGTTTGCGCCCGGGATCGGCGAACACGCGCAGCCTGGTTTCCTGCGTCTCTGGGTTTTCCCCTGTGGCAGGTGCCTGGGTTGCATGCAGGTAGGGCGCGGCGGTTTTCGGTACACGCTCCTGCAGCAACAAGACGGTCGCCTGGAAGGCCGGGATCGACTCGAAACGGCGCTGCATGGGCCGGTCCAGCAACAGGCTGGTCAAGGCCAGCAGGCTCATGCCCTGATGGTGCGCCATGAACGAGCGCACCACCGCATAGCGCTGGCCACGTCGCAGGCGTGCCTCGGTGTAGTCGACCGCTTCGTACAGGCCATAGCGACCGGCCGACCCCTGGGCCGCCAGGCGTTGCAGGTTGCGACAGGCCGCTTGCGGCTCGACCATCAGCGCCAGGGCGCTGGCGTACGGCGCAATCACGGTGTCCTCGGCCAACCCGCGCTTGAGCCCAAGGCCTGGCACACCGAAGGCCCGGTACTGATAATTGAAGTGGGCATCGAGGGTGTTGTAACCCGACTCGGACACGCCCCAGGGGATGCCCAACTGGTTGCCATGCTCGATCTGCAAGGCGACGGCCGCGCGGCAGGTCTGCTCCAGCAGCGTCCCTTCATAGTTGGGCATGATCAGGTTGGGCATCAGGTACTCGAACATCGATCCGGACCAGGAAAGCAGCACCGGCACCCCGCGATTGTTGCTTAGCAGGCGCCCAAGGGTGAACCAGGCCTGTTGCGGCAGCTGGCCCTGGGCGATGACCACGAAATTGGTCAGGCGCACCTCTGAAGCGAGCAGGTCGTAATGGCCGTGGTCCAGCCGGCGTTCGTCGGCGTTGTAGCCTATCGAGAACAGGTCACGCTGGGCATCGTAGAGGAAGGTGAAGTCCATGCTGGCCAGTGACGCGGACAACCCGGCCAGGTGCTCAAGGTGGCTGATGCGTGCGCGGGCCAGGCGTTGTACTGCCTGCACTTGCGCCTGATCAGCGGGCAGCCACAGGGTGCAATCGAGCTCGGCCATTTGCCGCAGGGTGAGTGCGGGGGCGTTGGCCTCGGCTGTTGCCTGCGGCAGTGCGAAGCGCAGTCGTTCTGCCCGCAGATCCGTGCACTGCGCCTGTAATGCCTGCAGCCAGTGGTGGGCTTCTTCGGCAACGCTGGCCGGAGTGTCGATTGCCAGGGCCTGCGCCAGATCGAGTAATTGCAGGAGGTTGTCCGGGGTGTCCTGGACCAGCGCCGATTCCACCTTCGCGCGCAGTTCAAGCACGGCACGGTCATCGAGGTTTTCGCCCTGTAGCGCCTGCTGCAGCACATCGAGGGTGTCGCGAAGGCCGCCAAGGACACGTCGGTCGAACAGCGGCGTGTCGACCAATCCCAGCAGCCCCGGCCGTAGGGTGAGCAGCATGCCCGCCAGGTTTCCGCTGTCCACGGTGGACACATACCGAGGCGCCAGCGGCTGCAGTGTCCCGGTGTCGTACCAGTTGTAGAAGTGCCCATGGTGACGCTCCAGGCCCGCCATGCTTTCAAGCGTGGCCGTGATGCGTTCAAGCAAGCGCCCGCTGCTCAGGTAACCGAAATCGTGGGCCGCCAGGTGCGAGAGCAAGGCCATGCCCATGTTGGTCGGGGAGGTCCGATGGGCAATGGTCAGCTGGGGTATTTCCTGGACGTTGTCCGGCGGCAACCAGTTGTCCTCAGGGCCCACGTAACGATCGAAGAACGCCCAGGTCTGGCGTGACAGCATGCGCAGGAAACGCAGGTCTTGCGCTGATGGACTGAACCCCGCGGGTGTGGTCGGCAGGCTGATCCACCAGGCAATCGCCGGGCTCGCCAGCCACACCAGCAGCAAAGGCGCCGCCAGTGCGAGTACGGCGAGGGAGGGGAGCAGGGCCGCGAACAGCAGCAGCGCCAGCGCCGGAGCAATCCACATGCTTTTATACATGCCAGACAGCGTGTTGCCACTGGAGCGCTCCACCTCACGGGAAGGCTGCCATTGCAGCAGGCGGCGTTTGCTGATCAGCATGCGCCACAGTGAGCGGCCAATCGCGTCGAAGCTCAACAACGCATCGGAGGGCAACCAGACAATCGACAACAGCGCGCGTATGAAATGCTGGGCCGAGGTCCGCAATGCCGCGCTCAGGTGTTGTCCCAGGGGAATATCGGCCGCTTTCTGTACCAGCGCCAGTACCGACTGCAGCGTGGGTTGGAGAAAAACCAGGATGACCACCGCCAATGTCCAGGAGACGGCCTCGGTCGAACCCAACCAGCCCCAGGCCAGCATGGCCAGGAAGGCGCCTGGTTCCAGGCTGCGGCGCAGATTGTCGAAAATCTTCCAGCGGGCAAGGTTGCTCAGGGGGTTGGGTGCGAATCCTCCCTGGGGTTTCGGCGCCCACGGCAGGGCCCAGTACAGCACTTGCCAGTCTCCGCGAATCCAGCGGTGTCGGCGCTTGGCATCGGCGCTGTAGCGCGACGGATATTCCTCATACAGTTGTACATCGCTGAGCAATCCGCAGCGGGCGTAGCAGCCTTCTATCAAGTCATGGCTGAGGATGCGGTTGTCGGGCAGGCAGCCTTCGAGTGCCTGTTCGAAGGCGTCGACGGCATAGATGCCCTTGCCGATGAAGGAGCCGTTGCGGAACAGGTCTTGGTAAACATCGGAGACGGCGCGGGTATAGGGGTCGATGCCCGCATCGCTGCCAAACAGGCGGGCGTAGGTCGAGCGTGCCGTGCTTGGCAGGCTGATCCCCACGCGTGGCTGGAGGATGGCGTAGCCGCTGACGATCTTGCCGCTCTGTTGATCGAACACCGGGTGGTTCAGCGGGTGCATCATGGTACCGATGCACTGACGCGCGACATCGCGGGGCAGCAAGGTATCGGTGTCGAGGGTGATGACGAAGCGCACTGAACTCAGTGGCGCGACATCACCGACGATCAATGCAAAGCGCTCCTGGCCTTTACCACGCAGCAACGCGTTGAGCTCGGCGAGTTTGCCGCGCTTGCGTTCATGCCCCATCCAGACCCGCTCGGTCGAGCTCCAGTGCCTGGGCCTGTGCAGCAGGAAGAACCGGTCGACCGGGCCATCGGCGTATTTGTGGTTGAGCGCCTCGATCAGTTGCCGCGCCAGGGCGAGCAGTTCGGCATCTTCGGGCATCACCTCGGCAGGGGCGTCCATGAAGTCACTGAGCAGCGCGAAATGCAGGTTGGCATCGCGATTGGCCAGGAATCGCACCTCCAGGCCTTCCGCCAGGGCCTCGATGTCGCCGGCGTTGGCAAACATCGTCGGCACCGCCACCAGCGTCCGCGCCTCGGCCGGTATGCCTTCGCTGTAATCCAGGCGCGGCAGAAGCGACGGGACTACCGTGAGGGTCACCAGCCAGTTGACCAGCCCGATCGCCAGACGGCTGGTCATCAATAGAGCCGGCACGGCGAGCAGGACCAGGCACCAGGTTGGCGTGCCGCTGTGATAAGCGCTGCTGAGAAATGGCCAGGCCAACAGCAGTGTCAACAGCAGTGCAGGGCACAGGTAGAACTTCAACGGGGCGCTCTGCAGCAGGCGCTTCCAGCGTTGGTGCAGCGGCACGCTGGCGTGCAGCGCCTGCTCTAGGTGGGGCAATCCATCTGCTACCAGGTAATAGCCCACATGCCCGGTCACGCGGGCCGTGGGCTGTACGGTCCCGGCCAGTTCGATGGCCGCTTGTGCCACCTGGGTTTCAGACTGCACGCAATGCCGGGCGAGGCGTTCGACCACATGGCGGTAACGATCGCGGGTGGCAAAATCCATGTTCGCGTAGACGCCCGCCGGGTCCGTGCCCAAGACCTGTTCGACATGGCTGAGCAGCTCGACGAACTCGCGCCAGTCGGTCGCCGCCAGCAAGCGCAGGCTGGCGATGCTGTTGCTGATAGACACCTGGTCACCGGATTGTTGCTGGGCATCCATCTGCACCAGGCGTTCGACGGTCAGGCCGGACTCACCAAGCGTTTGTTCTATCCACGCCATCGGCAATATCAGCGCGGCGCTTTGCCCGTGCAGGCGGCGCGCCAGTTCCGCAACGAACGATGGCGTCATCGGCGGTGCCGATCGCGCCATGTCGGCAACGGTCAACACCACGCTCTTGGCGTCGCGCTCGGCCATTTCGATCAAGCGATCAGCCCAGTCATCGGCAAGATTACGGTCATCCCGGTTGGCCATGACCCGGGACGCCACGCGCCGCAGGTTCTCGATCAGCGCCAGGCGCAGCATGATCGGGATGGCCCACAGCTCGCCCAGGGCCAGCGGGGTGATGGTCTGATAGGAGGCGATGAAACAATCCAGGCTTGGCGCGTCGACCCGGCCATCGCCGTGAGCGATGGTTTCCAGGGCGATGTCGTAGACCCGCGGCAAGCCTGCCGAAGGACCTTCGGCCAGGCGTGGTAGCTCGCGACTGTAGCCGTCGGGCAGGTGGGTCCTGGCGGTGCGGATGTTTTCTTCGATGAGGTAAAAGTTGTCCAGCAGCCATTCCGCCGCAGGGGTGGCGCGTCGGCTGGACAGTTGCACGGTTTTGAGCGCTGCGCAGCTACGTTCCAGCAGCAGTTGATTGTCAGTCAGCCGGCCGAGCAAGGCGTCCTTTCTTGAAAGGCGCCCGAGCACATGTTGGCGGGCCAGTACGATACCGTGGTCTGCCATCTGCTGCGCATTGAACAGGTCGGAACGCAGGATGGGCTCGTACTCGAACTTGTGTCGCGCGGCACTCCACCTGAGCCAGATGGCCGGTGAGCGCCACAGGCTGGACAGTGTGCGAGTCAGGATATTTTGCATGAATTCCTTCGTACGACCCGCGCAGGGCAGGTCGCATGTGGAATGAAGGCGGTTCTACGCCAGGCCAGGTGTGCGGGGCGTTGCGCCGCCGGGCGCAGCATTCCACCGTCGAGTGTGGGGTTTTTATGGTGGGGAAGTCTGTTCGGTAGCGAACATAGGGCTGGAGGGGTGTGGGATTGCTCAGTGATGCAAGAGGTCGCTATAAGGTCCACTACGGCATTCCAATGCCCTGTCGATGACCGATGAGTTCTGATCGCGAACGAACACCTCGCCCGTGTCGAGATCAGGTACGGAGGCGGCGCGATCAGGTAATTGATTTGGCGGAGAAGCCGGGTAAGGTGGCGCATCTTTTTGTCGCGGTGCCCACAATGATAAGCCCGAGTTCCAAGGATTCGAACGGCCAATTGGCGCAGGGCTTCAAGCCTCGTCACGTCACCATGCTCTCCATCGCCGGCATCATCGGCGCCGGATTGTTCGTCGGGTCGGGGCATGCCATCGCGGCGGCTGGCCCGGCGGTCATGCTGGCCTATCTGTTCTCCGGCCTGCTGGTCGTGCTGGTCATGCGCATGCTTGGGGAAATGGCGGTGGCCAACCCCGATACCGGGTCTTTCTCTACCTATGCCGACCAGGCCATCGGGCGCTGGGCCGGCTTTACCATCGGTTGGCTTTATTGGTGGTTCTGGGTCCTGGTGATTCCCATCGAAGCGCTGGCTGCCGGCCATGTACTGCACCAGTGGTTTCCCCAGGTCGATGCCTGGCTGTTCGCCCTGGGCTCGATCATTGCCCTGGTGGTGACCAACCTGTTCAGCGTGTCCAAGTACGGGGAGTTCGAATTCTGGTTCGCCATGGCCAAGGTGGTGGCGATCATCGGTTTTATCGCCCTGGGTTTCGCGGTGTTGATGGGCTGGATTCCCGAGCGCGAAGCCAGCGGCCTCAGCCAGCTGATGGCGCAACACGGAGGCTTCGCCCCCAATGGCCTGTCGGCGGTAGTCGGCGCCTTCATCACCATCATGTTCAGCTTCATCGGCACTGAAGCGGTGACCATTGCCGCCGCAGAATCCAACAACCCGGCACAGAACATCGCCAAGGCAACGCGTTCGGTGATCTGGCGCATCGGGGTGTTCTACGTGTTGTCGATCTTCGTGGTCATCTCCGTGGTGCCCTGGAATGATCCGCTGCTGGCTTCCGTGGGTTCCTACCAGCGCGCACTGGAAATCATGAACATTCCCCACGCCAAGTTCATGGTGGACGTGGTGGTGCTGATCGCCGTGGCCAGTTGCATGAATTCCTCGATTTACATTGCCTCGCGCATGCTCTACTCGCTGGGCCGTCGTGGCGATGCGCCGAAGGCGCTCAAGGTGACTTCCGCCGAAGGTGTGCCGCGGGCAGCCGTCATCGCCAGTACCGTGCTGGGCGCCGCGATCACCGTATGGAGCTACTTCATGCCCGCCGGCCTGTTCGAGTTCCTGCTCGCCAGTTCCGGCGCCATTGCCTTGCTGGTGTACCTGGCGATTGCCGTGTCGCAGTTGCGCATGCGGGGCATGTTGCGCCGGCAGAAGGTCGAGCTGACTTTTCGCATGTGGTTGTTCCCGTGGCTCACCTGGCTGGTGATCCTGTTCATCTGTGCGGCGCTGGCGGTGATGATGATCACGCCCGAACACCGTACCGAAGTGAGCACGACCATCGGCCTGGCGTTGGCGATCTCCTTCATTGGCCTGGTGACCTCCCGTGATCCGGCGCAGGCTGCCAGGGCGACCTCGGTGGGATAGGTGGTCCGGGCTCCTAAGTATGTGGTCGATGGTTGTGGTGGTGATACGGCCAGGAGAATGCCACGGCATCTGCCGATGTGCCGTGTGAGGGGGCTGCCAGTTCCTCCAGGTGGGTGATGATGTCGTCCGGCTTGAGCACCAGTACATCGCTGTCCAGGGTGTCCAGGATCATCTCGGCGGTGTTGCCGATCAATGCGCCGGCCAGTCCGGTGCGGGCCACGCTACCGATCACCGTGAGCACGGCTTCGAGCTTGTGCGCGATGAACGGGATCAGCACATCGGCCGGACCTTCCTCGATGTGCAGGCGATCATCGCTGACATTGAATTCGGCCTGGAAGGTCTTGCACAGTTCGCGATAGAGCGCCTGAATGCTTTCCTTGAGTTGGAATACGGAGTCGGCCGCCGACAGCATGGGGTAGGGGTGGGCGCTCATCATGTGCAAAGTGCCGCCGGCCAGTGTGGCGATGTCATAGCCGTGGCTGACGATGCCGGAATGCAGGACGCGATGCTCCATGTCACTGCTGCCAGCGTCGATTGCCGCGAGAATGGCGCCACCGGTCCAGGGCCTTGCGCTTTTCACTATCAGTACCGGGCTGGGGCAGTACCGCAGCAGCTTCCAGTCTTCGGGGGTGAGCAGGGCCTTCGTCAGCGGGGAGTCGGGCAGGTGCTGCTTGATCACCAGGCCACAGTCTTGCGCTTGTTGGGCGGCGATGATGGTCTTGTGTGAACTGCCATGCCAGGCCTGCTCGGTGCTGACGCTGTAACCCTCCTGTACCAGGGTGCCTTGAATGTCGTTCAAGCAGGAGGAATGCTGGTTGCCCTTGTCGCAGGCCAGCAGGTGCAGGTGCGACTGGGTGGCGCTGGCAATCATTTTGGCTCTGTTGAGGGTCAGGTCGTTGGACTGCTGCGAATCCACCACCACCAAGGTGTTGCGAATGGTGTGCATGAGCGTCTTCCTGTGCATGAGTACAGTTTTTTAGGTGGGGCAGCGGCAGGGGCGTTTTTTGGCCTATGCCGTTTCGGGTGGGTTGTATGCGTTGGGCCAACCCTTGTCCGCCCGTCAACCGGAAGCTCACTTACCGACTTCATGCACGCGTCAGCTAATATCCAATCCTGCCAGCCCAGTCCGATTGTTGACGCTCGAATCGAGCTGGCATGAATGACTGGAACGACTGCTGATCGCTCATGCAACTGCGCAAGTTGACTCCATCACTGGCGCGGTTCTTCCATGGCATCTATATTGAGTTGTAACGCGGTCGGTACACTGGGTGCCGAAGTAACTGCGTTACGTCCTGTTTGTTGCGTTGCTGGCAATGAAGCGCGTGAACGTCTGCCGCATTCAATGCCATGCCTGCCTGCGCCTATCCGCCCGCGCCAATATGCCGCGCAGGTGGATACCTCCAAACTTGGTGAAATCATTCGAGTTGTTTTAGTGCGCGCACTATTACGCGTTCAACTCGGTTGGTGATTATGAGGCTATTCCGCTAAAAGTTCCGTCAGCTGGTCGACTGACTTAGTTGATTTTCACCTAAGTCCTCTCTGAACAAACCCTATTCGATCTGATGAAAACGCGCCGTGGCCTGACGGAGCTGATGTTTGCTCTGAACTCGCTCATCCCGCAGGCCTGCCATACTGTTGTTCATGACCAGTGCAACGTTCCGCTTCTACGAGGAGCTCAACGATTTCCTGTCGGCCGAGCGGCGGCGGCAGTCATTTACCTGCGAGTGCGCACGAGGGGCGACGGTCAAGCACATGATCGAGGCGCTCGGGATACCGCACACGGAGGTCGAGTTGGTGCTGCTCAACGGCGAGTCGGTGGGCCTGGACCGGGTGATCTTCGACGGTGACCGGCTGGCGGTGTATCCCAAGTTCGAAGCGCTGGACATCAACCCGCTGCTGAAGGTGCGTGCGCACCCTTTACGGGTGCTGCGCTTCGTCGCGGATGCGCACTTGGGTGGGCTGGCCAGCCTGTTGCGCATGAGCGGCTTCGACACGCTCTACGACAATACCTTCGAGGATGGTGAGATCGCCGAGATCGCCGCAACCCAAGGGCGCATCGTGCTGACCCGCGACCGCGAACTGCTCAAGCGGCGGATCATCAGCCACGGCTGTTACGTGCATGCCCTGAAACCATCGCTGCAGCTGCGTGAAATATACGAGCGCCTGGACCTGGCGCGTAGCGCGCGGCCATTCAGCCTGTGCCTGCATTGCAACCTGCCGCTGCACGAAATCAGCGCGGAACTGGCCCGCTTGCAGGTGCCGCCACGGGTTGGCGCGCTCTATTCGCACTTCCTGCGCTGCGACGGCTGCCAACGGATTTATTGGGAGGGTTCGCACTGGCGCGGCATGTGTGCGCTGCTGGCACCTTTGCTGGATCGATAGCTGATCTTGCAGACCAGAGAGCCACGTTTCCACTGCTATGCTGATTACATCTGTTTCCATACTCGAGACGAGTAGCATGGCAGCACAAGGCACGCATTCCCCGCTCATCTTCAAGGCCATGGCCTACCCGGCTGGTGTTTTCCTTGTCGCGGGAGCTGCCATGAAGCTGCTCGACACTTACTTCGAACTGTCGTTGTTGGCGGCTACCACGGGCTGGCTGCTATTTTTCTGGGATTGGCTTTTGCTGGAAACGCCAATGCCCAATTGGTCGCTGCTGCTGATAATCGCGATTCTAATCGGTACGCTGTCCGTAGCGATTTTCTACGCCCGTATCACGGATGGCATCGACGGCGAGTTACACGAGATAGAGCGAAAAGTTTACAAAAAGAACAACCCGCAGTTTCCACGACTGACGGAAAACCAGACGCTGTTGATGGAAGCGCTGGCCTATCATGCGAACTTCAGGAAAGTCGCAAACTTAGACTCGGTCTGCAAGCTTGTCTCCCTCAGCACGCTAGAAGTCGAAACCGGTCTGAAGCAACTCCAGGCCAAACGTCTTGTGAAGCAAAAAGTGACCAGGGGTACGTTCGGTGCCACCATATTTGAACTGACCCTGGCCGGCAAGGATTATGCGTTAGAGCGATTTGAGCTGACGTAGTATCACGTCGAAAGCTTTTCTATCCACTTGCGATATTGGCGAGTGCGACATGCATTGGCGAGCTGTTGCAGGATCAGCGCGCGCAACGGTGACACTTGCGGATCGGTTTTTTTATCCTGGCTGAGTTTGCGCAGCTGAAACTTGACGACCGCCATGTTGGCCAACGAGGCGATGGCTTTGTTTTTCCAGGTGATCGGCGGCAATTGCGGGGCGTTGTCGTTGCCCAAAAGCCATTCACGAGGCAGGTGAGGATCAATGGCCAAGGCCGTTCCAATGCCCACCATGTCTACGCCACTCTGGATGACGCTGTCGGCAACGGGACGTCGACGCACGCCGCCGGTGACCATCACGGGCATCCTGGCGACGGTCTGGATGTCACGGGCAAACTCAACGAAATAAGCTTCGCGAGCCAGGGTACGACCATCGCGCGCTTCGCCCTGCATGGCGGGTGCCTCGTAGCTGCCACCGGATAATTCCACCAGATCCACACCCCGATCATTGAGCAGTTCAACCACCTGCCTGGCGTCATCGGCGGTGAATCCTCCCCGTTGGAAATCCGCGGAATTCAGCTTGACCGCCACCGCAAAGTCCGCCGAAACCGCTGCCCTTACCGCGTCGACGATTTCGAGCAACAGGCGCGCGCGGTTTTCCAGGGAGCCGCCCCATTGGTCCGTCCGTTGATTGGTCAGCGGCGACAGGAACTGACTCAACAGATACCCATGGGCGGCGTGGATTTCCACGCCGGTGAAACCGGCCTGTTCGCCAAGCTGTGCGGTGCGCGCAAAGCGCTGGATGACCTCTGCAATCACGCTGGGGGTCATCGCGAGAGGCGTGGCGAAATGTTTGGACATTGTGCCCAGGTTCAGCGGTACAGCTGACGGTGCCCAAGTCTTTTGCCCAAGGTTTGCCTGCATCTGGCGGCCCGGGTGATTGATTTGCAGCCAGAACTGCGCACCCGCGGATCGACCGATTCGTGCCCAGCGCTTGAACTTGTCCAGTTGCTGGTCATCCTGCAGCACCACGCCGCCGGGGCCGGTCATGGCACGGCCGTCGACCATCACGTTGCCGGTGATGATCAGGCCGGCACCACCGTCGGCCCACGCCTGGTACAGGCGCATCAGTTCTTCGGAAGGCGCCTGCTCGGCGTCCGCCATGTTCTCTTCCATGGCGGCTTTGGCGATGCGGTTCTTGATGGTCGAACCGTTGGGAAGCAGCAGGGTGTCGAACACATTCATGGGGTGGTCCTCATTTGATGTGGGGCCACCTTAAGATTGAAGTGAACTTTAAGGTCAATACCTTTTTCAACGTCGTTCAAAAAACCTTCGTTCGATGCTCAAGGCGGCGCTTGACCTTAAAGTTCAGTTTAACGTTAGGGTGATTTCAAGCAGGCCCCGCAAGCCTGCCCTGGCCGATGCCATCAAGCCGATGCAATCACCTGGAGAGAGACAGATTGAAACTCGCAAGCGCCGTTTTAACAGGATTGCTGTGCAACTCATTTGCCAACCCTGCGTTGGCGCAGGTGCCTGAAATGCCCAGCCACAACGACACCACCCTGATCGACATAGCGGGTCACCAGGTGCCAGTCGTCAAGGGTGGCTTGTACGATCGCTTTCGCTCCAACCCGCCGTTGTCGGTGATTGCAGCAGAAGTTCCGGGCGTGGATTTGAGCTGGTTCAAAGGGTTGGAGAAGAACAAGGTCGACATTGGCTTTGAGTCGTACTCGCCAAACTTCTACTACCAGAACAGTCGCGTCACGGCGGTCTATACGGCAGACCTGGACAGGCTGCGGGCACTGATGCCGCCTGAAGTATTGGCAACCGTCCAACCCCTGCAGATCTGGCCAGGCCGAGGCTTGATCGCGTTTACCGCCTACACCTACGAGCACTGCGATAACGATGCCTATAACGAGGTGGCCGTGTCGATCATCACCAACAAGCCGGGCAAATCCAATCTGGGTCCGGTCACGCTGATTGGCCAGTCGATGTCGGGTGATTTCTGGGGTTATGTGCTCAAGCTGCCGGTCAATACCGAGCTTGCCAGGGTTCGCGGCGTGGTCGGTTACAACCTGCCGAAATGGCTGACGGGCATCGAGCGCAAAGAGGATGCTCAATCGGTCATCTATGACATCACCGATAGCCAGACCGGCAAAGTGGACGTGTCCTTCAAGGCGAAGAAACTCGACGACCTGTCCAGTGACGTCGATATCGTCACCAGCAGCTTCACCAATCTCGATCACCAGGGCCAGCTGGCCTATGGCTACGCGGTGTCCCGCCAGCTCAGCCACGGCGCCAGCCGGAGCGCGGACTCGGCAATGCTCACGCTAGGCGAGGGCAGCCTGTCGAATTACATGCGCTCCCTGAAGCTGGGGAAAATGATGAAGTACGAATATGTGCCAGCGTTCCAAAGTGCGCTCTATGCGCCGAAGCCGTTAGCGGCGCTGGCTAATGCGCACTGATTCAACGATCCGGCAAAAGCCTGCCAGGCCTTGGAAGCCTGGCAGGCTGCGTCTTACTTGGAAGGCGCAACACCACGGCTGCCAGAAGCCACACCCTCTTCGCGCAGTCGATGCAATAACAACTGTGTGTTGTCCGCGCAGCCCATGCCCTCGGGCTTGCTTTCGACGCCCTCGATCACCAGCAGCAATTGCGCTTTATTCTGCGCCAGGCGTTGCTGCAGGATTTCGATTTCCTCGACCTTACGCTTGAGCCCACTGAGTAACTCGTCATGTTGCCAACCGCTTGCATTCATCGGCAGCAATTGGCGGATTTCTTCCAGTGAAAACCCCGCCGCCTGTGCACCCGTGATGATCTCCAGGACCCACTCGGTGTCGGGTGCATAGTCCCGATAGCCGTTGGCTTTGCGCGCGACAGACTTGATCAGGCCGCTCGCTTCGTAGAAGCGGATGCGTGAAGGCGCCAATCCGCTGATTTTCGCCAGTTCGCCTATTCTCATAGTCCACCCAAAAAACCATTGACCTTAAAGTTGACTTTAACCCTAAAGTCATTTGGCAGCCAAGCGGCGCAGGTTTGATGCATTTGGTCATGGCCTCCCTACCACACAGGAGATGCGAGCATGAGTCATGTCACTACGCAGGACGGTGTCGAGATCTTTTACAAAGACTGGGGTCCACGGGATGCCCCGGTGATCTTCTTCCATCACGGATGGCCACTGAGCGCAGACGACTGGGATGCGCAGATGCTGTTTTTCCTGGCCAACGGCTATCGGGTCATTGCCCACGACCGGCGCGGCCACGGGCGATCCAGCCAGGTCTGGGACGGGCACGACATGGATCACTATGCCGATGACGTCGCGGCCGTCGTCAACCACCTTGGCGTGCAGGGCGCCGTCCATGTGGGCCATTCCACCGGCGGCGGTGAAGTCATCCACTACATTGCCCGTCACGGCGAAGACCGCGTGTCGAAGGCTGCCATCATCAGCGCCGTACCGCCGCTGATGGTCAAGACTGACAATAATCCGGGCGGGCTGCCCAAATCGGTGTTCGATGACTTGCAGGCACAACTCAAGGCCAACCGCGCGCAGTTCTACCACGACGTCCCGGCCGGGCCTTTCTACGGGTATAACCGCCCGGGCGCGAACCCGTCCGAGGGCATCATCCGCAACTGGTGGCGCCAAGGCATGATGGGCTGTGCAAAGGCACATTACGACGGGATCGTGGCCTTTTCCCAGACCGACTTCACCGAAGACCTGAAAAGCATCACGATACCCGTGCTGGTGATGCATGGGGATGATGACCAGATCGTGCCCTATGAAAACTCCGGGCTCCTGTCCGCCAAGCTGTTGCAAAACAGCACGCTGAAAACCTACTCGGGCTTCCCCCACGGCATGCCCACGACGAACGCCGATACCATCAACGCCGACTTGCTCGCTTTCATACGGGGTTAGGCAACGGGAGGGGCGGGTAAAAAAGCCTGCCCCTCTGCGTGATGCTGTTCACTTAAGCATGGGGTTGTAATAGGGATTGTGGGGGGGGCATATCCATTGCTGCGGTAACGGCCGCCTATGGTTTCGCCCTTACGGCGACT
>NZ_AKJF01000216.1 GCF_000282475.1 Pseudomonas sp. GM78
TTGTGCCTGGCCGCCGGCGGCCCGCCGATGTTCTGGTCCTACCTGCTGATCGGTGCCGGGCAAATGCTGGTTTGCCTGATTTTTGGCGAAGTGGTGTCGCAGTTCCCGATTTCCGGCGGTGTCTATCCCTGGGCCCGTCGCCTGGTGGGCAAGCGCTGGGCGTGGATGGTCGGCTGGGTCTATGCCTGGGCGTTATGCGCAACCATCGCCGGCGTCGCGGTAGGCGCCGGGCCGTACCTGGCGATCATGCTCGGCTTCAATCCCGGCCCGGATGCCAACATCGTTATCGCCCTGGCGATCATCCTGCTGTCCACCGCGCTGAATCTGGTGGGCACCAAATTGCTGGCGCGGGTGGCGATGTTCGGCTTTCTCTGCGAACTGGTCGGCGCAATCCTGGTCGGTGGCTACCTGCTGATCTTCGAGCGTCATCAACCGCTCAGCGTGCTGTTCGACACCTTCAACCTTGAGGTCAATGGCTCGTACCTGCCGGCCTTCCTCGCGGCCTCGCTGGCTGGCCTGTTCCAGTACTACGGCTTCGAGGCCTGCGGCGATGTTGCGGAAGAAACCCCGAACCCGGGCAAGCGCATACCCAAGGCCATGCGCATGACCATCTACATCGGCGGCGCGGCGGCGATGTTCGCGTGCCTGGCGTTAATCCTGTCGGTGCCGGACATGGCCAAGGTGCTGGCCGGCGAAGACACCGACCCGGTCGCCACGATCCTGGCCAACGCCTTCGGCCCAGTCGGTTCGCGCCTGGTGATGGCGGTGGTCATGGTGTCGTTCATCTCCTGCGTGCTGAGCTTGCAAGCGGCGGCCAGCCGCCTGTTGTTCGCCTATGCCCGGGACGAGATGATCGTCGGCAGTTCACTGTTCAAGCGCCTGTCGGCCAACCATGTGCCGTCGTTCGCGCTGCTGGTCAGCGGCCTGGTGCCGGCGGCGATCGTCTGCCTGGGGATGTTCATGGCCGATGCCGTGGCCACCATCGTCGGTTTCGCGGCGATCGGCATTTACGTCGCCTTCCAGTTGATCGTGGTCGCCGCATTGATCGCCCGTGCCAAGGGCTGGCGCCCGAACGGTCAATTCACTCTGGGGGCCTGGGGGCTGTGGGTGAACCTTGCCGCGCTGGTCTACGGCGTGTGCGCCATCGTCAACATGGTCTGGCCGCGCTCGCCGGATGCCGCCTGGTACATCAACTACTCGATGATCCTGACCACGCTGGTGGTGATGGGCGCCGGCCTGGTCTACATGCTGCTGGGCAAGCCCTACGACAAGGGCACGGCGCCAGCGGGGGATGCTTGGAAGTTTTCCAAGCCATTGGCAAAACCTGCTGACCTTGCCGGAGCATCGGTAAACAGATCGACGATCTGATAACCCAATACCCACTGTGGGAACCCAATCAATGTGGGAGCGAGCCTGCTCGAGAATGCGGTATGACATTCAACACAGATGTCGACTGCCAGGCCGCCTTCGCGAGCAGGCTCGCTCCCACAGGGGCCGGTTCCTACAGATAAAAATAATTAGCTTCGAAGAGGACGATGCCATGCAAACCCAACTCCTGA
>NZ_AKJF01000217.1 GCF_000282475.1 Pseudomonas sp. GM78
CTGCGGCAGCTCCTACAGGAATCTTCAGCGTATTCAGGATTGTGTATGAACCAGCTTCCCATCATCGACATCGCCCCGCTCTACAGCGACGACCAAAGCGCCTGGGCAGCCGTGGCAAAACAAATCGACCACGCCTGCCGCCAATGGGGCTTTTTCTATATCAAGGGTCACCCGATTTCCGCCGCGCGCATCAGCGCCGTGCTCGACAGCGCCCAGCGCTTCTTCGCCCTGCCCACCGCCGAAAAACTCAAGATCGACATCACCCAGACCCGCCACCATCGCGGCTATGGCGCCATCGCCACCGAGCAGCTCGACCCGAGCAAACCCAGCGACCTGAAAGAAACCTTCGACATGGGCCTGCACCTGCCACTCGACCATCCCGATGTGCTCGCGGAAAAACCGTTGCGCGGCCCCAACCGCCATCCAGCGCTGCCGGGTTGGGAGGCGCTGATGGAGCAGCACTACGTCGACATGCAGGCGCTCGCGCAAACCTTGTTGCGAGCTATGACAATGGCGCTCGACATCGAGCGGGACTTTTTCGACACACGCTTTCTTGAGCCGGTGAGCGTACTGCGGATGATTCACTACCCGCCGCGCCACACCGCCAGCTCCCGGGAGCAGCAAGGCGCTGGCGCCCACACCGACTACGGCTGCATCACCCTGCTCTACCAGGATGCCGCCGGTGGCTTGCAGGTCAGGAACGTAAAAGGCGAATGGATCGATGCCCCGCCGATCGAAGGGACGTTCGTGGTCAACCTCGGTGACATGATGGCCCGCTGGAGCAACGATCGTTACCTGTCGACGCCGCACAGGGTGATCAGCCCGTTGGGCGTGGATCGTTATTCGATGCCATTCTTTGCCGAGCCGCACCCCGATACCCGCATCGAATGCCTGCCCGGATGTCAGGATGAGCAGCAGGCGGCGAAATACCCGGCCACCACTTGCGCCCAGTTCCTGCTCTCACGCTTCGCCGATACCTACGCTTATCGACGGGAACAGGAGGCAGCGGAATGAACCGCCTGGTCAGGTTTTACCAATTGTTGCGATGAGCATCTGTAGAATGGCGCCATTGCACCTGATGAGAACAGAATTATGTACGACTGGCTGAACGCTCTGCCCAAGGCAGAACTGCACCTGCACCTGGAAGGCTCGCTGGAACCCGAACTGCTGTTTGCCCTGGCCGAGCGCAACAAGATTGCCCTGCCGTGGAACGATGTCGACACCCTGCGCAAGGCCTATGCCTTCAACAACCTGCAGGAATTCCTCGACCTGTACTACCAGGGCGCCGACGTGCTGCGCACCTCCCAGGATTTCTACGACCTGACCTGGGCCTACCTGTTGCGCTGCAAGGCGCAGAACGTGATTCACACCGAACCGTTCTTCGACCCGCAGACCCACACCGACCGTGGCATTCCATTCGAAGTGGTGCTCAACGGCATCGCGGCAGCGTTGAAGGATGGTGAACAGCAACTGGGTATCACCAGCGGCTTGATCCTGAGTTTCCTGCGCCACTTGAGCGAAGAACAAGCACAGAAAACCCTCGATCAGGCGCTGCCGTTCCGCGATGCGTTTGTCGCCGTAGGTCTGGACAGCTCCGAGATGGGGCACCCGCCAAGCAAATTCCAGCGCGTGTTCGATCGCGCCCGTGGCGAAGGTTTCCTGACGGTCGCCCACGCCGGTGAAGAAGGCCCACCCGAGTACATTTGGGAAGCCCTCGACCTGCTGAAAATACAGCGTATCGACCATGGCGTGCGCGCCATCGAAGACGAGCGCTTGATGCAGCGCATCATCGACGAGCAGATCCCGCTGACCGTGTGCCCACTGTCCAACACCAAGCTCTGTGTGTTCGATCACATGTCGCAGCACAATATTCTCGACATGCTCGAGCGTGGCGTGAAAGTGACCGTGAACTCCGATGACCCGGCGTACTTCGGCGGTTACGTCACGGAAAACTTCCACGCCCTGTATACCGATCTGGGCATGACCCAGGACCAGGCCAAACGCCTGGCGCAGAACAGCCTGGATGCCCGGTTGGTGAAACCCTGAGACCGCCCGTCTACATGGCCATCTCAAGCTCGGTTTGCTTGGCGAAACGGTGAATTTCTTTCTGCCCGGCGGCGGTAAGCTGCAGGGCACGAGAGTCCACGGGCAAGCTCAACCAGCCGGACTGCATGAACAGCTGCAACAACGCCGCACCCAGGGCACCGCCCAGGTGCGGGCGTCTTTCGCTCCAGTCGGGACACGCACAGGCAACCTTGCCGTTGCGATGGGCCAGCGCCTGAATGAAGACGCCGCGTGACGCCAACTGCGTCGAGCCCTTGAGGGTGATCGTGACCCGTTGATCGAACTGTTCGATCCAGCCCGCCTCCAGCAGGCGCTGGTACAGATCGGCGGCCAGGGTTCCACCCAAATGGTCGTCACAAAGCCGTGCGCGCAATAACGATGAACCCTTCGGCTGAGGTTTGGCCAAGGGGGCGGCGCGTTTGAAGATGTCCGGGATATCCTGCGGTGTGCTGGCCAGCGTGGCGCTGGCCAGGGCTTCAATCGCGACACCGACTTCGGGCGCAGTCAGGCGAAAGAAGCGCTTTCGCCCACGGGCTTCCACTTTCAACAGGCCTCCGGCCAACAGCCGTCCCAGGTGTGCACTGGCCGAAGACGGTGACAGGCCGGCCATCAAGGCCAATTCTTCGGTATGCCGCGCCGAACCGTCCATCAAGGCCCACATCATTGCGCTGCGCTTCGGGTCAGCCAGCAACGTGGCTATCTGGCTGATGCAAGGTGCATGTTCCATGTATTCACTCCCTGTTGAATCGTATCGTCCTGCTGCTCAGAGATATCTTGACCCGTCATGTGCCGTCGGCCAAACGTGGAAACTGCCATAAACCGGGCTCGCCCTTTCGATCGACGGTGCGCTCACGAGGCGAGGGTTAGTATAGGCCGGTTGCCCGCCAGATCCTGCTCCCTGCAAACCGCCGATGCTGATAGTTCCTGAGGGAAATTTCGCTTTTTGCCTGCGACTAATGATCGATACCCGACAACCCTGGAAAATGACTACTCAAGCGGGCGCATCGGCTGGCAAGCATTTCCCGCAGAAGGTTCACTGGCTTGCTCAATTGTGCGCGGTGGGCGCACAACAGATTCAGCGGTGCGCGCTCACAGAGCAGTTCCGGCATCAACACTTTCAAGCGTCCCGCGAGCACATCGGCGGCCACGTCGAGCCAGGATTTGTAGGCGATTCCGGCCCCAGCCAGGGCCCACAGGCGCACGACATCGGCATCGTCACTGAAACGATCGCCACTGACGGTCAGGCCGACCTCGCGCTTGCCGTCATGAAAACTCCAGTGGTCGTGCACCCGGCTGCCCAGCATGAACAGCAGGCAATTGTGTTGGGCCAGTTGCTCCAGTTGGCGCGGCTCGCCACGCCGGGCGAGATAGACGGGCGCGGCACACAGCACGCGACGATTGTGTGGGGCGATGGGCAGCGCCACCAGGCTGGAATCTTCCGGCTCGCCGTAACGCAGGGCGATGTCCACTGGCTGGCGGAACAGATCGGCGATGCGGTCGCCCAGCAGCAGGCGCACGGTCAGCTTCGGGTGCTCGCGCTGAAACTCGTCCAGCCAGGGCAGCAGCAGGTTGCGACCAAAGTCCGACGGTGCCGACAGCTGCAGGACGCCGCTGACCTGGTCCTGGCCACTGGCCAACAAACGCCGGCCTTCGTCGAGATGACTCAAGGCCGCCCGGGCGTACTCGAGAAACCCTTCGCCTTCGGCGGTCAGGCGCAGGCTGCGGGTGGAGCGGGCCAGCAGACGGGCACCCAGCTGCTGTTCGATGCGCTTCAACGCCGCACTCGCCACCGCCGCCGACATGTCCATGCCCCGTGCGGCCGCGGACAGGCTGCCCAGGTCCGCCGCCCGGACAAACAACTGCAAATCATCGAATCGCAGCATTTGAAGCCTTTATTATCAAAAAAATATTGAAAGAGACTGCTGTTTTAGCGGGTTTTATCTTGCATAGAAATAGCCAATCATCCGCCCCATCGAATCTTTCTTCAGATAGTTATTTGGGAGTCTTCCATGAAAGCCGTTGCCTACTACGCCTCGCTGCCGATCAGCGATGAAAACGCCCTGCAAGACATCGAACTGCCGGAGCCGGTCGCTGGCCCCCGTGACCTGCTGGTGGAAGTCAAAGCCATCTCCGTCAACCCGGTGGACACCAAGGTCCGGCAGAACGTCCAGCCTGAAGCCGGCGCGGCCAAAGTGCTGGGTTGGGACGTGGCCGGCGTGGTCAAGTCCGTTGGCAGTGAAGTGACATTGTTCAAGGCCGGCGACAAGGTGTTCTACGCCGGCTCCATCGCCCGCGCCGGGGGTAACAGCGAGCTGCACGTGGTGGATGAGCGAATCGTCGGCCATATGCCGAAAACCCTCGGTTTCGCTGAAGCCGCTGCCCTGCCGCTGACGGCCATTACCGCGTGGGAGTTGCTGTTCGAGCGCCTGCAGGTGCGCGAAGGCAAGACTGATGAAGGCCAGAGCCTGTTGATCGTCGGTGCGGCCGGTGGCGTCGGCTCGATCCTCACGCAACTGGCCAAACAGCTCACGGGCCTGAACGTGATCGGTACCGCTTCGCGCCCGCAGACCCAAAGCTGGGTGAAGGCGCTGGGGGCCGATCAGGTGATCGACCATAGCCAGCCACTGAGCCAGGCCCTCAAGCAGGCCGGCATCGATCAGGTAACCCATGTCGCCAGCCTGACCCAGACCGATCATCACCTGGATCAACTGGTCGAGGCGTTGGCACCGCAAGGCAAGCTGGCGCTGATCGATGACCCGAAAACCCTCGACGTGACCAAGCTCAAGCGCAAGAGCCTGTCGCTGCACTGGGAGTTCATGTACACCCGCTCACTGTTCGAAACCGCGGACATGATCGAACAGCACAAACTGCTCAACCGGGTCGCCGATCTGATCGATGCCGGTACCCTGAAAACCACGGTCGGCGAACACTTTGGCACCATTAATGCCGCGAACCTGCGACGTGCCCATGCACTGCTGGAAAGCGGAAAATCCAAGGGCAAGATTGTGCTGGAAGGGTTTTAAGCGCCTGCAGGAGCCGCCCTCGGACTGCGATGTTTTTTGTTACAAACCGTCAGTCCGAGAGTTGTGCCTTGTCACAATAGCGTTCGTATTCAGGACTACAATCGAAGCCTCTGCGAGACAATCTTTTACTTGAGGAGGTCAGTAATGAAGATCCTGATAAAAGAATTGGCAAAGTCCCAGTGGCAGGTCCGCCTGGATCAACATGCCGTCACCTTCCGCAGCGAAGCCGAAGCCCGCGCCTTCACCAATACTCTTGAAGCGCGCTTGCACGCCCCGCACCAGATACCCGACCGCCAACAGCGCGCTGTTGGCTGAGTCCGCCCTCAAACCTGGGCTTGCACCAGCGCCCGGGCATTCTGCAAACGCCGGGTGAGCAGTGCCGCGCTCACCACAAGAATCCCGCACAGGCTGATGACCATGGCCATCGGCATGGCGCTGCCGTCGTGCAAGACACCGACCAGCGCCGCGGCGCCTGCCGCGACACTGAATTGCAGGCATCCGAGCATCGCCGAGGCACTGCCGGCGCGGGCGCCCTGGCCGTTCATCGCACAAGCCGAGGCATTGGGCAGGATGCAACCCAAGCTGGCGATGCATACGAACAACGGAATCAGCAATGGCCAGAGCTCTGCGGTGTGCAACGCACTGACGGCGAGCAGCGCCAAGCCGGCACCGAGGTAAATCCACACGGTGCGAGTCAGCAGGAACGCCGGGCCGCGCTTGGCCAACAGTCGTGCGTTAACCTGCGCCACCAGGATGAACCCCGCCGCGTTGGCACCGAAGAACCAGCCAAAATGCTCGGCCGGGACGCCATAGAGCTTGATGAAGATGAACGGCGACCCGGCGATGTAGGAGAACATGCCGGCGATGGCGATACCGCCCGTCAAGGCATGGCCGAGGTATACCGGGTCCTTGAGCAAACGTGCGTACTGACGCAAGGCCCCGGCCAAGGGTTGGCGGGGCAAATGGGCGGGCATGCTTTCCGGCAAGCCCAATGCCACGGCCAGGCCTGCCAAGGCGCTGAAGCCGGTGAGTGCCAGGAAGATCGACTGCCAGCCTGTGGTGTTGACCAGCAAGCCGCCGAGCATCGGCGCAAGAATCGGCGCCAGGCCCATCACCAGCATCAATTGCGAAAAGACCTTCGCCGAGCCCACCGCATCGCATTTGTCGCTGACCACCGCCCGCGAGATCACCATCCCTGCGCAACCGCCCAGTGCCTGGATGAACCGCGCGCCGATCAGCCAGTCCAGGTTTGGCGCATACGCGCACGCCAACGAAGCGGCGGTAAACAGCCCGACACCGATCAACAACGGAATGCGTCGCCCGAAACGGTCAGCCACCGGGCCGTAGGCCAGTTGACCAATGGACAAGCCAAGGAAATACGCGGCCAACGTCAGCTGAACGTGTTTTTCGTCGGTGCCAAAGGCGAGCGCCATCGCCGGGAACGCCGGCAGATAGAAATCGATCGCCAGCGGACCGAAAGCGCTCAAGGCGCCAAGAATCAGGATTGTGCGAAAATTCATCAGGCATCCCATGGGACAGAAGTCGGCAGCCCGACAGTCTAGCCGCGCATGGACGCCTTGAACATTAAGTTAGCTCGCTAACTATTAAAAAATTCAGGCCAACTTCACACTGTA
The DNA here is from genome assembly GCF_000282475.1 of Pseudomonas sp. GM78. Taxonomy (GTDB): domain Bacteria; phylum Pseudomonadota; class Gammaproteobacteria; order Pseudomonadales; family Pseudomonadaceae; genus Aquipseudomonas. The sequence continues at coordinate 6,722 of NZ_AKJF01000217.1, forward strand.
GCCTTCTTCACTGATGAGCTCGATCACTTGCTCGGCACTCAATGCACTCTCGACCCCGACTTCCCTGGCCGCCAAATCGACCCGCACACTCGCCGCCGGATCCCTGGCCTGCACGGCCTGCGTGATCGCCTTGACGCAGTGACCGCAGGACATGCCTTCAACGTTGAACACTTGCATGGATGACTCCTCCTTTAATGGGGCGTTTGAATGAGGTGACCTACAGTCTCGAGCTTGCCACCATGGCAAGGTCAAGTTCTGAAATGACCTGCCGGGCTGGCAATCGGCTTCGCGCTCGGCCAAGCTGCGTTCATCTACGACTTGATCCCAGGAGATTCAGCCATGCGCTGGTCAGCTTTCAGCCTGTTTGGCCTGCTCAGCCTTTTCATCGCCACAACCCCGGTCAATGCCGCCGGGGAGGATTATGGCGTGCTGATCATTTCCCGCGAGCGCCTGGAAGTCGCCACCAGCTGTGAGATAGGCGTGTACATCCAGGACCAGTTGGCGGCGCGGCTGTTCCAGGAGCAAAGCACTTCGTTCAACTTGCCGCCAGGCAATGTGTCGCTGCGCCTGAAGCTGCTGCCGGGCCAGGCACCGGGGTGCAACCCGGGCATGCTGGCGCCGGGTTCGCAAGACATTCAGCTCAAGGCCGGTGACGTGTTGAAGTACCGGATTGCGATGACCCAGGACGGGATGTATCTCAAGCGCGCAGGCCTCGGATACTGATCCCCCCCTGTAGGAGCCAGGCTTGCCGGCGAAGAACGATAACGCGGTGCGGCGGGTACACCCCAGCAATATCGATTTTTGCGCTTGACCTTGCCAGCATGGCAAGGTTGATCCTGTAGGCATCTTCTACAGGGAGCGTGACCGATGTCCGAATCCACTACTTTCGATCTGCCGATTGCCGGCATGACCTGCGCCAGCTGCGCCGGGCGTGTCGAGCGCGCCTTGAGCAACGTTATCGGCGCCAGTGCCGTCAGCGTCAACCTGGCGACCGAGCAGGCCCGGGTTCAAGCGCCGGCCGACAGCCTGCCGGCCTTGATGGAGGCGGTGCAAAAGGCCGGTTACAGCGTGCCGCAGCAGCGGCTGGAATTGAGCATCGACGGTATGACCTGCGCCTCCTGCGTCGGCCGGGTCGAACGAGCGTTGAACAAAGTGCCGGGGGTCAAGAGCGTCAGCGTCAACCTGGCCAATGAACGCGCTCACGTGGAGCTGCTCGGACAGGTCGACCCGCAAACCCTGATCGGTGCCGTGACCAAGGCCGGCTACGCCGCCAGCGTCTGGCAAGACGATCAGCCTCACATCGACACGCAGCAAAGCCGACTGCACCGCGAGCGCTGGGCCGTGATCGCGGCCATTGCCCTCGCCTTGCCGCTGGTTTTGCCGATGTTACTGCAACCGTTTGGAGTGCACTGGATGCTCCCCGCCTGGGCACAGTTCGCCTTGGCCACGCCGGTGCAATTCATCCTCGGCGCGCGGTTTTATGTGGCCGCCTGGAAAGCCGTACGTGCCGGTGCTGGCAACATGGATCTGCTGGTCGCGCTGGGCACCAGCGCCGGTTACGGCCTGAGCCTCTACGAATGGGCCACCACCGCCGGGCGCATGCCGCACCTGTATTTCGAAGCCTCGGCCGTGGTGATTGCCCTGGTGCTGTTGGGCAAATACCTGGAAAGCCGCGCCAAACGCCAGACCGCCAGCGCCATTCGTGCCCTGGAAGCGTTGCGCCCGGAGCGGGCGATCCAGGTGGTCGACGGCCGTGAGCAGGAAGTGGCCATCAGCGCCCTGCGCCTCAATGACCTGGTGCTGGTCAAACCCGGGGAACGCTTTCCGGTGGACGGTGAAGTGGTCGACGGCCAGAGCCATGCCGACGAAGCCTTGATCAGTGGCGAAAGCCTGCCGGTGCCCAAGCAACCGGGCGACAAGGTCACCGGCGGCGCGATCAATGGTGAAGGTCGACTGCTGGTGCGCACCCAGGCACTCGGCGCGGAAACGGTGCTGGCGCGCATCATTCGCCTGGTTGAGGACGCTCAGGCGGCCAAGGCACCGATCCAGAAACTGGTGGATAAAGTCAGCCAGGTCTTCGTGCCGGTGGTCCTGCTGCTGGCACTCGCGACCATGATCGGCTGGTGGCTGTACGGCGCGCCGCTGGAAACCGCCCTGATCAATGCCGTGGCCGTGCTGGTGATCGCCTGCCCTTGCGCACTGGGCCTGGCCACGCCGACGGCGATCATGGCCGGCACCGGGGTGGCGGCGCGTCATGGGATCCTGATCAAGGACGCCGAAGCGCTGGAACGTGCCCATGAAGTCAGTTCGGTGGTGTTCGACAAGACTGGCACCCTGACCTCTGGCGCCCCACGCATCGCCCACTTGAGTGCCATCGAGGGTGACGAAAGCACCCTGCTGCAACTGGCCGGCGCCTTGCAACGCGGCAGTGAGCATCCGCTGGCCAAGGCTGTGCTGGACGAGTGCGCACAACGCGGCCTGAGCGTGGCCGATGTCAGCGACAGCCAGTCCCTGACGGGGCGCGGCATTGCCGGCAGCCTTGATGGCCGTCGGCTGGCCCTGGGTAATCGGCGCCTACTGGAAGAAAGCGGATTGAGCGCAGGTGATTTGGCCGATTCGGCAACGGCCTGGGAAACCGAGGGCCGGACCCTGTCCTGGCTGATCGAGCAAAGCCCTGCGCCGCGAGTACTGGGATTGTTCGCCTTTGGTGACACGCTCAAGCCTGGCGCGCTGCAAGCCGTGCAACAACTCAGCGCACGCCATATCAGCAGTCACCTGCTGACCGGCGACAACCGTGGCAGCGCCAAAGTGGTCGCCGATGCACTGGGCATCAAGGACGTACACGCCGAAGTGCTGCCGGCAGACAAGGCCGCCGAAGTCGCCATGCTGAAGAAAACCGCTGTGGTGGCGATGGTCGGCGACGGCATCAACGATGCGCCGGCACTGGCCGCGGCGGATATCGGCATTGCCATGGGGGGCGGCACCGACGTGGCCATGCACGCCGCCGGGATCACCCTGATGCGCGGCGATCCGCGATTGGTACCCGCGGCGCTGGAGATCAGCCGCAAGACCTACGCGAAGATCCGGCAGAACCTGTTCTGGGCCTTCGTCTATAACCTGATCGGCATTCCCCTGGCCGCCTTCGGTTTCCTCAACCCGGTGCTCGCCGGTGCGGCGATGGCGTTGTCGAGTGTGAGCGTGGTGAGCAATGCGCTACTGTTGAAAACCTGGAAACCCGAGGATCTGGAGGACAACCGATGAACATCGGCCAAGCAGCCCGCCACAGCGGCCTGAGTGCGAAGATGATTCGTTACTACGAGTCCATCGGCCTGCTCAAGGCGGCCCATCGCACCGACAGCGGCTACCGGGTGTATAGCGACGATGACCTGCATACGCTGGCGTTCATCAAGCGGTCCCGGGACCTGGGGTTTTCCCTGGAAGAGGTCGGCAAGCTGCTGACCCTCTGGCAGGACCGCCAGCGTGCCAGTGCCGATGTGAAGGCGCTGGCCCGGCAGCATATCGATGAGTTGAACCAGAAGATCCGTGAGCTGGGGCAACTGCGCGATACGTTGCAGGATCTGGTCGAGCATTGTCAGGGGGATCATCGGCCGGATTGTCCGATTCTGAAGAATCTTGAGTCGGGGTGTTGTGTTGAACCGGTGCGTGCCTGACACATTAGTGTTGAATGTGCTGACGCCATCGTCGGAACGCCGCCCGGGGCAAGCCCGCTCCCACAGTGTTCCGTTGTATGGCATAGATAGCATTCACACCCGAGATCCCTGTGGGAGCGGGCTTGCCCCGGGCGGCGTTCCGACGAAGGCGGACTGCCAGGCGACATCAATCTTGAATCTGCACCCACAAAAAACCCGGCCGAAGCCGGGTTTTTGATTAACCGATCACTGCATCCACGGCGGAGGCGGTTCTTCGGTTTTGCCCGGTGGCGCATCGTCTGCGGCACGCGCCGCTTGCTTGCGCTCTTCATCCAGGCGCGCGGCCTCGATCTCGCGCATGATGCCGCCGACATCGGCCAGTTCTTCCGGTTCGTCGAACTCGCCGGTCAGGACGCTGGCCGGGTGCAAGGTACCCGCCTCGTACAAGGCCCACATCTCCTTGGCGTACCGGGTCTTTTTCAACTCTGGCGCAAACCGTCCGAAATAGGACGCCATGTTGCCCACGTCCCGCTCCAGCATGCTGAACGCGTGGTTGTTGCCCGCCGCGTCAACCGCTTGCGGCAAGTCGATGATCACCGGGCCGGTCGGGGTCAACAGCACGTTGAACTCGGACAGGTCACCGTGCACCAGGCCGGTACACAGCATCAGCACGATCTGCGAAATCAGGAACGCGTGATACTCGCGCGCCTGGTCCGGCTCCAGTACCACGTCGTTCAGGCGCGGCGCCGCATCACCGTACTCGTCGGCCACCAGCTCCATGAGCAGCACGCCCTCAAGGAAGTCATACGGCTTGGGGACCCGCACACCGGCATTGGCCAGGCGGAACAGCGCCGCCACTTCGGCGTTCTGCCAGGCGTCTTCGGTTTCCTTGCGGCCGAACTTGGAGCCCTTGGCCATGGCCCGGGCCTGTCGGCTGTTGCGCACCTTGCGGCCTTCCTGATACTCGGCCGCCTGACGAAAACTGCGTTTATTCGCCTCCTTGTAGACTTTCGCGCAACGTAACTGGTTGCCGCAGCGCACCACATAAACAGCTGCTTCTTTACCACTCATGAGTGGGCGCAGCACCTCGTCGACCAGACCGTCCTCGATCAGGGGTTCAATGCGTTTTGGAGTCTTCATCAGCTTTTATTGTGGGTCCTTTATTACCAAACACGCGAAAGTCATTCGTTATACGGCAATCCATCCATTCGGGGGAGGGGGTGCCGACGTACCGTTCGCGTGATTTTTCAAAACAGCCCTCAATTTCCTCAGGCAACAGCCGAAGTCCTAAGTGACAAAGTGATTTGTCCGACAATCGTTTTTACAACAATAACGATGCCGCACCCAGGGAACCGGGATCAACAACGTTTACGGCTGCCAATAAACCGCGAGTCATCTGCACTGCGTGGGCCTACAAGAAAATCTGGAGCGCGGATGAACATCAAACAGAAACTGACCTGGGCGTTTGCAATCATCGCCTGCTTGCCGGTGGTACTGGTCGCCACCCTCGTCGTGCTGAACTTGCGCAGTGATGCCAAGGATGAATTCGTCGACAACAGCGGTCGCGAGATCCGTCAGGTCAGCAATGCCATGCAACTGTTCTTCGACGGCATCAGCCAGAACGTCGAATACCTGGCCCGGCAACCGCTGATCACCAACTCCGACGACAGCCTCAAGACCTACATGAACGCCAACGCCGCCAGCATTCCCCAGGGCGAAATGGACAAGAAAGTCTTTGGCTTCCTGCAGGACCTGGGCAACGCCCACCCGTCTTACGCCTACGCCATCCTCGGCACCGCGGCCGGTGGTTATGTGTCGTGGCCGGACGATGCCAAGCTGGCCAACTACGACCCGCGCCAACGCCCCTGGTACAAGGCAGCCCAGGCCAAACCGGGAAAACCGTTCCGTACCGAAGCCTATTACTGGGCCGAAAACGATACGTCCTACGTCAGCACCGTACGCACCATCGACAACAAGCTGGGCACCAACGGCGGCGTGGTCAGCATCGACGTGTCGCTCAAACAGCTCACCGAACTGGTCAAGCAGATCAAGCTCGGCGAAACCGGCTACCTGATGCTGCTGGAAAATTCCGGCACCGTACTGGTCGACCCGAAGCAACCGGAACATAACTTCAAGGCCTTGGGCAGCCTCGGCGAGGGTTACGCGCAACTGGCCAAGGCCGGCAAAGGCCTGGTCGAAGTCGAACTCAATGGCGAGCGTTACATGGCCAACGTCTGGCCGTCCGAGCAACTGGGCTGGACCTTCATCGGCTTGATCAAGCAGAGCGATGTGATGAGCACCGCGACCCAGCTGACCTGGTTGATCGCGATCATCGCCGCGGTACTGGCCGTGATCTTCGCCATCGTCGGCGCCAGTTTCGCCAGCGTCATCGTGCGACCGATCCGCAGCGTGGCCGACGGCCTGGAAGGCATTGCCCAGGGTGAAGGCGACCTGACCAAGAGCCTGCAAATCCGCGGCAGCGACGAAACCGCGCAACTGGCCAACTGGTTCAACCAGTTCCTGACCGCGATTCGCAACCTGATCCAGAGCATTGGTGGCGCCGCGACCAGCATCCTGGCCACGTCCAAGAGCTCGACCCAGGTCTCCAGCGACATGGCCGAAGCGGCTGGTCGCCAGCGTGAAGCAGTGGACATGGTGTCCACGGCATTCCACGAAATGGTCGCCACCGCCAACGAAGTGGCGCGTTCCTGCAGCCAGGCGGCCGAGTCCGCCGACAGCGGCCAGCGCCAGGCCCGCGAAGGCCAGCAACAGATTGACGCGGCCGTCAGCAGCGTCGATCGCCTGAGCCAGGAAATCGAACAGTCGGCCCAGTCGATGCAACAGCTGGAGCGCGACAGCAATGACATCCAGTCGATCCTGGGGACCATTCGCTCGATCGCCGAGCAGACCAACCTGCTGGCGCTGAACGCGGCCATCGAAGCGGCGCGAGCCGGTGAACAGGGTCGTGGTTTTGCGGTGGTGGCCGATGAAGTGCGGGCACTGGCCAAGCGTACGGCCGACTCCACGGCGGAAATCGACGGGCTGCTGGGCAACCTCGCCAAGCGCACCAGCCAGGTGACCCAACAGATGCATGCGAGCCTGGAGGTGTCCCAGCAATCGGTGACGCGCATCGGCGAAGCGCGCAACAGCTTCGGGCAGATCCGCGAGTCGGTGGACGTGATCCGCGACATGAACACCCAGATTGCCACGGCGGCGGAGCAACAGCATCAGGTGGCCGAAGACATCAACCGGCACATCAGCCAGATCCATGGCGATGCGCAATTGGTGGCCGAACTGGCGAACTCGGCGCGCCTGGATTCCCAGAGCCTGGCCGGGTTGTCCAATGAGCTGGATGGGTTGGTGCGGCGGTTCCGTACCTGATTCAAAATCCCCGGTGGCCGCTTCGCGGCCAATCGCTGGCAAGCCAGCTCCCACAAGGACAGTGAAAACCCTGTGGGAGCTGGCTTGCCAGCGATGAGGCCATCACTGTCTGAACAGTTCTCCCGGGGTAAACCCGAACAGACTCTTGAACGCCGCAATAAACGCCGACGTCGAGTCATACCCACAGGCCAGCGCGGCATTGGTCACGCTGTCGCCCTCCTCCAGTAGACTCAACGACGAGAGCAAGCGCATACGCTGGCGCCAGCCACGAAAACTCAACCCGGTTTCCCGCTGGAACAGGCGCATCAGGGTTTTTTCCGACGTAGCCAGGCGCTCGGCCCATTCGTGCAAGGTCACATTGCGCTCGGGATTTTCGATCAGCTCGTTGCACAACCCCAGCAACCGTTCATGACGGGGCAACGGCAAGGAAAAACCGACTTCCGGCAGCGTCGCCAACTGATCGAGCAACACACTCACCAGCCGCGCTTGCGGGCTGTCGCCTTGTGGATATTCCACTGGCAGCAGGCAAAAACTCTTGATCAGCTCCCGGGCCAGCGGCGTCACTTCCAGTACCCGGCAACGCCCGTCCGCCCACCCGCAATCTTCGCGCCGCACATACAGGCTGCGCATCTCGGCGCGCATCGAGGTCACGACCTGATGATCGAGATCCGCCGGAATCCAGATGCCCCACTGGGGCGGCGCGAAGAAACTGCCCTCGGCGGTGTGCACACCGAGCACGCCACTGATGGCATAGGAAAACTGCACCCAGTCGTGTCGATGGGACGGCGTCCACGACCCGGCATTGAGGCTCTCCACCCGGGCGTACAGCGGACGCGGCAGTGTGATGAGCGGTGGGATACTGCGTTCGAGTGAAACCTGTCCGTTAGTCGGCATTGCCTGGCCTTGTGTTGCGACACGGCTGATGGGGCGACGTTAGGCCATGTCACCCCTCTATTCAACACAGGACCTATCGTTAACGCTCGATGATGGCGGTGACACCCTGACCACCCGCGGCGCAGATCGAGATAAGCCCACGCCCCTTCCCCGCCGCATCGAGCAACTTCGCCAGGTTGGCAACAATGCGCCCACCCGTGGCAGCAAACGGATGCCCCGCCGCCAGCGAACTGCCTTTGACATTCAGCCGGCTGCGGTCGATCGAACCCAGCGGCGCGTCCAGGCCCAGGCGGGTTTTGCAGTACTCGGGGTCTTCCCAGGCCTTCAAGGTGCAGAGCACCTGCGCGGCGAAGGCTTCATGGATTTCGTAGTAATCGAAATCCTGCAGGGTCAGGCCATTGCGCGCCAACAACCGCGGCACGGCATACACCGGCGCCATCAACAGGCCCTCGGCACCGTTGACGAAATCCACCGCCGCTGTTTCGCCATCGCGCAGGTAGGCCAGGACCGGCAAGCCCCGTGCCTGAGCCCATTCCTCACTGCCCAGCAGCACCAGCGAGGCGCCATCGGTCAGCGGCGTGGAGTTGCCGGGGGTCAGGGTACCTTTCGCGCTTTTGTCGAACACGGGTTTGAGCGAGGCGAGTTTGTCCAGGGTCAGGTCCGGGCGCAAATTATTGTCGCGGGTGAGGCCGAGAAACGGTGTCATCAAATCGTTCTGCCAGCCTTCGGCGTAGGACGCGGCCAGTTTCTCATGGCTCTGGAGCGCAAATTGATCCTGCTCTTCTCGGTCAATGTTCCAGGTCTGCGCCATCAGCTCGCAATGCTCGCCCATGGACATTCCGGTGCGCGGCTCGCCATTGCGCGGGAACTCGGGAATCAAATGTCGGGGGCGCAACTGTAGGAAGGGTTTGAGTTTTTCAACGGTCGTGTTGGCGCGATAGGCTTGCAGCAGAATCTTGCGCAACCCGTCGCTGACACTGATCGGCGCGTCCGAGGTGGTGTCGACGCCACCGGCGATGGCGCAATCGATCTGGCCCAGGGCAATTTTGTTCGCCACCAGCAGCGCAGCTTCCAGCCCGGTGCCGCAAGCCTGCTGGATGTCGTAGGCCGGGGTAGTGGGCGACAGCCGCGAACCGAGTACACATTCGCGTGTGAGGCTCATGTCCCGCGGCAACTTGAGGACGGCCCCGGTAACCACTTCGCCAAGGCGCAGGCCATGCAGGTTGTAGCGTTCGATGAGGCCTTCGAGTGTGGCCGTGAGCATGGCCTGGTTGCTGGCGGTGGCATACGGCCCGTTGGAGCGAGCGAAGGGTATTCGGTTACCACCGATGATCGCGACGCGACGCAGCTGAGTCATGAAAAGCTTCCTATTCTGTGAAGGCCACTACCCGCAAGCGTAGGCCTTTTCCAGTGAATCGAACGACTGATTGCCATTCATGGTCCACACTTTGAACCTCATCTGCTGGAGCGCGTTCCATGTCCGACCGCTATATCGACTTCGCCAATTCGTCCATCGGCCATCGACTGGTCGCAGCCGTGGGCCTGCCTTCGCCGGTACGCCTGGAACGCTGGCAAGCGGGCCGACTGCGCCCTGTCGAAGGCGCTTTGCTGATTGGCGGCGGACCACTGGCGGAAAAGGTCAGCGCCTTCGCCAACCGCCTGACGGACGCGATCTACACCTATGGCACCGAGCCCTCGATGGCGACCGCGTGGATTCCCGGACACGGGCCGAAACTCAAGGCCGTGGTGTTCGATGCCAGTGATCTGGTGCAGGCCGACCAGCTCAAGCAACTGCGCGAGTTCTTCCAGCCACTGATGAAAAATCTTGACCACAGCGCCCATCTGGTGATCCTGGGACGTGACCCGCGGACCTTGAGCGACCCGTTCGTCGCCAGCACCCAGCGCGCCCTCGAAGGTTTCAGTCGCTCGCTGGCCAAGGAGCTGCGCAGCGGTGGCACCTTGCAGCTGATCCATGTTGGCGAGGGTGCCGAGGATCAACTGGAAGGACCGCTGCGGTTTTTCCTCTCACCGAAAAGCGCCTTCGTGTCCGGGCAAGTGATTGGCCTGACGGCCTGCGCCACTCAGGTGACGGACTGGACTCGCCCGCTGGCTGGGCGCAAGGCACTGGTCACGGGGGCTGCACGGGGCATCGGCGCCGCCATCGCCGAAACCCTGGCCCGTGACGGTGCCGAGGTCATCCTGCTCGACGTGCCCCCGGCCAGGACCGATCTCGACGCCCTCGCCGCACGCCTTGGCGGGCGTGGCATCACCTTGGACATCTGCGCCGAGAATGCCGCCACCGAGTTGGTGGAACAGTTGCCTGACGGCGTCGACATCGTGGTGCACAACGCCGGCATCACACGGGACAAAACCCTGGCCAACATGACCCCGGAGTTCTGGGATGCGGTGCTCGCCGTCAACCTCAACGCCCCGCAAGTGCTGACCAGGGCCCTGCTCGACAGCGGCACCCTGCGCGACGATGGCCGGGTGATCCTGCTGGCGTCGATCAGTGGCATCGCCGGCAATCGCGGGCAAACCAACTATGCGGCGAGCAAGGCCGGCCTGATTGGCCTGGCACAGGCGTGGGCGCCGCTGTTGCATGAACGGGGCATCAGCATCAATGCCGTGGCGCCGGGTTTCATTGAAACCCAGATGACCGCACACATTCCCTTCGGTCTGCGCGAAGCCGGACGACGCATGAGCTCATTGGGCCAGGGCGGCCTGCCGCAAGACGTCGCCGAAGCCGTGGCCTGGCTCGCGCAACCGGGCACGGGCGCGTTCACAGGGCAAGCATTGCGTGTCTGCGGGCAAAGCGTCCTGGGGGCCTAGGCATGATCATCGACTGGCACACCCTCAATCGCGAACCCAGCCTGCCGGGGCTGTATGTCCAGGCGGCGACGCGGCGCAAAATCACCGGCACCACCCTGCCCGATTCGGGCTTGCGCTGCTGGCTCGATGTCGATCCAACGCGCCTGGCGGCCTATCGCAAGGTCTGCGGCTTCGCCGACAACAGCCTGCTGCCACCCACCTACCCGCACATCCTTGCATTCGCCTTGCAGATGCAATTGCTCACCGCCCGGGACTTTCCGTTCCCGCTGCTGGGGCTGATACACCTGAGCAATCGCATCCGCGTGCTGCGGCCCATGGGCGGGGTTCATCGAGTGCGCGCCAGCGTGTGCGTGGAGAACCTGCAACCCCATGCGAAGGGCGCGACCTTCGACCTGGTGACGACGCTGGATGATCAATTGGGACCGCTCTGGGAGGCGCAAAGCCAGATGCTGTGCCGCGGGGTGAAGCTTGAGGGCGAGCCCGTCGAGGAGGTGCTAACCTCGACGCTGGCACTGACGCAAGTCGCCCAATGGACAGCGCCCGCGGACATCGGCCGGCAGTACGCCAAGGTATCCGGCGACTACAACCCGATTCACCTGAGTGCGGCCAGCGCCAAAATGTTCGGTTTTCCCTCGGCGATTGCCCATGGACTGTGGAACAAAGCCCGCACCCTGGCCGCCCTCGCCGAGCATCTGCCGGCGGCGAATATCGAGATTGCGGTGCAATTCAAAAAGCCGGTGCGCCTGCCCAGCGAGGTGACGTTACTGGCCAGCGCCGCAGGTTCAAGTGGGGATCTGCAACTGGTGGGGGTCGGTGAGCTGGAGCACATGGTGGGGCATTGGCGGCCGATTGCCTGACCCTGGCGAATGTACCCCGATCCTGTAGGAGCTGCCGCAGGCTGCGATCTTTTGATCTTTGCGTGTTCAAGGCAAGATCAAAAGATCGCAGCCTGCGGCAGCTCCTACAGGGCAATGCATTTACCAAGCTTCTCAGCGCCTGGAAAACTCCCCCAACGGCTGCGGGAACAGGTTATTCAGCGTCTCCAGCAACCGTACGTGATAGATCGGCTTGCGAAACAGGTCCAGCACCTGCAACCGCAACATGTCACTGACATCCTCCATGTCGGCATGCCCGGACATCACGATCACAGGTAAATGCTGGCGCGCCGTGTGCTCGCGCAAGCGCTTGATCAACGACATGCCACTCTCCTCCGGCATGCGCAGGTCGGTGATGACCAGCGCGATATCCGGATTGCGTGTCAGATGCTGCAGCGCCAGCTTGACCGAAGTCGCGGTGAAACAATTGAAACCCTCACCCTCCAGCAACTCCGCCAACTCAAGCAACGCATCCTCCTCGTCATCGACCAGAAGCAGTTGTTGGCGCGGCAGTGCGGGAGCGTTCATAGGCAACACCTGGAATAGACTAAGCGCTGACATTAGAACCCGCCTTGTGCATTAGCAAGTGACGGCCACCTTAAGTCCCACCACCAGCGCCACCACCGGTGGGGGCACCCACCATTGCAGCGGTGATTTTTGCAAAGATTGCGGTGATCGTCGTGCCCATGCCGCCGCTGAGCCCGGCAATTACCACCGCGACCATCGCGGCGACGATGGCGTACTCGATACCCGAAGCCCCCTCGGTATCCTTCGCCAGCCCTTTGTAAAAAGCGATTTCAGATTTGACCTTCTGGAGCAGCTTGGCGAAAGACATGAGGTTCTCCTTGAGGACACCGAGTGTTGCACCGACGCAACATGATTCCCCTGTGCCAGCACCAGCATTGTCGGCATTCCCCCGCCAAACAACTGTAAAAACGCATTAACACGAAAGTATTAATTGGTTCGTTGACGTCAAAAAACCTTTGTTTTGAGCTGAACTTCGATTTTTCGCTAGAAATTTCCTGCCGAGTAATGGCGTTTTGCTCTAGCTGCGCTACCGTCCAATAGCGAAATAGTTCCATGTTCATAGCTGCCTGATTGCGTAGTTGTCTCGTTGCGGAAACGAGTTCTTTGTGCATCAGGAAAGAAAGGAAGCACCGTCATGAACAGTCGTGTCATCCTGAGCCTAGCGGGACTGTCTCTGGCGGGCGCGGTTATTGCCGGCTACTGGGGCTTCACCTTGACCCGTGATCCGACCGCCACGCCTGTCGCGCAAGCCGCGATCGCCCCCCCGACATCCGTAAGCCCCGCACCTGCTGCCCAGCCAGAAGAGGACACGCGTCAACCGATCGTGGTGTTGCTGCATGACATCGCGCCGTTCGTGCAAATCACCGCCGCCGATGTGGCCCTGGAAAAACTGCGGACCGTCCCGGTCGGCAGCCTGACCCGACTTGATCAAGCCATCGGCCGTACACCCTGGCGCGCCCTGACCGCCGGTAGCTGGCTCAACGACGAGAGCTTTGAAGGCGGCGGCAAGCTGGCGCGGATGATTCGGCCCGATGAGCGCGCGCTCGCCGTGGCCGTGGATGAAGTGATCAATGCCGGCGGGCAATTGACCCCGGGGGACTATGTCGATGTGCTGCTGTTCTTGCGCATGGACGCCAACAACATCCAGCCCTCGGCCCAGCTCGCGGTCCCGGCCTTGCGTGTACTGGGGGTGGGCGAGCAATTGGGCCTGACCAACGACGGCCAGCCCTCCAGCCCGGCCCATGGCAACGATGAAAAACTCCGGCAGGAGCAACAGCGCGCCAGCGCCCGTACCGTGCTGCTCGCCGTCCCCGAACCCCTGGTGAGCCGCTTGATGCTCGCCGCGCAGGCCGGGGTGTTGCGCCTGGCCGTGCGCAGCGCCGAGGAAAAACGCCTGGCGCGTTACTGGGCCGGTGAACGCGACTCCGCGGCCAACATCGCCAACGCCAATCGCGACTTGATCCAGTTCAACCAGCTAGCCATGACCGCGCCGCCCCGGCCTCTGGTCGCCAGTAGCGCAGCCGCGCCTCGCCGGTCGGGTGTGGAAGTCATCCGCGGCAACGAAACCACGCAAAAGTCCCCCTGAATCGAGCAAGGAAACGCTTTAATGCGCAGACGTAGTACGCCGTTGTTCAACGGCTTGATCTGGGCCACCTTGCTGAGCGGCATGCCGGTAACGGCAGCCATCGCTGCCAACGGCAATTGTGCCGCGCTGGGTCCCTTGCCTGCGGTGCTGGAAGTGGGCGAAGGCCTGCAGCAGGAAGTGCAATCGCCCGTGGCAATCACCCGGATCGCGGTGGGCGACCCGAAAATCGCCGACGTGCGAGTCAATGGCGACCAGGCGTTCCTGCTCACCGGCATGGGTTCCGGTGCCACCAGCCTGATGGTCTGGACCGCCTGCGCCAGCGCACCGCGCCAAAGCATGGTGTTCGTCCAGGGCCGCGCGACGGCGGCCATGACCAGTGCCCGGCAGTCACCCTCCGATGACCCGCTGCTGCCATCGCAAGTGCAGACCGACATCCGCTTCGTCGAAGTCAGTCGCACCAAGCTCAAGGAAGCCAGTACCTCGATCTACGGCAAAACCTCGAACTTCCTGTTCGGCTCCCCCGGTACCGTGCCCAACACGGCAGTGACCCCGCGGGTGTTCCCGTTGCGCAACCTGGATCCGCGGATTGCCGTGCCGAGCATTCCGCTGGCCAACGACATGTACAACATCGTCGCCGGCGGCGGCAACTTCCTGGCCATCATCAATGCCATGGAAAGCAGTGGCTTTGCCTACACCCTGGCGCGGCCGAGCCTGGTGGCGATCAGCGGACAAAGCGCAAGCTTCCTGGCGGGCGGTGAAATACCGATCCCGATTCCCAGCGCCAACAGCAACAGCTACTCCATCGAATACAAGGAATTCGGTATCCGCCTGACGCTCACGCCAACGGTGGTCAGCAATGACCAGATCGCCCTCAAGGTCGCTCCCGAAGTCAGCGAACTGGATTACAACAACGCCGTGACCATCGGCGGCACCACGGTGCCGGCGTTCACCATTCGCCGTACCGACACCAGCATCTCCCTGGCCGATGGCGAAAGCTTCGTCATCAGCGGCCTGATCAGCACGCAAAACACCTCGCAGGTGGACAAGTTTCCGGGGCTGGGCGACATACCGATACTCGGCGCGTTCTTTCGCAGCTCCTCGATCAATCGCGAAGAACGGGAACTGCTGATGATCGTCACTCCGCACCTGGTGCAGCCGCTGGCCGTGAATGCGCAACTGCCGTCGCTGCCGGGTGAAAAACTGCGCAATTACGACCCCAACTGGTACCGCCTGTACTTCCTCGAAAACGGCGACTTCGATAAACGCAGCGGGCTATCGCAATGAGCCAGAACCTGAGCCAGACCTTCCTCGCGATCACGCGCAACAACACCGACCTTGAATGGCTGCAAGGCGCGCTCGCCCCCTTGGGCCAGGTGGTCAGTGCCGGTGGCGGCAGCCTCGACGAACTGCTGGCGTTGGTGGACGTGACCCTGGCCAGCCTGGTGTTCGTGGGCCTGGACCGTGAACATGTGGTGGCCCAGTGCGCACTGATCGAAGGCGCCCTGGAAGCCAAGCCAAGGCTGGCCATCGTCGCGCTGGGCGACGGCATGGACAACCAGCTCGTGCTCAACGCCATGCGCGCCGGGGCCCGGGACTTCGTGGCCTACGGCTCGCGCTCCAGTGAAGTCGCCGGGCTGGTGCGGCGCCAGAGCAAACGCCTGCCACCGGTGGTGCCCAATACCCATCTGGGCGGCTTGACCGTACTGTACGGCGTGCAGAGCAACGCCGACGGCGCGCTGCTGGCCAACCACATGGCGCAGGTGGTGCAAAAAAGCGGCCAGCAAACGCTGCTGCTCGACCTCGGCCTGCCCCGGGGGGACAGCCTGGCCCTGCTGGGCCTGGAGAGTTCGTTTCATTTCGGTGATGCCCTGCGCAACTTGCGCCGCCTCGACGCGACGCTGATCGACAGCGCCTTCACCCGTTGCGAAGCCGGTCTGCGGATCCTCGCCTACGCCACCCAGGATGAACCGCTGGAACACACCAGCGCCGCCGAGTTGTACATGCTGCTCAGCGCCCTGCGCCAGCACTTCCAGCACATCGTCGTGAACCTCACCGGCCAGCCCGACAGCGAAGCCCTGCGCACCTTCGTCAGCCATTGCGACAAGCTGCTGTGGTACACCGACCAGAACGTGCTCGACTGCCGCCGCAACCTGGCGGTGCTGAACCTGTGGCGCGAAAAAGGCATGAAACTCGATCACGCCAAACTGCTGGTGGATCGCTACCTGCGCAGCGTCGCGCCAGACTCCGAAGCCTTGGGCAAAAGCTTCGGCATGGAGATCATCGCCACCCTCGCCTACAGCCCCGAGGTGCGCTTGAACGCCAAGAACCAGGGCGTGACCCTGTTCGAACTGGCCCCCCGGGAAGTGCTCACCCAAAGCCTGCGCAACCTCGGCGAACGCCTGGCCAAACGCTCCGAAAACCTGGCCAAGCCCAAGTCCTGGTTCAGCCGTTTGAGAGGTACGCCATGAGCGGCGAAACACTCTTCGGCGCAACGCACCGCGGGGTGGCCGGTAACACCGACCACGAAGGCCTGAAGCTGGTGCTGCACCGCTACATCATCGACGCCATCGAGGAGTCCGGGAAAAACCTGCTCGAAGGCTCGCGCCAGGTGCTGGCGCAGTTCGTCATCGACAAAGTGGCCGAATACATAGCGCGCCTGCACCTGGCGATTTCGCGCTACGAGATGGAGCGCCTGGCCGAAGAGATCGTCGACGAACTCACAGGTTTCGGCCCGCTGGAAGTGCTGCTGCGTGATTCGGCCGTCACCGAAATCCTGGTCAACGGCCCGCACCGGGTGTTCATCGAGCGCGATGGCGTACTGCATCAGAGCGACTTGCGTTTCATCGATGCGCACCATGTCGAGCGCGTCATCCAGCGCATCCTCGCGCCCCTGGGCCGGCGGCTCGACGAGTCTTCGCCGATGGTCGACGCGCGCCTGCCCGATGGCAGCCGGGTCAATGCGATCATTCCACCGATTGCGCTCGACGGCCCGTGCCTGTCGATTCGAAAATTCCGCCAGGACATGCTCAACAGCACCGACCTGGTGGCCATGCAATCGATCGACCAGGCGATCTACGAATTCCTGCAAGAGGCCGTGGGCAAGCGCTGCAACATCCTGATCAGCGGCGGCACCGGTACCGGCAAGACCACGCTGCTGAACATTCTCAGCCAGTTGATCGACCCTCACCAACGGCTGGTGACCATCGAAGACGTCGCCGAACTGCAACTGGGCCACCCCCACGTGGTGCGCCTGGAAACCCGGCCGCCGAATGCCGAAGGTCATGGCGAGGTGAAAGCCAGCGACCTGATTCGCAACGCCCTGCGGATGCGCCCGGACCGGATCATCCTCGGCGAAATCCGCGGTGTCGAAGTGGTCGACGTACTGACCGCGATGAACACCGGCCACGACGGTTCCATGAGCACCGTGCACGCCAACAACGCGCAGGATGCGTTGCTGCGCCTGGAAACCCTGGTCGGCCTGACCGGTCGCAGCATTGCCGAACGAACCTTGCGCCAGATGATCTGCGCGGCACTGGACGTGGTGATCCAGTTGACGCGCATGCCCGATGGCCGCCGCTGCGTCAGCGAAGTGGTCGAGGTGATCGGCATCCGTGAAGACGTGTACGTCACCAATACGCTGTTTCGCCTCGATCGCCGCAGCGGTTTCGGCTTCATGCGCGAGGCGGTCAACCCCGCCGGTGACAAACTGCGCCGCGAATCGGCGCTCTCTCCCTCGATGTATTAAAGGCCACGGCATGCTCAAACCGCTGCTGCTCATCCTCGTTTGCCTGGCGTTGCTGGGGCTGTCGGCCCGCTTGCTCGTTCGCGGCTTGCGCGAACCCGGCACCCGGCGCGTGCTGGAGCGCCTGGCCCAAGGGCAACCGGAGCGGGTGGTACGCAAAACACCCTGGACGGGACTTGATCGCGCCTTCTTGCGCGCCGGCCTCGGACGGCCCACCGATCGCCTGGGTGTGTGGCTGATGCTGTGGGGCTCGAGTGTCTTGCTCGGCTTCATCGGTGGTGGCTGGCCGGGCTTGCTCTCCCTGTTGCTGTTGCCGCCCCTGCTCCTGCGCCTGTATGTGGATTGGCGTTACCAGCGTCGGCTCAAGCGCATGATCGAACAATTGCCGGCGCTGCTCGATCACAGCGTGCGCAGCTTGAAGTCCGGGCGCACCCTGGCGGATGCGGTGCTGGGCGCCATCGACGCCGCCGAAGACCCGCTGAAAGATGCCTTGGGCCGGTTGAAACGCCAGGTGCACATGGGCATCAGCCTGCCGGACGCCACCTCGGACTTCGCTGAACTCTATGACAAGGACGAACTTCGCCTGTTTGCCCTCGGCTTGAAGGTCAACCACCGCTACGGCGGCAATGCCAGTGAACTGCTGGAAAACCTGATCAAGATCATCCGCGAACGTGAACAGGCAGCTCGCCAATTGAGCGCCATGACCGGAGAAACCCGGGTCACGGCGGTGGTCCTGGCGCTGATGCCGGTCGGGGTCGCCGGCTACTTCCTGGTGTCCAATCCAAAGTACCTGATGACCATGTGGGACGACAGTTCGGGACAGTCGATGCTGATGGGAGCGCTCGCCCTCCAGGCGTTTGGCTGCCTGGCGCTGTGGCGGATGTTGCGCAGCCTATGAACCCGTCCATGCTGCTGAGCTCGCTACTGTTCCTGCTGGCCTCGGGATTGTTCATTGGCGTGATGGTGCAACTGCGTCGGCGCGCGCGCCAGGTGGTGCAGCGCCTGGACGGCAAAACGCCGCACGAAAGCCGCTTCAACCAATGGCTGCACGCGCTGGGCAGCAGCCGGGTCGGCCAGCAGTCGGTCAAGCTCGACAACGAAACCCAGACGCTGCTCAATTGCCTGGGCTGGCGCACCGCGCGGCAACGGGCGTTGTTCGCCGCCTTGCAGGTTGGCGTCCCGGTATTGGCGCTGGCGCTGAGTGCACTGGTGCAGGGGTTGTTCTTCCCCCAGGTCACTCGCCCGTGGCTGGTCCCGGTGTTCGCCCTGGGGATCGGGTATCTGCTGCCCAAGCGCCTGCTGGCCGCTGCGGCGCACCACCGGCAGAAAAAACTGGCGATGGAAATCTCCACCTTCATACCGTTGCTGCGCATCCTGTTCGAATCGGGCATGGCCGTGGAGCAATCGCTGCGCGTCTTGAGCAATGAAGGCAAACAACTGATGCCCGAACTGACCCACGAGCTGCGCCTGGTGCTGGCCCGCGTCGACTCGGGCCTGGAGCTGGGCGATGAACTGAACAAGGTCGCCCGACTGCTGGGTGTCGACGAATTCACTGACACCTGCGTGATCCTGCAACAGCTGATCCATCAGGGCGGCGGTGCGATGAAATCCCTGCTGGCGCTCAAGCTGTTACTTGATGACAAGCGCCTGGCGCGTCTTCAGGAATACATCTCCAAGATGTCCGCAAAAATGTCCGTCGTGATGATGCTGTTCCTCTTCCCGGCGTTATTGATCGTACTGGCGGGCCCGGGCTTCACCGCCCTCGCCCGGGCTTTTGCTTCCTAGGGGAATCGTGATGAAGGCAATAATTGCAGGTATGTGTCTGCTGATGCTGGGGGGGTGCGCGAGCAACGGACAGACACCCTGGAGTGCCATGACCGGCACCGCCAGTTGCGGCAAATTGAACGCCGAACAACAGCTGTCGCTGAACCTGGCCGATGACATGGCCAATGAAGGCAAGCTGCACGCCAGCCTCGCCAACCTGCAGAGCTTGCCCGACAACCTGGCCGACGTGCGCCTGCGCAAGGCCAAGGTGTATCGACTGCTGGACCGCAACGAAGCCGAGCCGCTGTACCGCAGCCTGCTCGGCGGCTGCCTGGCCGCCGAAGCCGAACACGGCCTGGGCCAACTCGCCGCCGCCCGGGGCAACCATGGCCTGGCCCAGGCGCACCTGCAACGGGCCGCCCGACTGGCGCCCACCGACGAAAAAATCCGCAACGACCTGGGCGTGGTGTACCTCAATCAACTGCGTATCGAAGACGCCAAATTCGAATTTCTCACTGCCATCGAGCTCAAGCAGGGCGATCAACTGGCCGCCGTGAACCTGGTGACCCTGTTGATCTACCAGGACGACTGGAACCGCGCCGCCGAACTGGTCAGCCGCCTTGGCCTGAAACCGGCACAAGTCACCCAGGCCCAGGCCCGTGCTGAGAAACTCAAGCAGCCGACCAGGCCTGTATCGACCGTCGCCGCGCAAGTCGCCGCCGTTCAGTAGGGAGCACACTGATGAAATCGACCACCCTTTATTGCCTCGCCTTGCTGACCCTGCCACTGGCCGCCCACGCCATCGACGCCGGCCCCGCCTCGGCGCAACAACAGGAAACCGAAGGCTGGCTGCAACTGCAAAGCAGCAACACCGCCGCCTCCACCAAGCCGCAAACCGCCAGCGCAGCCGAGCGCGAACTGGCGATGCAGCGCTGGCTGAAGAGTTTTCAGCATGAGATTCCGGAGTTCTTTGATCAGTACGAGGGTGGAACGGTGAATAGCGGATCGCAGGAATAAACTGATTTTTTTGGCGTCTGACAGACCGTCTTCGCGGGCAAGCCTCGCTCCTACAATTGAAATGCATTCCCCTGTGGGAGCGAGCCTGCTCGCGATGAACGATGATGTGGTCTCCTTGGCAGAGTGCTATGGCTGCGGGTCGAGGTTATCCAGCGCCCGATTCACCGCCAGCTCCCCCAGCATGATCACCTGGGCAATCCCCAGCAGCGTGTTGCGCTGCGACCCCTCCAGGAACGCCGCAAAATCGTTGGCCATGACACTCGCCGACGCAAGGGATTCACAGGCGTGGGCCAGCAGGGTTTCGGTGTCGATATCGGGTGAGATGACGAACATCGTGCTGGGCTTGCGCACGGTGGGTGTCTTGAGTGGATTGAGGTAGTGATCGAGGGCGCGGTCGGCGGCTTCGTGGAGGGTTTTTGAGGTGGGGGATTGGTAAGGTGAAACGTCGTCGGGTGCCGGGGGATTTGGGGTGGGTTTGATCATGGTGAAGCTCCATTCGAAAATTTGGAGTTCGCCGTCACTGCGACCAAGCAAGTAGGTGGCGAACCGTACGCAGGTTGGTCGACCAGGGAATGGAAACCCGGCAGGGCCTAGGCCCTCCCACGCACAGCTCGCCATTAAGCAAGCACAAAAATGCCGCTTGCGCGGCACTGTGCGCCATTCTAAACCCGGGCGACCAAACCCGGTCACTGATTTTGCAGCGACGGACAGAGGCTAGAGGTCAGGCGTCTGACGGACAACCTGAAAAGCGTGTCGGATGTTTCCGAGGGATTTGAGGGATTCTGCACAACAATGGTTAGTTGTCAGGCCGTCTTCGCGGGCAAGCCTCGCTCCTACAGGGGATCCAGTACATCCGCCAGATTCAGGTCGGCTGTCAGGCCGCCTTCGCGGGCAAGCCCGCT
>NZ_AKJF01000218.1 GCF_000282475.1 Pseudomonas sp. GM78
GGCGAGCCACTGCCGATTGCCGCCAGTGGGCGCGACCTGCTGGTGGCGGTGGATGTGTCCGGTTCCATGGATTTTCCCGATATGCAGTGGCAGGACGAAGAGGTCAGCCGCCTCACGCTGGTCCAGCATTTGCTGGGCGACTTCCTCGAAAGTCGCGACGGCGACCGGGTCGGCCTGATCCTGTTCGGCAGCCGGGCGTACGTGCAGGCGCCCCTGACGTTTGACCGACATACCGTGCGTGTCTGGCTCGACGAGGCGCGCATCGGCATCGCCGGCAAGAACACTGCCATCGGCGACGCCATCGGCCTGGCCGTCAAGCGTCTGCGGCAACGTCCGGCGCAAAGTCGCGTGTTGATCCTGGTCACCGATGGCGCCAACAACGGTGGCGAAATCGATCCGCTCACCGCCGCCCGCCTGGCGGCCAGGGAGGGGGTGAAAATCTACCCGATCGGCATCGGCGCCGACCCGGAACAAAGCGGCACACCGGGTTTCCTGGGGATCAATCCGAGCCTGGACCTTGACGAACCCACCTTGAAAGAAATCGCCGATGCCACCGGCGGCCAGTACTTTCGCGCTCAAGACGGCAAGCAACTGCAATCGATCAAGGCCACCCTCGACCAACTGGAGCCTGTGACCCAGCAACCGACCCAGGCCCGTCCGGCCCAGGCCTTGTATCACTGGCCGCTGGCGCTGGCGTTGTTGCTGAGCATGCTGCTGGTGGTGCGCGTGCTGTGGCCGGATAACCCGCTGCATCGACTGTTCAACAAGGACCTGTTCTTGCAAACGCAATTGCCTGACTGGCGCCAGCGCCTCAAACGCCTGCGCCTGCGGAGGCGCCGATGAGCGATCTCTGGCCGTACTGGTTCCGCCCGTGGTGGCTGCTGTTGCTGCCACTGCTTGGCTGGCTGCTCTGGCAACTGTGGCATCGGCAGAAACGCGCCGGACGCTGGCAGATGATCCTGCCACCGGCGTTCCATTCGGTGTTGCTCAGTGGCGGCAGCGGCCGCGAAAGCAAACTGCCGTGGGTTGCCCTGGGCGTGGCGTGGATGATCGCCGTCCTCGCATTGCTCGGGCCGAGCTTTTCCCGCGTCGAACAGTCCAGCCAGAAACCCGCCGATCCACTGGTGGTGATCCTTGAGCTGACCCCGGAAATGCTCGCCACCGACGTTCAGCCAAACCGCCTGGAACAGGCCCGGCGCAAACTCTTCGATCTGCTGCAAAGCCGCAACGATGCACAGACTGCGATCGTCGTCTTCGCCGGCAGCGCCCACACCCTGGTGCCGCTGTCGGACGACCTGTCCACCAGCCGCAACCTGCTCGATGCGCTCAAGCCGTCGTTGATGCCTGAAGCCGGACATCGCGCCGACCTGGCGGTGCACAAGGCATTGGCCTTGCTGGAACAGGCCGCACTGGGCGACGGCCGGATCCTGTTGATCGGCACCACCCTGAGCGAACAGGAGCGCCTGGGCATCCGCCAGGCCTTGAGCGGCAAATCGACACAATTGCTGATGCTCGGCATCGGCACCGCCGAAGGCGCGCCCATTACCCAGGAAGATGGCAGTTTCCTCAAGGATGAACAGGGGGCGATTCTCGTGTCGCGCCTGGACGAGCCCGGCTTGAAATCCTTCGTCAATGACCTGGACGGACGCTATCGCCACGCTCGCCTGAGCGATGCCGACCTGCGTGCCCTCGGCCTGTTCGACAGTCCGCGCAACCTGCGCGACAACGGCCAGACCCTGCGCCTCGACACCTGGGCCGACCAGGGCTACTGGCTGCTGTTGCCGTTGCTGTTGCTGGCGGCGTGCGCCGGTCGGCGCGGCTGGTTGCTCTGCCTGCCACTGTTGCTGGCGCTGCCGCAGCCCGGTTATGCCTTCGACTTCCAGGACCTGTGGCTGCGCCCCGACCAGCAGGGCGTGCTCTTGCTCAAGCAAAAACGCCCGGCCGAAGCTGCGCGGCACTTCGAAGATCACCAGTGGCAAGGCGTTGCCCTCTACGAAGCCGGCGACTACAGTGGCGCCGCCCAGCGGTTCGCCGAAGGCGATGACGCTCATGCCCACTACAATCGTGGCAACGCCCTGGCCAGGAGTGGCGAGCTGGAGGCGGCACTGGATGCTTATGAACAGGCCCTCGAACGCCAACCGGATTTGCGCCCGGCGCTGACCAACAAGGCCTTGGTGGAAAGCCTGCTCAAGCACAAAGCCGCAGCGCCACCCCCTGACAAAGCCGCCGATGAGGCGACCAGCGATGCCGAGCAGCAAGCGCCACCCAGTGACACTGCGCAACCGTCGCAAAGCGGTGAACCCGAAACGGCTGGCGAACAAACCCAGGCAACCACCGAGCCTTCCGCCACCACGCCCCCGCGCCCCGGCACCAATGAGGTCCCGGGCAGCGAACTGGGAGACGAACAGCACACCGTTGCGCCCATGCGCCCGGCCAGCGACAGTATCGACGGCGAGCAGCAGCAGGCACTGGAGCAATGGCTAAGGCAGATCCCGGATGACCCGGGGGAATTGCTCCGGCGCAAATTCTGGTACGAACAGCAACAACATCAGGATCAGGGAAAAACTCGATGACCCGCTTCACCGCCTTCACGCTTGCCCCGCTGCCCGCCTTGCTGCTCTGCGTGATGCAGACCCAGGCAGCCGAGCTGGTCGCCAGTGTCGACCGGGCTCGCCTGAACTCCGGCGAGACGATCGAACTGACCCTGGAATCCAACGACGTGACCCAGTTCGGCAAGCCCGACCTGACGCCACTGGAGCCACTGTTCGAAGTGCGTGGCACTCGCCAGGTCAACCAGTTGAACACCCTCAACGGCGACAACCAGGCCACCACCCGCTGGATCATCACCCTGCTGCCCTTGCAAAATGGCACCGTGGTGATTCCCGCGCTCAAGCTGGGCGAGGTCCAGAGCCAGCCGATCACCGTGCAAGTGGTGGAAAGCGACCCCCAGGCGACCCCGGACAAACAGGCACCGGTCTTCATCGACGCCAGCCTCGATCAAACCAGCGTGTACGTGCAAGCCCAGGCGGTCCTGACCTTGCGCATCTACCATTCGGTATCGCTGTACGACGACAGCAGCCTGCCGCCCTTGCAGATTCCTGACGCGCGCATCGAACAGTTGGGCGAGTCGCGCACCTACGAGAAAGACATCAACGGCCTACGCCACGGCGTCATCGAGATGCGCTATGCGATCTACCCGCAACACAGCGGTGAGCTGATCATTCCGGCGCAGATCTTCAATGCCGCGCTGGTGGACGCGCAACCCGTCCAGGACGCCAGCGTCCAGATGCCGAAATCCGGCAAATTGATGCGTGTCAGTTCCGGTCAACTGCTGCTGACGGTCAAGGCCAAACCCGTCACCTACCCCGCCGACCTGCCCTGGCTGCCGGCTCGCAGCCTGACGCTGAGCGAAAGCTGGAACCCGGAACCGGAACACGTTCAGGTCGGCGATTCGCTGACCCGCAGCCTGACGGTCAAGGCCGAAGGCCTGGCCAGCTCGCAACTGCCGCCACTGCCCGGCACCGAAGCCGGTGGCCTGCGGCGCTATCCCGATCAACCGGTGCTGGGTAACCAGAACAGCGAGCGAGGCCTGGTCGGCAGCCGCGAAGACCGCGAAGCGCTGGTGCCTTCGCGCAGCGGCGCCATAGAGTTGCCGTCGGTCGAGGTGGTCTGGTGGAACACCTTCGAAGACCATCTGGAGCACAGCAGCCTGCCCGCTCGGACCCTGCAGGTGGCCGCCAATCCCAGCCTGATGGTCGACACCCCGGCCGGCACCTCGGCGCTCGACAGCAGCGCCAGCAGCGAAACCCTCTGGCGCTGGAAACTCAGCAGCCTGATCCTGGCCTGCACCACCCTGCTGGGCTTCGGCCTCTGGTGGCGGGCGCGCTCGCAACCGGCCATTCAGCGCGCGGCACAAACCGGCCCGAGCCCACGCACCGTGCTCGACGACCTCAAGCGTGCCTGCCAGGCCAACGACTCCCACGCCACCCGCCAGGCGCTCGACGCCTGGGCCCGCCAGCAACCGGAAACCCTGGCCGACATGGCCGCCCGCTTCGTCCCGCTGTCCGACGCCCTCGACGGTTTGAACGGCGCGCTGTACAGCGAAACCGGCCAGCACTGGCAAGGGGAAGATTTGTGGCGCGCGATTCGTACGATTCCGATCGCTGAACGGGTTCAGGACCCGGTTGGGGACAGTGGGTTGCCGCCGTTGTATCCGAAGTGATGGGTTTTAGCTTTTGAGATGAAACTCGGCATCTAGATGAATGGCGTGTAAAAAAGCGCAATCGTGGGAAACCACGATCAATGCACCTTGGTACTGATTGAGCATCTGTTCCAGCGCGATTCTGCTCGGCAGATCCAAATGGTTGTCCGGCTCATCCAGCAACAGCAATTGCGGCGGCCGCCGTGCATATAGCTGCGCAGCCAGGGCTATTTTCAGGCGTTCGCCACCACTCAATTGGCAAGTCCTGAGCATCGCACGAGCCGCATCAATCCCCATCTGGGCCAGGCGGGTCCGCGCCTCGGCCTCGGGCAACTCTGGATTACTCTCGTAGAGCCATTGCACTGCCGTGCGTTCGGGGTACTGCAACCCGGCGTGTTGATCCAGCCAACCAACATGGCAACTGCGCATGAGTTCGCCTTCGCGTACCGGCAATTGGCCAGCGATTACTCGCAACAGGGTCGACTTACCGCTGCCGTTGGCGCCCAGGATCGCCATGCGCATAGGCCCGGTCAGCGTCAGGTTGATCGGTACCGCATAACCGAACGGGAGAATCACGTCGTTGAGTTGCACAATCAGCTTGCCATTGGGCACTACGCTTTCCGGGGACAGCATCATGCGTTGAATGTCCGGCGCACACCGCGCACGGGCCTCGGCGATCCGTTGTTGCTGCTGCTCCCGGGACACCTGTTGATTGAGGCGCAATTTTCCCTGACTGTTTTCACTTCGCTCTTTCTGGGCGTTGGTAATCAACTTGGTCTGATTGCCGTCACGGGCCTGACGGTCTCCGCGGGCATTACGCCGTTGCTGACGCTCCATCTGCACGGCCATCTCACGTTGCTCACGCTTGGCCTGCGCCCGTTCCCCTTGCAATGCCGACTGGAACGACTGCTGTTCCTGCTCGCGTGCCGCCGCGTACTGACTGTAGTTACCGCCATAAACCGCCAGCCCCAAGGGTGAAAGCTCGACAATTTCGTTCACGTGCTCCAAAAGACCCCGGTCGTGACTGATCAACACCAGGCCGTTGGGCCAACTATCGATCTGCTGTGCAAGCTCGTGTTGATGATCAATATCCAGGTGATTACTGGGCTCATCCAGAATGAGCCAGTCGGCCCTGGATAACCACGCCCCCAGCAGCGCCACCCGTTGCCGTTCGCCACCACTGAGTGCGTCAGTGCGCGCCTCGGCATTCAAGTGCCCCAGGCCGATCTGCTGCAGCTGCGCCTCAAGGCGTGTGGCGCAATCCCATTGATCGACTGCCAGCAAATGGTCGTCATCGTCGACACTCCCTTGGGCAATACGCTTCAGCGCCGCCAGAATATGGTCGACCCCGGCCAGCGCGGCAACGTTGGGATAGCGCTCCGGTTCCAGTAACTGCGCCACGGCGTAAACCCGCCCTTCGCGACGGACGATGCCGCTGGTGGGCAGCTGCTCCCCCGTCAGGAGCCGGCCGAGCAAGGACTTGCCACAGCCATTGGCGCCGACGATTCCCGTAGCCCTGGTACTGAAGGTGTGGTTCAAGTGATCGAACAGCACGCGCCCGTCGGGCAAGTTGAATGACACTTGATCAAGTTGGAGTAACCGTTGAGTCATGACGCTTCCTTGAACAATCGGCCCGATAGGCACGGCACGAACAACGCACAACGTACTGGTTGACGTCGCGACGAAGTCCTGGAGGGCCGCATAGTGCAAGCTGCACAGCGAACGTCTGACCGTCACAAAGTGGGAAATCAAGTTAGCTGGCGAAGCTAGACCAATCAATTATTCAGGCGAGAAATCCACAACAAACGATTAATTTTCAGAGCACTCCGTAGTACGCCTCCTACAAATGTGCATCAAGAAGTCAGCCGAACGTAGACTTCGCCAACTGCTACCAGTTGTGCATGACCACACCCACCCCGTTTGCCAGTAAACTCCCCCCCTTTCGCCGCTGTCATTTTTCCTCGCGGCCACCACCTTTTTTCCTACGGAGTTCGCCTTGCGTCTGTTTCACACCTCCGACTGGCACCTCGGGCAGAATCTGCACGGCCAGGATCGCGATTTCGAGCACGGCTGTTTTCTCGACTGGCTCCTGCGCCAGCTCAAGCTGGATCAGCCGGATGTGCTGCTGATCGCCGGCGACATCTTCGACACGGTCAACCCGCCGGTCAAAGCCCAGGAACGCCTCTACGACTTCATCGTCAGCGCCCATGAGCAGCAACCATTGCTGACCATCGTGATGATCGCCGGCAACCACGATTCCGGTTCGCGGATCGAACTGCCCGCGCCCTTGATGCGCCGTTTGCGGACCCATGCGTTGGGCCGGGTGCTGTGGCTGGATGATGGGCAACTGGATGCCGAACGCCTGTTGTTGCCGCTGCCCGATGCCCGGGGTGAAATTGCCGCCTGGTGCCTGGCGCTGCCGTTCCTGCGCCCGGCCGAAGTGACCGGCGCGCATTTGGGCGACGACTACCTGCGCGGCATCGGCCAGGTTCACGAATGGCTGATTGAAGCGGCCAATGCCAAGCGTCAGCCCGGCCAGGCGCTGATCGCCATCAGTCATGCGCACATGGCCGGCGGTTCGGTGTCGGAGGATTCCGAACGCAGCCTGATCATCGGCAACGCCGAGGCCCTGCCCGCCAGCCTGTTCGGGCCGACCATCAGCTACGTCGCCCTGGGGCATTTGCACAAGCCACAGAAGGTCAACGGCGAAGCGCGGATTCGCTACAGCGGCTCGCCGATCCCCTTGTCGTTCTCGGAGATCGGCTACCAGCACCAGATTCTCGACATCACGCTCGACGGCGAAACCCTGGTCAGCGTCGAACCGAAATTGATCCCCCGCGCCGTCAACCTGCAGCGTATCGGCCCGGCGCCCCTGGCGGACATCCTGGTGCAACTGGCCGAGCTGCCCATCATCGACCTGTTGGCCGACTACCAGCGCCAGCCCTGGCTGGAGGTGCGGGTGCGCCTGGACGAGCCGCAGCCGGACTTGCGCCATCAAGTGGAAAGCGCCCTGCTGGGCAAAGCCGTGCGCCTGGTGCGCATCGCCGCCGAATACGCGGGCAACGGCAGCCGTGAAGGCGCCGATGACGGCGCCGGGTTGATCGAGCTGGACCAGCTCACGCCCCAGGAACTGTTCAGCCGCGCCTGGCAGGACAACTACGGCAGCGACGTCGATGAGCAAACCCTCAAGGACTTTGCCGAGCTGCTGCAAGACGTGCAGATGGAGGACGAACAGCCATGAAGATCCTCGCCATCCGCCTGAAGAACCTCGCCTCCCTGGCCGGTCCATTTGAAATCGACTTCACCGCCGAACCCCTGGCCAGTGCCGGACTGTTCGCCATCACCGGCCCTACCGGCGCGGGCAAGAGCACCCTGCTCGACGCGTTGTGCCTGGCCCTCTTTGGCGCCGTGCCGCGCCTGAACAACACCGGGCGCGACGCCAAAGTGCCGGACGCCGATGGCGAAATTGGCACCGGCGACCCCCGCACCCTGCTGCGTCGCGGCACCGGCGAAGGCTATGCCGAAGTGGATTTTGTCGGCGTCGACGGCCGCCGTTATCGCGCGCGCTGGGAAGCCAATCGCGCCCGGGAAAAGGCCGGCGGCAAGCTGCAAGCCAGTCGCCAGAGTTTGCGCGACCTCGATCAGGATCAACTGCTGGCCAGTCAGAAAGGTGAGTACAAGACCCAACTCGAGGCCGCACTGGGCCTGAATTTCGAGCAGTTCACCCGGGCTGTGCTGCTGGCGCAGAGCGAGTTCAGCGCCTTCCTCAAGGCCGATGACAATGACCGCAGCGAACTGCTGGAAAAACTCACCGACACGGCGCTCTACACCCGCCTGGGCCGCCGGGCCTTCGAAAAGACTCGCGAAACCCGCGAAGCGCACAAATTGCTGCAGGATCAGGCCAGCGGTGTCACGCCGCTGGCTCCAGAGGCGCGCGCCGAGCTCGACGAGCGCTTCCACGCCGCGCAACAGCAACTGAAATTGCAGCAGGCGCAGCTCAAGCAGCTTGAGCTGCAGGACGCCTGGCTTAAAGAACTGCGCCGTTTGCATGACGCGCAACTGGCCGCTGCCGAACAACTGCACAGTGCCCAACACACCTGGGAAAGCCTGGCCGGCGAGCGCTTGCAGCTGACGCGCCTCGAACAGTTGGCCCCGCAACGGCATCAGTTCGCCCGCAAGGCCGAGGTCGATTCATTACTCACGCCCCTGGCAGAGCAGATTGCCGAGCATACCCGGCAACAGGGCGAACTCGGCGAGCGACAGGCGCTACTGGAACAGCAACTGGGCGCAACCCGGATCGCCCTGGGCGAAGCACAACAACGGCAAACCGACTGTGCGCCGCTGTTGCGCCAGGCTTTCGAGGAGCAAAGCACCCTCGCCCGCCTGGCCAAGGACGCGGCCCTCAGTGCCGAAGTCCGGCAGACCGCCGAACAGGCCTGCACCCAGGGCCAGAGCGCGATTCAAACCTTGCACGAGCAACAGGCCCGGGCTGCCGAGCACTTGCAGCGCATGGCGGCCGAACTTGCACAAAGCGCTGATCTGGCGCCGTTGAGTGATGCCTGGAATGCCTACCGTGATCGCCTGCAACAGCTGATGTTGATCGGCAATCGACTGAACAAGGGGCAGGCGGAACTGGCGAATCTCGAACAGAACGCCATGCTCGCCGCGCAAGCCTTCACTGCGCAGAAACAGCAACTGGAGGTGCTGTTCAAGGAGGCCGGTGCCGAGCCGGATGCCGTCGCCGAGCAGATCGGTATCCTCGGCAGTCTGTTGCAGGACAACCGCAAGCAACTGCGTGCCATCGAAGACCTGACCCGGCTGTGGGACAGTCAACAGGACCTGGACCGCCGCGGTGCCGAGTTGCAACAACGCCAGGTCGCTGCGCAACAGGAACGCGAGCGCCTGACCCAGGACGGGGTAAAGGCCAAGGCTGAACTTGCCGTCGCCGAGCAGACCCTGACTGTCACCCGCGAACTGCTGGAGCGCCAGCGCCTGGCCCGTAGTGCAAGCGTCGAGGAACTGCGTGCGCAATTGCTCGATGACCAACCCTGCCCGGTCTGCGGCAGTCATGAGCATCCTTATCATCAGCCCGAGGCCCTGTTGCAAAGCCTGGGTCGCTTTGATGAAAGCGAACAGGCCACGGCACAAAAAGCCGTCGATCAGCTCAAGGAAAAGCTCACCGAACTGCGCGCGGAAGTAGGCGGACTGATCGCCCAGCAAAAGGAACTGCTGCAACAGCAGGAGCAACTGGCAACTGCGCAACAAGCCCTGGCGCCGAGCCTTCAAGCGCATCCGCTGGCCACCGCGCTGTTCAATCAGGACGCCGAAAAACGCAGCGCCTGGCTCAACCAGCAAAACAGTCAGCTGAATCAAAGCATCACCCAGGACGAACAACGGCAAACCGCCCTGCTCACCCTGCAACAGGACGCGGCACGCCTGACCCAGCAATTGCGCCACGCCGAAACCGCGCATCAGAGCGCGGCCCAGCACCTGGACAATCAACAACGTGAACTGGGCAATGACCGTCAGCGCCTGGACGAAGAACTCAGCGCCTTCGCCAGCCTGCTGCCAGCCGATACCCTGGAAGCGCTTCGTACCGAGCCTGCTGCGACCTTCATGCAGCTTGATCGGCAGATCGCCGAGCGCCTGGCGCAACTCGATCAGCAGAA
Organism: Pseudomonas sp. GM78; assembly: GCF_000282475.1. Taxonomy (GTDB): domain Bacteria; phylum Pseudomonadota; class Gammaproteobacteria; order Pseudomonadales; family Pseudomonadaceae; genus Aquipseudomonas. Next base: position 9,871 of record NZ_AKJF01000218.1, read on the forward strand.
GGAAGAACTCGCGGAACAGCAACAGCGTCAGCAAAACCTGGAGAAGGAACAGGATCGCCAGCAGACCCGCGTGCAGCAATTGCAAACCGCGGAGCAGCAGTTCAGCGCGCTGGCCATGCAACAACAGGCCAGCCAGCAAGCGCTCGGGCAACTGCTCGGCGCGCACGGCAGCGCCGAGCAGTGGCAGCAGCAGCTTGAACTGGAGGTGGAACAGGCGCGCCACGCCGAAGGCACAACCGCCACGGACCTGCAAAACGTACTGACGCAACTGGTGCGCATCGCAGCCGAACTCAAGGCGCAGCAAGAGCGTTTGCACACGCTGGAAAGTGAACATCGCGAGCTCGCCGGCAAAATCGCCGAATGGCGCGCCCGTCACCCGGAGCTGCATGACGGTGGCCTTGAAGACCTGCTGCGGGTCGACGACGCCCATGTGAGCGAACTGCGCCAACGCCTGCAACACAGCGAAAAAGCCATCGAACAAGCCAGTGTCCTGGTACAGGAGCGCGACAAGCGCTTGCTCGATCACAAGGCGCAGCACAACGGCAACCTGGATGACGAGCAACTCGCCAGCGCGCTCACTGAGTTGCAAAGCCAGTTCACTGCCAGCGAGCAACACTGCGCCGAGCTGCGGGCTGAACAGGCTGAGGATCAGCGCCGGCAGAACGCCAATCAGGCCCTGGCGCAACAGATCGCCGACGCCTACACCGAGTACCAGCGCTGGGCGCGCTTGAACGCGCTGATCGGTTCGGCCACCGGCGACACCTTCCGCAAGATCGCCCAGGCCTACAACCTCGATCTGCTGGTGCACCACGCCAACGTGCAATTGCGCCAACTGGTGCGGCGCTACCGCCTCAAGCGCGGCGGCAGCATGCTCGGCTTGCTGGTGATGGACACCGAGATGGGTGACGAACTGCGCTCGGTGCATTCGTTGTCCGGCGGCGAGACGTTCCTGGTTTCGCTGGCCCTGGCGCTGGGCCTGGCATCGATGGCCTCGAGTACGCTGAAAATCGAATCGCTGTTCATCGACGAAGGTTTCGGCAGCCTCGATCCGGAGTCCCTGCAATTGGCCATGGACGCCCTCGACGGCTTGCAGGCCCAAGGGCGCAAGGTCGCGGTGATCTCCCATGTGCAGGAAATGCATGAGCGGATTCCGGTGCAGATCCAGGTCCGTCGCCAAGGCAACGGCTTGAGCACCCTGGAGGTGAAATGATCACCCTCTATTCTTTCCGCCGCTGCCCGTACGCCATGCGGGCACGCATGGCGCTGCGCTACAGCGAAGTGGCCGTGGACATTGTCGAAGTCAGCCTCAAGGCCAAACCCGCCGAGATGCTCGCGTTGTCGAGCAAAGGCACGGTGCCGGTGTTGAACGTAGACGGCCAGGTCATCGATGAAAGCCTGGAAATCATGCGCTGGGCCCTGGCACAGCATGATCCGCAGGACTGGTTGCTCAAGGATGATCCGCAAGGGCAGCTCGCCATCGTGGCGTTGATCGAGAAGAACGATCAGGTCTTCAAGGTGCATCTGAACCGCTACAAGTACGCCGAACGCTATCCGGAACAGCCGATGGCGTTCTATCGCGCTGAGGGCGAGGTGTTCCTGCGTAAGCTGGATGAGTGGCTGGACGGTCGCGATTATTTGCTGGCCGACCACCCCACCCTGGCCGACGTGGCGCTGATGCCGTTCATACGGCAATTTGCCCATGTCGATCGCGAGTGGTTTGTGCAGACGCCCTATCGGCGTCTGCAGGCTTGGCTACAGCGGTTTCTGGAGTCGGCGTTGTTTACATCGATCATGAAGAAATAATTGCTCAGGCCAATACTTCGCACATGCCTATTGCCGAGCAATCAACGTGGAACGGACCGAAAAAACCTTCATCGGGCGTGATCGGCGGGTTGCCGGCCAGCATCCCCATGGCCTTGGCTGTCTCGATGTTGCGCGCGATGTTGTGGTTGGCCTCGATGGCCCGTGCCACCCCGCCTATTGACCCGTGCCCGATCCCCAGCAGGGAAAAGCCATTGGTTATGAATGCCAGGAAGGCGATAACCAGAAGTTTGCAACGGTTCATGCTCCGCCCACTCCCGCGAGTTCAGCCGGATCGACCATCGCCTGTTGTGCGCGATGTTCAAACTGGATGCCAGGGTGTGCGACATGGATCGGCGGTTCGACGCTTTGCTGCGACTGCGGCGAAAAGCTGACAACCAGCACCATGACCAGGTAAAGACCGATTGCCACATAGGCGCCGTGTTTGGCAGAGGTGATGATCGTGCTGGCCATGATGAACTCCGTGGACATGTTTCAGAGTCCACAGAATCAATCAAAAAAGCACCGGTAACCAACGAGTCTGATGCATAGCAAATATCAACATCGTTGATCATTAAGCCGGTCTATCTCAGTCTTCAATAAAACTAATCATGCGCTCGCGGGCAGCGTCGGGTTCACCGGGAATGGGCCCGGCAGACAGGATCGGGGTCGAATAGAGGAACAACAGCACCACGGCAAGACGCATCGTCATTTTGGCAATCCTTTTCTTCAGAAGGAGGAGTCAAAAAATCAGCGTCAAATTTAGAGGCATGGCCACCTGATATCAAGCTTCGGCGACCAAGTTGTCGCAAACGCGTTATGCAGGAGCGACATCACTTCAACGCCTCTCGCGGCCTGGGCTTCGATCGGCAAGTGACTTCGCTCCTGCATAAAGGCTGCAGGGCTTGAATTTCAGTGTTGGGCCTTGTGATCCAGGGCGGCGTAGAAGTTGGCGCTCTGTTGCAGGTATTTCTGGGTGTAGCTCTGGGCGTGGGTTTTCTTGTCGCTGATTTCAACGTTGGCGCTGGCTGGCAGGGCCACGGTGGCGGAAATGGCGGAAGCGGCGATTACGGAGAAGAGATTGAAGTTCATGCTGTATTCCTCGAAGTCAGTTGGCTTGCCTGCCCGATGGGGCCGTGAAGCAAACTTAACCCTCGAGGGTTAGCAGCTTGAAATGCTTTGTGACACTTCTAGATATCACCCTCATTGATAGAAGGATGCAGGCCCCATCAACCGGGGCCTGCGGCCTATTGACGCACCAGGAACTTCAGGTCACTGGGTGCATCCATCGGCAGTTTTTGCACGGTTTTACCCAGCAAGCCGGTCTTGGCATCGCGCTCGACGACGACAATCTGGTTGCTTTTCTGGTTGGCGATCAGCAGGAACTTGCCGCTCGGATCGAGGCTGAATTCCCGTGGATGATCGCCCTCTACCGTGCGACGTTGCAGTTCCTTGAGATGGCCCGTCGCGGGGTCGATGGCGAACACCAGCAACTGGTTGGCGGTGCCACGGTTGCTGACATAGAGGAACTTGCCGTCCGTTGACGCATGCAGCGCAGCGGCGGCCTTGTCCGAAACGGGCTGACCGGCAGCCAGGTCGACGCTCTGGGTTTGCTCGAGCTTGCCGTCGCGGTAATCGAACACCGCCACTTGCGCGCTCATTTCCATGGTCAGCCAGGCGTGCTTGCCATCGGCACTGAACAGCAGATGGCGCGGCCCGCTACCGGCTGGCAGTTGAACGAACGACGGTGTGGCCGGGGTCAATGGCAGGTCAGGATTGGCCTTGGGGTCGAAGCGGTAGACAAAAACCTTGTCCGCCCCCAGGTCGTTGGAAAACACGTATTTACCATCAGGCGAGCTGATCGTCGAATGCACGTGCGCCGACATCTGCCGCTCGGGATTGACCCGGCTGGCCGGATGGCTGCTCATCTGCACCACCGGTTTGAGCGTGCCATCGGCCGCCACCGGCAACACCGCCAGGGTGCCGCCCGGGTCTTCGGCCACCGAGTAGTTGCTGACGAACAAATGGCTGGCTTCCAGGCTCAGGCTCGAATGCGTCGGCTCGTTGCCGAGGCTTTGCACCTGATTGATCAGGGTGAGTTCATGGGTCTTGGGGTCGATGGCATAGCTGCTGACCCGCCCGACCGGATCGGCCTGGCCCGGGCCATTTTCGTTGACCACGAACAGACGCAGCCGGTCCCTGGACAGGGTCAGCCAGGACGGGTTTTCGCTCTTGATCACTTGCAGCGGCCTGGCGTCGATCTGTCCGGTTGCACTGTCGAAGTTCAGGCGATAAATACCCTGGCTTTGGCCGCCAGTGTACGACCCCACGAGTACTTGGTAGTCGTCGGCGGATGCCACCTGAACGCCCATTGCGCCGATGCTGCCGGCGATCAACAGCGGCCAGAGGTTACGCATCCTGTTGTTCGTCGTCTTCGTTGTCGCCGCTGATGACGTCGCCCAGGCAGACCAGGCGGTGTTCACCATCTTTATCGTTGATCAGCCAGCTTTGCAGGGTGGTGTCGAAAGTCGCGGCCTGGACCTGTGCCGGGGTGAATTCCCAGTGCTTGGCCGCTCGACCGTCCATGCATTCGATGTGCAGGTTGTCGTCGACATCGAGGGCGAATTCGAAGGCGTGCAGCCCGTCGATCTCCACCATCCCGCAATGTTCGAGGGCGTTGAGCAAGGTGTCTGTTACGGCAGTCATGGCAGTCAATCTTTGAGTGGGAAAAACGCAATGATAGCTCATGCACCTACCGATCGTTCCATACAGACCTGTGGGAGCGGGCTTGCCCGCGATTGCGTCAGCACAGCGAACATTGATATCGACTGACAGATTGCTATCGCGGGCAAGCCCGCTCCCACAGGGTTCGTTGTGAATCTTAGAGGGCGTTGTGCGACGGTTTGCCATCCACCAGGCGCTGAATGCCCAGCGGGTTGGCATTCTTCAGCGCATCCGGCAGCAGGCTATCCGGGTAGTTCTGGAAGCACACCGGGCGCAGGAAGCGGTCGATGGCCAGGGTGCCCACCGACGTGCCGCGCGCATCCGAGGTCGCGGGATACGGCCCGCCATGAACCATCGAATCACAGACCTCCACGCCGGTTGGATAGCCATTGAGCAGGATTCGCCCGACCTTCTGCTCCAGCAACCCCGTCAGCTCGCTGAACTGCTCGAAGTCCGCCTGCTCGCCGATGATCGTCGCGGTCAATTGACCGTGCAGACCGTTCAGCGCGGCGCTCAGTTGTGCCTGATCCGCCACTTCGACTACCACTGTGGTCGGGCCGAACACTTCCGCTTGCAGCACTTCATCCCCCTCGATCAGCAAGCCGACATCGGCCTTGAACAGTTGCGGTTGCGCCTGTCGCCCTTGTTGCGGGTTACCCGCGAGGTGTTCGATTCGAGGATGATCGAGGAGCTTTTGCAAGCCTTTTGCATAGCTGCCCAGGGTCCCGGCGTTGAGCATGGTCTGCGCCGGTTGATCAGCCATCATGTCGGCCACCAGCTGGAGAAATGCAGTGAATTGCGGCGAACGGATGCCGATCACCAGGCCAGGATTGGTGCAGAATTGACCGCAGCCTTGCACCACCGAAGCCGACAGGCCGCGGGCGATGGTTTCCGTGCGCGCTTGCAGTGCCTGGGGCAATACGATCACCGGGTTGATGCTCGACATCTCGGCGAACACCGGGATCGGTTGTGGGCGCGCCGCCGCCATGTCGCACAGCGCGCGACCACCGGTGAGCGAACCGGTGAAACCCACCGCCTGGATGGCCGGGTGCTTGACCAGCGCTTCACCGACTCCACCGCCGTAGATCATGTTGAACACGCCGGCCGGCATCGCGGTTTTTTCTGCCGCGCGGATGATTGCATCGGCCACCTGCTCGGCCGTGGCCATGTGACCGCTGTGGGCCTTGAACACCACCGGGCAACCCGCGGCCAATGCCGACGCGGTGTCACCACCGGCGGTGGAAAACGCCAAGGGGAAATTGCTGGCCCCGAACACCGCCACCGGGCCGAGCCCGATACGGTATTGGCGCAGGTCCGGACGCGGCAAGGGTTGACGCTCAGGCAGCGCCTGGTCGATACGCGCACCGTAGAAATCGCCGCGCCGTAGCACGTTGGCGAACTGGCGCATCTGCCCGCTGGTGCGGCCACGCTCACCGATGATCCGTGCGGCAGGCAGCGCAGTTTCGCGACACACCAGGCTGACGAATTCATCGCTCAGCGCATCCAGCTCATCGGCGATAGCATCGAGAAATTCTGCGCGACGCTGGGCACTCAAGGTGCGATAAGCCGGGTACGCTGCGGCACCTGCCCGGGCAGCGGCATCGACTTCCTCGGGCGTGGCATGAATGAAATCGTGGGGCAATGCCTCGCCGGTTTCGGCGTCGACGCTGTGCAATGTCACGTTGCCCTTCGCACTGCGCTGGCCGCCGATGTAGTTGTGTCCAAGAATTCGGGTCATGCATGATTCCTCAAAGTGTGCCGACAGTGCCGGGTTCGAACGCTGCATCGACTGGAGCGATGCCATTGATCAACGGTGCGCCGAATTCGCCCTGGCTGATCTCGAACACATCGCCCGGTTGCGTGCGGATGCCGTCAGCAAAGGACAGGGTCGCGGTCCCGAAGAAGTGGATGTGCACATCCCCCGGGCGCAGGAACTGGCTGTATTTGAAATGGTGATATTCAAGGTTCGCCAGGCTGTGGCACATGTTGGCCTCGCCACTGAGGAACTCGTTCTGCCACAGCACCTGGCCGTCGCGCAGGATGCGGCTGGTACCGGCCAGGTGTTGCGGCAGCTCGCCGACCCGCAGCTCCGGGCCGTAGCTGCAACTGCGCAGCTTCGAGTGAGCCAGGTACAGGTAGTTCTTGCGCTCCATGACGTGATCGGAAAACTCGTTGCCCACTGCAAACCCGAGGCGATACGGCTTGCCGTCGTGACCGATGACATACAGGCCGCTGAGTTCAGGCTCTTCACCGGCGTCTTCGGCAAACGGTGGCAACGGGAACGGCTCGCCGGGGCGCACAACGATGCTGCCGTCGCCCTTGTAGAACCATTCCGGCTGCACCCCCGCCTGACCGGCTGCGGGTTTGCCGCCCTCAACGCCCCACTTGAAGATGCGCATGGTGTCGGTCATCGCGGCTTCGTCACCGGCCTGCTGGTGCATCTTGTCCCGGGCCGACGCGCTGCCCAGGTGAGTCAGGCCGGTACCGCTGACCAGCATGTGCGCCGGGTCCGGGTGATCCAGCGGTGGCAGGATGCGCAATTGAGCCAGCAGTTCGGCGTAGTCGTGGCCGATGCCCAAGCCCAGGCTCTGTACCTGTTGCTCCAGATTGACGCCCGCTTCGATCGCCGCCAGCGCCAGGTCGCGAACCGTGCGCGCCTCACGAACTTCCAGGACTTGCGCCCCCTCGACCACGCCGACACGGCGCTCGCCGTTACTCAATTCGAATTGAACCAAACGCATGAAATTTCTCCTGTTTAATCGAACGCCCCAGATCCTTGTGGGAGCTGGCTTGCCAGCGATAGCGATCTATCTGACACATTGACGGTGAATGTGCTGCAGCCATCGCGGGCAAGCCCGCTCCCACAGGGTCAGTGGTGATTTCGTGTTTTGTGTCAGGTACGGGTAGCCCCACGCGCACTCGCCGCAAATTCATCCGCCGGCAACACATGCTTGCGCTCCAACTGGCGATACACCACGCCGGTCAACACCAGGCCGAACAGCATCACGCAGGACAGGAAATACAGCCCCGATGCCAGGTTGCCGGTGTACTCCTTGAGCGCGCCGATCACGAACGGGCCGATGTAGCCGCCGAGGTTGCCCACCGAGTTGATCAGGGCAATCCCCGCCGCCGCACTCGCGCCGGCAAAGAAGCGACCGGGCAAGGTCCAGAAAATCGCGGTGCAGGAAAACAGCGCGAATGCGACCAGGCACAGCGCCATCAATTGCAATACCGGAAAGGTCAGCCAGGCACTGAGGAACAGGCCGATCGCGCCCAGCACATACAGCACTGCCAAATGGCCGTAACGATCATTCAATCGATCGGAGCTGCGTGGGATGATCAGCAGCCCGATGATCCCGAAGACATAGGGCACCGATGACACGAACCCGGTCACCAGGTCGCTGCCGCCAAACTGCTTGATCAGGGTCGGCAGCCACAGGCCCAGGCCATAGATGCTCAGGGTCACCGGCAGGTAGAACAGCGCCAATAGCAACACGCGCTTGTCCTTGAGCGCATGCAGCGGGTTGCCGTGACGGGTCTGGCCGTAGGCCTGCAGGTCTTTTTGCAGCTCGCCGCTCAGCCAGTCCTTCTCGGCCTGGTCCATCCATTTCACCTGTTGCGGACCATCCGGCAACCAGCGCAGCACCGGCCAGGTCAGCAGGATCGCCGGGGTGCCGATGACGATGAACAGCCACTGCCAGCCGTGCAGGCCGAGCACGCCGTCCATGCCCAGCAGGCCGCCGGACACGGGCCCGGTGATCATCATCGCGATGGGTTGGGACAGGATGAACAGCCCCAGAATCTTGCCGCGATGGCGAACCGGGAACCACTGGGTGATGTAGTAGAGAACGCCCGGAAAGAAGCCGGCTTCCGCCGCACCGAGCAGGAAGCGCATCAGGTAGAAGCTGTTCGGCCCCTGCACGAAGGCCATGCCGATGGTAATGGCACCCCAGGTGACCATGATCCGTGCGAACCAGCGCCGCGCGCCAAAGCGGTCAAGCATCAGGTTGCTGGGGATCTCCAGGAGGAAATAGCCAATGAAGAACAGTCCTGCGCCCAGACCGTACGCCGCATCACCGAGACCGATGTCGGCGCCCATGTGCAGTTTGGCGAAGCCCACGGCGGAGCGATCCACGTAGGCGATCAGGTACAGCAGGATCAGGAAGGGAATCAGTTTCAGCGTGATGCGACGTATCAGCCGCAGTTCCTGGCTCATGGGATCGGTCTCCGATTGTTGTTTTTATAGAACCTCGGGGGACGCCTCTCACGGCTGACCGTCAGGGCCATCCCTCCGCTGAAAACGACTATATAGTAATACTATTTAACCAACAACACTTCCAAACAGGCCAATTTTCGCTTATCTTACGCTTCGTCTCGAACAATATAGTCATACAATAAGAGAATCGATCATGTCTGATAAGAAACCCACCCTGCGCTCCGCCCAATGGTTTGGCACCGCCGACAAGAACGGCTTCATGTACCGCAGCTGGATGAAGAATCAGGGCATCGCCGACCACCAGTTCCACGGCAAGCCGATCATCGGCATCTGCAATACCTGGTCGGAACTGACCCCGTGCAACGCGCACTTCCGCCAGATCGCGGAACACGTCAAGCGCGGCGTGATCGAGGCCGGAGGCTTCCCGGTGGAATTTCCGGTGTTCTCCAACGGCGAATCCAACCTGCGCCCGACCGCCATGCTGACCCGAAACCTGGCGAGCATGGACGTCGAAGAAGCCATTCGCGGCAACCCGATCGATGGCGTGGTGCTGCTGACCGGTTGTGACAAGACCACCCCGGCGTTGCTGATGGGCGCGGCCAGTTGCGACGTGCCAGCGATCGTCGTCACCGGCGGGCCGATGCTCAACGGCAAGCACAAGGGCAAGGACATCGGCTCGGGCACCGTGGTCTGGCAACTGAGCGAACAGGTGAAGGCCGGCACCATCACCATCGACGACTTCCTCGCGGCCGAAGGCGGCATGTCCCGCTCGGCCGGTACCTGCAACACCATGGGCACCGCCTCGACCATGGCCTGCATGGCCGAGGCCCTGGGCACGTCCCTGCCCCACAACGCGGCGATTCCCGCCGTCGATGCCCGCCGTTATGTGTTGGCGCACATGTCCGGCATGCGTGCGGTGGAGATGGTGCGCGAGGATCTGAAACTGTCGAAGATCCTGACCAAGGAAGCCTTCGAAAATGCGATCCGGGTCAACGCCGCGATCGGCGGTTCGACCAACGCCGTGATTCACCTCAAGGCCATCGCCGGCCGCATCGGCGTGGAGCTGGACCTGGACGACTGGACCCGCATCGGTCGCGGCATGCCGACCATCGTCGACCTGCAACCGTCCGGGCGCTTCCTGATGGAAGAGTTCTACTACGCCGGTGGCTTGCCAGCGGTATTACGCCGCCTTGGCGAAGCAAACCTGATCCCGAACCCGAATGCCTTGACCGTCAATGGCAAATCCATCGGCGAGAACACCAAGGACGCGCCGATCTATGGCGAAGACCAGGTGATCCGCACCCTCGACAACCCGATCCGCGCCGACGGCGGGATCTGCGTATTGCGCGGCAACCTGGCGCCACTGGGCGCGGTGCTCAAGCCCTCCGCCGCCACGCCCGAATTGATGCAGCATCGCGGACGGGCCGTGGTGTTCGAGAACTTCGACATGTACAAGGCGCGGATCAACGATCCAGAACTGGACGTGGATGCCAACTCGATCCTGGTCATGAAAAACTGCGGGCCCAAGGGTTATCCGGGCATGGCCGAAGTCGGCAACATGGGCTTGCCGGCCAAGCTGCTGGCCCAGGGCGTGACCGACATGGTGCGCATTTCCGATGCGCGCATGAGTGGTACCGCCTATGGCACCGTTGTCTTGCATGTCGCCCCGGAAGCGGCGGCTGGCGGACCATTGGCAGCCGTGAAGGAAGGAGACTGGATCGAACTCGACTGCGCCAGCGGCCGTTTGCACCTGGACATCCCGGATGCTGAACTGGCCGCACGCATGGCCGACCTGCAACCACCACAGAAGTTACTGGTGGGCGGCTATCGCCAGCTGTACATCGACCATGTGCTGCAGGCGGATCAGGGCTGCGACTTCGACTTCCTGGTTGGCTGCCGTGGTGCCGAAGTACCGCGCCACTCTCACTAACCCCCCAGAACCCTGTGGGAGCGAGCCTGCTCGCGAAGGCGGTTTATCATTCAACATTTCTGTTGCCTGACACTCCGCCTTCGCGAGCAGGCTCGCTCCCACATTTGATTGTGCACTCGCCTCAAGATCGTGCCGTGCCTGTTATCATGCCCGGTATCCCCCCGCACAGGACCGCGCCGTTCCCCATGGATTATCGCAAACCCTCCGACCGCAAAAGCATGCACTCGCGCATCGTCCAGGAACTGGGCATGCAGATCGTCTCGGGTCGTTTCCTGCCGGACGACAAACTGCCCGCCGAAGCCCTGCTTTGTGAGGAATATGCCGTCAGCCGGCCGGTGTTGCGCGAAGCCACCCGGGTCCTGGTCGCCAAGGGCCTGGTGTACTGCCGCCCGCGGGTCGGCACGGTGGTCAAGCCGCGCAAGGAATGGCACATGCTCGACCCGGACGTTCTGCATTGGCTGATGCAAAGCAGCCCGCAGAACCAGTTCTTCGACCTGCTGACCAGCGTGCGCAGCATCATCGAACCGGCCGCCGCCGCCCTCGCGGCGCAGTTCGCCACCGATGCGGACATCGCCTCTATTGGTGAGGCCTACCAACGCATGGAGGCCGCGCCGACACCCGAAGCCTTGCTGCAACCAGACCTGGATTTCCACAGCCGTATTGCCGACGCCACCCACAACGACTTGCTGGCCAATCTGTGCAACATGCTCTCGGTGGCGATCGCCGAGGCATTGAAGCATTCCAACCAGCGGCCAAACCTGCATGAGCTGGCGTTGCCCCGGCACAAGGCGATTCTCACGGCGATTGAAAACCGTGATGCGCTGGGTGCGCGGCATGCGACGCTGGTGCAGCTCGATGATGCGCGTAGTGCACTGAATGTGGTGCTTGGCACCGATCCCGCCTGACCGCCGAGAATCCCTGTAGGAGCGAGCCGGCTCCGGGCGGCGTTCCGACGATGGCGGCTTTACATTCACCGTTGATGTTGCCTGACACACCGCTATCGCGAGCAGGCTCACTCCTACAGTGGTTTGGAGTTAAATTTGAGATATAAAAAAGCCGCAACCAAAGTTGCGGCTTTTTTGTTTCAGCCAGGGATCAGTGAGCGAACAGCGAATTGCCCTTCTGCCCCGCCAGCTTTTCCGGCTTGATCAGGAATCGTGCCAGTGCCGGCAGCAGCCACAGCGCACCGAACATGTTCCACAGCAGCATGAAGGTCAGCATCAGGCCCATGTCGGCCTGGAACTTGATGGCCGAGAAGATCCAGGTGCACACGCCGATGGCCAGGCACAGGCCGGTGAACAGCACGGCCTTGCCGGTGGATTTCAGCGTCTGGTAGTAGGCCTCTTGCAACGGCAGGCCAGCACGCAGGAAGCTTTCCAGGCGGCTGTAGATGTAGATGCCGTAGTCCACGCCAATCCCCACCCCGAGCGCCACGACCGGCAGGGTCGCGACTTTCACGCCGATGCCCATGAAGGCCATCAGGGCGTTACCCAGCACCGACGTCAGCACCAGCGGCAACACGATGCACAAGGTCGCCGCCCAGGAACGGAAGGTGATCATGCACATGACCGCGACGCAGATGTACACCAGGATCAGGATGGTCAACTCGGACTTCTTGATCACTTCGTTGGTAGCCGCCTCGATCCCCGCGTTACCGGCAGCCAGGATGAACTCCAGGTTCTCGGTGTTGTGTTCCTTGGCGAACTCCTGCACCGCATGCACGGCACGATCCAGGGTTTCGGCCTTGTGGTCGTTGAGGAACACCAGCACCGGTGCCAGGGAACAGCTGTTGTTGTACAGGCCGTCGGCACGGGCGATGGAGTTGTTCAACACGTCCGGGTTACGCGACAGGGTTTCCCATTTCAGGTTGCCCTCGTTCATGCCCTTGATCATCTGCTTGGACACGGTCACCAGCGAGATCGCCGACTGCACGCCCTCGGTGTTCTGCATCTTCCACATCAGCTCGTCGATCGGCGCCATGGCTTCGTAGCGCGAGCAGCCTTCGGCCTTGGTCTTGACCATCACCACCAACACGTCGGAACTGGTGGAGTAGTTGCTGATGATGAAGTTGTTGTCCTTGTTGTAGCGCGAGTCCGGACGCAGTTCCGGTGCCCCTTGGTCGAGGTCACCGATCTTCAGGTTCTGGCTGTACCACAGGCCACCGCCAAAGGCGACCAGCGCCAGGAGAATGGAAACCGGGGCAACCTTCGCGCTGGCAAAGTTCGACAACAGGCGCCAGAACGGGTGCTCGCGGATCGCATCCTTCTTGCTGCGAGCCACGGCGCGCTTGCTGATGCCGACATAGGAAATCGCCACCGGCAACAGGATCAGGTTGGTGAACACGATCACTGCCACACCGATGGAAGCACCGATGGCCAGCTCGCGGATCACACCGATATCGATGATCAGCAGCGTGATGAAGCCCACCGCATCGGCGAGGATCGCGATCATCCCCGGCAGGAACAGCTGGCGGAAGGTGCGCCGCGCCGCCGTCAGGGCGTTTTCGGCTTCACTGGATTGCAGCGCAATACCGTTGATCTTCTGCACGCCGTGGGAAATACCGATGGCGAAGATCAGGAACGGAACCAGCATCGAATACGGATCGAGCCCGAAACCGAAGAAGTGCATCAACCCCAGCTGCCAGATCACCGCCACCAGCGTGGTACTCAACACCGCCACCGTGCTGCGCATGCAGTTGGTGAACCAGTACAGCAGGATCAGGGTGATGACGAAGGCGACACCGAAGAACATCACCACCATCACCAGGCCGTCGATCAGGTCGCCGACCTTCTTGGCGAAACCGACGATATGGATCTTCACGTTGGGGTTCTGTTGCTCGAACTTGTCGCGGATCTTCTCTTCCAGCTCATGGGAGAACTTGCGATAGTCCAGCGCCAGCAACTTGCCCTGGTCCTGTGGGTCCGGGTAGGACTCCAGCAGCGGGATGTCGACGATGCTCGACTTGAAGTCGTTGGCCACCAGTCGCCCGACCTGCCCGGACTTGAGCACGTTGTTGCGCAACAAATCGAGGCTTTGCTGGGAACCGTTGTAGCTCTGCGGGATCACTTCACCGCCGGCAAAGCCCTCCTCCGTCACCTCGGTCCAGCGTACGCTCGGGCTCCACAGCGACTTGAGGCCGGAGCGGTCAACGCCGGAGATGTAGAACACCTCGTCGTTGATCTGCCGCAACGTCTCCATGTATTCCTTGGAGAAGATGTCGCCGTCGGTGGCTTCCACGGAAATGCGGACGGTGTTGCCCAGGTTCGCCAGATCGTTGCGGTGCTCCATCATCTTCTGAATGAACGGATGCTCTAGCGGGATCATTTTTTCGAAGCTGGTGGACGGGCGAATCAGCGTCGCCTGCCAGAACAGGAAAACACTGACCAGCAGGCAGATGAAGATCACTGCCGGGCGGTTGTTGAAGATCAGGCGCTCGAGAAACGTCGCCTTGTCCTGATGATGGGTGCTTAAGGATGTCATAGCTACGCCTTCTTATTATTAACCCGGCTCATTTGCCCAGCTCAGCGCCATTTGGCGAAGTGGCGCGAACGCCGCCCTGTCCAGCCAGAATCAGATTGCCGTTCCCCGCGGCCACTACCGATGAGAGCGAGATCCGATCCCGACGGTTGAAGACGCTGAAGGTTTCACCGTTGTCGCTGCTGCTGATCACCGAACCGCCGTTGCCGACGATCACGATGGAACCATCGTCGAGCAATGTACCGCCGGACAGACCGAACTCCAGGTCTCCGCGTTCGGCCTTGAGCTCGACCTGCTCCCAGGTGCTGCCGAAATCCGTGGAGCGGTAAAGATTGCCGCGCAGGCCATACGCCAACAGCGTGTTGGGTTGCGCGGTGCCGATCACACCGAACAGCGAACCCTCGTACGGACCTTCGAGTTTTTCCCAGGTCTGGCCCCAATCGGCCGAGCGGAACATGCTGCCCTGCTCGCCGACGATGAACAAGCCAGCATCCTTGACCGCCGTGATGGCGTTGAGGTGGAACTGGTCTTCGTTGTCCAGGCGATCGCTGACGTCTTCCCAGTTTTTCCCACCGTCGGTGGTGGCCATCAACGCACCGTAGGCGCCCACGGCAAAGCCGCTGTTGGCGTCCTGGAACCAGACGTCGAGCAGCGGCGATTCGCGTTTCAGGTCTTCGAATTGCTTGGTCCAGGTGATACCGCCATCGTCGCTGGCGAGAATCTGCGCGTCATGACCGACGGCCCAGCCACGCTTGTCATCGACAAAGAACACCGAGGTCAGCAGCTGCCGGGTTGGCACCTTGGCCTGGGTCCAGGTCGAACCCTGGTCATCGGAATACAGAATGTGCCCGCGATCCCCGACCGCCACCAGGCGCTTGCCGGCGTGCACGACATCGAGCACCAGGCTTTTGCTGGCTTTGGCCGACTCAACGGAATAAACCACGTCGGCTGCCGGCGCGTCAGCGGCCAGCACCGGTGCCGACCACACGGCACAACCCAACAGCGAGAGCGCTGTAGCCAGCAACGCGAACTTGCGCAATGCCGGCGGGCGGCAGATACCCACACCCATGACAGGCTCACTCATAGACCTTCCCCCATTATTATTGTTAGGTCGTTCAACCTTTCAGGGCGCCGTAAGGGTTGTTCGCGGGATGACCCTTTTCAAAGCATAGCCTTGAAACCCGCAATCCAGAGCCCCTTCGGAAGCTGGCTTATCCTATCGGTGTTTTTCGACGGCTGACAATCGACGGCACGTTATGTTTTGTTAACCGGAGGGGGATGGGGGGTTGCTGAATGATTGGGTATTGGGTGGGGTGATTGTGGTTTTGGTGGTTGGTGGTTGGTGGTTGGTGTACATATCCGTTTCTTCGGTAACGGCCACTTAGGGTTTCGCCCTTACGGCGAGTCACTTGGAAAAGCCCCAAGTAACCAAGGGCTCTTGCCCCTGGCGTTCGGTGCCTCGCTAAGGCTCGGCA
>NZ_AKJF01000219.1 GCF_000282475.1 Pseudomonas sp. GM78
GCCATAGGCCTTACCGATCTCGCGTTTGGGTCGATTTATTCGTAGTCTACAGGTGCATGTTCCACCCTCGCTGACAGCTACCTGCCAACCGTTACCAGTATCGGTGAAGGTGGGACGGACTATCTATAGTGGGTCGTTTTCAGCCGGTCGCGACAGGTAGAAAACGGCCATGCAATTGCGCAGTAGTAAGGTGATCGGGATTCCATTGGTGGCTGCGTCGACTGACTTTTCTTTTCCAATCGAGCCCAGAAGAATATAGGCAACGCCAACAAAACGGGGGCAGCAGACCCTTCTTTAAAGTCGCGCGCAAATGATCGCCACAGCACACGCACAAATTCTGACGGCCAGGTGTACCAACGGATGCTCTGGATCTGCTTCAGATCTGAGGCTGGGGCACCCTCTGTACTTTGCTGAGTGCGAATGAGAGATATCTGATCACGAATGGAAAGGTAATGCGGTACAGCGCATGCCAGAAGTTGTAATTCCCCCAATCAGATTGAACATCCAGCTTTGCACGACCTGGAACGTCATGCTGATGACGAGCCGATAAGGGCGGGAACGAGCATGCAACCTTCTTTCACTGCATAAAAACTCCTTAATAGGGATTAAAGCGACCCGTTATCTAGGCGGCCACCCCTCTCAAAGGCCGCAGGTCAAAACATCTACTAAAATATAGCCCCGATACGCACCAAGGCCCTCTCTGCATTTCGGGCGTCACTTTCTTCACGCGTGACGCGACTCCACCAATACGCTTCAGTAGGCCCGAACAATCGTTCGAAAAAACCATCCGACTTAGGCGCTCATGCGCATACTTGAGGTCAAGAGTGTTTCCAACGGAACCGCTGCACGCCACGTCAAATTTGCTCAATCGAACTCTCCCTTGGTCTTATTTTGCGATGCTTTCGTTGTCAGTTTCAGGATGATTCGTGGTGTGTCGAAGCTGAGTGAGCTCCACAGAATATTGCTCCGACAACCTCGTGGCTTCCGCCAGTTGCGAGCTCGCCTGCGCCAAACCCTCCTCTAGCCGCTTGGATTCGGCACGCGATATGCCTAGCTGCTCCTGAAGCGCTTCTTTCGCCCCGTCTGCCTTGGCAACTGCTGTCTTCATGGCGCCAATCTCACCGCTCAAACGAAGCGCCGCGTCTTCATGCGTCGCCGCCGCCTTGGCCTGCTGTCGAGCCTCACTTAATAAGCGCTCGTTATCTCTGTTGAGTCGAGTCAGTTCATCTTGCTTGAGCATCAACGTTTGCTGCAGCTGTCGCAGCTCAACCTGAACTTGCTGCACCTGCCCTTCGTGTCGCTGTTGCTCCTGCTCCCGTTGTTCCTTGACCGCGTTGCGGTAATGCTCAAGCGCATCCCGCGAGTGCAGGTGCTTTTCCTCCAGCGAACGGATCTGCTCATCCTTTTCTTGGACACGAAGCTCCAAGTCACTGCAGTTCTGACTCAAGCGAGCATTGCGGGTGATCTCGGCTTGGAGGCTTGTCTGACTGGTCTGTAGCTCGGCAGTTTGAGTCTCCAGCGCGCTCCCCTGGCTTTCAAATTGACGCCGCAGTGAAGTGAGCTCTGACTGCGACGCTTCTAATTTTTGCTCTAGGTCGGCTCGCTGCTGATCGAACATCGCCTGGGCATTGCTAACGGCCGCCCCAGACTCTTCGGTCATGCGCTCGAGTAGGCGCGATACCAGGTTCGCCAATTCATCGCTAAACCGTTCACGAGGCTCCCGTATAGGAGCCTCAACTTCCTCTATCTCCTTCATATACCGGTGAATTGTGGTTCGTGAGCCGGTATTTCCCAGTTCAATGCGTATGGCGTCAATGCTTGGATTTTGGCCGCGGGCAAGCAGCGCATCCCTGGCTTCCTGGACTACCGCTTTATTTATTCCGCCGCGAGCCATGTTCTCTCCTACGATTTCGTACTGTGTGATGTATCACGAATATACATAATATCTTCTAAGAAAATATAGATCAAAAAATCACGCTTTCTCTGATAAAATAATCGAGCGTTATCGCATCATAGATCGATTTTCTGCCTTTTCTGGCCCTGAAAAGTACGTTTGGCGTAGGACTGACATGAACAAGGCGGATCGCTACCTGCAGGCCGGCACCCGGGACAACACCCGACGCAGCTACCGCGCGGCGGTGGAACACTTCGAAGTGACCTGGGGCGGGTTTCTCCCCGCGACCGGTGACGGCATCGTGCGCTACCTGGCCGAGTATGCGGACAAGCACAGCATCAGCACGCTGAAGCAACGCCTGGCGGCGCTGGCGCAGTGGCACATCACCCAGGGATTTCCTGATCCCACCAAAACCCCCAGCGTACGGCAGATGATCAAGGGCATTCGCGCGCTGCATCCCGCCCAGGAAAAGCAGGCCGCCCCCCTACTCCTGCAGCACCTGGAACAAGCCGTTGCATGGTTGGAGAGAGAGGCTGAACAGGCCGCCGCCCGCGAGGATTTGGCGAGCGTGCTGCGCAGTCGGCGGGATATCGCCTTGCTGCTGATCGGTTTCTGGCGGGGCTTTCGCGGGGATGAGTTATCACGCTTGCAGGTTGAGCACACCCAGGCGCAAGCCGGCGCCGGCATCACCTTCTACCTGCCGCACAGCAAAGGCGACCGGCAGCACCGCGGCACGACGTTCCGTACGCCAGCGCTAAAGAAGCTGTGTCCGGTGCAGGCGTATATCAACTGGATTACCGTCGCCGGCATCGCGCATGGGCCGCTCTTTAGAAAACTCGATCGCTGGGGCCATCTGGCGGATGACGGTTTTAATGCCAACAGCCTGATTCCGCTGCTGCGGCGAATCTTCCAGCGCGCTGGTTTGTCAGGCGAGCAGTACACCAGCCATTCGCTGCGTCGAGGGTTTGCCACCTGGGCAGCCGCCAATGGCTGGGACATCAAAGCACTGATGACCTACGTCGGCTGGAAGGACATGAAGTCGGCCATGCGCTACATCGATACTGCAGACTCCTTCGGAGCGCTGGCGATAGTCCAATCATTTTCAACTGCGCCCCTTCCTGAACTCCGTGAAACGACGCCCGCTAAAAGCCGTTAAACGCGACATCAACTGTATTGCTGGGATCCCACGACTGCACTTGACCAAAAAGTCGCCGCTGCGAGGACTCAATACCAAAGGTGTCAACATTGGCGAATACCCGGCCGCCGTGACACGTCTTGATTTCCAGCTCGGAGCGCCTGCCGCGATGATGAACACCTACATTGAGTTGAGGATTACTTACGCCTAACCTGAACCATCAAATATACTACGGTTAACGTAATGAATATTACGAATCAACAAAAACCATTCGACGAAGAACTGTTTATTCACGCCCAGCGACAATCCTGCCACTACACTGTCAACAGATGTGGAGGAAGGCCAACCTGACCTCACCAGCAAAATGGTCACGACAAAGTTGACTGCATGCTGGTGCGAAGCAGAAGCTAACTCTGGATAAGCCGTGAATACTACGTAGCAAATAATACGATAAGACTCTACGCCCACTGCGTAAAGGATGGTGTGACATCATGAAAAGCCATCAATGCCAACATACCGGCCTGCCGTCCGATCCAGCCGTAGTCCGAAGCATGCTCGGCGCATGCCACATAGTTAGAGATAGAGCGCTCATCGCATTGTCCTGGTCTCCAGGTTGCACACCTGATGAATTGGCCAGCATGGAATGTAGTGATGTGCTAACAACGGACTGGTGTCATTGGTCGATTCGTTTAAAAAACCGTATTAACTGTCCTTCATTCCATTTGGACGCATTTACAACCGTGGTGCTGATGGGGTGGCTGGTAAAACGACACTGGGGGCCCGAGATGACCGGCAAGTTATTTCTAGGCGGCAGCACGACCAATGAGCTTACGCCGAATGAGATATTATTAGCGTTCGAACATTATCTTCGAGTCGCAAATCCTGTGGAACCTACAAAACCCCGTAAACGCCACGGGTTGGTCGATCACCTTTTGGACCATGAACTATTTGAGTGGGTTTCAGCCAAAGCGCTAGACTCGGCGAATGTATTTATATGGCGAGCGTCACAAACACTTCTCCAAATGGAGCGAAACAGGGCGCTAAACAGGGAGACGCCAAAAGAATTCGAGGAGAAAGTTCTGCCGCGTAAAAACAAAACTCCAAACGTTCAGATTGAACGCAAAACGGAAAACAAGCGCGATCAAGGGTCTGATGAAAAACGATCGGCAGGTCCGGTAGTAAATTCGTCCATTCCGGGCGAAAACAGCCCGCACCTTCCGAACACCTTGAACCAGCATTTGCACCATGCTGTTGAAAATGTACCTTCAACTGGAATATTGACAGAGAGCATTGCAGAAACTCCCCAGCCATCAGCAGTGCTCAACCCTGCTCATGATTTTGGGCCGCGGCACGCAGAAGCTGATGAAAATTGGGACACAGCGATCCAAAACATGGTGAAGGGTAATAGTGTGCGACCTCGTCAGGAGAGTGCAAGCGCCAGTGACGATGACGACGAGCAAATTGACTGGGATGGTGCGATCATCAACCAACTGAAAGAGTGAACGGTATCTAAAAAATATTGGAATACCAAACGGACAACACAATCTAGTACTACGCAACCCACAGTATTTCCGCTACGAAATTTGAACAGCACTCCCTAAGTTTTTGCGATGAAAAAAATCCGCGTATGATTTTGATGCTGGTGCAGATACGTTGCCCAAAACACTGGGGCAATTTTTCTAACGTACTCTAGTATCGAACCATCAGTATCTTCGGATCGATGTTTACTAGCTTCCTCCAATTGCCGATTCAGCGTCGTGCAAACCTCATTGGAAAATATCTTTGATAAGAGCCAGTTCCTACTGGCCGTGTCAGAGGACGCCAGTAATGCTGGATGATTACGTAACTCAGAAAGCCACTCAGAAATCTTACCCTTCCGCTCACTTTCCCGAATGATGAGTCGGCTCAAGGCGTTCGCACCCGTCCAGAAACCCGACCAATCCAATAGGGTCAGTGCAGGGTAACAATCCGGCAGCACACCACATCTTTGAAGTGGCCGCCACATACCGGAAATCATGTGCTTAGACAGTTTAAATCGGCCGACTCGACGCTTTTTGAAGTTCCGAAAAATAGATTTAGCAATACAGACTAAGTCATCCACTGAAACTTCTTGGAATTTCTCAGAATTACTGCCCAGCGAGCGACAAGGGTTCCACCATGCGTATCGAACACATAACTTGTTCGGGGCTGCCGACACGGCAATTTTTTGAACGCCTCGAAAAAATCGGCTCTCCCATTCAGAGCAGCTGCTGAGTGACGCTGAAAGCTGCAATTCATTGTCATGATAATTTGCATGGGTGGTTCCAATGGAGAAATGCAGGTGATTCCCACTTGTCAATTTGAACGCTTTGTAACTACTGTCAAGCCTCTCCTGGCCGGCAGTATTGATAAATCGTATCACGCTGTTGATTCGAGGGGAGCCTAGCTGGCGACCGCACTGCCAGCAACCGTACGGCGTTTTAAATAGTTGGTCAGACAAGGCGTATCGAACGCTGGCTGAGCAATGGCGACAGCATTGCTGGAGATCCACACCATGCACTGGACACTGATGCACGAGACCATATTGGAAAATGGTGTAATGCCGACCCTGAGCAAGACAGGCTGGGCACACCTTCAATACTTCGGAGATGTGTCTGTCGTATTGGACGTGTGTTGGGCAAAGAAATAATGCTCCTATCGTAGATATCGGTAGGTCTAAAACCGTTGCCGCCAGCTCAGCGTCGATTGAATGAGTACACGCAAGATGCGGTGACTGTCGAGGATTTTTCTGCATTACGTTATCGTGATTAGCAAAGATGCGGACCAGCTCACGCGCCTGAACAACATTGAATAATGCAAATCGACTAAAAATTGAATAAGCCGATTCGTGAAGAATGTACTTGGGACTGATGGCGCAATAGCGAGGCTCCTGGCCAGGCACCGGATGCTCGAAAGTAATGATCACGACCTACATCCCCGGATTCATTTTCTTCATACTGCTCGTCGCCGCCAAATACCATGACTCGCGAATGATGTCTTTCAAAATATCCGGCGTAACACGGAAGTTTATACTGTCTCGCTCTGAGTAGTCGGTCAAAAGCAGCTCAACAGTTCTGGTAAAATACTTCATAGGGATCTCCATTCGGCTACGGAACCCAAACGCCGCGTACGACTCGTTAAAAGCATCCCACAGAGCATCGCCAATATCGGCCAATCTGAAACCATTTGAAAAAGCTTTGGGCAGAAAAAATCGAGTGTACGTCCAATTTGTATTTGCCGGATAAACGGAGCTATCGTAGTTTCCTAGGCAATTTATAAAATCTTCCTTCTCGCGAATACCCCGGAAGGCATGTTCATAGAGCATGAAACGGTCAACAATTGCGTCCTTGCCCGCCCTCTCGAAAGATTGTTTCTGCGTAAGCAATTCTTTCTGCCCTACCAGTATCGGTAACAATGTGATACCTCTTAAATTAAGATCGTTATATACATCCTTAATCCACTGATAGTGCGAAAGCATAAGCCTCTGTGCCTCGTCGATGAATATAATATAAAGGCCAAGCGGATCTTTTTCAGCTTCCCCACACATGAAATTAACCAAGCGAGAATGTTTATCCGCCGGCGAAGTTCGCGACTCCAATTTTTTGCATTTCACCACTTCCAAAAAAGTGGTATAGAAACCTCCTTTTTGCGCAGAAACTTCGTAATTTGCATTAAATATGGCGACTGGCAACGTTGGGAATTCTGCATTCAGACAGCGCTGGGAGTACATCATCGCGCACGTTTTACCGTACCTGGTATAGCCATAGATCATCAACCCGGAATCCCGCCGCCGAATCGTCTTATGTACCCTTGAACAAATTTCACTGATCGAGTCAGTAGGAATTAGGTATTTCTGCAAGCTCACTGGATGGAGGTGAGGTGGCACGGGCCTAATATCACTAATATCCATCACTCAACCCTCGTTAGTACGTAAAAACCTTGGTCAGCCGAGTCGGCCTCGCCGTCGGCGCATCTTGATTGTCGAGATCAAATGTACACTCCAATGAAGGTTCCTCAGACACGCGACCGGACTGTTTATACAGCTCAGTCGCCAAACTGCGGGACATGCCTTCGTTTGACAACTTACTGCGTCGCAGTGCCTGATGTACTGTTTCATTGCGCTCAAAGATAAACTGTCGATCTTTAATGGCTTTACTCAGTTCAGTGCGGAGCTTGAGACTATGAGGATGGCGGCACCACGGCTCTGGCGGGATCAGACTGCCCATGGGGGAGCCTGCTTCATCTAACAGACGAATCACCGAAATATCGTTACGAGCGTATTCGATAAATAGGTTCCTACCGCAGGAGTCAGCACGCAGAACCTCGGCATTGCGATATTTAAGGTATGCAAAATTCACGTAGGCGCCACCATATTTCGAATCGCTTTTGACGACAATCGGTTCGCGCACCATTAAAAATTCATTCGCATGCTGATATTTTTCTGGCAACTTGTTGCCGGGAAGGGATCGCTCACTCCTTCGGAGTTTCATGATATCAAGTGGAGAATGTCCTTGCAGTGACGAATGGGGCCTGCCATTGTAATCAGCAATAACGATATCGACCGCACTGGTCAACTCGTCCAACGTAATAAGCAATTTCAACGGATTATTTGATTTGGGAGACAGCCGCTGGATGATGGCGTCTTTGCTATCACTGCCGGTTGATCCTATTATTCGGTGTGAAAAATGCTGTATCAAAAATAGAAAAAATCTTTCCACGAAAGGTCGATCATTTGGTGTATGGATTCGTCCAAACTCGGCCACGCAACCGATTCTGTCCTGAAGGACAGTGAGGACATGCTTGGCCCGATGTGCCCAGGCATTATCCAATTTCAAAGTGCTCCAGGTTTCCCAGGCACCTTCACCTTCGGATGGGAATCCTCCTTCATCTGTGTAAGCCGTTTCAGGTATGCACATCGGAGGACGGGTATGCGGCTGCATGGAGTTGTAGATTGCGGTCAATAGATCTACCTGATCATAGTTGCGTCCTAGCGCTATCGAATACCCCAGCACGCAGCGCGAAAATACATCGATTAGGACGATCAACCACACCCTCAGTATTTCGTAACGCACAGGCTGGCCATACCGATCACTCTCTTCAATTACCAGCCTTACATCAACCTCGTGCCCATCCGCTTCAACCTGTTCCAGAATGTCGGTGGGAGGCACAATATCTCGTACTCTTGAGTCATGATAAGCCTGTTCGGCCAAGCCCTTGAGCGCTTTTCTCTTCTTGATTAAATACATTCTGAGAGCTGACCTACCTTCTGTTTTACGACAGAATGGGTAATCAGATGTTGGGATCTCAAGCGATCTGCAGAACGCTAAAAAAGCTACATGAAGGACAGAAAAGGGCTCACCTCCTTCTTTTCGAGACTTGTACCGCCGTGCCAGTTGATTAACCCACGATCTCAACTCTTCATGATCTTGCAGAAGCTTTTCAAATGCACCTGCGTCGCCATTATCTTCAGTTAATGAATTTGGCGTGACCTGTTTAACTCGCTTATACTTCACTCCTGCAACACGTCGATGTGGTATAGCGCCTTTGAAACCGATTGCTCTTCCATCATCACCAATGGACTCACATCGTTCAATCATTCTATACAGAGTAGAACGATGTACTCCATACCGATCTTCTATTTCTAGAAGGCTTGCCCCCTCCGTCAAAAAAGATTTGATGGCGCGCACCCGCAACCTAGTTTCTTCCCTAATATTTTCAGGAAGTAGATCGATTTCTATGGAGGTCCACAACTCGCAGTCACGCCCTTCAGCCTTGAATTGACCCCTTGAAAAGCGTTTGAAGTTATCCAACTGGGATACCTCCGATACTAAATTTGGTCCTACCGGTAATCATCATTTTTTTTACATCGGGAAGATTAATTGATCCGCGCCGCACCGCTTCAAAAAAAATCGATCCGGCAGCATCTCGAAAGTCCATGGCTAACACCCTAACAGCTTCTTGGACAGTCACATCGCATCCCCGTAAAATCCGTACACACTGCTCCAGGCTTCGGTCGGTCAATACCTCACGGTGTTTAATGATGTATGAGAGCATATTCAGGCAGTTCACTGCCTCAATTTCGTTACTAATCAAATACTCATGACTCAGAATCTCAACATTACAGCCCGCTGCGAGAGCATACTCAGTGATGTCGGTTCGAATGGCGTCATCTAATTTCCTCTCGTAGAAAATCAGGACTTCTGCAACGTTCGTTTCGTAGCTTAAACGAATAGGAACCTTGCCGTTCGGCGTATACAGCGACTGTTCATTGACTCTTAATCCAAACGCGGTGGGATCGAATTCAGCCACCGCCCAGCGCCAAAGACTGACTCTGTTGAAAAAACGTACTTGCATCTCTCTCTTCAGACTAAAAGCAATGAATTCAGGGTCGCCTTTGGATCGAGAGCAGGGCTCAAATGCAACAATCGTATTCATATATTCGCCATCAAACTAATGATTGAGCAAACATTTCAATTTCAATAACTTATGGCAATGAGGCATGAGCAGCCTCTTAATGAAAGTTTTGAATTTCCGCAATTATGGCTTGATATATGGAAGCGATTAGAACGTTTTGAAATCAAGACTACAACTCACCAACACTTCTGATCTTACGCTTCGCAAACGACCGCAATCATTGCTGCTAGATATCTCAACACGCTTCAACCCCTTCTACATTGAGCTGTCGCTGCCGAAAGCTCTTTTCGACCTTTTCAGTCTCACACAGATTACCCTTACGAATACTATTAAGCCCTGACTGTATTCACCGCTGCGCCCATACACCTTTGATCTAAGGTAAAGTTTATGCGCTACGCGAAGCGACCAAATGAAACAAACCAAGTGCAGTTTTCGGATGGAGACGGTCAAAGCAGATAAACTCGAAATATCAGCGGGTTACCTTAGTTTCATATTTGCACACTAAGATCAAAAGTCCTTACTTTGTACAATTCTGGCCCACCAACCAACCAGACCTATATCATTACAATATAAAAACGAAGCACTCACAGCTTTCAGTTATTATTTTTATACCTGAAAGAATTAAGAAAATTATGCTTATTTCGATAATATTGATTTGGCAATAGATCGGCTAAACTATTGCTTGCCGCCTGGAAGTTTCAAGTTTCGTTAGTTTTAGTTTTACGCAGTCGCAAGATCATCTCCGGCTATATTAGGTCTGATAATAGAATGTTATCCGACGTTATTTTCTTGGTAATGGAATTATCATACGTTGAACGTATTAAATATTACAGATCAATTATTGTTGGTGGACGAAACCCCGCTAAACCCGCATTCCCTGGCAATTAACGCCCAGGAAGCGGCGGCGGCCTTTCTCGCTGCCGGCACCGCGGCCAATACCGTGCGCAGCTACCGCAGCGCCCTGACCTACTGGTCGGCCTGGCTGCAGTTGCGTTACGCCCAGGCACTGGGTGACGCGCCGCTACCGACCGCGGTGGCGATTCAGTTTGTCGTTGACCATCTGGCCCGCCCCCTGGCCGATGGCGGCTGGACGCACCTGCTACCGCCCGGCATCGACGCGGCGCTGGTCAAGGCACGAGTCAAAAGCAAACCCGGCGCCCTGGCGTACAACACGGTCAGTCACCGCCTGGCCGTGCTGGGCAAATGGCACCGGATCAATGGCTGGGACAGCCCCACGCAAGCATCGGCGTTGAAAACCCTGTTGCGCGAAGCGCGCAAGGCCCAGTCACGCCAGGGCATCTCGGTGCGCAAGAAAAACGCAATCGTGCTGGAACCGTTGCAGGCCCTGCTCGCCACCTGCACCGATGGCGTGCGCGGCGTTCGCGACCGCGCCCTGCTCCTGCTGGCCTGGAGTGGCGGCGGCCGGCGCCGCTCGGAAGTGGTCGGCCTGCAAGTGGGCGATGTGCGCCAACTGGATGCCGATACCTGGCTGTACGCCCTGGGCGCGACCAAGACCGATACCGGCGGCGTACGCCGTGACAAGCCACTGCGCGGCCCCGCGGCGCAGGCGCTGACGGCCTGGCTCAAGGCTGCGCCGGCGCAGGAGGGCCCGCTGTTTCGGCGGCTGTATAAAGGTGGCAAGATCGGGACTGCCGGCTTGTCGGCTGATCAGGTGGCGCGCATTGTCCAGCGCCGCGCCAAGTTGGCGGGTCTTGAAGGCGATTGGGCCGCGCACAGCCTGCGCTCGGGGTTTGTCACAGAGGCCGGGCGTCAGGGAGTTCCACTCGGCGAAGTCATGGCCATGACCGAACACCGCAGCGTGACCACGGTAATGGGTTACTTCCAGGCGGGCTCACTGTTGAACAGCCGAGCCACTTCGCTGCTAGGCGATGAGGAGTCGTAAGCGCCCTGTGTAGCTTGGGACTCTTCAAAATGATGCCGTAATAATGGCACCTCTCACTAACACCCAACGTAGACGCCTGCCAACCCCCTAAATCCCGCCTGGAAAGCGGGATAAGTAGCCAGCTATTTGTTGATAAAAGCCTGAAGTATTGATTTGATTTTTCCGATTCTTTGACGCCGCCGCCTATGCCTAACATCGGCTCCAGAGCGAACTGGCCGAGGATCACCGATGAAGCTGGAAATTTTCCGCACGCTGTGGGGCTACACCGCCAGCAAGGCTCAAGCACTCGATGAGTTGCTGCGGGTAGGCTTCGATGGCATGGAAGCACGCCTGCCACTGGACGCCGGTGAACGAGCCGAGTTTGGCGCCTTTCTCCAGGCCAATCGCGTGGGTTACATCAGCACCGTCTTCACCGCCTACGATGTGCTGCCGGACCAGTCGGCCTCCCCTGCCGTTCATCTGCATGACCTCGACCAGAAACTGGCCTGGGCCGCCGAACTCGACCCTCGGTTTGTCAACGTGCTGGCGGGCAATGATCGCTGGACCTTGGCACAACAAGTGGAGTTCTTCGGTCAGGCACTGGAACTGGCGCGTAAGCATGGCCAGGTCTGCAGCTTCGAAACCCACCGCTCGCGCTCGCTGTTCAACCCTTGGGTGACGCTGGAGCTGATCCGGCAACTGCCCGACCTTTTATTCACCAGTGACATCAGCCATTGGGTGGTGACCTGCGAGCGCCTGTTGAATGACCCGGCCGATGACCTGAGCGCTTTCGTCGAGCGGGTCCACCATATCCAGGCCCGGGTCGGCTATGACCAGGGCCCACAGGTTCCGCACCCGGCGGCCCCCGAATATGCCAAAGAACTGGCTTTCCATCAGCAGCACTGGGAAAGCATCTGGCGCTCGCAGCAAGCCCGCGGTTACCAGGTCAGCACCCTGACCCCGGAATTCGGCGCCGACGGCTACCTGCATCATTTGCCCTTCACCAATGTCCCGGTGGCCGATCTGTGGTCATTGAACGTGTGGATGGGCCAGACCGAGCGCGAACACTTCGAGCGTTTCCACCACTCAAGCCATCCTTAGGGAGCCCACGCGTCATGCCTGACAATAAAAATAAAAGCATCAGCACTGACACACACAAAGCCAACTTCAACAGCATCCCGGTGGTCAACATCGCCGGTCTGTTCAGTTTTGAACTGGAACACCGCCTGGCCGTGGCCGAACAATTGGGGCGTGCCGCCAGTGAGGTCGGGTTCCTCTATATCACCGATCACGGTATCGATCCGCAGTTGATCGCCAATCTTCGCAAGGCAGCCAAGGACTATTTCGACCAGCCCCTGGACGCCAAGATGCGGCACTACATTGGCACCTCGCAAACCCACAAGGGTTTTGTTCCCGAAGGCGAGGAGGTCTACTCCAAGGGCAAGCCGGACCACAAGGAAGCCTTTGACGTCGGCTTCGAAGTGCCGGTCGACGACCCGCTGGTGCTGGCCAACACCCCGCTGCTGGGGCCCAACGACTGGCCACAGCTGCCAGGTTTCAAAGCCGCGGTTTCGGCCTACTATGAAGCGATCTTCGCCCTGGGCCGACGCCTGTTCGCAGGCTTTGCCCTGACCCTGGGCCTGGAAGAGAACTACTTCGACAGCCTGGTCACCCGTCCGCCGTCAAAACTGCGCCTGATCCACTACCCCTTCGACGGTGCCGCCCATGACGCACCGGGACTTGGCGCCCATACTGATTACGAGTGCTTCACCATCCTCCTGGCCGACAAACCGGGCCTTGAGGTGATGAACAACCTCGGGCAATGGATCGATGCACCACCGCTTGCCGATGCCTTCGTGGTCAACATCGGCGACATGCTGGAAGTGATGACCGCAGGCGCCTTCGTTGCCACCGCGCACCGGGTGCGCAGCGTGAAGGAGGAGCGTTACTCCTTCCCGCTGTTTTATGCCTGCGACTATCACACCCAGATCAAGCCGCTGCCCGGGTTCGCCCAGGCAGGCAACGACTACGAAGAAATCACGATCGGCGAACACATGTATGGCCAGGCCCTGCAGACCTATCAGTATCTGCGCCAGAGGGTAGCCAACGGGGACGTTCAACTGCCAGGCAAGGCACGCAAGCCCGCCAGTTTCGGACACCTGAAAAATCAGGCGCAAGCGTCCTGATTGAAGTTTTCAGCCACACCCCTACCTACGCCGGAGTCAGTAAAGATGAAAAACAATAAGAAAAACCTGTTGGGCCTGGCTGTGTTGGCCGCCGGCATGCTCGCCGCCTCAGTGAGCATGGCCGCGTCAGACACGTTCAAGGTCGGCATGGAAATCACCTACCCGCCTTTCGAGTCCTATGACAAGGACAAGAACGTGGTGGGTTCGGACCCCGAAGTGGCAGCGGCGCTGGCCAAGCACATGAACGCCAAGGTGGAGTTCATCGACACCAAGTTTCCGAGCCTGATCCTCGGCCTGAACTCCGGCAAGTACGACGCGATCATTTCCGGCATGTACATCACGCCGGAGCGCCAGACCCAGGCCCAGACCATCGCCTATGCCAACACCGGCGCCTCGGTCATGGTGCCCAAGGGCAGCGAGATCAATGCGAAAAAGCCTGAAGACCTGTGCGGCTTGAAGCTGGGCCTGGAACAGGGCACGACCTGGGTCAAGGAGTTCAGGAAGCTGTCCGATGAATACTGTGTGCCCAACAACAAAGGCGCCATCACCGTCAGCGAATACCCCTCGGCGCCCGAAGTGACCCAAGCACTGTTGTCGAAAAACATCCAGGCCCAAGTTGAAATCGCCGGCGCCGCAAAAATGATCGCGGAAAAGACCAATGGCCGGGTAGTGATCACCACCGAGCACCCGATCTATCAACAAACCCTGGGCATCTTCGTCAAGAAAGGTAACGACGAAACCTTCCAGGCCGTGCAAAAGGCCTTCGAGGAAATCAAGAAGAGCGGTGAGTACGCAGCCATCCTCAGCAAATATGGCCTGGAAGAACCGACCGCCAACTAAGAACCTGTCCTTGTAGTCTGGTCATCTGCCTCCCCTGCACGGGGGCGGCAGATCGAGGTGCCCCATGCAATTCGATTGGTCGTATTTCTTATCCCTGTTCTCCCTGCCGGACTTCTGGAAGGCCTGCGTCACGGTGGTCCAGCTCAGTGCCCTGGCCTGGTTCATCGGCATGCTGCTGGGCTTTGTCCTGGCCACGGCCAAACTGTCCCACTCGCCTTTGCTGCGCATTCCCGCGGCGGTCTATATCTGGTTCTTCCGCAGCATCCCGCTGCTGGTGCTGGTGGTCTTCGTCTACAACTTGCCGCAGCTGTTTCCCGGCAGCGGACCGATCCTCTCCAACCCCTTCTACGCAGGCTTGCTGGCCCTGGTGGTCACCGAAGCGGCGTACATGGCGGAAATCCACCGTGGCGGACTGATCTCCGTGGCCAAGGGCCAAAAGGAAGCCGGGCGCGCGCTGGGTGTAGGCCTGTTCGGCATGCAGCGCCTGATCGTGATCCCCCAGGCTTTCCGTATCTCGCTGCCGACCCTGATCAATGAATACATCACGGTGGTCAAGCTGACGTCGCTGGTCTCGGTGATCTCCCTGACCGAAATCCTCACGGTCGGCCAACGCCTCTACGCCACCAACTTCCTGGTCATGGAAACCCTGGCGGCGGTCGGCGTCTACTACGTGTTGATCGTCACCGTGTTCGGCTTTTTCCTGCAGCGCCTGGAGCGCTACCTGGACCTGAACTTCCGTAAGCCGCACACCCTCGATGACGCCTCCGTGGCCAAATTCAAGGCCTGCGCCGAAGCCTTGCCCGACAGTGCGCGCAAAGCGGCTGGCAACAACGCGACACCCATCCTGCAACTGAAGAACATCCAGAAGAGCTACGGCACGCACAAAGTGCTGCTGGGCATCGACCTGAATGTCGACTACGGCCAGGTGGTCTCGATCATCGGGCCATCCGGTTCCGGCAAGACGTCGCTGATCCGCACGGTCAACGGCCTTGAAAGCATCGATACCGGCGACATCCTGTTGTTCGGCGACAAATTCATCGAGGCCTCGGACAAACCCAATAGCGCCCGCCTGCGCAAAGGCGTGCGGCACATCGGCATGGTGTTCCAGAACTTCAACCTGTTCCCGCACCGCACCATCCTCGACAACGTCACCCTGGCGCCGCGTTACCACGGCCAGCCGGGGGAGCTGAGTGAACATCGTGCGTATGCGCTGCTGGACAAGGTCGGCCTGCTGGCCCACGCCCATAAGTACCCGCACCAGCTCTCCGGCGGGCAGCAACAGCGCGTGGCGATTGCCCGGGCCCTGGCCATGGAGCCGCAGATCATGCTGTTCGACGAACCGACCTCGGCCCTCGACCCGGAACTGGTCAACGACGTGCTGAACGTGATCCGCGACCTGGCCAGGGAAGGCATGACCATGCTGATCGTGACCCACGAAATGGACTTCGCCATGTCGATCTCCGATCGGCTGATCTTCATGGAGAACGGCAATATCCAACTCGATGCCGCACCTGAAACCATCCTCTGCGATGCCGAAGGAGAGCGCGTGCGGCGCTTCATGGGGATCGCTGCCCGATCGCCAAACCCGTCGGCGACGGTGGACCTTGCATGAATAGCCCCCAAGGCGGCCTTGAAGCCGACCTGATTGCAGGCCTGTCCGCGATTCCACTGTAGGAGCCAGCGGTGCGGCGATCCGACTTGCCGGCGAAGAACGATAACGCGGTACAACAGATACACCG
>NZ_AKJF01000220.1 GCF_000282475.1 Pseudomonas sp. GM78
GCCTTCGGCAGCTCCTACAGGTAAAGCGGAAGGTCGTGCCGACCTTCAATCGCGGGCAAGCCCGCTCCCACAGGGATCGCGGTGTTTACTCGGTCGGTGGAGTGAGCTTCGCTTCCAACTCCGCCACTTTCGCCTCAAGCGCCTCCAACCTTGCCCGCGTGCGCGCCAATACAACCATCTGGCTATCGAACTCTTCCCGGCTAACCAGATCCAGTTTGCTGAACCCGCTCTGCAACAGCGCCTTGAACTGGCTTTCGATTTCGCTTTTCGGCAGTGGAGTGTCGCCGCTGAAGAGGCGGGAGGCGGTGCCTGTCAGGGCGTCGAGGAAGTCTTTGGGCGCGAGCATGGGGAAATGTCCTGGTAGCAATGACGGGCAGTGTACCACGCAGTGTCTATAGTCAAATTCGCGGGTCAGGGATGCACGCTTTTCGCGCATGGGGACGGACGGTCTCGCACCGTTGTTGTGCGTAACGCGTTGGGTGTTGTCGTGAAGTGGTCGCGATCTGTTGGCAAAGGCTTGAAAACTATGTGTTTTGTGGAGATGGCAAGCTTTCTGCTTAGATGCTGATGACCCATGCACTGATGCAGTCGCTGTGACGAATGCAGTGCGCCAGGCGAAACGCGGGGAGTGTTTCGCAAGGAGCGGTTAGCTGGCGTCGGACGGGCAGGTAAGGCCGACGATGCGTTACAAAGCCAGGCACTGCGCTTAGACTTGAGACGGGTTTGTTTTCCTGGGGCAAGTCCACCAAATTCGGGAGAGAGTTTTCATGAAGCTAGTCACTGCCATCATCAAGCCGTTCAAGTTGGACGACGTGCGCGAGTCGTTGTCCGAGATCGGCGTGCAGGGCATTACCGTTACTGAAGTCAAAGGCTTCGGTCGGCAGAAGGGTCACACCGAGCTGTATCGCGGCGCGGAGTACGTGGTCGATTTCCTGCCAAAGGTGAAGATTGATGTCGCCATTGACGACAAGGATCTCGACCGGGTTATCGAGGCGATAACCAAGGCGGCCAACACCGGCAAGATCGGTGACGGCAAGATCTTCGTGGTCAATCTGGAACAGGCGATTCGCATCCGTACCGGCGAAACCGATACCGACGCAATCTAAGCCGCCACAAACCCAACGCCCCAGGAGAAAACAAAATGACTCTGCGTAAATTCGCAGGGCTAGGAGCCCTGTTGTCCTTCGTAATGCCCTGCCTGGCCATGGCGGCAGACGAAGTGGCGGCCCCAGTCCTCAACTCCGGCGATACCGCCTGGATGTTGACCTCGACAGCCCTCGTGCTGTTCATGACCATTCCCGGCCTCGCGCTGTTCTACGGCGGCATGGTGCGCTCCAAAAACATTCTTTCCGTGATGATGCAGTGCTTCGCCATTACCGGTCTGATCAGCGTCCTGTGGGTCATTTATGGCTACAGCATCGCGTTCGACACCACCGGCATGGAGCAGGGCGTCGTCAACTTCAACTCCTTTTTCGGTGGCATGGGCAAGGCTTTCCTCGCCGGTGTTACGCCATCCAGCCTGACCGGTCCTGCGGCGCTGTTCCCTGAGGCGGTGTTCATCACCTTCCAGATGACGTTCGCCATCATCACTCCGGCGCTGATCGTCGGTGCTTTCGCCGAGCGCATGAAGTTCTCCGCGATGCTGATCTTCATGGCCATCTGGTTCACCCTGGTGTATGCACCGATCGCGCACATGGTCTGGTCCGGCAACGGCGGCCTGATGTGGGACTGGGGCGTGCTGGACTTCGCTGGCGGCACCGTGGTGCACATCAACGCGGGTGTGGCCGGTCTGGTTGCCTGCCTGGTACTGGGCAAGCGCAAAGGCTTCCCGACCACGCCGATGGCGCCGCACAACCTCGGTTACACCCTGATGGGCGCGGCCATGCTGTGGGTCGGCTGGTTCGGTTTCAACGCCGGTTCCGCTGCGGCGGCCAACGGCACCGCCGGCATGGCGATGCTGGTTACCCAGATCGCTACCGCCGCCGCTGCACTGGGCTGGATGTTTGCCGAGTGGGTCACCCACGGCAAGCCAAGTGCATTGGGTATCGCTTCGGGTGTGGTTGCAGGTCTGGTTGCGATCACCCCGGCCGCTGGCACCGTGGGCCCGATGGGCGCCCTGGTGATCGGTCTGGCAGCGGGCGTGGTGTGCTTCTTCTGCGCGACCACCCTGAAACGCAAACTCGGCTATGACGACTCCCTGGATGCCTTCGGCGTGCACGGTATCGGCGGTATTCTCGGCGCGATCCTGACCGGTGTGTTCGCTGCACCGGCCCTGGGTGGTTTCGGCACTGTCACCGATATCGGTGCTCAGGTCTGGATTCAGCTCAAGGGCGTGGGCTTCACGGTGATCTACACCGCGATCGTCACCTACATCATCCTCAAGGTCCTGGACGCTGTCATGGGCCTGCGTATCACCGAGGAAGAAGAAGCGGTCGGTATCGATCTGGCGCTTCACAACGAACGCGGCTACAACTTGTAAGCACGCGCATGAAAAAAACTTGCCCGGCTTGCCGGGCATTTTTTTGTCTGGAATTTGTCATTGAAAGGGTGAGCTGAAAGGTTTTTTCCTACAGGTTTTACGATGTTTGCGTCGGGTATATTTGTACGGTCGAAGGCTTACAGGAATGAGGGATGATCAGGGCCTTTGTTTTTTCCCAGAGCGCGCTAGAATGCGCCCCGGACGTGCGGAGAACTGTATGTGGCAACAGACTCTGATAACCCTTCGGGCGAGGCCCCGGGGGTTTCATCTGGTAACGGACGAGTTACTCGCCGGCCTGCCTGAACTCAAGGCGTGTCGGGTCGGTCTGTTGCATTTGTGGATACAGCATACCTCGGCGTCGTTGACCATCAACGAGAACGCCGATCCGGCGGTCCGTCGCGACTTCGAACGATTTTTCAATCGTCTGATCCCACAAGGAACAGACGGCTATGAGCATAACGACGAAGGCCTGGACGACCTCCCGGCGCACTTCAAGGCCAGCGTGCTTGGCTGTCAGCTCAGTTTGCCGATTTCGGCGGGCCGACTGGCATTAGGGACCTGGCAAGGCGTTTATCTGGGCGAGCACCGTGATCATGGCGGTGCCCGTAAAGTCCTCGCCACCGTGCACGGTGAAGGGGCATAACCGCTGGTCAGCAGCGGTTGTTGATTTTTTTCCGGCGGCCTTCGACAGAGGGCAAAGCTGGGCTATAACTAATCTGCTTTTCGCAAGTCATGAGGTAGAACATGAGCGACGATGATCTGGAAAACGACGACCTCGAAGTAGGCGACGACGACGAAACCGAAGAAGGTCTGGAAGCAGCGGCGGAAGACGTCGCTGAAGACGACGGCGGTGATGCCCCCGTTCCGACCGCCAAAGGCAAAGCCAAGGCAGCGGTATCGGTTGATGAGCTGCCGAGTGTCGAAGCCAAGAACAAGGAACGCGACGCCCTGGCCAAGGCCATGGAAGAGTTCCTGGCTCGTGGTGGCAAGGTGCAGGAAGTGGAGGCCAATGTGGTCGCCGATCCGCCCAAGAAGCCTGACAACAAGTACGGTAGCCGGCCTATCTGAGCCTGCTGCGCGCTTGCTGAAAAAGCCCGCCGTCGCTGCGGGCTTTTTCATGCCTGAAACAAAGTCCTGGGCTTGGCACAATTCATTGTAGGAGTGAGCCTGCTCGCGATGGCGGTGGGTCAGGCGACATCAATGGTGGATGTGCTCGCCTCATCGCGAGCAGGCTCACTCCTACAGGGTCTTGTGTCAGGCCGAAACTGAATTCCACTGCGCCAACAACGCCGGCAGCTCGGTCAGGCTGCGAATTTCAGCATCCGGCAAACGTTCAGCCTCCCAGACTTTACCCGCCGGGTTGA
Source organism: Pseudomonas sp. GM78 (assembly GCF_000282475.1). Lineage (GTDB taxonomy): Bacteria > Pseudomonadota > Gammaproteobacteria > Pseudomonadales > Pseudomonadaceae > Aquipseudomonas. The sequence goes on from NZ_AKJF01000220.1 coordinate 3,844, forward strand.
ACCAGATCGCCCGCAATCCTGCCTGTTGCGCACCGGCAATGTCATCCCCCGGATGATCACCGATATGCACCGCCGTTTCCGGGGTTGCACCACCGCGCTGCAGCGCTTCATGAAACAGGCGTGCATCGGGTTTTGCGATGCCGATGTCTTCGGCGCACAACGCAAACTTGAAGTAGTCCGCCAACCCCAGGCGGCGCACATCGGCGTTGCCGTTGGTGACCACGCCGAGGGTGTAATGGTTGGCCAGTGCCTGGAGGGTGGGTTGCACCTCCGGGAAGATTTCCAGCTGATGCCGGGCATGCAGGAACACTTCGAAACTCTGATCGGCCAGGTCCGACGCCTCAGCGTGGGCGTACCCGGCTTCTTCCAGCGCTTGAAACAACACGCGACGACGCAAGGCACTGATACGGTGTTTGAGTGCCGGTTCGATGCTCAGGATGCGTTCGCGAATGGCCCACAAATGTTCCACCGGAACAGCGCCCAGGTTGGGCGCATGTTCAGTCAGCCATTCACGCAATACGGCTTCGGCGCTGACGATCACCGGGGCGGTGTCCCACAGGGTGTCATCGAGGTCGAAAGTGATCAGTTGGAGAGTCATGAATCGTCGCCCTTAATGCGTTTGGCCCGTGGATGGGCGCTGTCGTAGACGGTTGCCAGGTGCTGGAAATCCAGGTGGGTGTAGATCTGGGTGGTCTTGATGTCCGAGTGGCCGAGCAGTTCCTGCACCGCCCGCAAGTCCTGGGAGGACTCCAGCAGGTGGCTGGCGAAAGAATGTCGCAACATGTGCGGGTGAAGGTTTTGCCCCAGTTCGCGTTCGCCCGCGGCCTTGACCCGCAGCTGGATCGCCCGTGGTCCCAAGCGCCGGCCTTGTTGGCTGACAAACACCGCATCGTCCGCCGGATTGGCCAGGGCCCGCAGTGGCAGCCACTGTTCCAGCGCCTCTCGGGCTTTCGCACCCACTGGCAGCAGACGGGTTTTGCTGCCCTTGCCGTGCACCTGGACCATGCCGTCCGCCAGATCCAGCTGATCGAGATTGAGTCCGGTCAGCTCCGACAGGCGCAGCCCGGAGGAGTAGAACAGTTCAAGGATCGCCTGATCCCGGCGCGCCAGAAAGTCGTCTTCCACGCCACCTTCCAGCAGTTGCAGCGCGCGGTCGGTATCGAGGGTTTTCGGCAAGCGGCGCTCGCCCTTGGGCGGTGCCAGGCCATTGGCGGGGTCGTGATCGCAGAGGCCTTCGCGGTTCAGGTAGTGATAAAGCCCACGTACTGCCGACAGCAGCCGTGCCAGGCTGCGGGACGATTGACCTTGTGAATGCAGGCGGGCGATCAGGCTGCGCAGGCGCTGGATGTCCAGGGCCGCCCAACTGCCGATGTTCTGTTTGACGCACCAGTCCAGCACTTTGTCGAGGTCGCGGCGATAGGCCGATAGGGTGTGCGGCGACACCTGCCGCTCACTGCGCAGGTGTTCGCAGTAAGCGTCCAGTTGCCGTTCCATATCAGCGTACCGAGCGCAGGGAGCTGTTGAGCCGTGGCAGCACGCGACCCATGACTTCCGCGATGTAGCTCAAAAACAGCGTGCCCACCGAGCTCTTGTAGTGCTGCGGGTCACGGCTGGCGATGGCCAGGATGCCGTGGATGCCCTGGTGACTGATGGCGACCACGGCGGTGGAGCCGATCTGCTTGCGCTGCTCTTCGCCGAACAGAAAGTCCAGTTCATGCTCGCGCAGGGTGCCGCTGACGCTTTTTTCTTCCTGTAGCAAGCCGCCAATGGCCACTTGTGCCTCGGCGTGAGTGACCCAGCGGCCAACCGGCATGGGGTTGTCGCCGAGCAGGATGAGACTGACGAAGGGCACCTGGAAGTCCTGGCGCAGGCTGTCTTCGACGCACATCACCACGTCTTCCAGGGTGTTGGCGTCCATCAGCGCAAGGATCAGGCGGCGGGTCTTGTCGAAGAGGCGGTCGTTGTCGCGGGCCACATCCATCAAGTGCGAGAGGCGGTGCCGCAACTCGATGTTGCGGTCCCGCAGGATGGTCATCTGGCGTTCGACCAGGGACACGGTGTCGCCACGTCGATGGGGAATGCGCAAGGCCGGCAGCAGTTCTTCGTGTTCGACGAAGAAGTCCGGATGAGCCTCCAGGTACGCGGCAATCGCCGCCGCCTCCAGGCTTTCGGACGCTGATTCGTCGGGCTGTCGGGCGGGTACCTGGGGCTTATCGGTCATGGCTTTGGCTCACTCAAAGACGTACTTGTCCTTCGTATACGCGTACTGCCGGGCCGGTCATCATGACCGGTTGGCCAGGGCCTGCCCATTCAATGGACAGACGCCCGCCGGGCAGGTCGATCAATAGCGGCGAATCCATCCACCCCTGGCTGATCGCGGCCACCGCCGCGGCACAGGCGCCGGTACCGCAGGCCTGGGTTTCCCCGGCCCCGCGCTCCCAGACGCGCAACTGCGCGCGGCCCCGGTCGATGACCTGGAGAAAACCGACATTGACCCGTGCCGGGAAGCGCGGGTGATTTTCGATTTTCGGCCCCAGTTCATGTACCGGTGCATTGTTGATGTCGCTGACCCGCAACACGGCGTGGGGATTGCCCATGGACACGGCAGCCAGCTCGACCGGTGTGCCGTCGACGTCAACCTGGTAGCTCAGGGCCTGTTCCGGCGCCTGGAACGGAATATCGGCCGGCACCAGGCGCGGCGCGCCCATGTTCACGCCGATCTGTCCGTCGTTGCGAACATCCAGCTCGATAATGCCGCTTTTGGTCTCGACACGGATCTGCCGTTTCGCGGTCAGGCGCTTGTCGAGCACAAAACGGGCGAAACAGCGCGCACCGTTGCCGCACTGTTCCACTTCGGAGCCGTCGGAGTTGAAGATCCGATAGCGGAAGTCCACGTCCGGGTTGCTCGGGGCTTCGACGATCAGCAACTGGTCGAAACCGATGCCGGTGTGCCGATCACCCCAAAGCTTTGCATGCTTGGGCAGAATATGCGCGTGCTGGCTGACCAGGTCGAGGACCATGAAGTCATTGCCCAGGCCGTGCATCTTGGTAAAACGCAGCAGCATGGTTTTACTCCGGCAGCAGGCTTTCGCCAGCGAACAACTCGGCTACCGTCTCACGGCGACGCACTTCAAATGCCTGATCACCGTCCACCAACACTTCAGCGGCGCGGCCGCGGGTGTTGTAGTTGGAGCTCATGACAAACCCATAGGCGCCGGCCGAATGCACGGCCAGCAGGTCGCCTTCTTCCAGCGCAAGCTCACGCTCCTTGGCCAGGAAGTCACCGGTCTCGCAGATCGGGCCGACGATGTCGTAGGGGCGGGCAGCGGTAGTGCGCGGGCGCACGGCGGTGACGTCCATCCAGGCCTGGTACAGCGCCGGGCGGATCAGGTCGTTCATGGCCGCGTCGACGATGGCGAAGTCTTTGTGTTCGGTGTGCTTGAGGTACTCGACCTGGGTCAGCAGCACGCCGGCGTTGGCGACGATGAAGCGGCCCGGTTCGAACACCAGTGCCAGGTCGCGACCGTCGAGGCGCTCGCGCACGGCCTTGATGTAGTCAGCAGCCAATGGCGGTTCTTCATCGCGATAACGCACACCCAGGCCACCACCGAGATCGATGTGGCGCAGGTAGATGCCGCAGTCGCCGAGGCGGTCGACCAGGCCCAGCAGGCGATCGAGGGCATCGATGAACGGTGGCAGGGTGGTCAGTTGCGAGCCGATATGGCAATCGACGCCGACCACTTCCAGGTTCGGCAGCTGCGCGGCACGCACGTACACGTCTTCGGCGTCGGCGATGGCGATGCCGAACTTGTTCTCTTTGAGACCGGTGGAGATGTACGGGTGAGTACCGGCATCGACGTCCGGGTTGACGCGCAGCGAGATCGGCGCCCGAACACCCAGCTCGGCCGCCACCACTTGCAGGCGTTCCAGCTCGTCAGTGGACTCGACGTTGAAGCAGTGCACGCCGACTTCCAGCGCACGACGCATGTCGTCGCGGGTCTTGCCGACGCCGGAGAACACGATCTTGTCGGCGCTGCCGCCAGCGGCCAGCACACGTTCCAGTTCGCCACGGGAAACGATGTCGAAACCGGCGCCCAGGCGCGCCAGGACATTCAGCACACCCAGGTTGGAGTTGGCCTTGACCGCAAAGCAAACCAGGTGAGGCATGCCAACCAGGGCATCGGCATATGCCAGGTATTGGGCTTCGATGTGCGCGCGCGAGTAAACGTAGGTCGGTGTACCAAAGCGATCAGCGATAGCAGACAGGGCAACACCTTCCGCGAACAGTTCACCGTCACGGTAGTTAAAAGCGTCCATGATGTTCCCTTATTGGTAGACGTCGTGCTTGTGCGACTTGGATGGCTGCTTTTGCGAGGACTGGGCCTGCTCTGCAGGGTCCTGATCTTCATCGGGCAGGTACAGCGGGCCTTTTTGGCCACAGGCTGAAACCAGGCAGGCAAAAGCGACGATCGAAGCGAGCGCGGCTAGGGAAGAGATCAGGCGCTTCATGGCGAAATCCTTGAAAATGCAGTAATTGCGCCGGAGTATACCGGCCACCCGGCAGCTTGCCTATGCGACGGGGCTCCCGTCCGGCGGGCCTGCGCGCAAGCACATCGATACCTGTGGGAGCGGGCTTGCCCGCGATAGCGATGGTTCAGTCGATATTGATGTTGAATTTGCCGGCCCCATCGCGGGCAAGCCCGCTCCCACAGGTACAGCGTTCGGAGTACCTATATCGGTGCTTGATCGTTATCCTTTGCAATCAGCGGGGCTCGTCCGTATCGTGCGGCGCTTGAGCCTGATCAGACACTTTTTGAGGTTGCCGTAATGAGTTTGTCCGAAGCGCGTTTCCACGATCTGGTCGATGCCACCCAGCAGACGTTGGAGGACATCTTCGACGAGAGCGACCTGGATATCGATCTCGAAAGCTCGGCCGGCGTGCTGACCGTGAAGTTTGAAAGCGGCAGCCAGTTGATCTTCAGTCGCCAGGAGCCCCTGCGCCAGCTGTGGCTGGCGGCGGTGTCCGGTGGCTTCCACTTCGACTACGACGAAGAAAGCGAGCGCTGGATGTGCGACAAGAGCGAAGAGCAACTGGGTGAAATGCTCGAGCGCATCGTCAAGCAGCAAGCCGGCATCGAACTCGATTTCGAAGGCCTGTAACCTCGTGACCCAGCCTGCGCCCGTTCGTCCGCCAAAGCCGCTTTACAGCAACGTCAGCCCGGCAGTCCCTTCGCCCTGCAGTGGCGTGTGCCGGCTGGATGAGCAGAAGGTCTGCCTCGGGTGTTTTCGCCATGTCGAAGACATCCGCGAATGGCGCTCGGCGGATGACGAACGCCGACGGGTGATCTGCGCCCAGGCCTCGCATCGCAAAACCACGGCCAATGCCCGGTAGGGGCACAGAGCCGTACGCCGGTGGCGGCTTGTATATTTTTTGAGCTGTGATAGTGTCCGGGTACGCCTCAACCCATCGAGGCTTGTGAAAACCCCGCCTTTTTCTGGCGGGGTTTTGCTTTTTTCGTGCAGAAGAAAGGAGTCTGCCCTGATCATGACCGCACCTTCCATCACCCTTACCCGTCTGGACGTACAACGTCTGGAGCGCCTGATCGACAGCCTGGACGAAACGCTGCCGGGCGTTATCGCGCTGCAAACCGAACTGGATCGCGCCGATACACTGGTCGGCCACGATGAAGTGCCCGCCGATGTCGTGACCATGAACTCCCGCGTGCACTGCCGTGAAGAGGGCAGTGGCAAGGACTACCACCTGACGCTGGTGTATCCGAAGGATGCCAACGCCGATGAAGGCAAGATTTCCATTCTGGCGCCAGTCGGCAGCGCGTTGCTGGGCCTGAAAGTCGGCCAGCACATTGACTGGCCGGCACCGGGCGGCAAGACGTTGAAACTGACCCTGCTTGAAGTCGAATCGCAGCCAGCCAACGGCGGCGACTACAACGTTTGACCCCGCCTCAGACCTGTTCGAGCGCCTCGTTCAATGCGCGCTCCAGGTCGGTCTTGTAGCGAAGATACAGATTGCTTGACCCCTGACCATCACCGAGCAGGCCTGAAAGGTCCAGATCGGTGATGTAGCAGCGGTAGCGTTCGGTCTCGCAGCGTTGCTTGACGATTTCCCGGGCGACCACGCTGAACAGCTGGTCGCCATGTTCCAGCTCGGAAAACTCCCGCTGATTGCAATACAACGTGACCTGTACCTTGCCCGGCGCGGCTTTGCCGACGATCGCCTGTACGTCATAGAAGGGTTTGTTGGCCGGGGTTTGCGGCGCCGGTCGGGCATCCACCCGACGCGCCCGGCCTATGCCTGAAGGCAGCAGCTGGTAGTACAGGGTATCCAGGCTGGCAGGCTGGGCCGTGTCCATCGGCAGCGCGGCGTCGCGCCGGTACTGGATCGATTGCAGGAAACGCTGCAATGGCACCAGCAGGCTGTGCTCGTCATGCCACGGCAGGCGCTGCTGCCACAGGGCATTGAATTCATCGAGCACGTACAGGTCGGCCTGTGTTTCGTTGACCCGGTAGAACACCTGGATGCAGTTCGGTCGCCCCATCGGCAGCAGCAGCGCCAGGTCCTGGTCGTCCAGTGCCATCGGGTCCAGGTGCAATGGACTGTAGCTCGCCCGTTCTTCACCGAGGTAGTTGAGCATTGCCGGCAGGGTTTCCAGCGCGATGTGCTTGACCTGACCGGGTATCAGCTCCAGCACGTGGTAGTGCTGCTGGACCTGGATCAGGTAGCGGTGATTGAGTTTGCTCAGCAGCAGGTTCTGTGCGGTGTCGAGGATGTCTTCGACGCGCTGGGCGATGAACTGCGCGCGGTTGTGACAGAAACAACGCACTCTCAACCTGGGTTGCCGCGGCCCGCCGGGCAGGGCGTTGAGGTAGTCGCGCACGCAATCGAGCAGGGCATGGGGCCCGTCGTAGCGGCTGACCAGCACCTCGTTCCAGCTGTTGCGCGTGACCTGATCCAGGGTCAGCACCAGGTTTTCCTTTACGCCTGCGTAGCTCAAGGAGTCGGTGCGCCCGGTGGTCATCAGGATGTTCAGGTCGCGGTGGTGCTTGAGCGGATCGATGCCAACGTTGACCAGGATCAGCACCTCGCTGGGCACGCTGGCGCGCAACAGGGGCTCTTCAGCGACGGTCGGCAGGGGCAGGGGAATGCTCTGTTGCAGGCTGCCAAGCAGGTTGAACAGCTCGAATTCGCTCAGGTCGCTGCTGCCCGGGTGCAAGGCCAGCCGAGTGCTGCTGTCGATCACACCGTTGCGGTGGCACCAGGCCAGCAGCTCGAGCAAATGGCGACTGCGTTTGATCGGGGCGAAATGTTCCCACTCAAGGGCGGTCAGGCTGCCGTTGTACAAGCCCCACTGGCTTTGCTCCGGTTCTTTCCTGTTCGGCGCGTACACCAGCGTCAGGGTGTCTTCGGCCAGGTCCGGGGCGATGCCGGGGTTGATGAACTCGATCTTGTCCGCCTTGCGTTCGAAGGCCGCATACAGGCGTCGACCCAGCACGCTGAGGTCGCGCTTGTTGATCGGGCTGATGGTTTGTTCGTGGCGGGCAAACTGGGTCAGGAAGCGATAGCTGAAATTCAGTTCATTGACCAGGGCTCGGCGCTCCGAGATGACCTGGCGGACTTTCCACTGGCTGCGGCTGTCGAGCAGGGCCAATTGGCGCTGGTCCCATTGCCATTCGCGGGCCAGGCGCTCAAGTAACGCGCGTTGCCAGCCCTGGGTACGTGCGCCGCTGCCGGTGAGTTTGCGATTGACCTTCAGGTAGAGCGCTCGGCGCACCAGCTCCAACCGCTCCGGTTCGTTGCGGGCGATGAGGTACTCCGCGATGCGCCGATAAACCACGACATACGGGTCCAGCTCATCGAGGTCGAGCCGATTGGCGAACACCGCCTGTTTGAAGCGCAGGCTCAGGCATTGGACGCTGGGGTGTTCGCTGGCGTACACCTCGGTCAGCAGGAGTTTGAGCACCGATTTGTACGGCGACTCGATGCCCTTGAACAGCTGCCAAAGCCCGGCACCAATGAATTCCCCGGGCGGAATGCGGGCCATGTGGCCCAGGTCCAGGGTTTCATCGGCGCGGATGAAGCGCTTGGACGTCAGTGTGTGGGTGTACTGCTCATAGTTGGCTTCCTCATACACCGGCACCAGCCACCAGATAAGCGTCCGTCCTGCCAGCCAGATCGCCGTGCGATAAAACTCGTCCAGCAGCAAATAGTGCTGGGTGGTGCCACAGTCTTCCGAACTCAGCTGGCTGTCGCGCTCACCCCGTACGAAGCGGATCGGGTCGATCAGGAAGAAGTGCGCCTCGGCACCCTGGCTGGCAGCCCAGGCTTCGAGCAGCTGACACTTCTTGCGCAGTTCGGCGAGCTCGTTTTCGCTCAGGTCCGGGCTGTGGCAGACCCATACGTCCATATCGCTCTGGTCGGCCTGGGCCAGGGTGCCGAGGCTGCCCATCAGGAACAGGCCGTGAATCGGCCGGGGTGGATTGCTGCCGTGGCGCGGCCTATAGGAAAAGGAGCGGGTCAGGCGCTGGGCTTCGGCGAGGACGCTGGCATCCGGCTCGAAATTCGACAGTCCGGCCGGCGTGCTGCCCGAAACGTAACCTGGCAGCAGCGGATGATTGACGTGGAAGAACAGCGGCAGGAGGTTCAATACTCCTTGCTGGCGCGTCGATAACCCTTCCATGGCACGCGCCATGCGCCCCTCGTTGAGCTTGAGGAAGCGTGCGCGCAGTTGGCTGAGCACCTTGCGGTCAATTCCCTCGTCCAGATCGGGGTGGATTTCATGGGTGCGGGTCATGTCAGCTCAAACCGGCTCGCAGGGCTCGGACGTGGAGGCTCTCGGGGTGAGGGGCAGTTTAGCGCCTCGGCGCCGGGACTTTTAAGCTGATTCTGTATTTCTGGCGTCAGATTTTTATCGAAGGGCGAAAGCGGATAAAAAGTGCGCCCGCGGAAATCCTTAATCAGGCCTTCCGAGGGCGATGCAGGGGAATTCAGGCTGTTTCTTCGGCTCTCAGAATGGTGAGCACGGTTTGCACGTTTTGCGCAGCATCACGACCCAGGCTGGTCAGATAGCCGCCATCGGGCTGGTCGATCAGTTCTTTTTCATGCAGGCGTTTGGCAGCGGCAATGTGTTTCGGGGCAGCGGTCTGATGAATTTTCAAACCTTCCTGGGAACTGTCCAGGTTGAAGAGTGCGAGGACTTCCAGTTCGGCAACCAACTCAGGGGTAAGCGACATAAGGACTCCAGACTTTCTAGGAATTGGGCGACAGCGCTCCTAAGGTGATCTCACTCGCGCAGCATGTCCAGTGCTCGTACCAGGGTTATTGCTTTTCCGGCGGCAACTCGGGCAGTGCCCGCAGCGCGGCTTCGTACCATTCGGTATTGAACGCGCGGTCTTCGTCGAGCATCGTGTCGATTTCTATGGCCAAAACGTGGGCCATCAGGTTGAGGATGTCCTCGCGCTCGTAACCCACCAGCGTCAGCTTGTTGAAGGTGGCTTTGGCGGCCGGCGGATTGTCGCTTTCGATCTGGTTCTCGATGGCTTCGGTCAGCGTGGTTTCGGCGAATTCTTCTTCGTCGTTGTCGATATCGGTTGGCTCGCTCATGGCAGGCTCCTCTGGGAAAGGTTGTCAGTTTAACTGCATTCAGCGGCGTGATGCTGCTGGCAAGAATGCCCGGAGCATTCTATAAACAGGCACTGCCCACCCCCGCACGGCCTGGAGGCTATGTGATGCTCAAGCTTTATGGTTTTTCCGTCAGCAACTACTACAACATGGTCAAGCTGGCGCTGCTGGAGAAAGGACTGCCGTTCGAAGAAGTGCCGTTTTATGCCGGTCAGACCCCCGAGGCGCTGGCCATCAGCCCCCGTGGCAAAGTCCCGGTGTTGCAGACAGGGCGGGGCTTCATCAACGAAACCAGTGTGATTCTCGAGTACATCGAGCAAAGTCAGAAAGGCACGCCGCTGCTGCCGAGCGACCCGTTCGAGCGGGCGCAGGTGCTGGCGCTGGCCAAGGAAATCGAGCTGTATATCGAGCTGCCGGCGCGTGCCTCTTATCCAGAAGCGTTTTTTGGCATGACGCTACCGGAAGCGATCAAGGAAAAAACCAAGGCCGAACTATTGCAGGGTATTGCGGCGCTAGGCCGGCACGGAAAATTCAGCCCCTACGTGGCAGGCGAAAGCCTGAGCGTGGCGGATCTGTATTTCCTGTACAGCGTGCCGCTGGCGTGCGGTGTGGCGAAGAAGCTGTTCGATATCGATCTGTTGGCTGAGCTGCCGGCAGCCAAGGCGCTGCTGGAGATCCTGGGCGATAACCCGAATGTTCAGCGGGTTGCGGCGGACAAGGAGGCGGCGATGCCAGCGTTCATGGCGATGGTCGCGTCCAAGAAGTAGATTGGTCGTGTTCTGAAGTCAGTCATCGCGAGCAGGCTCGCTCCCACATTGGATTTGATGTGCGAACACCATCCAATGTAGGAGCGAGGCTTGCCTGCGAAGCTTTTAGCGGCTGGCGAGCAATGCCTGACCGCGAGCCACGGCTGCCTTCACCTGCGCCGGCGCGGTGCCGCCGATGTGGTTACGGGCATTGACCGAGCCTTCCAGGGTCAGCACGGCAAACACGTCCTGATCGATCTGGTCGCTGAACTTGCGCAGTTCTTCCAGACTCATTTCCGCCAGGTCCTTGCCGCTTTCCACGCCATATTTCACGGCATGGCCAACGATTTCATGGCAGTCGCGGAAGGGCAGGCCGCGGCGTACCAGGTAGTCGGCCAGGTCAGTGGCGGTGGAGAAGCCGCGCAGGGCTGCTTCACGCATCATCGCGTGCTTGGGCTTGATCGCCGGGATCATGTCGGCAAAGGCGCGCAGCGAGTCGCGCAGGGTGTCGGCGGCGTCGAACAGCGGTTCCTTGTCTTCCTGGTTGTCCTTGTTGTAGGCCAGGGGCTGGCCTTTCATCAGGGTCAGCAGGCCCATCAGCGCGCCGAATACACGACCGGTCTTGCCACGCACCAGCTCCGGGACGTCCGGGTTTTTCTTTTGCGGCATGATCGAGCTGCCTGTGCAGAAACGGTCCGGCAGATCGATGAACTGGAACTGCGCGCTGGTCCACAGCACCAGCTCTTCAGAGAAGCGCGACAAGTGCATCATCGCGATGCTGGCTGCCGAGCAGAACTCGATGGCGAAGTCGCGATCGGAGACGTTGTCCAGCGAGTTGCCGCCCACGGCATCGAAGCCCAGCAACTGGGCGGTGTATTCGCGGTCGATCGGGTAGGTAGTGCCAGCCAGCGCAGCACTGCCCAGTGGCATGCGGTTGGTGCGCTTGCGGCAGTCGACTAGGCGCTCGTAGTCGCGGCTGAGCATTTCGAACCAGGCCAGCATGTGGTGCCCGAAGGTCACCGGCTGTGCCGTCTGCAGGTGGGTGAAGCCCGGCATGATGCTGCCCGCTTCGCGCTCGGCCTGCTCCAGCAGGCCTTTTTGCAGGCGGGTGATTTCGCCCAGGATCAGGTCGATTTCGTCACGCAGCCACAGGCGGATGTCGGTGGCGACCTGGTCGTTACGGCTGCGGCCGGTGTGCAGTTTCTTACCGGTCACGCCAATGCGGTCGGTCAGGCGCGCCTCGATGTTCATGTGCACGTCTTCGAGGTCGACGCGCCAGTCGAACTGACCGGCCTCGATTTCACCCTGGATGGTCTTCAGGCCATCGGTGATGCTGTCGCGCTCGGCATCGGTCAGCACGCCGACCTTGGCCAGCATGGTGGCGTGGGCGATCGAGCCCATGATGTCGTGGCGATACAGGCGCTGGTCGAAGGTGACGGAGGCGGTGAAGCGGGCGACGAAGGCGTCGACGGGTTCACTGAAGCGGCCGCCCCAGGACTGATTGGTCTTGTCAGTGCTCATGAATTCGCTCGTATCGGCTGTAGAAGGATGGCGTTGAAAGCTGCCGCGGATAATAACAGGGTTGCCAATCCTGTCGCTGGCACTGGTCGACTGGTTTTCATTGCTCGGGGTGTCTGAGTCGGTGTGCGAACAATTTGCACAACGATATTTTTCAATTGAGCAATATCGTTCCGGCAACCGTCTACAGTTGGACAGTAGGATCAGCGCACTTCTCGGTGCGAAAGAGGACTATAAGAAGAGGGGTGTTCATATTGCGTATCAACAATCCCTGTGGCGATGTGTCGCCAATGCGGGCCTGGGCCGCTAATCGCCCGGCAGATGAAAATTTAGCTGCCCGACCAGCGGCACTTTTTGACGCTCGCGCTAGTCTTAGCGTGGATCGCGGTGACGGACGTCACTTCACCTGTCTACGCTATCCTTGTGCGAGACTCACGCAGGAATCCAGCGCAATATGAATGTCCTGATCGTTGATGACGACCCCCAAGCCCGCGAGCGCCTGAGCCGAATGGTTGGCGAGCTCGAGGGATACAGTGTCCTGGAGCCCAGCGCCACGAACGGCGATGAAGCGTTGGCACTGATCGACAGCCACAAGCCGGATATCGTGCTGCTCGATATCCGCATGCCAGGCCTCGATGGCCTGCAAGTGGCCGCGCGATTGTGCGAACGTGAAACCCCGCCTGCCGTGGTGTTTTGCACGGGGCCCGATGAATTTGCCGTGGAAGCCTTACAGGCTAGCGCCGTAGGCTATCTGGTGAAACCTGTGCGAACTGAACAATTACATGACTCGTTGAAAAAAGCCGAACGGCCCAATCGTGGCCAGCTCGCCGCCCTGACTCGCCCTGCCGCCGAAAGTGGCAACGGCCCGCGCAGCCATATCAGTGCCCGTACCCGCAAGGGGATCGAGCTGATTCCGCTGGATCAGGTGGTCTATTTTATCGCCGACCACAAGTACGTGACCTTGCGTCACGAAAGCGGCGAGGTGCTGCTGGATGAGCCGCTCAAAGCCCTTGAAGATGAATTCGGCGACCGTTTCGTGCGCATCCACCGCAACGCACTGGTCGCTCGCGAGCGCATCGAACGCTTGCAACGAACACCGCTGGGGCATTTCCAGCTGTTCCTCAAGGGCCTGAATGGCGATGCATTGATCGTCAGCCGACGTCATGTGGCTGGCGTGCGGAAAATGATGCAACAGCTTTGATTCGCGGGCTGCAAGGCGGACTTCACACCCGATTGCCGGATATCCGGGGCCAGGGAGGCCGAGTAGTTTCTGATACAAGTCAAAGTGGATTTGGCTGAGCTGTTATTATCCGTCGTATCTATTCAGTACGGATTGATCCATGTCCTCTCGCCAGATCCGCATCGCCACCCGCAAAAGCGCTCTTGCCCTGTGGCAGGCCGAATACGTCAAAGCCCGTCTGGAACAGGCCCATCCGGGTCTGCTCGTCACCTTGGTGCCCATGGTCAGTCGCGGCGACAAGCTGCTCGACTCACCCCTGTCGAAAATCGGCGGCAAGGGCCTGTTCGTCAAGGAACTGGAAACCGCGCTGTTGGAAAACGAAGCCGACATCGCCGTGCACTCCATGAAAGACGTGCCAATGGACTTCCCTGAAGGCCTCGGCCTGTTCTGTATCTGCGAGCGCGAAGACCCGCGCGACGCATTTGTCTCCAATACCTACGCCAGCCTTGAAGCGTTGCCGCCTGGCAGCATTGTCGGCACGTCGAGCCTGCGCCGCCAGGCCCAGTTGCTGAACCGTCGTCCGGACCTGGAAATCCGCTTCCTGCGCGGCAACGTCAACACGCGCCTGGCCAAGCTCGACGCCGGCGAATACGACGCCATCATCCTCGCGTCCGCCGGCTTGATCCGGTTGGGGTTTGAAGATCGCATCACCTCGGCCATCAGCGTCGACGACAGCCTGCCGGCCGGTGGCCAGGGCGCAGTGGGTATCGAATGCCGCACCGCCGACAGCGAAATTCACGCACTGCTCGCACCGCTGCATCACCAGGATACGGCGACCCGCGTGAGCGCCGAACGCGCACTCAATAAACACCTCAATGGCGGCTGCCAGGTGCCGATCGCCTGCTACGCCGTGCTTGAGGGCGAGCAGGTCTGGTTACGTGGCCTGGTGGGTGATCCGAGTGGCGGCCTGCTGCTCAGCGCCCAGGCCCGAGCGCCGCGTGGCGATGCCGAGGCTCTGGGGGTGCAAGTGGCCGAAGACCTTTTGAGCCAGGGCGCCGCCGATATTCTCAAAGCGGTCTACGGCGAGGCAGGTCACGAGTGACGGGCTGGCGTCTGCTGCTGACACGTCCGGCGGATGAGTCGGCGGCGTTGGGCACTTTGTTGGCCGATCAGGGGATTTTCAGCAGTAGCTTGCCGCTTTTGGACATAGTGCCGATCCCTGTCTCTGACAAAATCCGCGAAGTGATCCGGGAAGTGGATCGCTACAGCGCAGTGATCGTGGTCAGCAAGCCCGCCGCGCGAATCGGCATCGAACTGCTCCAGCGGTTTTGTGTTCAAGCACCGCGTGTGAAGTGGTTCAGCGTCGGCGCGGCGACGGCACAGATTCTTCAGGATCATGGCCTGCACGTGAGCTTTCCGGATGAAGGCGATGACAGCGAAGCCTTGCTTGAACTTGCGAATTTGCGCGAGGCTCTCGCCCGACCCGATCCGCGTGTGCTGATCCTGCGCGGGGAGGGTGGGCGTGAACTGCTGGCTGAGCGTTTGCGCGAGGCAGGTGCTAGTGTCGAGTATCTGGAGTTGTACCGCCGCGAGCTGCCGCAATACCCTGCGACTGCGCTGCAGCAGCGGATCGAAGCGGAACGCCTGAATGCGCTGGTGGTCAGCAGTGGACAAGGTTTTGAGCACCTGCATCAATTGGCTGGCGATGCCTGGCCGCAGTTGGCGCAGTTGCCGTTGTTTGTACCAAGCCCCAGGGTCGCCGAGCTTGCACGTGCTGCCGGTGCCCAAACAGTTGTGGATTGTCGTGGCGCCAGTGCCGCGGCTTTGCTGACGGCGTTACGGGAGCATCCCGTGCCCGTTCTCTAAATGCAAAGGATGGATACGTGAGCGAAACAGCCTTGCCTAAAGATAACTCGCGGCCAGTGCTCGATGCACCGGTTGATGCACCTTCTGATGAACTGCGACCACCACCTGCTGAGCAGCAACGCCGAGGCAATGGGCTGGCAATCGTCGCGCTGCTGTTGGGCGCCGCCGGTGTCGCAGTGGGTGGTTGGGGAGTCTGGCAGGTGCGTCACTTGCAAGCCAATACCCAGCAGCAATTGAGTCAGGTGCAGGCTTTGAACGATCAGGCACAGAGCCTGAAGCTGAACGAGCAGCGCCTGAGTGCGCGCCTGGAACAACTGCCCAATGCCGATGTACTGGAGGAGCGCAGCCGCCTGGTGATTCAGTTGCAGGGCGACCAGCAACGCTTGAATCAGCGCCTGGAAACCGTCCTCGGTGCCAGCCGCAAGGACTGGCGCCTGGCCGAGGCCGAGCACTTGTTGCGTCTGGCCAGCCTGCGCCTTTCGGCCTTGCAGGACATCAGCAGCGCCCAGGCCCTGGTGCAAGGCGCCGATGAAATCCTCCGTGAGCAGAATGACCCCGGCTCCTTCGCCGCTCGCGAGCAAGTGGCCAAGACCCTGGTGGCCTTGCGCAGCACCGAGCAGCCGGATCGCACCGGTTTGTTCCTGCGGTTGGGGGCGTTGCGCGACCAGGTGATCAGCCTCACCGAGCTGGCGCCCGAGTACAAGGACCGTGGCGAATCCCTGCTGGGGTTGACCGCCGATGGCGACGGCGCCAGTCGCTGGGCGCAATGGTGGGATCAGATCTCGCGCTACATACGTATCGATTTCAACGCCGACAAAAATGTCCGCCCATTGCTGGCCGGGCAGAGCCTGAGCCAGGTTCGCCTCGCCCTGAGCCTGGCGCTGGAGCAGGCGCAATGGGCTGCGCTCAACGGTCAGGCGGCGGTGTATTCGCAAGCGCTGGCAGAGGCGCGGGATGTGCTCAAGGGCAACTTCAACCCGGACAATCCTCAGAGCAAAGTGATGCTCGAACAGGTGGCGGAACTGAGCAAGCAGCCGGTCTCTGTGGTTACCCCGGACCTGACCGGGACCCTGAGTGCGGTCCAGGGCTATCTGGAGCGGCGTAACGTCAACGCCGAGGACTCGATCAAGCCGCTGGCCAAGCCTGCCGCGAATGCCGCGCAGGAGGCCACCCCATGAAGCGCCTCTATGTGATCGTGTTCCTGGCCATTGCGGCTGCGGCTGCGCTGGGCTTGGCCATCGCCGAGCATTCAGGTTACGTGCTGATCGCCTACAAGAGCTTTCGCTACGAATCGAGCCTGTGGGCAACGCTGGCCTTGATCGCCGTTCTCTGGCTGGTCATCTGGGGTATCAGGGCGTTGGTCGAGCTGGTGACCACCTCCGGTGGCGTGGTCAATCCGTGGTCTCGGCGCAATCGCAGCCGCCGGATCCAGGTGGCGATCGAACACGGGCAACTGGACCTGGCCGAAGGTCGCTGGGCCAGTGCGCAACGTCACTTGCATCGGGCCGCAGAAGCCGAGCGTCAGCCGCTGCTTTACTACCTCGGGGCTGCACGTGCGGCGAACGAACAAGGTCGCTACGAAGAAAGTGACAATCTGCTGGAGCGTGCCCTGGAGCGTCAGCCCCAGGCGGAGTTGGCGATAGCCTTGAACCACGCGCAATTGCAGACCGATCGCGGTGATACCGAGGGCGCCCTGGCGACCCTGCAGGCGATGCGCGAGCGCCACCCTCATAACGCCCAGACCCTGCGTCAGTTGCAGCGCCTGCTTCAGCAGCGGGGTGACTGGTCGGCAGTGATCCGCCTGTTGCCTGAGCTGCGCAAGGACAAAGTCCTGCCGGCGGCTGAACTGGCCGAGCTGGAGCGCCGGGCCTGGGGTGAGAACCTGTCCCTGGCGGCGCATCAGGAAGAGGAAGGGACGCTCGGTTTGCAAGCGCTCGATCGCGCATGGCAACAGCTGACATCGGCTCAGCGCCAAGAGCCGCAATTGGTACTCGCCTATGCCGAGCAACTGCGGCAACTGGGGGCTCAGGTCCAGGCCGAAGAGGTCTTGCGTACGGCTTTGAAACGCAACTACGACAGCCATCTGGCGCGCCTCTATGGATTGGTGCGCGGCAGTGACCCGGCTCGCCAACTGCAGCTCGCCGAGGGCTGGCTGAAAGATCATCCGACCGATCCAGGCCTGTTGCTGACGCTGGGTCGCCTGTGTCTGCAAAGCAGCCTGTGGGGTAAGGCCCGGGATTATCTGGAAAGCAGTCTGCGAGTACAGCGCAACCCGGAAGCCTGCGCTGAACTGGCACGCCTGCTGGCTCAGATGGGAGACACCGAGCGCAGCAACCAGCTGTTCCAGGAAGGCCTGGGCTTGCTCGATGAGCGCTTGCTGGCGGCGCCGCTGCCGGCGTTGGCTCACGTTTGATCACTGAGTGACGGATCGCTCGAATGGGCGATCCGCTGCTACAAAGCTTGTCGGAATTCTCCCTTCGCAATGCTGCTTCAGCAAAGTCCTACAGACCACTACGCCTGATCCTCTGATGTCTGTCGGGAATTCCCTACGTATTTGCTGAAATGTCTGCATCTGCCCGCCTTGAAAGGGCTGCGCGCTTTCCACTACCGTAGCCGTCGGACTCTTATTGTTACGGAAACGCCATGTCGTTGGCCTGCCCACGCTCCCTGTTTTTTACTGTGTTCATCGCAGGCGCCCTGGCCCTGGGCGTTTCCTATTACCTGGAATATGCGGTCGGCCTCCAGCCATGTGGCTTGTGCCTGTTGCAACGCGCTTGCCTGGCGCTGCTGACGGGTTTGAGCCTGATGGCTTCGGTGCACGGCCCCGGTCGCCTGGGGGCCTTTGTGTATTGGTTGCTCTCACTGCTTTGCGGCCTGTTGGGGACCTTTACGGCCTGGCGCCAGGTGATCCTGCATAGCGATCCGGTGTATCAATTTTCCGCCTGCTCACCTGAACTGGCCGAGGTATTCACGAGCGCCCCTTGGCTGCGGATTGCGCAGATGATGTTCCAGGGTGCCGTCGACTGCCCGCGGATCGCCTGGACGTTGTTCGATTTGAGTATCCCGGAATGGAGTCTGCTGTTCTTCGTTGCGGTGATGATTCCGAGTATTTATCAGCTGATACGCCTGGTCTTGAGCGCTCTTCGACGACCGCTCGGCGACAAGTCGTCGCACCGGGTGCTTGCCAAAGATTAAACACTTGTATGAACTTTATCGTCTGCGTACCTTGAAGCCACCGTCGCGCGGGCATAATCTGGCCCGCACGTGTCATTGGATTTATGTTGCTCGATGACGCTCTGCCTGGTCGAATCTTGATTCTCAAGTGTGCGACAGGTGTAGAGCAGCATGACCCACAAGGGAAGAGAGACCGCCATGCTCGAAAGTTGTCAGAATGCTCAGGAACGTTGGGGTGGAGTTCATCTGCTGATTGACCGCTGGTTGCAGGAGCGTAAAGAGCTGATCGATGCGTACGACAAGCTCGGAGCAAAACCTGAAGCACTGTCCGAGAACCGCAAGCACTTGCAAGAGTTCTGCGGCGTGCTGGTCGATTACGTGTCCGCCGGCCACTTCGAGATCTACGAACAGTTGACGGGGGAGGCCAAGGCCTTCAACGACAAGCGTGGCCTGGAGCTCGCCGAGACCATTTACCCACGCATCGACGTCATCACCGAGAAACTCCTCGCGTTCAACGACCTGTGCGATGCCGGGAAGTGTGTTGCTGACGAGTTCAAGACACTGGGTGGCTTGCTGCATGAGCGCTTCGAACTGGAAGACTGCCTGATCGAAGTGCTGCATACCGCTCACAAGGAAGAAGATTCGGTTCAGGCCTGATCGTTCTCCCCGCAAGACCTAAAAACGGTGCGCCATGGCGCACCGTTTTTCGTTTGTGCTTTCAACTGGTGGCGCCGCGCAATTCGACCTCGAACACCAAAGGCGTGAAGGGGGCGATCAGGTCGCCGGCACCGTCGGAACCATAAGCCTGTGCCGATGGAATCACCAGGCGCCATCTGGCACCGACCGGCATGTCTTGCAGCGCACTGCGCCAGCCACTGATCACGCTGTCGAGACTGAACCATTGCGGTTGGTTGTTCTGGTCGAACACTGTGCCGTCCGGGAGTCGACCGACGTAAAGCACCTGGACCTTTCCGTTGGGTCCGGCCTTGGCACCAGTACCCGGTGCCAACTCGGTCAGGAGTATTCCATCCGCCAATTCACGAACGCCGGGTTTGGCTTTTTCCCTGGCGAGAAAGTCGTGCTCGTTTTTAAGTGCCTGCTCGTTTTGCGGCGCAGGCGTTTGCAGGGTCCCCTGCGTTTCGTGCTCGCGCAAAATCTGTTCTATCTGCTCGTCCTTCAACGCCAGTGGCTTGCCTTGATAGGCCTGCTGCAGTCCTTCGACCAGTGCCTGAATCTGCAAGTCGGGAACCTCCTGGCGCAAGCGTTCGCCGAGACTTGCGCCCAGGCTGTAAGCGAGATCGTGAGCGTCTTTTTCCTGGTTTTTTTCAGTGGCGTTGGCCACGGAAAAAATCACGCAGAACGATAAAAAAAGGTAGCGCGACATGGGCACTCTCCAGCCTGGGTTGCGGGCGATTATGCCAGCGCGAATGCGTTCAACGGTGAACTGCTTTTGCGCCAACGCAGAACATTTTCAATTCGTTGCAACGCAGCGCTTTGGATACTGTCAAGATGCCCTAGCGGCGGTAGCAGCAGAGGTCTAGTATGAGCCGCACTCACGTCAGCCAGGAGGTAAACCATGTCGGCCACCAAGAAGCCTGTAAGTACTCCGTTGCACTTGCTCCAACAACTCTCGGGCAGCTTGCTCGAGCATCTGGAAAACGCTTGTTCCGAAGCTTTGGCTGATGCTGAAAAACTGCTCGCCAAACTGGAAAAGCAGCGCGGAAAAGCGCAAGAGAAATTGCACAAGTCCCGTACCAAATTGCAGGACGCAGCGGCGGCCGGAAAGGCCAAGGCGCAAACCAAGGCCAAGGACGCGGTGAAACAGCTCGAGGACCTGCTTGATGCCCTCAAGGATCGTCAATCGGAAACTCGCGGCTACATCCTGCAACTCAAGCGCGATGCCCAGGAAAGCCTGAAACTGGCCCAGGGTGTTGGTCGCGTACAAGAGGCTGTCGGCAAGGCGTTGTCCTTGCGTTCGGCCAAGCCTGCTGCGGCTCCTGCGAAGAAAGCCGCTGCCAAACCGGTTGCCGCAAAAGCACCGGCCAAGCCTGCCGCCAAACCTGCCGCCAAGGCACCGGTGAAAGCCGCAGCTAAACCTGCTGCAACCTCTGCAGCGAAAAAACCTGTCGCGGCCAGCGCTGCGAAACCGGCTGCCAGAACTGCAGCTGCCAAACCTGCTGCCAAGACAACCGCTGCCAAAACCACGGCCGCGAAACCGGCTGCCAAACCGGCCGCCAAAACTGCTGCTGCGAAACCTGCCGCGGCCAAAACCGCAGCCGCCAAACCAGCGGCCAAACCAGCCGCTAGAACTGCCGCTGCCAAACCTGCTGCCAAGCCGGCCGCAAAACCTGTCGCGGCGAAAACCGCTGCCAAGCCAGCTGCAAAACCAGCGGCCAAACCGGCGGCAAAAGCAGCAGCAAAACCTGCCGCTAAACCGGCGGCTAAAACGGCTGCAGCCAAACCAGCGACTGCCGCAAAACCTGCCGCGGTAAAACCGGCAGCCAAGCCTGCCGCAGCCAAGCCGGCGGCAAAACCAGCAGCTAAACCAGCAGCTAAACCTGCCGTGAAAAAACCGGCCGCTGTTGCCAAGCCGACTCCGGCCCCCGCTGCCAAGCCAGCAACCCCAACGCCAGCACCATCCGCTTCGGCCGCTCCTGCGCCGACAGCACCCACCTCGACAGCCTCCACTGCGCCAACGCCAGTGGCATCGTCGAACTCCAGCACCAACCCAACCAGCGCTTCCTAAGCGCCGGTTACCGCGACGCGCAGCTGATGCAGCGCGTCGCGGTGCAGGTGGGGGGCGTGCGCCGTCACACCTTCCAGCCAGATCGCCAGATCGGTCGCGTCACCCTGCGGCCAATCCTGAGCCGATCGCTCCAGGCGCAATAGCAGATTTCGCTCAGCCTCCAATTCAAGTGCCTTGACCTGTTCGCGTAGCGAGTGCAGCTCGGCATCCTGCGTGGCGGCAGCCTTCCATCGCACGCGCAGTGCCCGCAACGGCTGCACGACATCGACGTCCCAGGCTTGCGCCACAGCGCGAAGTTGCTGCAGGCGTTGTTCATCGCAGGCGATACCCCGCTGCCCCAGCCATGCCGCGCACAGCAGCAGGCACACGCTGACGCCGCCCGCCTGCAATTGCAGGCATGCCTGTTCAACGCCCGGGCGGGCATAAAGGGTCAGGGAAAAGCTCCACAGGTCAGAGGACATAGTGCTACTCGCGCCAGTTGCGAGCGAAGCTGGTAGACTCCGCCGCCATTATGATTCGACTTCAGAACCTGACTTTACAGCGTGGCCCGCAACGTCTGCTAGAAGACGCCGAGCTGACCTTGCACGCCGGCCAGAAAGCCGGCCTCATCGGTGCCAACGGCGCCGGCAAATCGAGCCTGTTCGCCTTGCTTCGGGGCGAACTGCACCCTGACTCGGGTGATTGCTTCCTGCCGGCCGACTGGCGTATCGCCCACATGCGCCAGGAGGTCGACACGCTCGAACGCCTGGCGGTCGACTACGTGCTCGATGGCGACCTTCGCCTACGCCAGGTACAACGTGACCTGGCGGCAGCCGAAGCGGCCCATGACGGTGCCGCACAGGCCCGCTACCACTCCGAACTGGATAGCGCCGACGGTTACACCGCCGACGCACGGGCGCGCAAGTTGCTGGCGGGCCTGGGCTTCACCAACGAGCAGATGGATCGCCAGGTCGGCGATTTCTCCGGTGGCTGGCGGATGCGTCTGAACCTGGCGCAGGCCTTGATGTGCCCTTCGGACCTGCTGTTGCTCGACGAACCGACCAACCACCTGGACCTCGACGCCATCATCTGGCTCGAAGAGTGGCTCAAAAGCTATCCCGGCACCTTGATGCTGATTTCCCACGACCGGGACTTCCTCGATGCCGTGGTCGATCACGTGGCCCACGTCGATCAGCGCAAGATCACCCTCTATCGCGGTGGCTACAGCGCCTTCGAGCGTGCCCGTGCCGAGCGTCTGGCCCAGCAACAGCAGGCCTATGAGAAGCAGCAGGCGCAACGTGCGCACATGGAAAGCTACATCGCCCGCTTCAAGGCCCAGGCCACCAAGGCGCGCCAGGCCCAGAGCCGGATCAAGGCCCTGGAGCGGATGGAAGAGCTGACAGCGGCCCACGTCGACTCGCCGTTCGACTTCGTCTTCCGCGAATCGCAGAAGATTTCCAGCCCGCTGATCGACCTGTCCGATGCCCGCCTGGGCTACGGCGAGAAAACCGTGCTGGAGAAGGTCAAGCTGCAACTGACCCCCGGCGCGCGCATCGGCTTGCTCGGTCCGAACGGCGCCGGTAAATCGACCCTGATCAAGAACCTTGCCGGTGAGCTCTCGCCGCTGGCCGGTCGCTTGACCCGTGGCGAGAACACCGTCGTCGGCTACTTCGCCCAGCATCAGCTCGATTCCCTGGATGCCAAGGCCAGCCCGTTGCTGCACTTGCAGCGCCTGGCACCGACCGAGCGCGAACAGACCCTGCGCGACTTCCTCGGTGGTTTCGACTTCCGCGGCGCGCGGATCGACGAGCCGGTGCTGAATTTCTCCGGTGGCGAAAAGGCGCGCCTGGCGCTGGCGTTGATCGCCTGGGACCGGCCGAACCTGTTGCTGCTCGACGAACCAACCAACCACCTGGACCTGGAAATGCGCCTGGCGCTGACCATGGCCTTGCAGGAATTCAGTGGTGCGGTGCTGGTGGTCTCCCACGATCGCCATTTGCTCAAAAGCACCACCGACAATTTCTACCTGGTGGCAGACGGCAAGGTCGAAGAATTCGACGGCGACCTCGAGGACTACACCCGCTGGCTGGTGGAGTACCGTCAGCGCAACGCCCCGGTCAGCAATACCCCGGTCAACCCGGACAAGACCGACAAGAAAGCCCAGCGTCAGGCTGCCGCTGCGTTGCGCCAGCAACTGGCGCCGCACAAGCGCGAGGCTGACAAGCTCGAAGCCGAGTTGGGCAAGCTGCACGAGAAACTCGCGAAGATCGATGCCAGCCTGGGCGACAGCGACATCTACGAGCCAATGCGCAAGAACGAGTTGCGCGACCTGCTGGCCGAACAGGCCAAGCTGAAGGTGCGTGAAGGGGAACTGGAAGAAGCCTGGATGGAAGCCCTGGAACTGCTGGAAAGCATGCAGGCGGAGCTGGAGGCGCTCTCCTGATGGAGGCCTTCAAGCTGCCGCTGCCGGCGATGTGGGTCGAGCCGATCTGGCTCGGTGTGCAAATCCTGCTGATCCTGCTGGCGGGTTACATCGCCCAACGCTTCGTTGCCAAGTGTCTGACCCGCCTCGGAGAGCGTTACCCGTTCCCGCCACAGTTGCTGATGCCGCTGCGCGGCGGGCTGCGTTGGCTGATCATGGGCAGTGCGCTGATCTTCGTGCTGGAGCGCCTCGGGGTTTCGGCCACGGTGCTCTGGACCGCGCTGTCGGGGTTTGTCGCGGTGGCAGCGGTGGCGTTTTTCGCCATGTGGAGCGTGCTCTCCAATCTGTTGTGCGCAATCCTGATCTTCACCGTCGGGCCGTTTCGCCTGGGTGATGTGGTCGAGTTGGTGGACACCACCGACAAGCCCGGCGTCAAAGGCCGGGTGATCGCGATCAATCTGCTGTACACCACGTTGATCGAGGCGGAAGAGCTGGGTACTGGTAGCGCGATGGTGCAGGTGCCTAACAGTTTGTTCTTCCAGCGTTCGGTGCGGCGCTGGCGCGGGACGGATGTATTCCCTTCGAGCGGGTTTGAGAAATAAGCCAGCTTGCGACTCAAGCCAAAAAGATCGCAGCCTTCGGCAGCTCCTACATTGGAATGCGTTTCCAGGTAGGAGCTGCCGAAGGCTGCGATCTTTTGCTTTTGGAGTACGCAAAAAATCGGTAGTCACCAGCCCAAAGCCGCATTAGCTTAGACATCTGTCACGAGTCTGAGTCGAGGTGTGCAATGGAGCTTCAAACATGGCTGGCGTTTTTTGCCGCCTGCTGGGTGATCAGCCTGTCTCCCGGTGCCGGCGCCATTGCGTCGATGTCCAGTGGTCTGCAGTACGGTTTCTGGCGTGGTTACTGGAACGCCCTGGGCCTGCAATTGGGCCTTGCGGTGCAGATTGCGATTGTTGGCGCCGGTGTTGGCGCGATACTTACGGCATCCGCCACCGCCTTCTATGCGATCAAATGGTTCGGCGTGGCCTACCTGGTTTTTCTCGCCATCAAACAATGGCGCGCACTGCCCAGCGACCTGAGCGATGACGCGGCGGTCCGGCAGATTGGCAAGCCGATGGCCCTGGTGTTCCGAGGCTTTCTGGTGAACATCAGCAATCCCAAGGCGTTGGTGTTCATGCTCGCGGTGTTGCCGCAGTTCATTGATCCGCACGCGCCACTGCTGATCCAATACGTGATCATCGGTGTCACCATGGTCTGCGTGGATCTGGTCGTCATGGCCGGTTACACCGGGCTGGCTTCCAAGGTGCTGCGTATGTTGCGCACACCGAAACAGCAAAGGCGCATGAACCGTACCTTTGCCGGACTGTTCATCGGCGCGGCGGCGTTCATGGCCACCCTGCGCAAAGTCGCGGTTTAAACCATCAGGCACAAAAAAGGCGACCTCTTCAGGTCGCCTTTTTCGTTTAAGGCCTGTCGCGCAATCGACGACAAAGCTTGAGTGAAAGTGATTGGGAGGGAACAATATGTTACTTCGTGTTTCCAGTTGAGATTCATTCATGATTGCCCCGTCCCGATTCCTGGCCTGGCTGATAGCGCCGGTGTTTGCCCTGTGCAGTTCCAATCTGCTGGCTGACACCGTGGAAGGCGCACCGCAGGCGCTGCACCTACTTGATTACATCGGCGCGGACTACCCGCAAGCGGTGCAGGCAGGCAAGGTCGTCAACGAATCCGAATACCGCGAACAACTGGAATTCACCCAGGCGTTGCAAGGTTTGATTGCCGGCATGCCGGCCAAACCGGAAAAGGCCGGGCTGGAGCAGGGCATCAGTCAGCTGCACGCGGCGATCACCGCGCGTGAGGACGGCGCAGACGTCGCCCGTCAGGCTCGGCAGCTTGGCGCAAAACTGGCTGTGGCCTATGAAATCAGCCAGGCCCCGATCATCACCCCGGACCCGACTCGCGGCGCGCCACTGTACGCCCAGCATTGTTCGGTGTGTCACGGCGATACAGGTGCTGGCGACGGCCCGGCGGGTGTGGGGTTGACCCCGCCGCCGGCCAATTTGCGTGATAACGCGCGCCTGGATCACCTGAGCCTCTACGCGATCTACAACACGGTGGGCCTGGGGGTCGAAGGCACCGACATGCCGGCTTTCGGCGATCAGCTGGATGATCGTCAGCGTTGGGACCTGGCAACCTATGTCGCCAGCTTCAGCGCCGATCCGCAGACCGCCAGCAGCGACAAGACCTACAACATTGCCGATCTGGCCCGCCAGACTCCGGCCGAAGTGCAGGCCACCGACGGCCCGCAGGCTGCCGCGACGTTCCGCGCGCAACGGGCCCAGCCGCCGCAGGCCAAGCGTGGCCCGGCGCAATTGCTCGACTACACCGCCACCACCCTGGACAAGAGCGTCGCGGCTTACCGCGCTGGCGATCACGATCAGGCCTATGACCTGTCGGTAGCGGCGTACCTGGAAGGCTTCGAGCTGGTCGAAAGCTCCCTGGACAACGTCGATGCCACCGTGCGCAAGGACACTGAGAAATCGCTGATGGCTTACCGGCAGTCGTTGCAGGATGGTCTGTCGGTAGACCAGGTCGAGCAGCGTCTGGAGGCGGCCAAGGCCAAATTGAAGACGTCTGCCGATTTGTTGGGCAGCGATGGCTTGAGCTGGCCGCTGAGCTACATTTCCGGCCTGTTGATTCTGCTGCGCGAAGGCCTGGAAGCGATTTTGGTACTGGCGGCGATCCTTGCCTTCCTGCGTAACACCGGCCAGCAATCGGCGGTGCGCAGCGTCAACGTCGGTTGGGGCCTGGCGCTGCTGGCCGGTCTGGGTACCTGGGCGCTGGCGGCGTATGTGATCGATGTCAGCGGCTCGCAGCGTGAGTTGCTGGAAGGCGCAACGGCGCTGTTCGCCAGCGTCATGGTGTTGTGGCTCGGTGTGTGGATGCACGATCGTCGCCATGCCGCGGCCTGGCAGGATTACATCAAGAGCAGCCTGGTGGGCGGTGGTGGGCGTTTCGGTTTTGCGATCCTGGCGTTCTTCTCGGTGTATCGCGAGCTGTTCGAAGTGATCCTGTTCTACGAAACCCTGTGGTTGCAGGCCGGGCCTGCGGGCCATGACGCCGTGCTGGCCGGTGGTGCGACGGCGATGGTGTTGTTGGTCGGCCTGGCCTGGGTGATCCTGCGCGGCTCGGCGAAACTGCCGCTGGCGCTGTTCTTCAGCATCAACGCCGGTCTGCTGTGTGCCTTGTCGGTGGTGTTCGCCGGGCATGGGGTGAAGGCGCTGCAGGAAGCCGGGATCTTCGGCACGCGGCCGGTGCCGTTCTTTGAGTTTGATTGGTTGGGGATTCATGCGGATGCGTATTCGTTGAGTGCGCAGGCTGTGGCGATCCTGGCGATCGTTGTGCTGTATGGTCGTAGTCGTGTGGCCGAGAAGCGCAGAGTTACGGCTTAACAGCATTCGCTACGCTCACGTTCGCGGGCAAGCCTCGCTCCTACAGGATTGCGTATAACCTGTGGGAGCGAGGCTTGCCCGCGATGCTTTTTAGAAGAGGAAAACCTGATGCGCGTATGGATCGATGCTGACGCCTGCCCCCGGCCGGCCAAGGATCTGGTGGTGAAATTCGCCCTCAAGCGCCAGTTCGAGGTGGTGCTGGTGGCCGGGCAGCCGCAGAGCAAGCCTGGCCTGGCCCTGGTAAAGCTGATTGTGGTGCCAAGTGGCCCTGATGCGGCCGACGACTACCTCGTGGAACACGCGGTGCCGGGTGAGCTGGTGATCTGCAGCGATGTGCCGCTGGCCGACCGGTTGGTGAAAAAAGGCGTTGCCGCGCTGGACCCGAGGGGCAAGGAGTTTGACGCGCAGAACATGGGCGATCGCCTGGCCGTGCGCAACCTGTTCACTGACTTGCGTGAACAGGGGCAGATGAGTGGCGGGCCGGCACCCTTTGGTGAGCGGGAAAAGCAGGCGTTTGCCAATGCGCTGGACCGCATACTCACTCGCCTGTCCCGCAAGTCGTAAGCCTTGCAGTGCCCCCCTGTAGGAGCGAGCCTGCTCGCGATGGGGCCGGCACATCCAAAATAGATGTTGACGGTTAGACCGCCATCGCGAGCAGGCTCGCTCCCACAGTTTTGACGCGTGTCAGACGTCGTTTTCGTGGGTCAATTCGAGCACGCGGTCGACCAGTTTGTTGATCCCCGATGCCGCCTCACTGATGCTCCCGGCCAGCATGTACGCCGGAGTGCTCACCAGTTTGCGCGCCTTGTCTTCGACAATATCGCTCACGGCGCAGTCCTTGTGCGTGGCGCCCATCTTGTTCAGGGCCGCTGCCGTTTCTGCGTCGTTGCCGATGGTGCACGTCACGCCAGGCCCATAGATTTTCGCCGCCAGGGCAGGCGAGATGCAGATCAGGCCGACCGGTTTGCCAGCCTCGGCAAAGGCTTCGGTCAAGGCCAGGACGTCCGGCTGAACCGTGCAGGCGGTACCTTCGATGGCGAAGTTGGAAAGGTTCTTGGCCGAGCCGAAGCCGCCGGGAATGATCAGCGCATCGAATTCTTCGGCGTCGGCCTCGCGGATATCCTTGATCTCACCGCGGGCTATGCGGGCAGACTCCACCAGCACATTGCGCGACTCGGGCATTTCTTCGCCGGTCAGGTGATTGATCACGTGCAGCTGCGCGATATTCGGCGCAAAACACTGCACCTGCGCGCCACGCTGGTCCAGGCGCAGCAGGGTCACCACGCTTTCGTAAATTTCGGCGCCGTCGTATACGCCACAACCGGAAAGGATCACTGCAACTTTTTTGCTCATGGGCTTTTCTCCAGATTCATGGCGTTAAATGTCCACTAATTTGTCACTCGTTGCCATAGGGATAATTCGAGGCTACACATAGGATCTGTCCTCAAGATTCCCATCAGGGCGCGTCATGGACTTCATTCTGTATGCGGTGCCGTTTTTCTTTGTGCTGATCGCTGTCGAGCTGCTGGCCGACCGTTGGCGCGGGGTCAGCAACTATCGGCTGGCGGACGCGATCAACAGCATCAGCACCGGCGTGCTGTCGACCACCACGGGCCTTTTGACCAAAGGCGTGGGGTTGGTGACCTATGCGTTCGCCCTCAAGCACCTGGCACTGTTCGAGCTCTCGGCCGACAGCGTCTGGACCTGGGTCTTCGCCTTTGTCCTCTACGATTTCTGCTACTACTGGCTGCACCGCATGGGCCACGAGCGCAACATCCTCTGGGCCGCGCACTCGGTGCATCACCAGAGCGAGGACTACAACCTCTCCACCGCCCTGCGCCAGACCAGTACCGGGTTCCTGCTGAGCTGGATCTTCTACCTGCCCATGGCCGTCGTCGGTGTGCCGTTGCTGGTGTTCGTCAGCGTCGCGGCGCTGAACCTGCTGTACCAGTTCTGGGTGCATACCCGGCACATTCCCAAGCTCGGCTGGTTCGAGTGGTTTTTCGTCACGCCATCCAATCATCGGGCCCACCATGCACAGAACGCTCTCTACATGGATCGCAACTACGGCGGCGTGTTCATTATTTGGGACCGTCTATTCGGCTCGTTCCAGGAAGAGGACGACAACGAGCCGGTGATTTTCGGCGTGACCACGCCGCTGGCGAGCTGGAACCCGGTATGGGCCAACGTGCAGTTCTACGCCCAGTTGTGGGCGGATGCGCGGCGTGCCGAAAGCACCTGGGACAAGCTGCGGATCTGGTTCATGCGCACCGGCTGGCGGCCGGCGGATGTGGCGGCCAAATACCCGATGAACAAACCGGACCTGAGCCAGTTCCGCAAATTTGAAGTGCCGTTGGACGGGCGTCAGCAGCTCTACGTGCTGTTGCAGTTCTGCGTCTACGTCGCACTGGGCAGCTATTTGATGAATCTGGAAGCCAGTCTGTCGACGGCCGCCTTGGTATTGGGTTGGGGAGCTGTGGCGCTGGGCCTGTTCGTCCTGGGCGTGGCTCTGGAGAATCGCCCGCGGGCGCTGAAGCTGGAGTTGCTGCGCCTGGCATCGAATGTGCCGCTGGTATGGCTGGCGCCGCTGGTGGGGCTGTGGCCGGCCAGCGCGGTGGGCTGGGTCGGCCTGCTCAGTTACAGTCTGATCAGCGGTATCGGGCTCTACTGCTGCAGAAACCGGTTTACTCGACTGGCGTCTTAGGGTTGCCGGGATTGTGCTGTTGGGCCTTAAGGGCTTGCTCGTCGGCATAGATCTGCTTGGCCAGGCGAGCATTCTTGAACCGGCGGCGCAGCCACAGGCCCAGTCCGAGGACGAGCAGGGCACCGAGCACCCACAGTTCGTACTTCTTGATGCTGCCGAGCATCCCTTCCAGTACCGCGCCGAAGTGATAGGCCGCCGCCGCCAGTGCGGTGGCCCAGATCGCGGCGCCAATCCCGTTGAGCAGCAGGTAACGGCCCGGTGGGTAGCCCGACAGGCCGATCGCCACCGGCATCACGGTGCGCAGGCCGTAGACGAAGCGGAAGCTCAGGACCCAGATGTCCGGATGCTTGCGGATGTGCTCCAGCGCACGGTCACCCATCAACTGCCAGCGCGGTTTGCGTGCCAGCAACTTGCGCCCGTGCTTGCGTCCCAGGAAGTACCACAGCTGATCGCCGGCATAGCTGCCGAAGAACGCCACGACCACCACCAGGTTGATGTCCATGTATCCACGGAACGCGAGGAAGCCCGCGAGCACCAGGATGGTTTCGCCTTCGAAGAACGTGCCTAGGAAAAGGGCAAAGTAGCCGAAGTCATGCAGGAATTGTTGGAGCATTGTCTGGGTGCTGGCGAAATGAACGCGCAGCCTAACCCTTCGTACACATTCAGGAAAGTGTCCAAATGTGTCTCGACGTGAACATTTCCTACAAGGACAATGGAATGCGGCTACGTGTCACTGGGTGCACACAACTGTAATACCTTCGTCATAATGGCCGCTTATAACTGTCACGCTCGCCCATCCGCGCGGGCTCAGGAGTCTGCCGTGAGCTTTACCCCCGCCAACCGCTTGTTCCCTGCAACCCGCCTGCGCCGCAACCGTCGTGACGATTTTTCCCGTCGACTGGTCCGTGAAAACGTGTTGACCGTCGATGACCTGATCCTGCCGGTGTTCGTGCTGGACGGTGAAAACCGTCGAGAAGCGGTGGCCTCGATGCCGGGCGTCGAGCGCCTGACCATTGATCTGTTGCTGGAAGAAGCGGCCAAATGGGTCGAGCTTGGGATTCCGGCGCTGGCGCTGTTCCCGGTGACGCCTCCAGAGCTCAAGTCGCTGGATGCCGCCGAAGCCTGGAACCCCGAAGGCATTGCCCAGCGCGCCACCCGCGCGCTGCGTGCGCAGTTCCCTGAGCTGGGCGTGATCACCGACGTCGCGCTGGACCCGTTCACCACCCACGGCCAGGACGGCATTCTCGACGAAGAAGGCTATGTGCAGAACGACATCACCGTCGACGCACTGGTCCGGCAAGCCCTGTCCCATGCCGAAGCGGGCGCCCAGGTGGTTGCACCTTCGGACATGATGGACGGTCGCATCCAGGCGATCCGCGAGGCCCTCGAAGTGGCCGGTCACGTCAATGTGCGGATCATGGCCTACTCGGCGAAGTACGCCAGTGCCTATTACGGCCCGTTCCGCGATGCGGTCGGATCGGCTCTGAACCTGGGCAAGGCCAACAAGGCCTCCTATCAGATGGACCCGGCCAACAGCAACGAAGCCCTGCACGAAGTGGCGGCTGACTTGTCAGAAGGCGCAGACATGGTCATGGTCAAGCCAGGCATGCCCTATCTGGACATCCTCTACCGGGTCAAAGAAGAATTCAAAGTGCCGACCTTTGTGTATCAAGTCAGTGGCGAATACGCCATGCACATGGCGGCGATCCAGAATGGCTGGTTGAGCGAAGGGGTTATCCTCGAATCCCTGACCGCTTTTAAACGCGCAGGCGCTGATGGCATCCTGACTTATTTCGCCGTTCGTGCTGCTCAATTGTTACGAGAGCAAAAATAGCCCTCCCAGGAACATTCGATGAATACCGAAGTACTCACTGAAGTTGCCGTAAAAGACGCTCAACCTGTGGTGGAGCAAGTCGACGAGACCCCGCCGGAGCTGGAACCCGCTCCGCCCGCGGCGGTCGTCGAAACCGCTGTGGCAGCGCCGGCGATTGCCATTCCCGGCCTGGATGACAGCAGCCTGTACATCCACCGCGAGCTGTCGCAACTGCAGTTCAATATCCGCGTGCTGGAACAGGCACTGGACGAGTCCTACCCGTTGCTGGAGCGCCTGAAGTTCCTGCTGATCTTCTCCAGCAACCTGGACGAGTTCTTCGAGATTCGCGTCGCCGGCCTCAAGAAGCAGATCACCTTTGCCCGGGAGCAGGCCGGTGCCGACGGCTTGCAGCCGCACCAGGCCCTGGCCCGCATCAGTGAACTGGTGCACGGTCACGTTGACCGTCAGTACGCGATCCTCAACGACATTCTGCTGCCGGAACTGGAAAAGCATCAGGTCCGCTTCATCCGTCGCCGCAACTGGACAACCAAGCTCAAGACCTGGGTCCGGCGCTATTTCCGCGACGAAATCGCCCCGATCATTACCCCGATCGGCCTCGACCCGACGCACCCGTTTCCATTGCTGGTCAACAAGAGCCTGAACTTCATCGTCGAGCTCGAAGGCATCGATGCCTTCGGTCGCGACTCCGGGCTGGCGATCATCCCGGCACCGCGCCTGCTGCCGCGCATCATCAAGGTGCCGGAAGAAGTCGGCGGCGCTGGCGACAACTATGTGTTCCTGTCGTCGATGATCCACGCCCACGCCGATGATTTGTTCCAGGGCATGAAGGTCAAGGGCTGCTACCAGTTCCGCCTGACCCGAAACGCTGATCTGGCGCTGGACTCCGAGGATGTCGAAGACTTGGCGCGTGCCCTGCGTGGCGAATTGTTCTCCCGTCGTTATGGCGACGCGGTGCGCCTGGAGGTAGCCGATACCTGCCCGAAACACCTGTCCGATTACCTGCTCAAGCAATTCAACCTGAGCGAAACCGAGCTGTATCAGGTCAACGGCCCGGTGAACCTGACGCGTCTGTTCAGCATCACCGGCCTGGACAGCCAGCGCGAGCTGCAGTACCTGCCGTTTACCCCGCAGATCCCGAAACTGCTGCAAAACAGCGAGAACATCTTCAGCGTGATCAGCAAGCAGGACATACTGTTGCTGCACCCGTTCGAGTCGTTCACCCCGGTGGTCGACCTGCTGCGCCAGGCCGCCAAGGACCCGCACGTGCTGGCGGTGCGTCAGACCCTGTATCGCTCCGGCGCCAACTCGGAAATCGTCGATGCGTTGGTGGATGCGGCGCGTAACGGCAAGGAAGTCACCGCGGTGATCGAATTGCGCGCGCGCTTCGATGAGGAATCCAACCTGCAACTGGCCAGCCGTCTGCAAGCGGCCGGTGCGGTGGTGATCTACGGTGTGGTCGGCTTCAAGACCCACGCCAAGATGATGCTGATCCTGCGCCGCGAAGCGGGCGAGATCGTGCGTTACGCGCACTTGGGCACGGGCAACTACCACGCCGGCAACGCCCGCCTGTACACCGACTACAGCCTGCTGACCTCCGACGACGCCCTGTGCGAAGACGTGGGCAAACTGTTCAGCCAGTTGATCGGCATGGGCAAGACGCTACGCATGAAGAAGCTGCTGCATGCGCCGTTTACCCTGAAAAAGGGCATGCTCGACATGATTGCCCGCGAAACCCAGTTCGCCCTCGACGGCAAACCGGCGCACATCATCGCCAAGTTCAACTCGCTGACCGATCCGAAGATCATCCGTGCGCTGTACAAGGCCAGCCAGTCGGGCGTGCGCATCGACCTGGTGGTGCGTGGCATGTGCTGCCTGCGCCCGGGCATCGCCGGGGTGTCGCACAACATCCACGTGCGCTCGATCATCGGTCGCTTCCTGGAGCACACCCGGGTCTTCTACTTCCTCAATGGCGGCGAAGAACAGATGTTCCTCTCCAGTGCCGACTGGATGGAGCGCAACCTCGACAAGCGCGTCGAGACTTGCTTCCCGGTGGAAGGCAAGAAGCTGATCATGCGGGTCAAGAAAGAGCTGGAGTTGTACCTCACCGATAACACCCACAGCTGGAGCCTGCAGTCGGACGGTCGTTACATCCGTAACACGCCGACCGGCAACCAGAACCCGCGCAGCGCCCAGGCGACATTGCTGGAGCGGTTGGGTAGCCCGATCCTGACGGTTCGGTAACACCGGCACGAGGTAAAAAAATGGCGATCCCTGCGGATCGCCATTTTTGTTTGCACCCTGTAGGAGCTGCCGCAGGCTGCGATCTTTTGATTTTGCCCTTCAAAACAAGATCAAAAGATCGCA
>NZ_AKJF01000221.1 GCF_000282475.1 Pseudomonas sp. GM78
CCGAGATCAAGACGATCTGGATCGACGCGTCTGAGTAATCATCCAACCGGATGACCGCGATACGCACACTCATCCCGAATACCACGAATGTCGGGGTGAGTGCTGCACTTAGAGTATATGCAGCGTAAGCCGCATAAAAATGGCAAAAATAAAAAACCAACTCTGTCTGTTGCAATCATAAATACAACAGCTTGACGGGATCAGGTGCATGCTATTACTCCGTGCGAAAAGCGCTTTGATGCGAATTCTGAAAATACGGCTAATCCCTGATGGCGAGAGGAGAGCAGCACTTTGAAACAAGGCTGTAAAATAACAAGCTCCCAACCAAGAGAATAGCTACGGATATAACCTATATTCTCGACACTCAATAAATGACGACTCATCGTACTGCCTTAACATCTGCCCATGTCACCGCAATATTATTCGGCTTAACCGGAATTTTTGGCGCCTTGATCCATGCCAATGCCAGTGTCATAACATTTGGCAGGGCTGCGTTTGCAATGATCGCTCTGTTTGTATTTGCCCTGGTGCAACGACGGCCAATATTTCGCGAATTAAGTGCATTCAAACTCGGCTTTTTCATCCTTTCCGGCCTGCTTCTGGCTGCGCACTGGATTACGTTTTTTATAGCGATAAAAATTGGCGGTGTTGCAGTAGCGACATTAGGCTTTGCCAGTTTTCCAGCATTTATTGCAGTGTTGGATGTTGTAATCTTTCGTGACCGGATCCATCTATCAGAGTCGATTTTACTAATTCTTATTAGCTTGGGCCTGATCCTTGTCACGCCTTCGTTCGGCTTGGGGAACCAGGGAACCGTTGGACTTCTCTGGGGCCTGGGGTCTGGCCTGTCTTTCGCTTTATTGGCAATCGCTAACCGCAGAGCCGCCAAAGGCGTGGACGCCGTACAAGTTGCATTTTGGCAAAACGCCACAGTGGCGTTGGTGATGGTGCCTTTTTCTGCATTCAGTCTTGTCGAGCTTCGTGCCTTCGACTGGCTCAATCTTGCGTTGTTAGGGATATTTTGCACTGGGCTTTCACAATATCTTTTCGTGAAAAGTCTTGAGGGTTTGAATGCTCGAAGTGCAGGCATGATCATTTCGCTGGAACCGATCTACGCGATTGCCTGTGCATGGTGGTTGT
Organism: Pseudomonas sp. GM78; assembly: GCF_000282475.1. Classification (GTDB taxonomy): domain Bacteria; phylum Pseudomonadota; class Gammaproteobacteria; order Pseudomonadales; family Pseudomonadaceae; genus Aquipseudomonas. The sequence continues at coordinate 1,141 of NZ_AKJF01000221.1, forward strand.
TCAATGAGGCGCCGTCTTATCGCATGCTGGCGGGTGCGACCATTATTGTCCTGGCGATTGTGTTTTCTCCCCAGGGGCACTCAGGGCAAAACAAGACAGTCACTCAGTAATCTCCCGTTCAACCTGTTCGCTGCCGAAATCGCCTTGTTGGGTTCATTTTTAATCGTTTGGCGGATGGCTGGTCGTGTCGCAAACGGATAAGCGAGCGACGTACCGGGTCATCTCGGCGGCACAGGTCAGGCCGTAGCATCCTGTTTGCCATAAGGAGTTAGATGGTTCATGTACTTGAAATAACAGGAGCTGCAATATGCAAGACAATAAAATCTCACACCCCTCAAACGCTCGGTTTTCTATCTCTTCCTGACGCTCTGCCGCATTAGAAATACGTGGTCATTAATGTTCGGATTTGTTCTTCGCAACTTGTTTGCGAATCGCTGAACTGTGGCCGCTCGCCTTCAAAAAAATAACAAGGGCTCACTAATGTCAAATAACAGCACACTATCGACGGATGACAATCTGGCTGCGGGATTCAAGCAGCGGCATGTCACGATGCTTTCAATTGCCGGCATCATCGGCGCCGGTCTTTTCATTGGTTCCGGCCACGCCATTGCCGCGGCTGGGCCATCAGCTATCGTGGCCTACGCCCTGGCGGGATTGTTGGTGGTACTGGTCATGCGCATGCTTGGCGAGATGGCGGTTGCAAGTCCTGATACGGGCTCCTTTTCCACCTACGCCGATCGCGCCATCGGGCCTTGGGCCGGCTTTACCATTGGTTGGTTGTACTGGTGGTTCTGGGTATTGGTGATTCCGCTCGAGGCCATTGCCGCCGGCGTAGTGCTGAACAGCTGGTTTCCTCAGGTCGAGACATGGATGTTCGCGGTAGGCGTCACGGCGCTGCTGACCCTTACCAACCTGTTCAGCGTCGCCAAATACGGTGAATTTGAATTCTGGTTCGCCATGGTCAAAGTGGTGGCAATCGTCTCGTTCATTGCCTTGGGTGCCTGTGCCATCGCAGGCGTTCTGCCGGGTCGGGAGGTCAGCGGCGTCAGTCGCCTGGTGACTGAGTTCGGTGGCTTCATGCCTAATGGTTGGGAAGCGATCATCGGCGCGCTGCTGACCACCATGTTCAGTTTTGTCGGCACGGAAGCGGTCACTATCGCAGCGGCAGAATCGAAGGATCCGGCTAAAAATATCGCCCGGGCGACCAAGTCGGTGATCTGGCGAATCTGTATTTTTTACCTGCTTTCCATTTTCGTGATCATTTCCGTGGTGTCGTGGAATGACCCGCTGCTGCCGGTGCAAGGGTCGTATCAGCGAGCGCTGGAAATCATGAACGTACCCTATGCGAAAACCATCGTCGATATCGTGGTGCTGTTTGCCGTTGCCAGCTGCTTGAACTCCGCGATCTACATATCCTCGCGAATGGTCTACTCGCTGAGCAAGCGCAATGAAGCCCCTGGTTTTCTGCAGCGCACTTCATCCGCTGGCGTACCTCGGGGTGCTGTGATCGCCAGTACGGTGATCGGTATCGCCACGACAGCCTTGAACTTCTTTGCCCCGGCGCAGGTGTTCGCGTTTTTGCTCGCCAGTTCCGGTGCCATTGCCCTGCTGGTGTACCTGGTGATTGCGTTCTCGCAATTGCGCATGCGAGCGAAGCTGGACAAGACCAATGCCAGGATTGAATTCAAGATGTGGTTGTTCCCTTGGCTGACCTGGCTGGTCATCGCTTTTATCGTCTTCGCCCTGGGCACCATGGTCATGATGCCTGCGCACCGTAGCGAGGTGCTTTCTACCGGAGCCTTGACTGTCGTGATCGTGGCATTGGGACTGTTGAATACCCGTCGTCACTCGCACAAGACGGCCTATTCGCCCGCACCAGCAAAGCTGTAATTGATTAACGATCGATCCCGCTGATCGAGCAGCGACTGGATGCCGGCAGTCGCTGCTCTATTTTTTTATCAGGCTTTGCTGGCGGCCAGGTAGGCGCCCAGGCGCCGGCCCATTTCCTCGCCCAAGGCTTGCAAGCCACTCATTGGCCGGACCATGACCTCGAAGTCGACGATTTTTCCCTGTTCGTTGAAGCGGATCATGTCGATGCCCTTGAGTTGTTTCTCGCCGACCTTGGCGCTGAATTCGAGGATCACATTCAAGCCGTCGGCGCTCGCCAGTTCGCGGTGATAGGTGAAGTCTTCGAACACCTTGCACACGGTATTGAGGATCATCGAAACCACCGGCGCCCCCGGATACGGCGTGTGCGCCATCGGCGAGCGAAACACCGCTTGCGGGTCCAGCAGCGCAGGCAAGTCCTGCAAATCGCCGGTGCGGATCATCGCGTGCCACTGGCTCAAGGACTCTGCGGCTTTGGGGTGCAGTTGCAGTTCAGACATGGTCAACTCCTGTTTTTTGTTGTTGTTCAAACTTTGCCTTACGGGCGCCATGGATCAGCCGGTGAGCTCATCGTCGAAAATGCTTTCGATGGGCAATGCAAAGGTCCGGGCGATCTGGAACGCCAGTGGCAGGCTTGGATCATAGCGGCCATTTTCGATGGCGTTGATGGTCTGTCGCGAGACATTGAGCATCGCCGCCAGATCCACCTGCGACCACTTGCGTTCGGCGCGCAGTGCCTTGAGTCGGTTTTTCATTGGTAGCGACGTCGGGCGAGGGCGAGCCCGATGATCCACATCAAGCCCATCACCGGCCATACGCAGGTCCAGGAGATGTGCGGGAAGCCGACATTCTCCAGAAAACCGTAGCTGAAGGTCAGTAACGCGGAAGCGGCGAAGGCAAACCCGAGTGCCTCGAATTGAATGCGCAGGTGCATTTCATCCAGCGTACGCATCATCCGCACGATCGCCCAGCACATCAGCGCCGCGGGAATCACCGGCAACAACGTGATGACGATACGCAAACCGGTGCCCAGGTCTTGCGGATTCTTGAGCAGGGTCAGCGACAGGCTCAAGAACACCGTGTACAGCGCCAGCGCGGCGCCCATTTCCATGTAGTAACGTTTCATTGCATCGTCCTGATGTAAAAGTACCTTTACATATTCGCTGTGGTTTTTGTGAATGTAAAGGGTGTTTTACATCGGGGGGCTTCCAGATGCTCGCCCGCGAACCAGGCGCTGCAGTACATCTGTTGCACCGCGTTATCGTTTTTCGCCGGCAAGTCGGATCGCCGAAAAGTGTCCACCATGTCCCCGCACACCCGTCAACCATGTGTCCGGTCCGTACA
>NZ_AKJF01000222.1 GCF_000282475.1 Pseudomonas sp. GM78
CAGGTAGGGGTTTTGTTTTTGTCCGCAGGAAAAGCCGGCCGACGCCAACTTAAAGAAAATGACACGAAGGTGATTCAGCCGTTTTGGTATGGTGCAGTTCGTTTTTAACGGACCGTTTCAAACCCAGGGATCGGTGTTATTTTCAAAGAGTTGCCACAGAAATGCCCCAGCCGATTCCGATCAAAGACCACGAAAAAGAGACACGCCTGGTCAACAAGCGACTGATGGCCTGCGCTTTGTTCGTAGGCGCCATTACCTGTGCACTGGTGGTGCGCCTGTACGTCCTGCAGGTGGTGGAATTCGACTATCACTCCACGATTTCCGAAAACAACCGTGTACACGTGCTGCCGATCACGCCGACCCGAGGCTTGATCTATGACCGCAATGGCGTGGTCCTGGCGGACAATCGGCCCAGCTACAACCTGACGATCACTCGCGAACGCGCCTCCGATGTCAATCAAGAGCTGGATGAAGTGGTCAACCTGTTGCATCTGCCGACTGAAGACCGCACGGTGTTCGACAAGGCGATGAAACAGGCGCGGCATCCGTTCGTGCCGGTGACGTTGTTCTATGAACTGAGCGAGGAGCAGATCGCGATACTGGCGGTCAACGAGTTCCGCTTGCCGGGCATCGACGTCGAGCCGCAGTTCGTGCGCCATTATCCGTTGGGCGAACACTTCGCTCATTCGGTCGGCTACGTCGGACGGATCAACGAGAAAGAGTCCAAGGTGCTGGATACAGTGGAGTATCGCGGCACCCAGTCCATCGGCAAGACCGGGATCGAAAAATTCTACGAGGCGCAACTGCACGGCCATGTCGGTTACGAGGAAGTCGAAACCAATGCCCAGGGCCGCGTGCTGCGCGTACTCAAGCACACGGATCCGGTGCCCGGTGAAAACATCGTCCTGAGCCTGGACGTCAAACTGCAGGAGGCCGCCGAGCATGCCCTGGGCGATCGTCGCGGTTCAGTGGTCGCGCTTGATCCGTCGACCGGTGAAGTGCTCGCCATGGTAAGCAACCCGAGTTTCGATCCCAACCTGTTCGTCACCGGAATCAGCTCCAAGGAATATTCGACGCTACGCGATTCCATTGACCGACCGCTGTTCAACCGTGTGCTGCGCGGGCTCTACGCGCCGGGCTCGACCATCAAGCCGGAAGTCGCGATTGCCGGGCTCGACGCCGGCATCGTCACACCGCAGACCCGGGTCTTCGATCCGGGGTATTACCAACTCCCGGATTTTGATCACAAGTACCGCAACTGGAACCACAGTGGTGACGGTTGGGTGGACATGGACGCGGCGATCATGCGTTCCAACGACACCTATTTCTACGACCTCGCGCACAAGCTGGGCATCGATCGGCTGCATGACTACATGGCGATGTTTGGCCTCGGGGAAAAGGTCTCGCTGGACATGTTCGAAGAGTCCCCCGGGTTGATGCCATCCCAGGCCTGGAAGCGCGCCACGCGTCGTCAGCCATGGTTCCCTGGCGAAACCGTGATCCTCGGCATCGGTCAGGGCTACATGCAGGTCACGCCGCTGCAACTGGCCCAGGCCACGGCGCTGATTGCCAACAAAGGCGTGTGGAACCGACCGCACCTGGCCAGGACCGTGGACGGGGTCGCGCCGGTGGACGAGCATCCGATGCCCAACATCCTGCTCAAGGACCCGCGTGACTGGGAGCAGGTCAACCACGGCATGCAGATGGTCATGCACGATGCCCGCGGGATCGCCCGAGCAGCGGCAGCGGGGGCGCAGTACCGTATCGCCGGCAAGAGCGGCACCGCGCAAGTGGTGGCGATCAAGCAGGGCGAGCGTTACAACCGCGAGAAAACCCGCGAGCGCAATCGCGACAATGCCTTGTTCGTCGGTTTCGCCCCGGCCGAACATCCGCAGATCGTGATTTCGGTGATGATCGAAAACGGCGAGGCCGGTGGTCGTGTCGCCGGTCCCGTGGTGCGGCAGATCATGGACGCCTGGCTACTCGATCAGGACGGCCATCTCAAGCCGCAATACGCAGTGCCGGGCAAGGCACCGGGCGATACTCACGTCTGAACCCGCGAGGCTTCACAGCACGGGGCCTGTGCAGGCATGCAGGGCCAGGCCCTGCATGAACAAGCGAATCCATCACTGTTGCAGGATGAATGTCGCCAGGCTGTGCAGATCGTCCGGGCTTAACTGCGCGAATGGCGGCATCGGTATATCCCCCCATTTGCCACTACCGCCGTGCGCAATACTGGACGTAACCTTGGCCAGTGCCTGCGGGTCATTGGCGTACCTGGCAGCCACATCGTGATAGGCCGGCCCGACGACCTTGTGATCGATCGCGTGGCAGGACAGGCAAGCGTTGTTCTGCAGCAGGGCCGTGGCGTCGGCTTTTGCCACAGGTGCTGCCGTGGATTGGCCTGTCGACGGATACGAGGCGGCCTGCACATCGGCATCGCTCGCCCGGGCACTGCCGTAGGTCGCCGCCAGGTAGGCGCCGATGATGGTCACATCCTGATCGCTGATCGGAGCGCCGTACACGTGCTGCATCTTGCCCGCTTCTGCCGTCCACTGCGCCAGGCTCATGCCCGGAGGCTGGAAGCTGATGTAGTCGGCTGAATGGCAGATGGAACATTTCTGCTGGGCCAATGGATAGCCAGGCAGCGCACTGGGTTTGAACGCAGCCGTTTCGGGCGGCAGGGTGATCGACAATGGTGCTGCGCTGGCCATCCCGGCCAGGCAAAGTTGCGTCGCGCACAGCAAGCGGGTCATGAATTTGATGGGTTTCATGGGGCTCTCCTCAGGCGACGGTCACGTGGCTGGTTTCGACGACGTGGCGCCGGTAGCCGGCAGGGTTCCAGTCGGCTTGCAGCGGTTGTGTCTCGCCCGCGCTGTTGGTGGCTCGCACCATCAACTGTGTGGCGCCCTTGTGGGTAAAAGTGATCGCCAACGTCCACTCACGGAACGAGAAACGGCCAAGGTCCTGCCCAAGCGTGGCTTCACGCCAGACCTTTGCGCCGTCGATGGAGATTTCCACCTTGGTGATCCCCGCACCGCCGTCGAACGCGATGCCCTTGAGCGCCACGCTTTTTTTCAACGGCAACACGTCGCCCTGTTTAACGCTGGTGATGAAGCTGCGTACCGGCAATTTGGAAATTGGCCGGGTTTGTGCCGCGGTGGTGCCGGGGGCGATGCAGAAACAATCGTTATCCGGCACGCGGTAACCTTTAGCCATGAAGAAGCCGTCGTATACATGGTCGACGACTTCGATCTCGCTTAGATGCTTGACCCAGTACGTGCCGAAATAACCGGGCACTACCAGGCGTATCGGATAACCATTGAGGAAGGGCAGGTCGGTGCCGTTCATCGACCAGGCGATCATGGGCTCACCGTCCATGGCATGGCTGATGTCCAGGGCCTTGATGAACTCCGGGGTACTTGGCAGCACGGGCTTGTCGAGGCCGCGAAATGTCACTTGCCTGGCGTTGGCTTTCACCCCGGCCTTTTCCAATACGGCCTTGAGCGGTACCCCCAGCCAGCGTGCATTGCCCATCGAGCCATTGCCCAGCTGGGCGCCGAATACCCGTGGCATCGAGAAACCACGACTGTTCCCCGAGCATTGATTGACGGCTACCACTTCTACCGGCTCCGCCAGAGATTTGAGCTCTGCGAGGGACAGTGACAACGCGGTGTCGACCGCGCCCTTGACCGTCAGCCGATAGCTGTCCGGATCGATGCTGGTCGGGAAATTGGCCAGGTGGTAACGCACGAAAAAGGCGTCATTGGGGGTGATCGGCCCTTCGTTGAAAACAGCGAAGGGCGTCTCCAGGTGCGGTGGGCGAGTGGTCACCAGGGTCAGCGGCCGTTTTTGCGGATATTGCACCAGTGGCCGTGGGCCCGCCGCAAAGGTCACTTCTTCGGCGGTTTCATCGGCTGCCCTGGCGATGCTGGCCAAGGGCGAGGCGGCCAAAGCCAGGGTGAAGGCATCGCGTAGAACGCGTCGTCGGGTTGGCTTGCTGTTATCGACAAAACTGAACTTCATTCTGCGCTCTCTCTGATTGTTTTTTTGAGATGCAACCGACAGCCATCTCAGGGCGTAGAAGCATTGGGCTAGACGTGTCGCGTCACTGTTCGATGAGCAAACCAGTATCGTCACAGGCAGGTTGTCTGCTTCTCATTGAGCGTCAGTTATTTAGCAATCGGTGACAGGGGCGGGGCATGCGGGGGGCGAAAGCGTTCGCAGCGAGGGTTGTCCGGTTTACATTGTCAGTGCTGGCGGATCGCACGCAGGCGACTTGCGCAATACCCTGCTGGGTATTACCCAAGTCATCATGTTGGGGGAGCTGGCGGTGAACCGGGCGCCGGATCGGATTGATCGGGCTGAATAGAAAATCTTTTGCGGTTGTAAAACCGCCCTCAGTCAGCCCTACGCATCAACGATGAACTCGCCCGCACCTGCAACTGCGGCGTCAGGATGATGGACTCGGCGCTCTCGCCGTTAATGCGCTTGAGCAGCAACTCCACCGCATGCCGGCCCATCTGTGCCAGCGGCAGGCGCACGCTGGTCAGCGGTACGATCAGTTCGTTGGACAGCGGGATGTCGTTGTAGCCGACCACGGCAATGTCCTTGCCCGGCTGCAAGCCCTTGTCGCGCGCGGCGCCCATCAGGCCGATGGCGAGGAAGTCGTTGACCGCGAAAAATGCCTGCGGGCGCGGGTTGAGCCCCAACAGGTGGGCGCCTTGCTGGTGCCCGGTGTGGCTGTCAAAAGGACCATTGAGGATCCACTCGGGGCGTAGGGTGAGGCCTTGCTCGCGGTAGTAACGGATGAACCCGCGGGTACGGTCAGCGCCGGTAGACGCATGCCGTTCGCCAGCCAGGATCGCCACATCGCGACAGCCCAGCCGATACAGGTGTTCGGCCGCCAGCCAGCCACCCAATTCGTCGTCGCTGGCCGCCGACTTGTGCCCGGCAACCTGCCGACTGACCAGCACGTAGGGGATCTGCTTGCGCGCGAGCAAGTCGAGCAGCGGTTGGGTTTCACCCACGTGCGAATCACCCACGATCAGCCCGGCCACCGAGCGGCGCAAGGCGTGCTCGGCACGGGCCATCTGGCGCGGCTGCTGGTCGTCGGTATTGGAGACGAAGGTGAGGTAGCCGGCCTGCTCGGCGGCGCTGTCAATACTGTCATAAATGGTCGCCATCACCAGGTCGGTGAGGCGCGGCATGAGCACGCAGATCTCCTGGCTTTTGCGCAATTTCAGGTTGGATGCCTGCGTGTTCGGTCGATAATCCAGCTCTTTGGCCAACGCGCGGATGCGCTCAATGACCTCGGCCGACGCCGCTCGCTCAACCCCGGTCGGGTCGCCATTGAGCACCCGCGACACCGTGGAAACGTGCAACCCGAGTGCAGTCGCCATGGACTTTAGGGTGGCGGGGCGAGATTGATTCGGCATGTCTGAGGGGCTTCCAACCGTCCATTATTCAGGCGCGCGATTCTACCTCAATCGAGGCGTCGTTCCGGGAAAAAAACCTTTACCCAAACGATTGACTAAAACTTTTCCCCTGACTACATTTCGTCAACCCAAACGTTTGGGTAACACAATAAAAATACGCCGGACGCGGCCGACTTTTTGACTTCTGCCATCATTTTGACGAGTCAGATCCCTATGAACAGCGCAGCTATTCCGTCTTTCCGCTACCAGATTTTCTTTTTGATCATGCTGATGGCACTGCTCAACTACATTGACCGCGGCGCGATTGCCTACGCCTCGGCGAGCATTCTTCCCGAGTACGGCTTCGACAAGGCCGACTGGGGCAAGGTCCTGGGTTACTTCGGTTACGGCTACATCCTCGGGGCGTTGATCGGCGGCATCCTGGCCGACCACTTTGGCGCCAAGCGCATCTGGCTGATTGCCGGTGCCACCTGGTCGATCTTCGAGATCGCCACCGCGTTTGCCGGTGACCTGGGGCTGGCCTTCATGGGCGGTTCGGCCATGGCCGGCTTCGCCACTATCCGGGTGCTGTTCGGCTTTGCCGAAGGCCCGGCCTATTCGGTGATCAACAAGAGCGTGGCCAACTGGGCTACGCCCAAGGAGCGCGGCTTCGTGGTTTCGGTGGGGTTGCTCAGCACGCCGCTGGGTGCACTGCTGACCGCCCCGGTGGCGGTAGGCCTGCAAACCCTGACCGGCGACTGGCGCAGCATGTTCGTGGTGCTGGGTGTGATCAGCCTGGCGCTGTTGATCTTCTTCATGACGCGCTTCACCAACACCCCCGACGAGAACCCGCGGGTGACCAAGGCCGAGCGTGATTTCCTGCGCCAGGAGCGCGCCGCGGCAGCCAATGCCTCGACGCCGACCGACAGCGTTGCGCCGGTCTGGCATTTCTTCAAGAACAAGGACCTGCTGCTCAACGCGGTCGGTTACTTCTCGTTCGTGTACGTGACGTTCCTGCTGCTGACCTGGACCCCCAAATACCTGCAGGACGAGTTCCACTACAACCTGTCGTCGCTGTGGTACATGGGCATGATTCCGTGGACCGGCGCCTGCTTCACCGTGCTGCTGGGCGGCAAGATTTCCGACCTGCTGCTGCGCCGCACCGGCAACCTCAAGGTGGCGCGCAGTTGGCTGGCCGCGACCAGCCTGCTGTTGACCACGCTGTGCTTCATCCTGGTCTCGCAGGCCCAGACCGTGTGGGGCGTGATTGCCCTGATGACCCTGGCCAACGCCCTCAACGCGCTGCCCAACTCGGTCTACTGGGCGGTGGTGATCGACACCGCGCCCTCCAACCGGGTCGGCGCCTACAGCGGCATGACCCATTTCATCGCCAACACCGCTTCGTTCATCGCACCCATGCTGACCGGCTACCTGACCTTGCGCTACGGCTACTCGTCGATGTTCGTGGCGGCGGCGGTGGCCACGGCAGTCGGCATGAGCGCGATGCTGATGGTGCGTCCTGGCGGCCGGCAAGTTGCCCCTTCCCCTATACCCGCAGCCGTTTGATGGAGTTGTTCGTATGAGCCTGGCGAAGCCTGATCACCTTGGATACTTTTTTGGCCAATCGGTCATTGCGCTGGCCGAAGGTCTGCGCGCGGGTAGCTTGACCTGCGTCGAGTTGACCCAAGCAGCCCTGGACAGTATCGCGCGCCTGAATCCGACCCTGAACGCCTTCGTTCAGGTCGATGCACCGGTGGCGCTGGCCCAGGCGCGCAAGGCCGATGAGCTGTTCGCCCAGGGCCTGGACCTGGGCCCGCTGCACGGCATACCGCTGGCGGTCAAAGACAACATCGACACCTTCGACTACGTCACCACCTACGGTTCGGCGCATTTTGCAGGTTTCAAGCCGAACCGCGATGCACTGTGCGTGCAACGCCTGCGCGAGGCCGGTGCGGTGATTGTCGGCAAGACCCTGACCCACGAGTTCGCCTATGGCCCGACCGGTGACCGCTCGCTGCAGGGCGCGGCACGCAACCCGTGGGATGCCCGCTGCATCACGGGCGGTTCCAGTGCCGGCAGCGCCGCGGCAGTGGCCAGCGGCATGGTGCCGCTGGCACTGGGCACCGACACCGGCGGCTCGATCCGGATTCCGGCGGCGTTGTGCGGCACGATCGGTTTCAAGCCATCGTTTGCCAGCGTACCGTTGCAGGGCGTGTTCCCGCTGGCGTCGAGCCTCGACCACGTGGGCCCGATCGCCAACCACGTCGAGGATGCGCGCCTGTTGTTCGAGGTGGTGGCGGGGCGAGCCTGTGCGCCTGATGCCGAGCCTCGTCCCTTGCGGGTTGGCTGGATCACCTCCGGCAGCTTCGGCCCGGTCGACGCCGAGCTGGATCGGCAGGTGTACCAGGCGGCGCAGCAGTTGTTTGGCGAAGCGCTGCAGGAGACTGCCGAACTTGCGCCGCTGGCGTCCGGCATGAAAGACACCTTGCTGGTGCTGCAACGCGCCGAGGCCTTCGAGGTGCATGCCGAGCGCATGCAGGAGGCGCCGCACGCGTTCGAGCAGGAGGTGCGCGAGCGCCTCGAATTGTCGCGTGAAGTCAGGGGCTGGCAATACATCCGTGCACAGGCTGGCCAGGCAAGCTTCAAGGCGGCGATGGCACGCCTATTCGAACGCTATGACTTGTTGGTCTCGCCCAGCGTGCCGATTACCGCGACAGCGGTCGATGCGCGTGAGGTCCGGGTCGGTGAGCAGGACATCGATGTACGCGCCGCGGTGCTCAGCTACACCAGTGCCTGGAACCTCACCGGCTTGCCGGCGATCAGCCTGCCGGTGGGGCAGGTGAGGGGGATGCCGGTGGGGCTGCAGGTGATTGGCGCCGCGGGAGAGGACGATCGTTTGTTGCGGGTGATGGCCCAGCGGTTCGTGCGCAGACAGTAGTGCGGTGAACCCGTTGGTCACCGCACCCCTGCCCAGCGCTGGCGTCCTGGCCAGCGCTGCCTGATCAGTCTGGTGTGGGGGCGTCCTCGCGGATCAAACCAGCCTGTTTCAGACTTTTCCAGAACTCACCCGGAATAGGATGACTGAACCATTCCACGTTCTTGTCGATCTGGCTCAGCGTGCGGGTACCCGCGACAAACGAAGCGACCGCAGGGTGAGACACCACAAATTGCATGGCGGCGGCGGGAAGCGGCACTTCATAGTCCCGGCAGATCGATTCGATGGCGCGAACTTTTTCCAGTATGGCAGCGGGGGCGGGGGCATAGTTGTATCGAGCGCCCTGAACCGCGCCCGTGGCCAGAATGCCGGAATTGAAGCCTCCGCCGACCAACACCGAAGCGCCACGCTCCTCGCACAGTGGCAGAAACGAATCCAGGGAATCCTGCTCCAGGAGGGTGTAGCGACCCGCCATCAGGAAACAGTCAAAATCGCGCTGCTTCAAAGCTTCATGGCACACCTGCCATTCGTTTACGCCGACCCCGATGGCTTTGACCACACCCTGATCCCGTAGCGATTCCAACGCTCGCCATGCGCCATCCATGGCCTGTGCGAACACTTCAGGCTGATCGGCACCGCGGGTGAACACGTCGATGTCGTGGATGAAGCAGATGTCGATGCGCTCCAGCGCCAGGCGCTGCAGTGAGTCTTCGAACGAGCGCATGGTGCCGTCGTAGCTGTAGTCGAAAATCATCTCGTTGGGCGCGGCATTGTTCCAGGGGCTGAAATCGATCTGCTTGCGCGGCTTGGCTTTGAGTACGCGACCGACCTTGGACGAGATGACGAATTCGTCGCGCGGCTTCCAGCGCAACGAATGCCCGGTGCGAAGTTCGGCCAACCCGTGGCCATACATGGGCGCGGTATCGAACAGGCGCACGCCACCTTCCCAGGCGCGCTGGAACATGGCATCGGAGGTGGCTTCATCGGTGGGCGCGAACAAATTGCCGACCGGCGAGGTGCCGAACGCAAGGCTTGAGACTTCCAGGTTGACTCGGCCGAGTTTTCTTTTTGTTGACGGCTGCATGCGTGGATCTCCAGAAATGGCAGGTTAGGGAATTACCTTGAGGTTTTGCTGGTTTGCTGCGGGGTGAATCGCGAATCCGATGCTTGCGTGGCGATACTGGTCGGCGCAGACCCGCCGTCGATCACCCGCATGGTCACCCAGGCCACCAGGTAGGCGCTGGCGCACAGGATGAAGAGAATGTTGTAGCCCAGGTTCAATTGCTCCAATGCCTTGTAGTGGTCCAGTACGAGGCCGATGATCAACGGAAAGATCATGCCACCCACCGAGCCCGCGGTGCTGCCGATGCCCATGACCGAGGCCACCTGGGAGCGGGGAAAGTTGTCGGCAACCGTGGTGAAAATGTTCGCTGACCAACCTTGGTGGGCAGCGGCCGCCAGGCTCAGCAGCGCCACCATGGTCCACAGGTTGTCGATGTAGCTGGAGGCTGCCAGAGGGGTGACCAATACGGCCATGCACAACATGACAGCGCGCCGGGCGCGCTGTACCGGCCATCCCGCGCCGATCAGGCGCGAGGACAGCCAGCCGCCAGCGACACTGCCTACGGACGTGGCGCAATAGACGATCATCAGGGGCAGTGCCAGGTCCGCCAGGCTCAGACCGAAGCGCGAGGTGAAATAGGACGGCAGCCAGAACAGCATGAACCACCAGATGGGGTCGGTGAGAAACTTGCCCGCGATGAATGCCCATGTGGCGCGCAACGTCAGCAACGTGCGCCATTTCACGGCATGCTCGGGCTCAGCGTTGACGTCCTGGTTGATGTAGGCCAGTTCCGTGATAGATACGCGCGGATGGGCGCCAGGCTTGTCGTAGAAAAGCTTCCAGAAGATCAACCAGACAAAGCCGGTGAGCCCGGTCACCACGAACGCGGCCTGCCATCCGTAATGGCTGGCCAGCCAGGGCACGCAGGCTGGCGCGAGAATGGCACCGATGCTGGTGCCGGCCGTGAGGATGCCCACCGCCAGGGCGCGCTCCTTCTTGGGGAACCATTCGGAGACAGCCTTGATCGCCGCCGGGAAGTTGCCGGACTCTCCCAGCCCGAGCAGGGCGCGCATGATCATGAAGCTGAAGGTCGATTGCGCCGCCGCGTGGCCCACCGCTGCCAGGCTCCAGACCGCCAGGCACAACCCGTAGCCAAGCTTGGTGCCCAGTCGGTCGATCAGTCGACCGAAAATCAGCAGTCCGGCGGCATAGCACGCCTGAAAGACCACCACCAGATAGCTGTAGTCAGTCTCGCTCCAATGGAATTGCAGTTCGAGCACGGGCTTGAGCAGGCCCAGCACCTGGCGGTCCAGGTAGTTGATGGTGGTGGCGAAGAACAACAGCGCGCAAATTTTCCAGCGATAGGGGTGGGTCATGGGGCGGTCTCGTTTCTTGTTGTTTTGACGGCGTGCGCGGGCAGTTGGTCAGCACACGTCTTGCAGGCGTTGCGCGCAGGTATCCAGCACCTGGGCCTCATCGCACGTCCACCAGTGGTCGCGGGAAAAGATCTCCACTTCCACGTGGCCTCGGTACCCCGCGGCTTCGGCGCTGCGCCGGATGCCACGCAGATCGATCACGCCATCGCCCATCATGCCCCGGTCCAGCAGCATGTCCCGGGTCGGCACCAACCAGTCCGAGACGTGCAGACCGAGGATGCGGCGCTGGCGGCCGGCGCGCTGAATCTGCTGGCGAAGCCTGGGGTCCCACCAGCAGTGGTAGGCATCGATGGCGACGCCCAGCGACTGGAAACCGCCCGGCTCGATCTGCTCGCACAGGTCCAGTGCCTGTTCCAGCGTGGACAAGCAAGAGCGGTCGGCGGCATACATCGGGTGCAGGGGTTCAAGGGCCAGGGGCACGCCGTAGCTGCGGGCCTGGTCGCGAAGCATCGCAACACCTTCGGCCACCTGGGCGCGGGCTCCGGCAATGTCCCTGGAACCCTCGGGCACACCACCCACGACCATGACGAAACATTCGGCCTGAAGCTCCGAGGCCTCGGCGATAGCCGCGCAGTTGTCCAGCAGTGCGGCCTTGAATCCTTTGCTGTCCCGGGCAGTCAGGTAGGTGGATCGACAGTAGGCGTTGACCTTCAGGCCGGTGTCGCGCAATTGCCGGCGAACGGCGTTCAGGTCCTGGCCTTCCATGTCTCGTCGCCAGGGCGCAACGGCACCGAAACCGGCCCTGGCGATCAGGTCCAGAGTCTTCTGGATGGGCAAGCGATGGCCTAAGGTGGCGGTGTTGATCGAGCACAGGTCCAGTCGATTGACCAATGGACGTAGGGACATCGTATTCTCCTGGGAAAGATCGCCCGAGCCCATGAGGCCCGGGCCCGTGACTACGCGTTGACGCCGTGCACCTTCAGCAGTTGTTGCAGGCGCGCGATGGCAAGTTCCGGATGGCTCAGCAGCCCGGCCTGGTCGGCCAATCGGAACACTTCGCAGAAGTAGGCCAGTGGGCGCATGGCCTGGTGACCGTCGAGCATGGTGAAGTGATCCTGATGGCCATTGAGCCAGGCCAGGAACACGACGCCCGTCTTGTAGTACTGGGTCGGCGCACTGAAGATCAGTCGTGCCAGTGGCAGGGTGGGGGCGAGCAGCGCGTTGTAGCGCACCGGGTCACCTTGCTCCAGGGCGGTCAACGCCTGGGACGCCGCCGGGGCGATGGCATCGAAGATGCCAAGCAATGCGTGGGAGTAGCCCTGTTCATCACCTTCGATCAGCTCGGGGTAGTTGAAGTCATCGCCGGTGTACATTTTTACCGAGGCCGGCAGCCGGCGGCGCAGGGCGATTTCCTTGTCCTTGTCGAGCAGCGACAGCTTGATGCCGTCGATCTTGCTTTCGTTTTCGTGAATGATTTCCAGGCAGGTATCCAGCGCTGCTTCAAACCCGGTATTGCCCCAATAGCCCTGCAGGGCAGGGTCGAACATGTCGCCCAGCCAGTGCAGGATGACCGGAGCCTGGGCATCGCCCAGGACATTACGGTAAACCTGGCGATAGTCTTGCGGGCCCTTGGCCACGCGCGCCAAGGCACGGCTGGCCATCAGGATGATGCGCCCGCCCAGCTTGCCGATGGCTTGATGTTGCTGGTCGTAGGTGCGCAGCACGTCGTCAAGGTTGCGGGCGTCGCTGGCGGCCAGGTGATCGGTGCCGCAGCCGGAAAAGATCAGCGCGTCCTTGATGTCGCTCGTCTCCTCCAGCGTGCGCTGGATCAACTCCAGCGCCGTTGGCCAGTCCAGGCCCATGCCGCGTTGGGCCGTGTCCATGGCCTCGGCAATGCCCAGGCCCTGTTCCAGCAGATAACGCCGGTAGTGCAGCGTACGTTCCCAATCGATCGGCGCGGCGGCCCCGGAGTGCCGGGGTGCCAGGGGATCGGCCACCACATGGGCGGCGCTGAGCGCGATACGATGGCTGCTGGCGGATCTCGGAATGATTGGCAGCGGGGTGCCGACCAGCGTGTAGGGCGCAATCTTGCTCAGGTCAAACGTCGGCAATTGGATAGTCAGTGACATAACGGGGTCTCCGGCAGATCAGAATTTGGGAATCAACAAGCCGCCATCGACGGGCACGGCCTGGCCGACGGTGTAGGGCAAGCCACCCGTGGCCATGGTGGTAATGACCCTGGCTACGTCCTCGGGTGTGCCCCAGCGCTTGATTGCCGTCAGGCCGCGTTCGATCTCCGCGTCGTAGCGCGCCTTCGACGGTGCGGTCATTTCCGTTGCGATCAGCCCCGGTTGCACCTCGTATACACCGATGCCTTCGTCAGCCAGACGCACGGCGAACAGGCGCGAGGCCATGGACAGCCCCGCCTTGGAGATGCCGTATTCGCCGCGCAGCACCGACACCGCCTGCACATTGGAGGAGGTGACGGTGACGATGCAGCGGTGCACCCCTGTCGGTTGGTAAGCCAGCAAACGACGGGCGAAAGCCTGGGTCAGGAAGAACGTGCCACGGGTGTTGACCCGTTGGCAGCGGTCATAGCTCTCGGGGCTGACTTGCAGCAAGTCACCGCGGCTGGCGACCGAGACGCCGGCGTTGTTGACCAGGCAGGACAACGGGCCGATGGCCGCCTCAGCCGCATCGATCAAGGCTTCGTGGCGTTCGATGGCGGCAATGTCACCGGCCAGCGCGACGGCCTTGGACCCCAGGCCGGTCACTGTCTGCAGGGTGGCTTGCAGCGCGTCGTCCACTTGCAGGTCGACCAATGCCAGGTCAAAGCCGGCGTGTGCCAATGCAACGGCGGATGCGCGCCCGATGCCACCGCGTGCGCCGGTCACCAGTGCGGTAGGACGGATGCTCATGAGCGCCCACCCTTGGTCAGCAGTTCGCGGGCGATGATGGTGCGCTGGATCTGGTTGGTGCCTTCGTAGATCTGGGTGATCTTGGCGTCACGGTACAACCGTTCTACCTCGAATCCACGAATGAAGCCGCTGCCGCCGAACATCTGCACGGCATTGGCGGTTTGCGCCACCGCGACATCCGCGGCGAAGCATTTGGCCATCGAACAGGCGATGGTGGCGTTGTCATTGGTATCCAGTCGCTGTGCTGCGTCCTGCACCAGCAGCCGGGCCGCGCGAATGTCCTTGGCCATGTCGGCCAGCATCCATTGCAAACCCTGGTTGTCGGCAATCGGCTTGCCGAACTGTTTGCGTTGCGGCACGTATTCCAGTGCCGCCTCAAGCCCGGCCTGGGCGATACCCACCGCCAGCGACGCGATGCCCACGCGGCCTTTGTCCAACGCGCTCATCATGATGTGGAAGCCGCGGCCTTCCTGACCCAGCAGGGCATTTTCGGCCAATTCGACGTTATCGAAGTTCAGACCGCCGACCTGCGAGGCACGCTGGCCCATCTTGTGTTCCTTGGGGCCTTTGCTGACACCCGGCAGGTGGCAGTCGACGATGAAAATGCTCATGCCGCGCTTGCCCGCCTCGGGGTCGGTGCGTGCCAGCACGAACGCCAGGTCAGCGACGGGTGCGTTGTGAATCCACAGTTTGGAGCCGTTGAGTTTCCAGCCGTTGGGGGTGCGTACGGCCGTGGTGCGGATACCCGACACGTCGGAACCGGCTTCGGCCTCGGTAATGCAATAGGCCGGATGCTTGTGCGCGCTGAGCAGTTCGGGCAGGTAGCGTGCCTGTTGTTGCGCGGTGCCGTGCACTGAAAGCAGGGTGCCGATCAGTTCCAGCAAACCGCACTGGTCAGCCACTGACGCATAGCCGCGCGACAGCTCTTCCATCACCAGGGCGTAGGCCAGGCAGTCCAGCCCGGCGCCACCGAGCGCGTCTGGCACGGTGATGCCGAACAGGCCCAATTCGCCCATCTGCCGGTACAGCGCGGCCGGGAAGCTTTCTTCATGGTCGAGTTTTTCGGCGAGGGGGCGCACGGCCTGGTCGGCGAAACGGCGGGCGACATCACGAATCTGCAAGTGAATCTCAGAAAGTTGCATTGTTTTATTCCTTTCCGGTGAGCAATGAACAGTGGGTTGTTTTCAGTCTCGAGCTAGACTAGAGTGAAAAGCATGTAACCAACCGGTTATTTATTTAAGGCATCCTTTCAGGGCGCGTCAAGTGTTCTGTTCACGGGGGATGCAAACAGCGAAGCCTTCACCGGGAGATAACAAAAATGAGAAGACGCTGTTCTTCTGCAGCAGATGTCGCGACAGGCATTGCCGATGGCGCCACGGTGGCGATTTGCGGTTCGGGAACGTTGCTGGAACCTGATGCCCTGCTCAGTGCGATCGAGCACTCGTTCCTGACCACGGGGCACCCGCGCGACCTGACCATCGTCCATGCCCTGGGCATTGGCGACGGGCAGGGCAGTGGTCTTGAACGCCTGGCCCACAAGGGGCTGGTGCGCAAGGTCATAGGCGGGCACTGGAGCTGGTCGGCAAAAATGCAGCGCCTGGCCCGTGACAACGAAATCGCCGCCTATACCCTGCCGGCCGGGGTGATCATGAGCCTGATGCGCGAAATCGGCGCAGGGCGGCCGGGGCTGATCACCCATATCGGCCTGGGGACTTTCGCCGATCCGCAGGTTAACGGCGGCCGTTGCAATGAATCGGCGGTCGAAACCCTCGTCGAGCGGATCGAGATCGATGGCCGGCCATACCTGCGCTATAAACCGTTCAAAGTCGACGTGGCGCTGGTGCGTGGCAGCGTGGCCGACCCCAGCGGCAACATCACCCTGGTGCATGAAGCAGCCGACCTGGATGCCTATGCCTTGGCACTGGCGGCGCACAACAGTGGCGGCAAGGTCCATGTGCAGGTTCGGGAGCTGGGCGAAACCCCCTTTGTGCCCGCCCGCATGGTGCGCATTCCGGGGGTGCTGGTGGATCAGGTGGTGCACGTCCCGGATCAGCGTCAATGCCTCGCAGCCGATTACGACCCGCAAATCAGCGGTGAATGCCTGCCCACTTCAGACGCCGTTGAAGCGCCGCTGGCAGAGGATATCCGCCGCATCATCGCGCAGCGGGCCGCGGATGAATTCAGGCCGGGCATGTCGCTCAATTTTGGCTTCGGCATCCCGGCCGGCATCCCCTCGCTGCTCGCCGAGCGCGGGTTGCAGGACCAGTACTGGGGCACCATCGAGCAAGGCATCCACAATGGCCGAATGATGGACGGTGCGATGTTCGGCGCGGCGCGCTATCCCCAGGCGATCGTCACCTCCCTGGACCAGTTCGATTTCTACAGTGGCGGCGGGGTTGACCTGGCGTTCCTGGGGATGGGCGAAATGGACCAGTACGGCAACGTCAACGTGTCCAGCCTCGGTGGTCGGCTGGTTGGCCCCGGGGGCTTCGTCGATATCACCCAGGGTGCGCGCAAGGTGGTGTTCTGTGGCGCCTTCGAAGCCAAGGGGCTGCAAGTGGCTCGTCACGGCACGGAGCTGGAAATCGCCCGTGTCGGTGAGGTGCCAAAACTGGTGGCCGAGGTCAGTCACATCACCTTCAGCGGACCCCAGGCGCTGCTGTCTGGAAAAGAAGTGTTGTATGTCACCGAGCGTGCGGTCTTCCGGCTGGTGGAGGGCGGTGTGGAACTGATCGAGGTGGCCCAGGGCGTGGACGTTCAACGCGACGTGCTGGATCGCATGGCATTCATGCCGCTGGTGCGCGAGCCGAAGGTCGCGGCGCTGAAATGAAGACGCCCTTGCACACCTTTGCCGGCATGCAAGGGAGACACGTGGTATCAGCGCGGCCTGAGCATTCCCAGGACGGTCTCGACGTTGAAGTCGATCCGCGCCTGCAGTGCTTCGGGTGCCATGAGGTCGAAGCCGTAGATGATCTGCCCGGTGAAGCGGTTGTTGAGGTAGTAGTAGTTGATGGCAGCGATGGAGATGATCAACTGCACCGGATCCACACCTGGGCGGAACACACCCTCGGCGACGCCGCGATCAAGAATGCGGGCCACCATCTGCACCATGGAACCGTGCATGTCGTGCATCTTTTCCTGGGAGTGCTTCAGGTGCGCGGCCTTGTGCAGGTTTTCGCTGTTGACCAGGGTCAGGAAGTGCGGGTTCTTCAGGTAGTACTTCCAGGTGAACGTCACCAGCTGGGTGATCGCGGTCTGCGGGTCGAGCTCTTCGAGCTTGAGTTTGCGTTCGGCCATGCGGATGTCGTTGTAGGCGGTTTCCAGTACCGCCTGGAACAGCTCCTCCTTGCTGCCGAAGTACTCGTAGATCATGCGTTTGTTGGATTTGGCCCGCTCGGCAATGCTGTTGATGCGCGCGCCGCCAAATCCCAGCTTGGCGAACTCGACCGTGGCGGCCTTGAGGATACGCAGCTTGGTCGCCTCCGAATCGCGGGTGGCGCGCGGTGCATCTTCCGTGGGTTCAATCGTCATTCAGGTCGCTCCAGTCTCAGGCGTGTATCAAAAAGGCAGGTTTTCTCTGGGCGATCCACTGCGATCCGCGCCTGACCTGCTTGGGAAAATTCTTGGCGAAAGAGCTTAAAGGTCACTGAAAAAGTAAGCAACCGGTTGGTTATATACATTACACTTTTGGCGGGCAAGCCAGGCCAGGAGTCGTTTAGATCCCCGTTCGAAAGAGGACACTATCATGAACAATAACGCCTTGATTCATTCACTGCCTGCTCAACCCCGACACTTCGACATGTTCATCGACGGGCAATTCACTCAAGGCTCGGCCACGCGCTCGGTGACCCGCCGCAGCCCGGCCCACGATGTGCCAGTGAGCGTTTACCCTTCGGGTAGTGGAGTCGATGTCGACCAGGCAGTGGTGGCCGCGCGTCGGGCCTTCGAACAGAGTTCCTGGGCCCGCGGCAGTGGCGAGGCGCGCAGTACCGTGCTGCTCAAGACCGCCGAACTGATCCGCGAGCACTGCGAAGAGCTGGCCCTGTGCGAAACGCTGGAAACGGGCAAGCCCATTGCCCAGTCCCGTGGTGAAGTGCTGGCGTCTGCCGGCATTTGGGAATACGCCGCCGGGCAGGCGCGCGCGCTGCATGGCGATGCCTTCAATAACCTGGGCGACGACATGCTGGGCCTGGTGACCCGCGAGCCGGTAGGTGTTGTCGGGCTGATCACACCGTGGAATTTCCCGTTCTTCATTCTCGCCGAACGCCTGCCGTTCATCCTGGCGTCAGGCTGCACAGTGGTCGTCAAGCCGAGCGAGCTCACCTCCGGCACTACACTGATACTGGCGGGCCTGTTGCAACAGGCGGGCCTGCCCGATGGCGTGGTGAACGTGTTGACCGGGCCAGGCTCCGTGGTGGGCCAGGCCATTTCCGAGCACGCCGATATCGACATGGTGTCGTTCACCGGTTCCACCGAGGTCGGCAGGCTGACGCTGGCCGCGGCCGCCGGCAACATGAAGAAAGCCGGCCTGGAACTGGGTGGCAAGAACCCGCAGGTGGTGTTCGCCGATGCCGACCTGGATGCCGCTGCCGATGCCATCGTCTTCGGGATCTGCTTTAACGCCGGCCAATGCTGCGTCAGTGGCAGCCGGTTGCTGGTGCACCGTTCAGTGGAACAGGAGCTCACGGCGAAAATTCTCGAACTGCTGGAGAGGGTTCGCATCGGCGATCCGCTGGATGAGGCCACCCAGGTGGGATCGATCACTGAGCTGCGCCAGATGGAGCGCATCCTGGGCTACGTCGGCCAGGGCAGCAGCGAAGGTGCGCAACTGCTGACCGGCGGGTATCGAATCGAGTCGCCGCAGGGCATGTACCTGCAACCTGCGGTTTTTTCCCAGGTAACGCCACAGATGACCTTGGCGCGTGAAGAAATCTTTGGCCCGGTGCTGACCATCACCGCCTTCGACGATTTTGATCAGGCGATGCAGATCGCCAACGACACACCGTTCGGCCTGGCGGCCAGTGTATGGAGCCGTGACATGAACACTTCGCTGCGGGCCATGCGCCAGATAAAGGCGGGCCGGGTGTGGGTCAACACCACCATCGCCGGTGGCCCGGAACTGCCTTCCGGAGGCTTCAAGCAATCGGGCATCGGCCGCGAAACCGGACGCTACGGCGTCGAGGAGTACACCGAGGTCAAGTCCGTGCACCTGCAACTGGGCGAGCGGGCTCGCTGGGTACAGGACTGAGCCCGGGCAGCATCGACCCGAGGACAACAATAAAAACTGAGGTATCACTATGTATGATTTCGTCATTATCGGCGGCGGTTCGGCCGGTTGTGTGCTGGCGGCCCGGTTGAGCGAGGCCGACAACGTCAAGGTGCTGTTGCTCGAAGCCGGTCCCGCGGACACCAATCCGTACATTCACATGCCCGTAGGCTTTTTCAAAATGACCGGAGGGCCCCTGACCTGGGGTTTCAACACGGTCGACCAGGCCACCATGAAAAACCGCTCGATCGTGTATCCGCAAGGGCGGGTACTGGGCGGCAGCGGCTCGATCAACGCCATGGTCTATACCCGGGGCAACGCCCGCGACTACGACGATTGGGAGCGTGAGGAAGGCTGCCAGGGCTGGTCCTATCGCGACGTGCTGCCTTATTTCCGGCGTGCCGAGGACAATGAGCGTTTTTCCAATGAGTACCACGGTACCGGCGGACCGCTGGGAGTGTCCGATCCCATCAGCCTCAACGAGGTGAGCAAGGCCTTCATTCGATCGGCTCAGGAAGCGGGGATCCCGCATAACCCGGATTTCAACGGCGCTAAACAGGAAGGCTGCGGTGCCTATCAAGTGACCCTGCGCAATGGCCGGCGTTGCAGCACGGCCCAGGGCTACCTGAACAAGGCGGTGCGCAAGCGGCCGAACCTGACGATACAGACCGAGTGCCTGGTCACTCGGGTGCGCATCGAAAACGGCCGTGCCACCGGTGTGGAGTACGTTCAGGGGCGGGATTCGCGCGAGGTTCGTTTTGCCCAGGCGGCACGCGAAGTGGTGGTGGCCGCGGGCGCCATCGGTTCGCCGAAGATCCTGATGCTGTCGGGCGTCGGGCCCGCGCAGGAGCTGTCGCGGCACGGCATTGCCGTGCACAAGGATCTTCCGGGCGTGGGGCAGAACCTGCAGGACCATTTCGACATCGATATCGTCTGCGAACTGAAGGAGCCCAAGAGCCTGGACCGCTACGCGAAACCCCACATGACCCTGTGGGCGGGCCTTGAGTACCTGTTGTTCAACAAGGGGCCGGTCACCTCCAACATCGCCGAGGCCGGCGCGTTCTGGTACGGCGATTCCCGTTCCCAGACCCCGGATCTGCAGTTCCACTTTCTCCCGGGCGCCGGGGTCGAGGCGGGGATACCTCCGGTGCCCTCGGGTTCGGGGTGCACGTTGAATTCCTATTTCCTGCGCCCGCGCAGCCGAGGCCGGGTCACGCTCAACAGCGCCGATCCATTGCAGGCGCCATCGATCGATCCGGCCTACATCAGCGACCCTTACGACCTGCACGTGTCGGTCGAAGGCATCAAGCTCAGCCGGGAAATCCTGTCCCAGCCTTCCCTGGCGCGGTACATCAAGTCCGAGCACTTCCCCGGCAGCCGGGTCAAGACCCAGGCGGACTATGAGGCTTACGCACGGGAAAGCGGTCGCACCGGCTATCACCCGGTGGGCACCTGCAAGATGGGTGTCGACGATCAATCGGTGGTCGATCCGCAACTGCGGGTATACGGCGTAGCGGGGTTGCGCGTCATCGATTCCTCGGTGATGCCTCGACTCAACAGTGCCAACACCAATGCCCCTTCTATCATGATCGCCGAGAAGGGCGCAGACCTGCTGCTGGGGCGCCAGTTGCCGCCTTCCGAAGTGCGCTCAGTCGTCGATCAGGTCGTACTGGATCGCGCTCACTGACGCCTTGCCGGTAGTCCCGGTGGGTGCGTCGCGCTAACCGGGACTGCTGTTTTCCAATCTCTTGCGATTAAACATTCGTGCGAATGATTGCATCTTGGATGGTATGGATTTATAAATAACCGGTTGGTTACATAAAACTATAAAAATACTGATTATCCGGTGCCCGGCACCTGGAGGGAACATGAACAAAAATGACAAAGACCCGACAAATCAATTCGAATTCAGCCGTCGCAAACTGCTCATCGGCGCAGCCAGCCTGGCAGGCGCGGGCGCTGTGGCCAGCCTCTTTCCCAGGGTGCTCTGGGCCCAGGAGCAGGTAACGTTTTCCAACGCCTTCCGCTCCATGACCAACCCTTACCACGCACTGTTCAACCGCGGTGGCGAAGCCTTCGCGACCAGTCAGAAGGCTGCCTATTCGCCCCTGGTCAGCGAAGGCAACTCGCAGAAGAGCATCGCCGACATCCGCGCGCTGATCTCCAAGACCAATGGCAACCTGGTCCTGACCGTCGATCCCAATGACTCGGCCGATACCCGCGCGATCATCGAAGAATGCGTGAAGGCGGGCGTCTACATCACCACCATCTGGAACAAGCCTGACGACATGCATCCCTGGGACTACAACCCCTACTGGGTGTCGCACCTGTCCGAAGACGGCGAGGCCGTGGGCGAGGAAATGGCCACGCAACTGTTCGAGGCCATGGGCGGCAAGGGCGGCGTCGTAGCCCTGGGTGGCATCCTCAGCAATGTGCCGGCGATCAACCGTCGCAAGGGTCTGGACGCCGCGCTGAAAAAATACCCGGACATCAAACTGCTGGACTTCCAACCGGCCGACTGGAGCGCCAACAAGGCCTTCGCCATCGTTCAGTCGTGGCTGACGCGCTTCGGCAGCGACCTGAACGGCATCTGGTCGTGCAACGACGACATGGGCATGGGTGCCCTGGAAGCACTGCGCGGGGAAGGCCTGGCGGGCAGCATCCCGATCGTCGGCATGGACGGCACCGAGCAGGCGGTGCAGGCGATCCGCTCGGGCGAGTACATCGCCACCAGCACCATCGATCCCTACTGGGTCGGCAGCGTGGGCCTGGCGCTGGGCTATGCCGCCAAGACAGGCAAGCTGGACCCGGCCAGGGAGCCTCGCGAACACCGCGAGTTCTACATCCGTCCGCAAATGGTCAACAGGAAAAACGCCGAAGTGTTCTTCAACGCCAACTTCAAGACGCCGCCAACCCTGGATGTCACGGACTACTGGTCACGCGTGGCAGGGCCTATCCGCTACGACTCCTAGCCACTCGTCGTTGCCTGCATTCGTGGCGCGATGGCGCGCCAGATCCGTCATTCCCTGTCTTCCGGAGTTTTCGTCATGGCCCGTCTGAGACGGTTTTCATCGTTAATCGTATTGCTGCTCATCGGCTTGCTGGTGGGTTCGATCAACCACCACTTTTTTGATCCCATGAACCTGACGCGCATCGCCACGGCGTCGACGATTCCCTTGCTCATGGCATTGGGCGGAATGTTTGTGATCCAGATGGGCAGTATCGACCTGTCGGTCGAGGGTGTGGTGGCCATTGCCGCCGTCTGCTTCTCTCTGCTGATCTCCAACACACTGAACGCTCACTCCATCGGGCTCTGGGCGTTACCGGTCGCCGTAGTGGTCGGTGCGCTGATGGGATTGGTCAACGGACTGCTCCAGGTCAGGCTGCGCATTCCTTCGTTCATCGGCACGCTGGGCCTGGGCTTTGTCGGTATAGGCCTGGCCACTGCGCTGTTGCAGGGCAATACGGTGCGTGTGGTCGACATGGATGTGCGCGCCGTGGCGTTGCATCGCCTGCTGGGGCTGCCCCTGTCGGTCTGGATTGTCGGCGTGGCGCTGATCATCGCCCATGTGGTGTCGCGTCATACCGTGTTGGGGCGCCATGCCCTGGCCATCGGCGGTGCCGAAGACCTGGCGCGCCTCAACGGTGTGCGAGTAGGGCGTATTCGAATTGCCGTATTCGCACTGGCCGGTGGTTTTTATGGTCTGGCGGCGATCCTGGCGGTGGCTCAGTTTGGCCAGGGCCATGCGCTGATTGCCCAGGGGCAACTGTTCACCGCGATCACGGCAATTGTCGTCGGGGGCTGCTCGTTGGCAGGCGGCAATGGCAGCCCGTTTGGAACGTTGCTTGGGGTCCTGATTGTGGTGGTACTGAGCAACGGCATGGTGTTGATGGGGATCCCTCCCTACGTCCAGCAGGGCGTTCAGGGTGTATTGATCATTGTGGCCGTGGCCATGGCGCTTGACCGTGCGAAAGCACGCGTCGTGAAGTGAGGACGCATCATGCTCGCACTCAAGAATGTCAGTAAACGCTTCAACGGCATCACGGTCCTGAAGAACATCTCCATCGAAGTCAGGGAAAACGAAGTGGTCGGGTTGATCGGCGAGAACGGTGCCGGCAAATCCACCCTGATGAAGATTCTGACCGGTGTCTATCAGCCCGATGACGGCCATCTGGAACTCGACGGCCAGCCGGTGACCCTCGATGGGCCTCGCGGTGCCACCGCCAAGGGCATCGCCATGGTTTACCAGGAGCAATCGATCCTGACCAATCTGTCGGTGGCGGAGAACCTGTTCCTGGGCCGCGAAGCCGAATTCACCCGACTGGGCTTCATCAACTGGAAAAAGCTATACGCGGCAGCGCGCTTCCAGTTGGCCAAGGTCAATCTGGATATCGACCCCGGCACGTTGTGCAGCGAACTGAGTTTCGGCCAACGGCAGATGGTTGAACTGGCCAAGTCGCTGGCCTTGGAGGAGATGACCGATGGACAGTTGGTGATCCTGCTGGATGAGCCGACGTCCGCACTGGAACAGAAGGAAATCGACACCTTGTTCCGCCTGGTGCGTCAGCTCAAAAGCCGTGCCTCGTTCATCTTCGTTTCGCACCGCCTCGACGAGCTGCTGGAACTCAGTGACCGGGTGTACGTGCTCAAGGACGGCGAGGTGGTGTCGCAGATGCCGGCGGCCGATGCCACCAAAGACCACCTGCATACCTTGATGGTCGGTCGGTCGCTGCACACCGAGTACTACCGCGAATCCCTGCAGCAGGCCTGCAACGAGGACGATGTGGTGTTGAAGGTCGAGGGGTTGGCGCTCAAGGGCGTATTCGACGCGCTGGATTTCCAGTTGCGGCGTGGCGAAGTGCTGGGCATTGCCGGTGTGATCGGCTCCGGCCGCGAGGAACTCTGCCGTGTATTGGCCGGGTTGATGGGCAAGAGCGGTGGCGCGATAACGGTCCATGGCAAGTTGCTTCGCGATCACGGTGCCGCCGCCTCGATCAAGGCGGGCATTGGCTATGTACCGCGCGAGCGCAAGGTGGAAGGCATCGTTTCCATGCTCAGCGTGGCCCAGAACATGACCTTGGCACGCATCGGGCAGGTGACCTCTTTTGGCCTGCTGGAAACAGGTAAGGAGCGGGCGATCGCCGAAGACTGGATATCCCGGCTGCACATCAAGACGCCTGGGCCAGATGCGTTGTTGCTGAACCTCAGTGGGGGTAACCAGCAGAAGGTGGTGCTGGCCAAGTGGCGCAATGCGCAGTCATCGATCCTGATTCTCGACCATCCTACCCGCGGCCTGGATGTGGGCGCCAAGGAGGATGTCTATGAGCTCGTCCGAGAGATTACGGCTCAGGGCGTGTCGGTGATTCTCACGGCCGACACCCTTGAGGAGATGATCGGGCTTAGCCACAGGATTCTGGTGATGCGCGATGGCGAGTTTGCCCAGTCCTTCGATTGTCCTCCCGGTTGCAAACCGCAACAGGTCGATCTCATCAAACACATGGTGTGAGGTTCCCTATGCCTATTTCCCTGATTGATTTTCGCAGCCAGGCCCCCCTGCTGGCTTTGCTGTTGCTCATGGCGCTGATCACCGGTTACGACCCTGGCTTCATCCAGCCCACGGCGGTGCTGGGGCTGGCGGCCGACACGGCGGCCCTGTTCATCATGGCCACGGGTATCACGTTTGTGGTGCTCATCGGTGGTATCGACCTGTCGTCCCAGGCGGTGGCTTCGATGGCCAGTGTCATCGTCGCGTTGCTGCTGCCTAATTTCGGTACCTGGTCCGTTCCCGCCGCCATTGCCGCAGGTGCTGCGGCCGGGGCGATCAGCGGCGTGCTGCACACTCGTCTGCGCTTGCCTTCCTTCATCGTCACCCTGGCCGTTGGCGGCGTGGTCGCCAGTTTGAACATGCTGTGGTCGGGCAACCGTACCCTCAACATCGAAGCCGCCGACCGAGCCGCTTCCTTCGGCTGGGTGATTGGACAAAGCGCCGGTATTCCCAACGAAGTCTGGGTGGCCATTGCGGTGATGATCCTGTGTGTGGTGATCCATCGCAAAACGGCGTTCGGCCGATTTACCAACGCGATTGGCTGCGGTGAATCCGCGGCATGGGCCTCCGGGATCAATGTGTTGCGGGTGAAAATCATCAGCTTCGCGTTGTCCGGCGGCCTGGCGGCACTTTCCGGGGTGATGATGGCCGGTCGTTTGTCGAGTGGCTCGCCCACGCTGGCCAACGAATTCCTGCTGCCGGCCATCGCTGCCGTTTTGGTGGGCGGCACTGCATTGACCGGTGGGGTTGGCGGCATCTGGCGCACGCTGATCGGAGCGTTGCTGGTTTCCGTTGTTCGCATCGGCATGACGTTTGTGGGCGTCAGCGTATTTGCGCAACAGATTGTCTTTGGCGTGATCCTGATCATCGCGGTGGCGTTCACCATCGACCGGTCGAAACTGCCGGTCGTCAAATAATAGAAGAGGGTATGCATTCAATATGAAAGTGCTTGTTGCGGTAAAAAGGGTGGTCGACTACAACGTCAAGGTCCGCGTCAAGGCGGACCATTCCGGCGTCGACCTCGCCAACGTCAAAATGTCGATGAACCCGTTCTGCGAGATCGCCGTGGAAG
>NZ_AKJF01000223.1 GCF_000282475.1 Pseudomonas sp. GM78
GGCTCGCTCCCACAGGGGGGGGATGTGTCAGGGTTCGAGACCGATGCGGAAGAACTCACCGCCACTCCACACACCCAGCCATTGCTGCCCATCGATCTCACGGGTAACGGCCAGCTCCACCAATTGATAGAACACATTGCGATGGATCAGCGCTTCGAGATTGGTGCGCACATGCACGTAAGGCGCCGGCTCTTGTGTGTCGGGATCGATGACTACGCGAATCGGATGCTCGCTGCCAGCTTCAGCAGTCTCATCGACATTGGTGGTAAAGCGCAGAACCTGCGCCTCGCCCTCGCCTTCCACGTCCACCGCAATCGCCACGAAAGGCGCGTCATCCACCTTGATGCCGACCTTCTCCACCGGCGTGATGAGGAAGTAGTCATCGCCGTCGCGGCGGATGATGGTGGAGAACAGCTTGACCATCGGCTTGCGCCCGATCGGCGTGCCCAGGTAATACCAGGTGCCGTCGCGGGCGATGCGCATGTCGATGTCGCCGCAGAAATCGGGGTTCCACAAGTGGACCGGTGGCAAGCCTTGGGTCTTGGGGATTTGCCCCAGCAGGTCGTTGGCTTTTTGCGGGCCACTCATGGCGTTCTCCTTGAAATTACTGGTCGCTGAGCCCCAGCAGGCTGCGCGCGTACTGCTGCAGCGGCGGGCCCATCAGGTCTTCTGGTTTTTCGTCGTGGAATGTCAGCAGACCCCCACGACTCTTGATACGTGCAGTATCAATCAAATACTGGGTGCTGGTCTCGATCAACATGATCTGAATCACGCCGGTGTCGATGCCGAGGCGATCCACGGCTTCCTGATCCAGCCATTCATCCGAGTTGCCGATGCGGTCATCGGACTTGGCGAAACGGGTATAGAGCAGGTAATGGGCACCGACGGCACGGGCCTCGCCCATGGCCTGGTCAAGGCCTTGCGGGGTGCGGGCGCGGCGGACCATCGGGAAATACTCGATAAAGCCATCGAAGGCGACTTCGGCGATCACGTTGGGGCGCGGGTAGACGGCACTGCCCGGCGGCACAAAGGCGCCCTGGGCAATGTAGACGAAGGAGTCGGGCTGAATGCGCAGGTTGTTCACCCGGCGGCTGTCGCTGTGGTCCAGCAGGCCGGCGTCGCTCATGTGGTAGCGAGTCCCTTCGGCCATGTCGCTGACATTCATGCAGCCACCGAGCGCCAAAATGGCCAGCAGCAAAACCAGGCTACGCATCCTATCCTCCAGGGGCCGGTGACGGAAAACCGGCGAATGGCCGTGGGATGCAGCTTTTGCGCCAGCTCAGGAATGGCGTCGATTGATAGCTTGCCCGCGAAGAGGCCGGGTCAGCCGCCAATAATTTTCATGACCGTCGCACCACCGGAAAACGCCACTTCCTGCTTGTCACCCAACGCCTTGACCAACAACCGCTGCAAGGCCGGCAACGCCTGATGACGCGGTTTATCCAGCAGATCGCCGACATAGTGGCGATTGCTTGACGACAGGCAGCCATGCAGCCAGCCAGTGGACGACAGGCGCAACCGCGAGCAGGTGCGGCAGAACGGCACGCTTTCGTTGGCGATCACGCCGAAATGCCCCAGCCCCGGAATTTCATAACGCACGGCGGTCGCATCGACAGGCGCATCGGCCTGCAGATACTCATAGCGCTCGCCGATCAGGCTCAGCAGCTGTTGCAGGCTGACAAACTGCTGCAGGAAGGCATTGGAGTCGCTGGCAAGGTGGCCCATGCGCATCAACTCGATGAAGCGCAATTCAAAGCCGCGCTCCAGGCAATAATCGAGCAGCGGCATCACCTGATCGAGGTTCTGGCCGCGCAGCGGCACCATGTTGACCTTGACCTTCATGCCTGCCGCCCGGGCCTGGTCCATGCCGCCCAGCACGGTCGCCAGATCGCCGCCCCGGGCAATGCCGCGAAACGCAGAGGCGTCCAGGGTATCGAGGGAAACGTTGATGCGTCGAATGCCGGCATCCACCAGGATCGGCAGCTTCTTCGCCAACAGCTGGCCGTTGGTGGTCAGGCTGATGTCCTGCAGCCCCATCTGGCCGACGGCACCCATGAAGGCTTCGAGTTTCGGGCTGACCAGCGGTTCGCCACCGGTGATGCGCAAGCGCTCGATACCCGCCGCTTCGATCAGGTAGGCCACCCCGCGCGCCATGGCTTCGGCCGACAATTCATCCTGCGCAGCCACCAACCGCTTGCCGTTAGGCACGCAGTAGGTACACGCGTAATTGCAGGCTGAGGTCAGGCTGACTCGCAAATTGCGAAAACGCCTGCCTTGTCGGTCAACGATCATGATCACTCCGGCGCAAGAATATTCGGGCCGTTAAAACTTGACTCACAAATCAAGTTTTAGCAAGCCCTCTGCCTGAGTATATTCCTGCGGTACTGCGCCATGTAGCGAAATCACGGGCAATAAGGCGGCTGAATGGCTCAGCTGCTCGGGGTGTCGCTGTCGCGCTTGCGCTTGTTGCCCATGCGCACGCCGATGTCCATCAGGAACTGGAAGAAGCCTTCCTGGTCTTCCAGCACATTGCTCCAGAACGGCGAGTGATACAGCGCCACGGCACCGTGCACCAGCGCCCAGGACGCGCAGTAATGGAAGTAAGGCGGCACGTCTTCGAGCTTGCCTTCGCTGATCCGGCCCTTGATGAGCAAGGTCAGGCGTTCGAAGTTCGAGGCGCGGATCTTGTGCAGTTCCTCGACCATCTCCGGCACCTGGTTGCCCTTGACGACCTTTTCTTCCAGACGGTCAAACAACCGGTACCGCTGTGGGTCGCGCATGCGGAATTCGAAATAGGCGCGGGACAGGGCTTCCTTGTCCTTGTCGACATCGGCCGAATGCAACAGCTCGTTCAAATCGCGCTCATAGTCGAGCATCAGGCGCAGATAGATCTCGGCCTTGGACTTGAAGTGCTTGTAGATCGTGCCTTTGCCGATACCGACAGCATCAGCAATCATCTCGACGGTGACACTGTCTTCACCCTGGTCGAGGAACAGCTTGAGCGCGGTATCGAGAATTTCTTGCTCGCGGCGACGAAACTCACGGACCTTACGAGGTTCTTTATGCATAAGAAAAGGTCTGTAGGGGTCAAAATTCGAAGCCGCGTATTATGCCTAAATTGCGCAAAAATGCACGGATCATCCGACCATATCTGTGTTTCTTGATGATTTCTCACCACATCGTCGGTTGATGAGAACTCTTCTGAAGCGCCCGTATTCCAAATATGTTTAAAAACCGCGATCTACAAACTGGACGGTACGAAATCCTGATCAATACTTGAACTGTCGGCGGGGCATCTCCCCCAAGTGTCTCGCCGATATTGGTACCAACGGACCGCGTGCCATTGTTTTACTCCTAATGGTCTTAACCCGGATTCACCCCCCAGAACCCGGGTTTTTTTTGCCTGCGATTTAACCTTTCACATGCGCCAGCGGGAACAGGCGCTTGAAATTCGCCGTGGTCTGCTCGGCAAATCGCTCGTAAGGCTCACCGCGCAACATTGCCAGAAACTCCGCTACTTCGCGTACGTACTGCGGCAGGTTCGGCTTGCCGCGGTACGGAATCGGCGCCAGGTACGGCGAGTCGGTTTCCACCAGCAAACGGTCGGCCGGCACCTTGCTCGCCACGTCGCGCAACGCGTCGGCGTTGCGGAATGTGACAATCCCGGACAGGGAAATGTAGTAACCCATGTCCAGCGCAGCTTTCGCCATGTCCCAGTCTTCGGTGAAGCAGTGCAGCACACCCGCCTGGGGCAGCGCCGCCTCACGCAACAGGTTCAAGGTATCGGCGCGCGCGCCCCGGGTGTGGATGATCACCGGCTTGCCGGTCTGCTGGGCCGCTTGCAGGTGCAAGCGGAAAGATTGCTGCTGCAACTCGGCCGCTTCCGGCTCGTAGTGATAATCCAGGCCAGTTTCACCGATCGCCACCACGCGCGGATGATTGAGCTCGTGCAACAGCCAGTCCAGCGCAGGGGCCGCACCGGGCTGCACATCCAGCGGATGCACACCGACCGAACAATCGACATCGTCATAGCGTTCGGCCAGGGCTTTGACGTCGGCCGCGTTGTCAGCACTGACGCCGATGCACAGGAAGTGCCCTACCCCACGCTGGCGGGCCGCATCGAGGGCGGCATCCAGCGAGCCGTCATGGGCGGCGAGGTCGAGGCGATCAAGGTGACAATGGGAATCTACGAGCATAAAAAGGGCTGCAACTTACTTCGTATGAGTGGGACGGCCGGATTTCAGGGCTCCGGCCAGGTGGGTTTCGATTCGACTGCATACAGTATTATCGCCGTCAATGTCGCTTGATGCTCAGAATCCAGGCGCCGACGGTCACCTCTGGGTAGGCAGCGTCGCCCATTGCACCAGCAGCGCCTCCAGCAACAACACCCGGTTGAGGTTGGCTTTGCTCAACACCTTCTGGCGCTGGGCGAGAATCCAGTCCTGGATATTCAGGACTTTGTCCTGGGCGGTTTTCTGCGCCAGGTACTGAATCACCTTGCGCATGTCCGTCAGCCCCAGCCCTTGTTCATCCTGGGTTAATTGGTAGCGCAGGATCAGGCTCGACCAGTCACAGAACCAGTCGAACAGCAGCAACAACGGAATCGCATTCCAGCCCTCCGCCAGTTGTGTCGGCGATTGTTGCTGCTTGAGCAACTTCTTCACCCCTTCGACCACTTGCGCGCGCTGCTCGCGCACGCCCTGGGCGTTCAGGTTGACGGCGGCCAACGGCGAACCGGCGGCCAGGGTCAGCAATTCGATGCGTTCTTCCTGCGAACAGTCCGGCAAGGCCGTGGCCAGCCAGTCCAGGCTCATGGCCTCGCCCGGCAGCGGACAGGCTTGCTGCACACAGCGACTCTTGATGGTCGGCAACAGGCGGCTAGGCTGGTGGCTGACCAACAGCAACACGGTGTCGCCAGACGGTTCCTCAAGGCTTTTGAGCAAGGCGTTGGCGGCGTTGATGTTCATCGACTCGACCGGCTCGATCAGCACCACTTTGCGCCCACCCAGTTGCGCGGTCTGCACCACGAAACTGACCAGGTCGCGCACCTGGTCGACCTTGATCGCCTTGTCGGCTTCTTCCGGCTCCAGGATGTAGTTATCGGGATGACTGCCGGCCTTGAGCAACAGGCACGACTTGCATTCGCCACACGCACCCTGCGCGGTCGGACGCTGGCACATCAGGCTGGCCATCAGGCGCTCGGCCAAGGCCCGTTTGCCGATCCCGGCCGGGCCATGCAGCAAATAGGCATGGGCGTGTTGCGCACGACCCGCCAGTTGCTGCCAGAGACTGTCCTGCCATGGATAGGCTTCAGCCACGGCTCAACTCCAGCAGGCGCGGCAGCAGGGCATCCAGGGATTGCTGAACCTGCGCCAACGGCTGCGCGGCGTCGATCAGCACGTAACGCGCAGGCTGCGCTGCCGCGCGCTGGAGGAAAGCACTGCGCACGGCATCGAAAAAGGCCCGGCCTTCCAGCTCAAAGCGATCCAGGCGACCGCGGGCACTGGCGCGCGCCAGGCCCACTTCCACCGGCAGGTCGAAAATCAGCGTCAAGTCGGGGCGCAGGTCACCTTGGACAAAGGCTTCCAGCGTTGCAATGCGCTCCAGTGACAAGCCGCGGCCACCGCCCTGGTAGGCGTAGGTCGAATCGGTGAAGCGATCACACAACACCACGGCACCACGGGCCAGCGCCGGGCGTATGACTTCGGCCAGGTGCTGGGCACGCGCGGCGAACACCAGCAACAACTCGGTGTCCGGGTTCATGACTTCATCGACCGGCGCCAACAGCACGTCGCGGATGCGTTCGGCCAGCGGCGTGCCGCCAGGTTCGCGGGTCAGCACCACCTCGATACCGGCAGCGCGCAGGCGCTCGGCCAGGTATTCGCGATTGGTGCTCTTGCCGGCGCCTTCCGGGCCTTCCAGCGTTATAAACAAGCCAGTCACAGGCAGTCCTTAGTCAGATTCATTGCGGGCTTTGCGGCGTTGTTGTGTTCGGTTGCGCTTGCGGTGCGGCAGCAGGTTCAGGCACGGGCTCTTGCGCTGGCTCTGCAGGTGCAGCCTCGGGCGCGGTATCGGGCGAAGCCGCCGGGACAGGAGCCTGGGCCTCGGGAGGCTGCGGTTGCGTCGTTTCGGTTGGCGCAACTTCAGATTGCGGCACCTCCGTTGGCGGTGCCTCGGTCGGCAGCGCCTGGGTATCAGGCGTTTCGGGCGTGCTCACCGGCGCCGGGCTGGAGCGGTAATCGGCGCGGCGCTTGAGCTGGAACTCTCGCACGGCATTGTTGTGCGCGTCCAGATCATCGGAGAACACATGGCTGCCGTCACCGCGCGCCACGAAGTAGAGGCTGGTGCCCTCCACCGGATTGAGCGCCGCGTGGATGGCTTCGCGGCCGACCATGGCAATCGGGGTCGGCGGCAGACCGGAAATCATGTAGGTGTTGTAAGGGTTCGCTTCCTTGAGATGGGCGCGAGTCAGCTTGCCGTTATACCGGTCACCCAGGCCATAGATCACCGTCGGGTCGGTTTGCAACAGCATGCCGATTTCCATGCGACGCACGAACACGCCGGCAATCTGCCCGCGTTCCTGTGGCACGCCGGTTTCCTTCTCCACCAGCGAGGCCATGATCAGGGCTTGATAGGGCCCGGAATAAGGCAGGTCGGCCGCACGCTGGCTCCACTCCTTGGCCAGCACTTCGTCGAGGCGCTGGTAAGCGGTTTTCAGCAACTCGGTGTCGGTCATGCCACGCACGAAGCGATAGGTATCGGGAAAGAATCGCCCCTCGGGGAAAATCCCGCTATGGCCGAGCTTGTCCATGACCTGGCTGTCGCTCAGGCCGTTCAGGGTTTGCTCGAGCTTTTCTTCCTTGGCCAGGGCCGCACGGACCTGGTGGAAATTCCAGCCTTCGACCAGGGTCAGGCTGTATTGAACCATTTCCCCGCGTTTCCACAGGTCGATCAGGCCTTCCACGGTCATGCCGGGCGTCATGCGGTACTCACCGCTGTGCAATGGCTGTTTGGGCAAGTTGAAGCGCCAATAGACGCGCAGCCAGAACGCGTCCTTGATGACGCCGTCGGCTTCCATCCGCAGTAAGGTGCGGTTCGGGGTGGTGCCCTTGGGTACCTCCAGCAGTTCTTCCTGCGTGATATTCAGCGGTTGCACCAGTGCCGAATGAATTTTCCAGGCAGAAGCACCTAACATCAGCCCCGCCAGAACCAGTCCGGTTTCCAGCAGCAGCAAGAATTTACGTCTCACGTATCAAGCATCCAGTAGCGCGCGGGCAATGGTTTGGAGTTTACGGGTGAGCGGCCCAACCGGCCAGCTCAGTGCGGCATAGGCGCGCACCGGCCAAACGCCATACACGCTGTTGCAGACAAACACTTCGTCAGCGCCCTGCAGCTGCTCGAGCGTGATATCAGTGATTTGCAGGGGGATACCCAAGGACTCGGCCTGGGACAACAACTCGGCACGCATCACACCTTCTACGCCGCAGTAGCTCAAATCCGCGGTGATCAACACGCCGTCATGCACCAGGAACAGGTTGCTGAACACGCCCTCGATCACGCGACCGGCCTGATCGAGCATCAAGCCTTCGGCATGTTCGGTGTCCTGCCATTCGGCACGCGCCATCACCTGCTCCAGACGGTTCAGGTGCTTGAGACCTGCGAGCAGGGGCTGGAAGGAAAGTCGGGTGGTGCACGGGAACAGGCGAATGCCCTGCTCGGCATGGGCATCCGGGTAAACCGCAGGAGGATTACCCGACAGGATACGACGAGCCTGGGCCGAAGGATCGAAAGCGTAACCACGCTGGCCGTCGCCGCGGGTAACGATCAGCTTGAGCACGCCTTCGTTCAGTTGCTCGGCATAGGTCAACAATTCCGCGACCACGACAGCCTGATCCAGATTGATTGCCAACCGTCGGCAGCCCCTGGCGAGGCGCACCAGATGTCGATCCAGCAGGACCGGAAAGCCATCATGCACGGCGATGGTCTCGAACAGACCGTCGCCGTAGGCCAGGCCGCGATCCTTCAGCGACAATGCGTCAGCCGGCTGACCGTCGACCCAGCTGTCCATCAGCCTGCGAACCGGCGGAACACCAGCGAACCGTTGGTGCCGCCAAAACCGAAGGAGTTGGACACGACTACATCGATATCCATGTTGCGCGCAGTGTGCGGCACGAAGTCGAGGTCGCAGCCTTCGTCCGGCTCATCGAGGTTGATGGTCGGTGGTGCCACCTGGCTGTTGATCGCCAGCACGCTGAAGATGGCTTCGACCGCGCCCGCCGCGCCCAGCAAGTGCCCGGTCATCGACTTGGTCGAACTCACGGCCAGGTTGTAGGCGTGTTCGCCAAACACCGACTTGATCGCATTGACTTCAGCAAGGTCGCCAGCCGGCGTCGAGGTGCCGTGGGCATTGATGTACTGCACTTGATCGCCATTGATTTTGGCGTCTCGCAGTGCATTGGTGATGCAACGTGCAGCCCCCGCGCCATCGGCTGGCGGCGAAGTCATGTGGTAGGCATCGCCACTGGTGCCGAAACCGATCAGTTCGGCATAGATGGTCGCGCCGCGGGCCTTGGCGTGTTCCCGCTCTTCCAGTACCAGCGCACCGGCGCCATTGGACAATACGAAGCCATCACGGCCCTTGTCCCATGGACGGCTGGCGCGGGTCGGCTCGTCGTTGCGGGTCGACAGGGCGCGGGAAGCGCCGAAACCACCCATACCCAGGCCGCAGGCGGCCATTTCGGCGCCGCCGGCGATCATCACGTCGGCTTCGTCGTACATGATGTTGCGAGCAGCCATGCCGATGCAGTGCGTACCGGTGGTACACGCCGTGGCGATGGCATAGTTAGGCCCCTGTGCCCCCAGGTGGATGGACAGGAAACCGGAAATCATATTGATGATCGAACCAGGCACGAAGAACGGAGAAATCCGTCGCGGACCGGTCTCATGCAAGGTGCGGCTGGTTTCTTCAATGTTGGTCAGTCCACCGATACCCGAACCCATGGCCACGCCGATGCGCTCACGGTTGGCATCGGTCACTTCCAGACCGGCATTGCGCACTGCCTGAAAACCTGCGGCCAGACCGTACTGAATGAACAGGTCGAGCTTGCGAGCTTCCTTGACCGACAGGTATTCCTCGACTTTGAAGTCCTTTACCGAGCCGCCAAAACGGGTGGAATAGGCAGAAAGGTCGGTGTGTTCGATCAGACCAATGCCACTGCGGCCAGCCAGAATGCCCTGCCAGCTGCTCGGCACATCCGTGCCCAGTGGCGACAACATACCCATACCGGTGACTACGACGCGTCTACGCGACACAGCACTCTCCTTTTTTCAAATGACGACTTTGCATCAGGCCTAAAGAAAAAACCGCACGCCGTGATGGCAGTGCGGTTTTTCCATGACAGCGAGCAACGATTACAAACTATTACGCCTGGTGGGCAGTAACGTAGTCGATTGCAGCTTGTACAGTAGTGATCTTCTCAGCTTCTTCGTCAGGGATTTCGGTCTCGAATTCCTCTTCCAGAGCCATCACCAGCTCAACGGTGTCAAGGGAGTCAGCACCCAGGTCTTCAACGAAGGAAGCAGTGTTGACCACTTCTTCTTCTTTAACGCCCAGTTGCTCGGCAACGATTTTCTTGACGCGCTCTTCGATGGTGCTCATACCTTGTTTTCACTCCTAATGGACAAATTCAGGCAGCTGGCCAGTGGGTAAGTGTATAGAAAGACTTTTCAGCTTTTCAACTGAAAGCTTCACTCCTCAAACCCGGTGACCCTCTGCCTATAAATAGATTGCAGCTTTATAACGGATTTTAGACAGCTCGTATGACATTTTTTTGAAACGATCCGTCACATTTAACTCATGTACATCCCGCCGTTCACCGGGATTGTAGCCCCAGTAACGTAAGCCGCACCGTCCGACGCAAGAAAAGCGACCACAGACGCGATCTCTTGAGCTTGCCCCAGACGACCCAGCGGAATCTGCGTCTGCAAGGCTTCACGCTGTGCCTCGGGCAATTCGCGGGTCATATCGGTGTCGATGAACCCTGGGGTCACCGAGTTTACCGTAATCGAACGCGAACCGACTTCACGCGCCAGTGAGCGGCTGAAACCTTCCAGGCCGGCCTTGGCGGCAGCGTAGTTTACTTGGCCTGCGTTGCCCATGGCACCCACAACCGAGCCAATACTGATAATTCGTCCCCAACGGGCCTTGGTCATACCGCGCAAAACGCCCTTGGACAGGCGGAACAGACTGGTCAGGTTGGTATCGACCACGTCATGCCACTCGTCGTCTTTCATGCGCATCATCAGGTTATCGCGGGTGATGCCGGCATTGTTGACCAGGATCGCTGGCGCACCGAACTGGGCCTGAATGTTCTTCAGCACCTCGGTAACGGACTCGTCGCTGGTGACATTGAGCTCAAGGCCGGTGCCCTGGATGCCGTTTTCCTTCAGGGTGGCGGCAATGCGCTCGGCACCGGAAGCTGTGGTCGCGGTGCCCACAACGATGGCGCCCTGACGACCCAGTTCCAGGGCGATGGCCTGGCCGATACCGCGGCTCGCACCGGTGACCAGTGCAACTTTACCTTGCAGACTCATGCAAGCTTCTCCTGATTCAGGCCAGCGCTGCGCGGGCGGCAGCGAAAGCGTCTGGGGTGTTGAGATTGGAAGTCGATACGCCTTCAGCGCAGCGCTTGTTCAGACCGGCCAGTACTTTGCCCGGGCCGCATTCCACCAGATTGGTCGCGCCTTTGGCGGCCAGGGTCTGCACGGATTCTACCCAGCGTACTGGCTTGTACAGTTGCTCGAGCAGATCACGCTTGAGGGTTTCCAGATCCGTCGGCACCTGGGCGCTGACGTTCTGTACCACGGGGATCTGCGGGGCCTGCCAATCGATCGCGGCGATCGATTCGGCGAAACGCTCGGCCGCCGGGCGCATCAGCTCGCAGTGCGACGGCACGCTGACCGGCAGCGGCATGGCGCGCTTGGCGCCACGTGCCTTGCAGCCTTCGATGGCACGTTCGACCGCGGCCTTGGCACCGGCGATGACCACTTGCCCCGGGGAGTTAAAGTTGACCGCGCTCACCACTTCGCCTTGCGCCGCTTCGGCACAGGCAGCCAGTACGTCGGCGTCTTCCAGACCGAGGATGGCAGCCATGCCGCCCTGCCCGGCCGGCACGGCTTCCTGCATCAGTTGGCCACGGCGCTCGACGAGCTTTACCGCGTCCGCCAGGCTCAAGCTGCCAGCCGCCACCAGAGCGCTGTATTCACCCAGGCTGTGACCGGCCACATAAGCCGGGCGCGCACCACCTTCAGCCAGCCACAGACGCCACAGGGCGATCGAAGCGGTCAGAATCGCCGGTTGGGTCTTATCGGTCTGGTTGAGTTGTTCTTCCGGCCCTTGCTGGGTCAGCGCCCACAGGTCATAACCCAGGGCATCGGAAGCTTCTTTGAACGTGTCGAGGACGACCGGGTGTTGCGCGCCCAACTCGGCCAGCATGCCGAGGGACTGCGAACCCTGTCCCGGAAAGACGAATGCGAGGGAAGCAGACATGTAACAAGCCCCTAATGATCTTGTCGTCGGAGAATTGACGTCCCGCTCAGGGGGACGCAAGAAACTGAGAGTTGGATGGCCATTTGAACCAAGCGGTCACATTTAAGCATTGTCCGACGAAAACGCCTAAAGCAACAAATCCTCCAGACGACCGTGGATGCGTTCCGGCAGGTTTTCCTGAATCTCGATCAGAGCACGGGAAATGGCACTTTGAAAGCCCTGCACCCCTGCAGAACCGTGACTTTTTACGACAATCCCCTGCAAACCGAGGAAGCTCGCGCCGTTATGTCGCGCCGGTGCCAGGTCGGCCTTCAGGCGCTTCATCAGCGGCAAGGCCAAGGCTCCGACCATGCGTGACGGCAGGTTTTTCTTGAACAACGCCTCGATGCGCCCGGCAATCATGGTGGCCAGGCCCTCGCTGGACTTGAGCAGGATGTTGCCGACAAAACCATCGCACACCACGACATCCGCTTCGCCACGGTACAACCCGTCGCCTTCGACAAAACCGATGTAATTGATGCCACGGGCAGTTTGCAGCAAGGTTGCAGCGAGCTTGACCTGCTGGTTGCCCTTGATGTCCTCGGTGCCGATGTTCAGCAACGCCACGCGCGGACGCACGATGCCCAGGGTTTCTGCAGCGACCGAGCCCATCACCGCAAACTGCAACAGATGCTCGGCACTGCAATCGACATTGGCGCCAAGGTCGAGCAGCTGGCAGTAACCTTTCTGCGTCGGGATCGCCGCCACCATGGCTGGTCGATCAATGCCCGGCAAGGTCTTGAGCACAAATCGCGACAGCGCCATCAGCGCCCCGGTGTTACCGGCGCTGACACAGGCCTGGACCTTGCCGTCGCGCAGCAATTCAAGCGCCACGCGCATTGACGAGTCGGGTTTGCCGCGCAGGGCCTGGGCAGGTTTTTCGTCCATGGCGATGACTTCGCACGCTGGAGCAATCGACAGGCGCGCGCGATCCACAGCCGAATGGCCAGCGATCAATTCTTCAAGGAGGGAGGGTTGACCGACGAGGGTCAGGTGCAGCGAGGGCGTAGCAGACAGGCAAGCAATACTGGCCTGGACAATGCTGCGGGGACCGAAGTCCCCGCCCATTGCGTCAATCGCGATGACTTGAGCGGACAAGTGATTACTCGTCAGCGCCCTTGTCGATCACTTTACGGCCACGGTATACGCCTTCTGGCGATACGTGGTGACGCAGGTGAACTTCACCGGTGGTTTTTTCTACAGACAGGGTGCTAGCCTCGAGAGCGTCGTGCGAACGGCGCATGTCACGGGCAGAGCGGGATTTTTTGTTCTGCTGAACAGCCATAATTGATTAACTCCTAAACGTTTGGGTCACGCTTTAACTGCGCCAATACACTGAACGGGTTGGACCGCGTTACCTCGTCCTCGCTCGGTTCGGGCTCATCTGCTCCCGCCGGCTGCTGGCATTCTTCCGGATGATGAGCAGGCACAATGGGCAAGGCGAGCAGAAGCTCCTCCTCGATCAGTGACTGCAGATCCAAAGGATCTTCGCCCAGTTCCAGCACGTCATAACCTTTCGGTAACGACTGGGTATTCGCACCCTCCTTCACCACAGCGTAACTGCATTCGCTATGGATCGGCAGGGTGACCAGCTCAAGACAACGCTGGCAAACCATTTTGACTTCAGTGTCGATAAAGCTGTGGATGACCACAGATTTACGTTCATCTCGTTCAAAAACGAATTTAGCCTGCACCGTACCGACATTGTCGGAAAGCGGGTCGCAGAGTCTCTTCAAATCGGCCAGCAGCATTTCACCTTGGAGGGTGGTGCCACGATCAGCCAATTTGCGCGGGTCAACGTGAGGTGGAATCGGGTCATTCAACATAGGCGCAGCATTATAGGGATGCACCCGCCCATGTCAAAGGAAATTCAGCCCTGTCCGTCACTTGGAAGCCTCGCTAGAATTCTCGCCTGCCATTTGGAGTTGCGCATGCTGCCTTTATTACTCGCTTCAAGCTCGGTCTATCGCCGGGATTTGCTGGCCCGCCTGCAGCTGCCATTCAGCTGCAGCTCGCCGGACATCGACGAAAGCCATCGCCCTGGTGAATCCGCCATCGATCTGGTCAAACGCCTCGCCGAAGAGAAAGCTCGCGCCTTGGCTGCCAGCCATACCGCTCATCTGATTATCGGTTCCGACCAGGTCGCGGTGCTGGGCGAACGGATCATCGGCAAGCCCCACACTTTCGAAAAAGCCCGCGAGCAACTGCTGGCCGCAAGCGGCGCCAGCGTGACGTTCCTGACTGGCCTTGCCCTGCTGAACAGCCAGACCGGTCACTGCCAGGTCGACTGCGTACCTTTCACGGTGCACATGCGCACACTCGACAGCGAACGCATCGAACGCTATCTGCGCGCCGAACAACCCTACGACTGCGCTGGCAGCTTCAAGGCCGAGGGACTGGGGGTGAGCCTGTTTCAGAGTACCGAGGGGCCTGATGCCACCAGCCTTGTTGGCCTGCCGCTTATTCGCCTTGTCGATATGCTTCTCACCGAAGGCGTGCAAATCCCTTAAAAAGCAAAAGATCGCAGCCTTCGGCAGCTCCTACGGGTGATCTGTGTAGGAGCTGCCGCAGGCTGCGATCTTTTGACCTTGAAACACTTAACGCAGCGACGGACCGTTAAACCCCATCCACATCGCCAGATGCTCAGCCACGCTGGCACCGAGCTTTTTCGAGAAGCGATCGAACGGCGATTCCTGAACGGTGAAGTCCACCAGCTCTTTTTCGCCGATCACATCCCGCGCAACATAACTGGCGTTACCCAGGCCATCGACCAAGCCTAGCGGCAACGCCTGCTCACCCGACCAGACCAGCCCGGAGAACAGCTCAGGGTGCTCCTTGTCCTTCAGGCGATCGCCACGGCCTTGCTTGACGCTGTTGATGAACTGTTTGTGCGTGGTATCGAGCACGCCCTGCCAGAACGCCGTTTCTTCAGGCTTCTGCGGCTGGAACGGATCGAGGAAGGACTTGTGCTCACCCGAGGTGTAGGTGCGACGCTCCACACCCAGCTTCTCCATGGTGCCGACAAACCCGTACCCGGCCGCCGTCACCCCGATGGAGCCCACCAGGCTCGCCTTGTCGGCATAGATCTGGTCCGCCGCACTGGCGATGTAATACGCGCCGGAAGCGCCCAGATCGGAAATCACCGCGTAGAGCTTGGTATCCGGATGCAGGCCACGCAGACGACGGATCTCGTCATAGACATAACCTGACTGCACCGGGCTGCCGCCCGGGCTGTTGATGCGCAAGATGACGCCCTTGACCTTTTCGTCTTCGAAGGCGGCTCGCAGGCTACCGACGATGTTGTCGGCGCTGGCCGGCTCCTTGTCGGCAATCATGCCATTGACGTCGATCAACGCCGTG
The DNA here is from genome assembly GCF_000282475.1 of Pseudomonas sp. GM78. Classification (GTDB taxonomy): domain Bacteria; phylum Pseudomonadota; class Gammaproteobacteria; order Pseudomonadales; family Pseudomonadaceae; genus Aquipseudomonas. Next base: position 14,948 of record NZ_AKJF01000223.1, read on the forward strand.
TAATTGCCGCTGCGGGTAGCAGCCTTCTCGATGTCCATCAGCGGCGTGAACAGCGCCAACGCGACGAACAGGTACACGAAGGTCAGTAACTTGAAGAAAATCCCCCAGCGCCGGGAGCGACGCTGCTCCTGCACACCGGCCAGCAGGGTTTTTTCCAACAGCTTCCAGCTTTTTTCGTCACCGCTCTCTGCGCTCGCCTTGGCGGGCGCCTTCCATTCGTCGGCCATGCCATCTACCCCAGCAATAACGTATTAGGCCCGCTGACTCAGCCAGGCATGCAATTGTGAAAAACGATCGATGGCCAGTCGCGGCTCGAACAGCTTCAGCGCTTCGATTGATTGCGCGCCGTAGCTGACCGCCACCGAATCCATGCCCGCGTTGCGTGCCATCTGCAAATCGAAGGACGAGTCGCCAACCATCAGGGCCTGATCCGCACGCACATCACAATGGGCAAGTATCTGCTCAAGCATCAACGGATGGGGCTTGCTGGCCGTCTCGTCGGCGGCCCGGGTGATATCGAAGTAATCTTCCCAACCGTGAGACTTCAGCACCCGATCCAGCCCGCGACGGGCTTTGCCCGTGGCCACGGCCAGTTGATAACCCTCGGCACGAAACGCTTCGAGGGACTCGACCACACCCTCGAACAAGGGCGAAGGCTGCGCTTCCGAAGCGATGTAGTGGTCGGCGTAGTGCTGACGAAAGGCTATCAGCTCCGCATCGCCGATGTCGGGATACAGGGTCCGAATCGCCTCCGGCAGCCCCAGGCCGATGATGCCCTTGACGGCAAAGTCATCGCACAGCTCAAACCCGGAGCGCTGCGACGCCACGTGCATTGCCTCGACAATCCGGCCAATGGAATCGGCCAGCGTGCCGTCCCAATCGAAAATCAGTAGCTTGTAATCAGATGGGTGCACTCAGGCGCTCCACGGTTTTAGCCCACATTTCGTCGACAGGCGCCTGCAATTTCAGTTCGCCACCATCCGGCAACGGCACCGTCAGCATGTAGGCATGCAGGAACAGGCGCTTGCCGCCCAGATCGCGGATTTCCTTGCTGAAACCTTCCTCGCCATACTTGGTGTCGCCAGCGATGCAATGCCCGGCGTGCAAGGTATGTACACGGATCTGGTGAGTCCGGCCGGTGATGGGCTTGGCTTCGATCAGGGTGGCAAAGTCGCCGAAGCGGCGCAGGACCTTGAACACGGTCACGGACTCCTTGCCCTCCTCCTCGTCGACCTCGACCATGCGCTCGCCGGAGCGCAGGTTGCTCTTGCCCAGCGGCGCGCGGACTTGCTTGATCGAGCTCGCCCAATTGCCACGCACCAGCGCCATGTAGCGCTTGTCCACGCCATCACCGCGCAATGCGGTGTGCAGGTGGCGCAACATGCTGCGCTTCTTGGCGATCATCAACAGGCCGGACGTGTCACGGTCGAGACGGTGAACCAGTTCCAGTTCCTTGCAATCGGGGCGCAACTGACGAAAGGCTTCGATCACCCCGAAAGTCAGGCCGCTACCACCATGCACCGCAATGCCGGCGGGCTTGTTGATCACAATCAGGGCCTTGTCTTCGAAGACAATCGAGGCTTCCAGGCGCTGCAACAGCCCCTGGGCCAGCGGTACCGGCTCGTCGCGCTCAGGCACGCGAACCGGCGGCACGCGCACGATATCGCCCGCCTGCAGCTTGTATTCGGGCTTGATCCGGCCCTTGTTCACTCGCACTTCGCCTTTGCGCAAAATGCGGTAAATCAAGGTCTTGGGCACGCCTTTGAGCCGAGCGAGAAGGAAGTTATCAATACGTTGGCCGGCATATTCCGGCGAGACCTCAAGCAGTTGTACGCCTGGAGTCGGGGGGGTAGTCGTCGTCATGGCGCGGATGATAACAATTTTTTATGGAATTGAAGCACTTAATCATTACTGCTATAGTCGCGAACGCCGCCAAAAGCGGTCTGGCCAGCGGACCAACGGTCAAAAACCGGCCCTGACCAACGCAATTCACCAGGACGCGAGGCCGTCCTACGGGGCTTTCGCTACGTAACGGTGGAGTTTGCAACTGTAACAAGCGCAGGTGACATGAGGCCTGAATCAAACCGCGAAGCAGAGTTTCCACTCGCTTTTCGAGCCAATATTCATGGCCAGTTCACAAAGTGCAGTCAGCTGCGGATGACCCCGAGCGAAAGGCTTCGGAAACAACGCCTAAATTAGCCATGATGCGTGACCTCCCCTTTCGGAGCTCACGGTAAATGCCAACCCGCTGCGGATTCTGCGCGCGGCAGCACCCGAATTATCAGGGATACGTGTAGGGTGGAGATGCACAACCGCTGGCCTGTGTAGCAATAGGCTTTATCAAGACGCTTCATCTCGTCCACAGCCGCCGGTTGATTCCTCCTCCTGACTGAGTGCTTAAGTAGCCACAGCAAGCAGGACGCGTACGTCGCGACAAAGGCCCACATTGGCCGGACATCGCTGGACACGGGAATGGCCAACCACTCCCGACGCACCTGACACCGACCATGAGAAGTCGTGTGTGCCGAACGCCGTTTCCGGCAGCCCGGAAACCGACGGTACTACATGAAAAGAATGCTGATTAACGCAACTCAACCCGAAGAGTTGCGTGTTGCACTGGTAGATGGCCAGCGCCTCTACGACCTGGACATCGAATCCGGTGCACGCGAGCAGAAGAAGGCCAACATCTATAAAGGCCGGATCACTCGCATCGAACCAAGCCTGGAGGCTGCCTTTGTCGATTTCGGCTCTGAGCGCCACGGCTTCCTGCCCCTCAAAGAAATCTCCCGCGAATACTTCAAGAAAACCCCTGAAGGCCGCGTCAACATCAAGGACGTCCTGAGCGAAGGCCAGGAAGTCATCGTCCAGGTCGAAAAAGAAGAGCGTGGCAACAAGGGCGCAGCCCTGACCACCTTCATCAGCCTGGCCGGTCGTTACCTGGTCCTGATGCCGAACAACCCGCGTGCCGGCGGTATTTCCCGTCGCATCGAAGGTGAAGAGCGCAACGAACTGCGTGAAGCCCTCAATGGCCTGGTTGCCCCGGCCGACATGGGCCTGATCGTTCGCACTGCCGGCCTTGGCCGCAGCAGCGAAGAAATGCAGTGGGACCTCGACTACCTGCTGCAGCTGTGGACCGCCATCAAAGAAGCCTCGCTGGATCGTTCCGCGCCTTTCCTGATCTACCAGGAAAGCAACGTGATCATCCGCGCGATCCGCGATTACCTGCGCCAGGACATCGGCGAAGTGCTGATCGACAGCGTTGAAGCCCAGGACGAAGCCCTGACCTTCATCCGCCAGGTGATGCCGCAGTACGCCAGCAAGATCAAGCTGTACGAAGACAGCGTACCGCTGTTCAACCGTTTCCAGATCGAAAGCCAGATCGAAACCGCTTTCCAGCGCGTCGTCGAACTGCCTTCCGGCGGTTCCATCGTGATCGATCCGACCGAAGCCCTGGTGTCCATCGACATCAACTCGGCGCGCGCCACCAAAGGCAGCGACATCGAAGAAACCGCGCTGCAGACCAACCTTGAAGCCGCCGAAGAAATCGCCCGTCAGTTGCGCCTGCGCGACATCGGCGGCCTGATCGTCATCGACTTCATCGACATGACCCCTGCCAAGAACCAGCGCGCCGTGGAAGAAAAAGTCCGCGAATGCCTGGAAGCCGACCGCGCTCGCGTGCAAGTCGGTCGCATCTCGCGCTTCGGCCTGCTGGAAATGTCCCGTCAGCGCCTGCGTCCATCCCTGGGTGAAAGCAGCGGCATCGTTTGCCCGCGCTGCAACGGCACCGGCATCATCCGTGACGTTGAATCGCTGTCCCTGGCGATCCTGCGCCTGATCGAAGAAGAAGCCCTGAAAGACCGTACCGCCGAAGTTCGTGCCCAAGTGCCGATCCCGGTGGCCGCGTTCCTGCTCAACGAAAAACGCAATTCGATCACCAAGATCGAACTGCGCACCCGTGCCCGCATCGTCATCCTGCCGAACGATCACCTCGAAACGCCGCACTTCGAAGTGCAGCGCCTGCGTGATGACAGCCCGGAAGCGGCGATCAACCAGTCCAGCTACGAAATCGCTGCTGCCGCTGCCGAAGTGGAAGAAGTGCAGCCAGCTGCCGCGACCCGCACCCTGGTACGCCAGGAAGCCGCGGTCAAGACCGCTCCCGCCCGCGCCAATGCTCCGGTTCCGACCGAAGTCGTCGCCACTCCGGTTGCCGCGCCTGTCGCCGTACCAGAACCAAGCCTGTTCAAAGGCCTGGTGAAGTCGCTGGTCAGCCTGTTCGCCGGCAAGGAAGAGCCTGTCGCTCCGGCCGTGGTCGAGAAACCGGCTGCCCCCGAGCGCCCAGCCCGTAGCAATGAAGAACGTCGCAACGGTCGCCAGCAGAGCCGCACCCGTACCGGTCGCCGCGATGAAGAACGCAAGCCTCGTGAAGAGCGCGCCCCCCGTGAGGAACGCGCCCCACGCGAAGAGCGCCAGCCGCGTGAAGTCCGCGAGCCTCGTGAAACCCGTGAAGAAACGCCGGTCGTAGCCCGCGAAGAACGTGCCCCTCGTGAAGAACGCGCACCACGCGCGCCTCGTGAAGAACGTGCTCCACGCGCCCCACGCGAAGATCGCAAGCCACGTGGCGAGCGTGAAGAGCGTGTGCGTGAACTGCGCGAGCCTCTCGACGCCGTCGCGCCTGCCGCTGCTCCTGCCGCTGCTGTCGCTACCACTGAAGAACGCCCGGCCCGTCCGCCACGCGAAGAACGCGCTCCACGCCCACCGCGTGAAGAACGTCAACCACGTGCCGAACAAGCCGCTGCCGTGGCCGAAGAAGAGTTGACCGGCAACGAAGAGCAACTGCAGGAAGAGGGTCAGGAAGGCGCCGAAGGCGATCGTCCACGCCGCCGCTCCCGTGGTCAGCGTCGTCGCAGCAACCGTCGCGAGCGTCAGCGTGATGCCAACGGCAACGTGATCGAAGGTTCGGACGAGTCCGAAGCTGGCGATAACAATGAAGCACCAAGCACTGCTGACCTGGCCGCTGGCCTGGCTGTTACCGCAGCCGTTGCCAGCAGCGTGATCAGCGCTCCGGCCGAAGCACAGGCCAACGAGCAAGCCGAACGCGCCACCGCCGCCACCCTGGAAACGGCTCCGGTCGAAGCGCCAGTCGTGGAAGCGACGACTCCGGTCGAAACCACCGCTTCGCCGGAAATCGAAGTGGCAGCAGCGCCAGAAGTACAGCCAGTGGTTGAAGCTGCCGCTGAGCCAGCCGTGATTGCAGAACCGGTTAGCGAAACCGTTTCTGAAACCGTGACTGAAACTGTTCGTGAAGTTCGCGAAGAGCAAACGGCGTTCAACTGGGTTGCCGAGCCAGCCGCAGCCGAAACTCCTGCTCCAGCGCCGGTTACTGAAGCTGAAGTGGTTTCCGAGCCAGTGGTTGCCGCTGCCGAGCCTGCTCCAGTGGTTGAAGCGCCGGTGGTTGCCGAAGCGCCCGCTCCGGTGGTTGAAGCTCCGGTTGTTGCTGAAGAGCCTGCTCCAGTGGTAGAAGCCGCACCTGTCAGCGCCCTGACGCCAAGTGGCCGCGCACCGAACGACCCACGTGAAGTGCGTCGCCGCAAGCGTGAAGAAGAGCGCCTGCAGAAGGAAGCCGAACAGACGGCCGCTGCTGCCCAGGTTGTCGCTGCCGAGCCAGCACCGGTTGCTGCCGAAGTGGTCGAGGCGTCTGCCCCGGCTGCCGAAGTCGCTGCCGAGCCGGCTGAGTCGGTGATTGCCGAAGCACCTCGCTCCGTTCAGGAAGCGGTTGAGCAACACGAGAAAGCCCAGGAAAAAGAGCACGAGCCTAAACCTCTCGTCTGATTCCCTCGGCTAATGAAAAGCCCCGCCCGGTAATCCCGGGCGGGGCTTTTTTATGTCCGAAACAATCACACCGTTCCCCCTGTAGGAGCGGTGATTACTTGAAGTTCAGCTTTTCAGGCACATCCACATCCCACAACACACCAGGATCATCCACCCTCACTTCAACCACCCGCCCCCGGGCAAACAACGCCTTGGCGCCGCGATCGCCTGATAACACCATCAACCCCGGACCAAAACGGCGCCCAAAGCCCACCGGATGCCCGTACTCACCCTCCTGCACCGGCACACTGATGCAGTCATCGGCCATCTGAGCCACAACGTGTTCAATGCTCGACGGCAGGATGAACGGCATATCTCCCAGCACCATCAGCCAGCCATCAAGCTGCGCACTCGCCGCGACCCCGGCCGCAATGCTGTCGCCCATCCCGGTCGATTCGATCAGAACGATCTCATAGCCATAGGCCTTGGCCATGCGGATCACTTGCGGTCGATCGGCCGTGGTCACCAAAAAGCGCTTATCCAAGGTGGGAGGCAGGTTCACCAGGACGTGTTCGATGACGGACCGAACCGCACCATCACGCCCCATGCAATCAGCCAGCAGCTTGTCCTTATCGTCGCCCGCGACCTGGCGAAACCGGCTGCCCTGCCCCGCCGCCAGCACGATCACCCCAATGGATTGACTCATACACCCTCCCGCAGCGGTTTCTTCTGCTTGAGTTCGACACCATTCTTGATTGCGACGATTTCGGCCAACAGCGACAAGGCGATTTCCGCCGGGCTATGGCTGCCGATGTGCAGGCCGACCGGGCCATGCAGCCGCTCGATGGCCTGTTGCGACAGGCCGAGCTGAGCCAGGTTGTCCCGGCGCTTCTGGCTGTTGACCCGCGAACCGAGTGCACCGACATAAAAAGCCCGGGAGTCGAGCGCTGTCAGCAGGGCCATGTCATCCAGGCGGGGGTCGTGAGTCAGTGCGACGATGGCCGTGCGCTCGTCGGTCTGGATGTTCACCACCGCCTCATCAGGCATGCCCGAGACGAATCGACCGTGCTGCTCCTCCCAGCCGTAGACGAACTCGCTGCGCGGATCGCATATCAGTACTTCGAAATCCAACAGCCGCGCCATTTCGGCGACATACCGGGACAACTGCCCGGCGCCGATCAACAACAAGCGCCAACGCGGGCCATAAATGGCCCGCAGAGTGTGACCATCGAAAACCAGCTCATCCGCCTTGGCGGCGGGCTGCAAAATGACTTCCCCGGTGGCGATATCCAGCGAACGTGCGACGATTTCATGGGCTTCGCAGCGAGCCAGCAACTCGGCCACCCACCCTGGGTCGCCAACGCGCTCCTCGGTCAAACGCAAGGTGCCGCCGCAGGGTAAACCGAAGCGCGCGGCCTCCTCACGCGTCACGCCGTAGGTGATCAGTTGCACGGGCGGCCCATCAGCCGCAATGCGACCGTCATGCAAGCGGGCAATCAGGTCGTCCTCGACACAACCGCCGGACACCGAACCAATCACCACGCCGTCCCCGCGCAACGCCAGCATGGCGCCAGGCGCCCGGGGCGCGGTGCCCCAGGTCTGCACGACGCTGTACAACATCACCCGCTGGCCGGCGCGGCACCACTCCAGCACGCTGCGCAGGACATTCAGATCGGCACTGTCCATCACGCCTCGACCTTCTGCCAACCCTGCAATTGATATCGAATCGGCAGGCTGCGGATACGCTTGCCGGTGGCCGCGAAGATCGCGTTGCACAGCGCCGGTGCAATCGGCGGCACACCCGGCTCACCGACACCGCCCAACGGCACGTTGCCCGGCGGCGTTACCAGGTGCACCGCGACTTCCTTGGGCGCCAGGGACATGCGCGCCACTTCGTACATATGGAAGTTGTCCTGCTGGACCTTGCCATCCTTGAAGCTGATTTCGCCCAACACCGCATTGCCCAGGCCCATGACGCAGGCGCCTTCGAACTGCGCGCGAATCCGCTCGGGGTTGATCTGCGGCCCGCAATCCACGGCGATGTCGGCTTTGTGTACGATCAAGGTGCCATCGTCTTTGACTTCGACTTCAATCACCGCCGCCACGTAGGTCACGAAACTGTAATGCACCGCCAGGCCCAAGCCTCGGCCCTTGGGCAACTCGCGCCCCCAACCGGCGGCTTTGGCGGCGGTTTCCAGTACCGTACGCAGGCGAGCGGTGTCGATCGGATAACGCTCGGGCGATTCACCGTAGTTCCATTCTTCACTCAAGGTGCGCGGATCGATCTGACGGTCCGGGCCAAGCAATCTGACCTGGTACTTGAGCGGATCCTCCCCGGTCTTGTGCGCCAGTTCATCGATGAAGCTCTGGATCGCAAAACCGTGGGGGATGTTCGACACCGAGCGATACCAGCCAACCCGCGTATGGACGGTAGCCTCGGGGTTTTCCAGGCGAATGTTGGGAATCGCGTAGGCCATGTTGGTGAAGCCCATGCCCAGCTCGAAGGCAGCCTCGTGGTTCATGCCCGGCGCGAACAACGCGGTGATGCTCGGCGCCACCGTGCGGTGCAGCCAGCCGGAGGGCAAGCCGTCCTTGTTCAGGCTGGCCTTGAGGTATTCGGCCGACACCGTGTGAAAATAGGAACAGTGAATATCGTCTTCGCGGGTCCATTGCACCCGCACCGCCTTGCCGGGGAACTCCTTGGCCAGGATGGCCGCTTCGATGATGAAGTCAGGCTTGGACTTGCGCCCGAAGCCTCCGCCCAGCAGCGTCACGTTGAAGGTGACTTTATCGAATGGCACCCCCAGGCGTTCGCCAATGCGCTCGCGGGTGACCTGTGGCGCCTGGCTTGGCCCCCAGGCCTGGCACACACCGTCCTTAAAGCGAGCGATGGCGACCATCGGCTCCATTGGCGATTGTGACAGGTGCGGCAAATAGTAGGAGGCTTCCAGGGTGTTCACGGCATTGGCCATGGCGTCGTCGATGTTGCCGGTATTGCGTACCACTTTGCCGGGCTTGAGGGAGGCGGCCTCCAGCTCCTTGCGGTAGGCGATCGAGTCGTAGCTGGCGTTGGGGCCGTCGTCCCATTCGATTTTCAACGCCTCGCGGCCCTTGATCGCCGCCCAGGTGTTGTTGGCCACCACCGCGATGCCGCCTAGGGGTTGAAACTCCGAAGGCAAGGGCCGGCTTTCGATCTGGATGACCTTGACCACCCCCGGCACTTTCATCGAAGCGCTGCCATCGAAGCTCTTGACCTTGCCGCCGTACACCGCCGGACGGGCAATGGTGGCGAACAGCATGCCATCGAAATGCACGTCTGCGCCGTACACCGCGCGGCCATTGACGATGTCGTCGCCATCGATGGCTTTGGTGCCTTCCTTGCCGATGTAGCGAAACTCCGAGGGTTGCTTGAGGCGCAGGCTGTCACGGGCCGGCACGGCCAGGGCGCTGGCAGCGGCGGCCAGCGCGCCATACTCCAGTTCGCGACCGGAAGGCGTATGGATGACTTTATGCAACTGCGCACGACATTCGCCGACCGGCACTTTCCATTGGTCGGCGGCGGCCTGTTCCAGCATGGTCCGGGCGGCGGCGCCACAGCGGCGCATCGGCTCGTACCAGTGCCGCATGCTGCGTGAGCCGTCGGTGTCCTGGTTGCCGAACCGCACTTCATCGCCCGGCGCCTGCTGCACCTTGACCCGCGCCCAATCGGCTTCCAGCTCGTCGGCCACCACCATGGTCAGGCTGGTCCGTACGCCCTGGCCCATTTCCGAACGGTTGCAGACCACCGTCACCGTGCCATCAGTGGCAATGCTCACATACACCTTGGGATCGTCGATCCAGCCATGGGGCACGCCGTCGGCACCGAACTTTTTCTGCGCTTCTTCGGCAAACGCGTCCTGCCAGCCCCAACTCGCGGCCACCACCAGCGCACTGGCAGCCCCCACGCCCTTGAGGAAGCCCCGCCGACTGAGGTTGCTCAGGGCGAAATCATTCACTAACTTGCTCATGCCTTGGCCTCCTTCAGGTGGGTGGATGCCTGGCGGATGGCGGTCTTGATGCGGTTATAGGTACCGCAGCGGCAGATATTGCCGACCATCGCCTCTTCGATCTGCTCATCGCTGGGGTCGGGATTGGTCTTGAGCAGTGCGGTGGCGGACATGATCTGCCCGCCCTGGCAGTAACCGCATTGGGCCACGGCCGTATCGAGCCAGGCTTGCTGCACGACTTTGCCGACCGGGTCGGCGTGCAGGTTGTCGATGGTAGTGACGTTCTGACCGACGACCGAGCCAATCGGCGTGATGCAACTGCGCGCCGGAGCACCTTCGATATGAATCGTGCAGGCGCCGCAAAGGCCCATGCCACAGCCAAACTTGGTGCCGTTGTAACCGGCCACGTCGCGAATCGCCCAGAGCAAGGGCATATCCTCGGTGACGTCGAGAGGATGGTCTTGACCGTTAAGTTTCAGGGTAATCATGGGCACGCCCGCATAGTGCTTGAGTTATGGGGTCGAGCAATCTGCCGTTGGATCTTGGGTGGGTCACGCAGATCAGCTCAGGCTAATGGGCTCTCTTGTACAAACGGACACGTCTGCACCGGGCCTTTGGTGGAGCAAATGCTTGCATCGTCAGCAGACCAGGTTAAGCCTGCATTAACAAAAAAGCCCTGCACAACTTGAGTTATGCAGGGCTTTGGCAATCCATCATGAAAGCTTAGCTCAATACCTATTGGGCTCCATTTCCAGGTCGACATGGAAACGCTCTGAAATGTCTTTCTGGATGCGCTGTGCCAGGCTTAGCAGTTGCAACCCTGTCGCATTCCCGTAATTGACCAGCACCAGGGCCTGCATTTTGTGCACGCCGGCATCGGCATCGCGGAAACCTTTCCACCCTGCCCGCTCGATCAACCAGCCGGCAGCCAGCTTCATCTGCCCGTCGGGTTGCGCGTAGGCCACCAGATCCGGGTATTCGCCCTTGAGCTGTGCGACCAACGCCGCGGGCACCAGGGGGTTCTTGAAAAAGCTGCCGGCATTGCCGAGCACCGCCGGATCCGGAAGTTTCTCGTTGCGAATGCTGCAAATGGCCTGGCTGACGTCCGTGGCGGTCGGATGATCGATGCCCTGCTCGGTCAGGCGCTGACGCACAGGACCGTACTCCAGATGCAGGTGTGCGGTGTGATCGAGGATGAAACGCACGCGCAGGATCAACCAGCGCCCTGGCTCCTGCTTGAACACGCTGTCGCGGTAAGCGAAGTTGCACTCTTGCAGGCTGAAGTCGCGCAGTTCGCCGCTTTGGCGATCAAGAGCGGTCAGGCCGGCGAACACATCCTTGATTTCCACGCCATAGGCACCGATGTTCTGCATGGGTGCCGCGCCAACGGTGCCGGGAATCAGACTGAGGTTTTCCAGGCCCGACAAGCCCTGCACCAGGGTGTGTTGCACGAACGGGTGCCAGGGTTCGCCCGCTTCGGCCTCGATCACGACTTTGCTGCCATCGTCGCTAATCACGCGTATGCCGCGGGTGGCCATGCGCAGCACCAGCGATTCGATATCGGCCGTCAGCAGCAAGTTGCTGCCACCACCGATCACCAGCAAAGGCACCTGGTGTTCCCGCGCATAGGCCAGGGCCTCACGCACATCGGCGTCGCTGTGGGCCTCGGCAAACAGGCGGGCCTGGACATCCACGCCAAAACTGTTGAACGGCTTGAGCGAAACCCCTGATCGCACTAGCAAACTCATAACCGTTCCTTCAGTTCGATCACCAGCAGGTCACTGGCGCGCTCGATCAAGTCCAGCACATGTTCAAAGCCATGTTCACTGTCGTTGTAGGGGTCCGGGACTTCCTCGACCTCCGAGGGGTAGCGACGCAGGAACAGGTCCAGCTCCGCCCTGCTCCTGGCCGGTTGCAAATCCATGAGGTTGCGCAGGTTGCTGTTGTCCATCGCCAAAATCAGGTCGTACTCGGAGAAATCGGCGCGGGTGACCTGCTGGGCGCGCTGGGCGGACAAATCATAACCACGACGCTTGGCAGCCGCCTGGCTGCGCTTGTCCGGTGCACTGCCCACGTGCCAGTCGCCGGTACCGGCGGAGGCCACTTCGACTTGATCGGCCAGCCCTGCTTCGCGCAATTTATGCCGCAGAACGCCTTCGGCCGTGGGTGAACGGCAGATGTTGCCCAAGCAGACAAACAGAACCCGCATCAGGCCTCCAGCAGGCGACGAACGCGCTCAAGGTCTTCAACGGTATCGACACCGGCAGGCGGGGCGATCAGCGCATCGGCGACGTGAATCCGTACCCCGTGCCACAAGGCACGCAGCTGTTCCAGGCACTCGGTGTTTTCCAGCCAGCACGGGCCCCAGCTGACGAAGTCATGCAGGAAACCGGCGCGGTAGGCGTAGATGCCAATGTGGCGGCGATACGGCACACCTTCGGGCATTTGCTCCAGACTCTTGGCGAACGTGTCCCGTGCCCATGGCAACGTGGCGCGACTGAAGGTCAGTGCCAGGCCATTGAGGTCGCTGACGACCTTGACCACGTTGGTGTTGAACAGGCTCTCCAGGTCTTCGATCGGCTCGGCCAGCGTGGCCATGCGCGCTTCGGTGTGGGCAGCCAGATTGACGGCCACCTGATCAATGACACTCGGCGGGATGAGCGGCTCGTCACCCTGGACGTTGACCACGATCGCGTCAGGCGCCAGGCCCAGCTTCGTCGCGACCTCAGCCAGGCGATCGGTTCCGGAGTTGTGGTCTTCGCGAGTCATCACCACTTCGGCACCGAAACCTTCGCAGGCCTGGGCGATGCGTGCATCGTCCGTGGCAACCACCACGCGCTGGGCGCTGCTCTTGCACGCCTGCTCCCAGACGTGCTGGATCATCGGCTTGCCGGCGATCAACAACAGCGGCTTGCCCGGCAGGCGGGTGGAGGCGTAGCGCGCAGGAATAACAACGGTAAAGGCTGTGGTCATTTATCCAGGCGCTCGTCGGTGGTCAAGGTACGGGCTTCGGTTTCGAGCATCACCGGGATGCCGTCGCGAATCGGGTACGCGAGGCCAGCGCCCTTGCTGATCAGCTCGGTCTTGTCGGCGCTGAGCTTGAGCGGGCCTTTGCAGACCGGGCAAGCGAGGATATCGAGCAATTTGGTGTCCATGATCATTCCCTGGATAGAAACGGAGTTAAGGCAAAAGACGCGCCGGCAACAGGCGCATCAACTGGGTATCGAACCAGGCCGTGAAGGCTGGCGACGGCACAGCGTCGACCGCCAGGTACCACCAGTCGGCGGCGGCGAAGGCACGGCACTTCACCGCATCCTTTTCGGTCATCACCAATGGCAATGACGGGTTGAAATTCAAGGCCTGCATGCTGTATTCGGCGTGGTCGGCGAACGCATGCGGCACTGGCTGCCAGTGTAACGTTTCGAGGGTCTTGAAGAAACGCTGCGGGTTACCGATCCCGGCCACCGCATGCAGCGCCTGGCCCGCGGGAAAGTGATCGAGCGGGCGCCGTTCGCCGCTTTGCAGGTTGACCAGTGCCGTCGGTTGCAACTGGAAGGCAAAGCCGTCGCCGCTGTCCGCCGTGGCGCCGTTGTAGAGGACCGCGTCGACACTTTGCAGACGCTCGACTGGTTCACGCAATGGTCCGGCCGGCAAGCAGCGGCGGTTGCCCAATCCGCGGGCAGCGTCGATCAGGACCAGCTCCAGATCCCGGGCCAGGCGGTAATGCTGCATGCCGTCATCGGACAGGATCAGGTCCAGCGGCTCACTGGCCAGCAGGGCTTTGACCGCGCGACTGCGATCCGGATCGATCATCAAGGGCACGCCGGTTCGCTGCACGATCAGCAGCGGCTCATCGCCGGCGATGTCGGCGCTTTGCTGCGCCTCGACCCGCCAAGGCAATTGCGCAGGCTTGGCACCGTAACCCCGGCTGACCACGCCGACCCGCAAACCACTGCGTTGACAGTGCTGGATCATCCACAGGATCAGCGGTGTCTTGCCGGTGCCGCCGACGGTGATGTTGCCCACCACGATCAACGGCACCGGTGGCTGATAGATATCACCCTCACCGGCCAGAAAGCGCTTGCGCTTGTTGTTGACCACGCAGCGGTACAACCACTCCAGCGGCTGTAACAGTTTCAGGGCGGGATGACCCCGGTACCACGCAGCGAGCAAGCGATCGGACATGGTCATCAGGGCGCGGCCGGCGCCGCCTCGACCGTGGTCATGCGCAAGTGGCTGAAGCCGAGTTTGCCGGCAGCGTCCATGGCAGTGATGACCGACTGATGCTGGGATTTTCCGTCGGCGCTGATGGACAGCGGCCGGCTGGTGTCGCCATTGGATTGTTTCTGCAGGGCATCCATCAGCGTCGCCAGGTCGCTTTTGGGCAATACCTGGTTGTTCACCGAAAACACGCCGTCGGCGCTGATCGCGATGTCCAGTTGCCGGGTCTGGTCATCGGAAGGCGCACCGCTGACCGCCTCAGGCAAATCGACGCGCAACTGGGTTTCACGGGTGAACGTGGTGGTCACGACGAAAAACAGCAGCAGGATAAACACCACGTCGATCAGCGACGCGAGGTTGATGTCCACATTCTCCCGTTGCTTGCGGCGGAATTTCACGCTTTGACCCCCGCCAGATCCACGTCACGATCACCCTGCACGACTTCGACCAGCTTGATCGCTTCCTGCTCCATGCCCACCACCAGTTCATCGATCCGGCGTTGCAGGAAGCGGTGGAAGAATACCGACGGGATACCGACCATCAAACCGGCGGCCGTGGTGATCAGCGCCTTGGAGATACCCCCGGCCAGCACTGCGGCGTTGGTGGTCATGCCCGTACCCATGAACGCGCTGAAAATATCGATCATGCCCAGCACCGTGCCCAGCAGTCCCAGCAACGGGGCCATGGCGGCGATGGTGCCGAGGGCATTGATGTAGCGCTCCAGCTCGTGGATGACCCGCGCGGCGGCCTCTTCGATACACTCCTTCATGATCTCGCGACCATGCCGGGAGTTCGCCAGGCCAGCAGCCAGGATTTCACCCAACGGCGAATTGGCGCGCAGCTCCTTGAGCTTTTCCTTGTTGAGTTGCTTGTCCTTGATCCAGACCCAGACCTGCCCGAGCAAATGCTCCGGGGTCACGCGACTGGCCCGCAGGGTCCACAGGCGTTCGGCAACGATCGCCATGGCCGCGATGGAACTCAGGATGATCGGCAGCATCATCCAGCCGCCGGATTTGACCAATTCCCACACAGTGACAGTCCCCTCGAAAAAGTGCGCCACTCTAACATAGGGGGTGGGCGCACCGAAGACTGTGATGTCGCATCCGGTCGGCCTTTGATAACCCCGGGTTATTTGCCCGAGGGTGGCGGATCACGCCAGAAACGCCGTTCTTGACGCATCGAGCGCGGTGCCTCGAAACGCCCCAGTTGCAGATGAACGGCGCCTTGCTCCGCACTGTCGTAGATCGCCATCGCACGATGCCGATAGCGTTCGATCACTACCGCATGAGGATGGCCGAACGAGTTTCCCTGGCCACGGGAGATCAGTGCCGCCTTGGGCTGCAAGACGTTGAGCAGCGCCATCGAAGACGAACTGCGACTACCGTGGTGCGGTGACTGCAACCAATCGGTAGGCACGGCCAATGCGCTGTCGAGCAACGCGCGTTCGGCGTGGGTGTCGATGTCACCGCTGAGCAACAATCGCTCGCCATTGGCTTCGATCTGCAACACACAGGAATTCTGGTTGCTGTCCCTGGCCAGCGGCCAGTGCCACAGTTGAAAGTTCACCCCGTCCCACGTCCATTGCCGGCCGCTCTCACAGCCCTCGGCCTGCAACTCGCCAGGCAAGTCGGCAGGTTCGCCACTGAGCACCCGGCTTACCGGCAAACCGTTGGCCACTGCCCGGGCGCCACCGGCGTGATCGGCATGGGCATGGCTGATCAACATCAGGTCGACCGCCTTCACCCCCAGCTTGCGCAGTGCCGGCAGTACCACCCGCTCACCCTGGTCAAGACCCCGCAAACGCGGACCGGCGTCATACAGCAGAGTGTGATGGCGAGTGCGCACCATGATCGCCAGCCCTTGCCCCACATCCAGTTGCCAGACCTCGGCAATGCCTTCGGGCAGCATCGGCCGCGGCGGAAAAACCAGTACCAGCAACAAAGGCCAACCTAACGGACGCATCGGCACGCCGCGCGGCAGCAGCAACAAAAAGGCGCCCAGCGTGCCGATACCCCAGACCCACAGCGGGATGGCCGCGGGCACCCATGCGGGAACCTTGCCGGCGATCAATGCCAGCCCGGTGAACAGCCAATCGATCAAGCCGCCCGCCAGCCACAGCAGCCACTCGCCGATGTAGGGTACCGGCAGCAACAGAGTCCCGAGCAATGCAGGGGGCAGCACCACCAGACTGATCCAGGGCACCGCCAGCAGGTTGACCAGTGGCCCGCTGAGGCTGATCGGCAATCCCAGGATCAGCAAGAACGGGCCAAGGCCGATAGCGATCAGCCACTGGGCACGGGTCCAGGTTTGCCACCATGGCCAAGGCCCCAAGCGCCCACCGAACGTGAAGATCAGCACCGCCACTGCCGCGAAGGACAGCCAGAAACCCGGTTGCAGACTCGCCAACGGGTCCATCAGCAAGACGCCATTGAGCGCCAGCAACAGCGGCCACCAGGCACCGAGGTGGCGAAAACGCAGGCGCCACAGCAGCACCAGGCCGATCATCAGGCAGGCCCGGCGAACCGGCACTTCGAAGCCAGCCAGCAGCCCATAGCCAAGGGCGGCAACGAAAGCCAGGCCGCAGGCCCAGGGCAACCATGGCAGACGGCCTGGCCACAAGCCGTAACGGGCAAGCCCGGCGATCAACAGATAAACCAGCCCCGCCAACAAGCCGACGTGTTGCCCGGAAATCACCAGCAGGTGCACGGTGCCGGTGTCTTGCAACACCTGCCAGTCTTCGCGACTGAGCCCCGCGCCGTCTCCGAGCACCAACGCCACCAGCACGCCAGTCCGGCCCTGGGCGTCCACGGCCTGCAGCCTCTGGCGGATACCGTCGCGCCAGGCCCACCGGGCAGGCGCAAGTCGCTCCCCGGCCTTGACGGTACCGGTTGCACCAATACGTTGCGCCAACAGCCAGGCCTCGTAGTCGAAGGCATGTGGATTGAGCAACCCCACGGGTCGTTTCAGCTTGACCGCCAGCCGCCAGCGTTCGCCGCTGTGTACCGGCGGGCCGTCGTACCAGGCCAGACGTAAATGTCGCGGCAGCACGGTGCGCCGTGACTGACTATCGGTCAGTTCGAAACGCACCACACCCTCGCCATTCTGTGGCAACCCGCTGATCCGCCCTTCGACCCAACGCGTTTCCCCGTCGAGTGCCGGCGACAGCCGATCATCCAGGGCCCATTGGGCATTGGCGCAGGCCCAACTCAGGCCGAACAGGAAAAACGCCGCCGGATACGTCCTGAACGGCAGCAACATCAAGCCGGCCACCGGCATCGATAACCACAACCAGACCGGCGGTAACACCGGTAAAAAACGCAAGGCCAACAGGCCCAACGCCAGCGCCATCATCCCTGTGCGCATACGCCCGTCCTTGAGAGTCCCGTCCCTAGGCATAGCCGGCCTGGCGCACGTCCGTCGTTAACAATTGTCACAAAGTCTGAATGGGCGCCTCATAGAATCCAGACATACTTGCCGCCTTGACCGACCGAGAAGCCTTATGCCCCGGCGCTTATTCAAACGCTACATGCCAGACCCGACCAGCATCAGGGAACACAAGTCCTTACGCTTTCTCGGAACCCTGCTGCATGACCCGAACCTCTGGCACCTCAATCGCCATTCCGTCGCCCGGGCCATGGCGGTCGGCCTGTTCGCGGCATTCCTGCCGATTCCGTTGCAGATGCTGGTCGCTGCGGTTCTCGCGATCATCGTGCGCGGCAACATGCCGATTGCGGTCAGCCTGGTCTGGCTGACCAACCCGATCACCATGCCGGCGGTGTTCTTCTGCACTTATCAGACCGGAGCCTGGTTGATGGATGTTCCCGCACGGCATCTGCCAGACGAGCTGACCTGGGAATGGATCAGCGGTGAGCTCTCGACCCTGTGGCAGCCATTTTTGCTGGGGTCGGTGGTGGTAGGCGTTGTGCTTGGGGCATTGGCCTATTGTCTGGTGATGATGTATTGGCGTTGGTGGGTTGCGCGGCAGTGGCGGCGGCGTAAGCAGAGTCGGATGTGAGAGGCCGGTTGATCGTGTGCATATCCGTTGCTGCGGTAACGGCCACCTAGGGTTCCGCTTTTACAGCGGGTCACTTTGAAAAGCGAAAAGTAAGCAAAAGGCTTTGCCCCACCACTCGGTGCCTCGCTTAGGCTCGGCATGCCCTCACTCCGGCATTGCTCCGTGGGTCGCCGCGATGGGCCATCCCTGGCCCAGCGCGGCTAAACCGG
>NZ_AKJF01000224.1 GCF_000282475.1 Pseudomonas sp. GM78
GCGGGCTTTTTGCTGTCTGGAATTTGGCTTTTCCTTTCGTGCATCCTCTCTCGTCAAACTCGATGCTGGCGCTGCGACCTCGCTTGGTCTGGTGGTGCGTGCTTGAGTTTCGAATGCTGATCTTGTCTGGCTTTGCCAGAGCGCCCTCGACGTCCGGTTGGCTAATGCCGACGATCATGCGCTGATTGATGATCGCTACCCGGCGCTGATCGGGTTTCCACATTCAGGGCTGGCGCCTGCATTTTCCATCGCCAGTGTGTTTTCTTTTCGAGATGAGTCGTCGCACTTTCAGGTGTCAGGCACGCGCTCAAGATTGTTTCGCAAGCGCTTGTTTCAGCCGCGATTTTTTAACGTTTTCAGCCGTCAGTCGGTGTATGATTGCGCCCGTCAGCCCCGCCGGGGCTTTTGGATTACCTCCATGGACTTACCCAGTAGTTACTCAATACCCCGATTTTCCAATCATGAATTGACTGATTGATCCTTCCGGCGCACCCCGCTGCTGGGAGTGGAGTTCGCCTATGTCTGAAGTAGAAGTAAAGAAAACGCAGGAAAGCTTGCAGGACCGCCTGGCTCAAGTTGTTGAGCTGTTGCAGCGTCAGCGAGTGGTTGAAGACCTGACTCATCGCCAGGAAGGTCCGCATCAGGACCGAGTCGAAAACCTGGTTCACCGGCAAAATCTCGTTGAGCTGCAACGCAAGCTCGATGACCTGCACTCCGCCGACGTCGCCTATATTCTTGAAGCCTTGCCGCTCGATGACCGCCTGACGCTCTGGCAGTTGGTCAAGGCTGATCGCGACGGCGACATCCTGCTCGAAGTATCCGATTCGGTTCGTGAAACCCTGATCGCCGACATGGACGATCACGAGCTCCTGGCTGCGGCCAAGGACATGGATGCCGACGAACTGGCCGACCTGGCTTCCGAGCTGCCGCGAGATGTCGTCCATGAGCTGATGGAGACCCTCGATGCTCAGCAACGCGAGCGTGTCCGCTCGGCGTTGTCCTATGACGAGGACCAGGTCGGCGCGCTGATGGACTTCGAGATGGTCACCATCCGCGAGGATGTCAGTCTCGAAGTGGTTCTGCGATACCTGCGACGCCTCAAGGAGCTGCCTGGCCATACCGACAAATTGTTCGTGGTTGACTACGACGGCGTGCTCAAGGGGGTGCTGCCGATCAAGCGCTTGTTGGTCAACGATCCGGATAAGCAGGTTTCCGAGGTCATGGCCAGCGATCCGGTGAGTTTCCATCCGGATGAAGAGGCCTACGATGCTGCCCAGGCGTTTGAGCGTTACGACTTGATCTCGGCCCCCGTTGTCGATAAGAACGGCAAGCTGATCGGCCGTTTGACCATCGATGAAATGGTCGACCTGATTCGTGAGGAGAGCGAAAACGAAGTTCTCAACATGGCGGGTCTGCGTGAAGAAGAGGATATTTTCGCGTCGGTCTGGAAGTCCCTGCGTAACCGCTGGGCCTGGCTGGCAGTGAACCTGATCACCGCATTTGTGGCGTCCCGGGTGATCGGTCTGTTCGAGGGCTCCATTGAGAAGCTGGTGGCGCTGGCTGCGTTGATGCCGATCGTAGCGGGTATCGGAGGTAACTCCGGTAACCAGACCATCACCATGATCGTTCGCGCCATGGCGCTGGACCAGGTGAGTACGGGCAACACTTCGCGACTGATGCGCAAGGAGCTGGCAGTTGCCTTGATCAACGGCGTGATCTGGGGTGGTGTGATCGGCGCGGTGGCCTACCTGTTGTATGGCAGTTGGTCGCTCGGAGTGGTGATGACCGCTGCCATGACCCTCAACCTGTTACTTGCGGCATTGATGGGGGTCTTGATTCCGATGACGCTGGCGCGACTCGGGCGAGATCCTGCCATGGGGGCCAGTGTGATGATTACCGCCATGACCGACAGTGGTGGCTTCTTTATCTTCCTGGGGCTGGCGACGATTTTCCTGCTCTGAGACTTGTTTAACAGCCCGCCCTACGGCGGGCTTTTTTATGGCTGAATTTCAGGCAAAAAAAAGCCAGCGATCAGGCTGGCTTGAGCTTGCGGGGACGAATCAGGAGGCGTCTGCAGTCATCTCTGCGTCATGGGCGATCAGTGAAACAAGCGCATTTTGCTGGCGGTGAGAGAGTTGGCGGAAACGCTGCAGGAGTTCGCGCTCGTGCAGTGACAGCTCCGGGCTGTCCAGGCGCATGCTCAGCTCTTCGCCCAGTGCGCCTTCCTGAATGAGACTCTGCTCCAGGCGCGCAATGATTTCGGAGTTCATGCTGCGGTGATGATTGCGAGCCACCTCGGCAATGCGTTCACGCATTCCGTCTGGCAGACGTACGACGAACTTGTCAGCCGTACGGCTGGAATAAATTGCCTGTTTCAATGGGCGCATATATTTAACCGGTTAGTTCAGGGGAGCGGTTCTCGGGATTGGCCGCAGGATGTCTGATAGGACAAGCGCTCTGGCCAAATGTTCAACCTGAATTGATAGAGGCTCGTATCATGCCTCAAGTTCGCCAGTTCATTGGCGTCAATTCTGTGACAAATATTGAGCTGGATAAAGGCGTTCTGCCAGCACCAATTGTCAGAAATGCGGACTGGTCTTGAAAATTTACCGATCCGTGTCTCTGGTCGCGTCCTTTGCCCCCGCAGGACTTCTGAAAAAACCAAGGGGCATCCCATGCGAATTCGATCACTCTTCCTTATCTGTACAGGATAGTGGCAAATGGCCGATTTACTAGTGGCATACGTGTAACGAGAGTCATTTAGGATGGGTGGCAGGCTGATTATCATGGGGTTGGCCTCCTTGGCGGGGAAGGCGCTGGTCCTCTTCTGGCTTGGGCATGAAAACTTCAAGCTCTCGCGTGACATCTGCCTACACTTAAAAAGCCCACGGATGACATGACAAAGGCAGGCTCGCCCGTTAACATGCACGCCGTCTATCGCTACGCGTAGCTTCGCGGGCATCTTGTGTCTCAGTAGCTCAATTGGATAGAGCATCCCCCTCCTAAGGGGAAGGTTGGCAGTTCGAACCTGCCCTGGGACACCATATAATTCCAGCCTCCAGCCGTTCATGATTCGCTCGCCAGACTTTTACAGGGTCAGGATGCGGGGCAAGCGGATTGCTTCGGGCGAAAATCCTCAATGCCGTCTCTGTCGCGCCGTAGCTCGAGCTGTCCGGCAGGCTTGCACGTTCTCCTTTTCGTTTTTGCCTCTTCTATATAGAGGGAAGGGCGGCTTTTCCTGCCGTTGGTAGCTTCTCGATAGAAAAACCAAATCAATGCTTGACGGCAGATTCTGGAGGCCTATAATTCGCCCCACTTCCGGCGCAGTCGAAACGGAAAACTCTTTGGTAAACAATGAGTTATGCAGTTTTCGGCAGCAGGTTGCTTCAGCTC
>NZ_AKJF01000225.1 GCF_000282475.1 Pseudomonas sp. GM78
GGTGGCTTGCCGGCGGGGGCCCGCAGCCGCACCCGCCAGGTATCGCCGCCGACCTCGGTGCAACTGGTGACCTGACACGACAGACTGCGCACCGGCAATTCTCCCAGCGCGAGCACGCCATCCCACAGCACGATGCAGTCTTCCAGCGGCTCTGCTATGCAAGTGTAGAACTCGCCATGGTCGCGCACGAGACCTGACTGCTCGACGCGCCCTTCCACCAGCAGTGCAGCGCACACATGGCAGTTACCGTTGCGACAGCTTTGCGGGCATTCATAGCCCAGGCGGCGCGCGCCATCGAGAATCCGCTCGCCGGGCAAGATATCCAGTACGGCTCCGGAGGGCTGCAAGGTTACACGCATCAATCTATTCCTAACTGATTCCAGATGGCATCGATCCGCTGGGTCACGGCGTCGTCCTTGACGATTACACGGCCCCACTCGCGCGTGGTTTCACCCGGCCATTTATGCGTGGCATCGAGCCCCATCTTCGAACCCAGGCCGGACACCGGCGAGGCGAAGTCGAGGTAGTCGATCGGCGTGTTCTCGATCATCACCGTGTCACGCTTGGGGTCCATGCGCGTGGTGATGGCCCAGATCACGTCGTTCCAGTCCCGCGCGTTGATATCGTCGTCGGTGACGATAACGAACTTGGTGTACATGAACTGTCGCAAAAACGACCAGACACCCAGCATTACCCGCTTGGCATGCCCCGGGTACGACTTCTTCATGGTCACGACGGCCATGCGGTACGAGCAACCTTCGGGCGGCAGGTAGAAGTCGGTGATCTCCGGGAACTGCTTTTGCAGGATCGGCACGAACACTTCGTTCAGCGCCACGCCGAGAATCGCCGGCTCATCCGGCGGACGACCAGTGTAAGTACTGTGATAAATCGGCCTGATCCGATGGGTAATGCGCTCGACCGTGAACACCGGGAAGCTGTCGACTTCGTTGTAGTAACCGGTGTGGTCGCCGTACGGACCTTCATCGGCCATCTCGCCCGGGTGGATCACGCCTTCAAGGATGATCTCGGCGGTGGCCGGCACTTGCAGGTCGTTGCCGCGGCATTTCACCAGCTCGGTACGGTTGCCGCGCAGCAGGCCGGCGAAGGCGTACTCGGAGAGGCTGTCCGGCACCGGGGTCACGGCACCCAGAATGGTCGCCGGGTCAGCACCCAGT
Organism: Pseudomonas sp. GM78; assembly: GCF_000282475.1. Taxonomy (GTDB): domain Bacteria; phylum Pseudomonadota; class Gammaproteobacteria; order Pseudomonadales; family Pseudomonadaceae; genus Aquipseudomonas. The sequence goes on from NZ_AKJF01000225.1 coordinate 1,176, forward strand.
GCCACAGCCACCGGGAACGGCTGGCCAGGATGTTTTTCACACCATTCACGGTAATCCAGCGCGCCGCCACGGTGGCTCAGCCAGCGCATGATGACCTTGTTGCGGCCAATCACTTGCTGACGGTAGATGCCGAGGTTCTGCCGGTCCTTGTTCGGACCCTTGGTGACCGTCAGGCCCCAGGTGATCAGCGGTGCGACGTCGCCTGGCCAGCAGGTCTGCACGGGCAAGGTCGACAGATCGACGTCGTCGCCTTCGATGACCACTTCCTGGCAGATCGCATCCTTGACCACCTTGGGTGCCATCGAGATGATCTTGCGGAAGATCGGCAGCTTGGACCAGGCATCTTTCAGCCCCTTTGGCGGCTCGGGCTCCTTGAGGAACGCCAGCAATTTGCCGATCTCGCGCAGTTCGCTGACCGCTTCGGCGCCCATGCCCAGCGCCACGCGCTCGGGGGTGCCGAACAGGTTGCCGAGCACGGGAATGTCAAAACCGGTGGGCTTTTCGAAAAGCAGGGCCGGGCCCTTGGCGCGCAAGGTGCGATCGCAGACCTCGGTCATTTCGAGCACTGGGGACACCGGAACCTGGATGCGCTTGAGTTCGCCGCGCTGTTCCAGGCCGCTGATAAAGTCGCGCAAGTCGCGATACTGCATGCGTGAGCCTCGTGTTGGCCGTGGCGTTCGGGGTGGGCAGTTTAGCGCCGAACCCCTTTATTCAGAACCACGAACTGCCGCTTGAGCAAAATTCAGATAGCAAAAAGCCGGGTTTCCCCGGCTTTTGCTGGTCTATCGACTTACTTGCGCTTCATCGACAGGAAGAACTCATCGTTGGTCTTGGTCGTTTTCAGCTTGTCGACCAGGAACTCGATGGCAGCCACTTCGTCCATCGGGTGCAGCAGCTTGCGCAGGATCCACATGCGCTGCAGCTCGTCGTCGGCGGTCAGCAGCTCTTCGCGACGGGTACCCGAACGGTTGATGTTGATAGCCGGGAACACACGCTTTTCAGCGATGCGGCGATCCAGAGGCAGTTCCATGTTGCCGGTGCCTTTGAATTCCTCGTAGATCACTTCGTCCATCTTCGAGCCGGTTTCAACCAGCGCGGTGGCGATGATGGTCAGCGAGCCGCCTTCTTCGATGTTCCGCGCGGCGCCGAAGAAACGCTTCGGTTTCTCCAGGGCGTGGGCATCGACACCACCGGTCAATACCTTGCCGGAGCTCGGGATCACGGTGTTGTAGGCACGGGCCAGACGGGTGATGGAGTCGAGCAGGATCACCACGTCCTTCTTGTGTTCGACCAGGCGCTTGGCCTTCTCGATCACCATTTCGGCAACCTGCACGTGGCGGGTTGGCGGCTCGTCGAACGTCGAGGCAACCACTTCGCCGCGCACGGTGCGCTGCATCTCGGTTACTTCTTCCGGACGTTCGTCGATCAGCAATACGATCAGATGAACTTCAGGATTGTTACGCGCAATGTTCGCCGCGATGTTCTGCAGCATGATCGTCTTACCGGCTTTCGGCGGTGCAACGATCAGACCGCGCTGGCCTTTACCGATCGGGGCGCACAGGTCGATGACTCGACCGGTCAAGTCTTCGGTGGAACCGTTACCGGCTTCCATCTTCATGCGCACGGTCGGGAACAGCGGGGTCAGGTTCTCGAAGAGAATCTTGTTTTTCGCGTTTTCCGGACGGTCGAAGTTGATCGTGTCGACCTTGAGCAGCGCGAAATAACGCTCGCCTTCCTTCGGAGGGCGGATCTTGCCAACGATGGTGTCACCGGTGCGCAAGTTGAAGCGACGGATCTGGCTCGGCGAGACATAGATATCGTCTGGGCCGGCGAGATAGGAGGCGTCTGCAGAGCGGAGGAAGCCGAAGCCGTCCTGGAGAATCTCCAGCACGCCATCACCGGAGATTTCCTCGCCGCTTTTCGCGTGCTTTTTCAGCAGGGAGAAAATCACGTCCTGCTTGCGCGAACGGGCCATATTTTCTATGCCCATCTGTTCGGCCAATTCGAGCAGTTCGGTAATCGGCTTTTGCTTGAGTTCAGTCAGATTCATATAGGAATGACGTAATCATTTATGGAGGGGGGAAATTAAGCTTTTGGCTTAATGAGGCCGCGCCGCGGAGAAGGCGACAGGATCGCGTACTTATTCGAAAAGGAGAGCGTCGGCGACGGCTAGCAGGGGGCACTGGAGAAACCAGCGCGGGGCCGAATGTAACACCTGAGTTTCGGAGCGTCTAGCCCTCTACAACGAAAAAAGCCCCGCTAATTGCGGGGCCTTTTTCTGACACGCTGTAACGACGCTTAGATGTTGGCGTCGAGGAAAGCCGCCAGTTGCGACTTCGACAGTGCGCCGACCTTGGTCGCTTCAACGTTGCCATTCTTGAACAGCATCAGCGTCGGGATACCACGCACGCCGTGCTTGGCGGGGGTTTCCTGGTTTTCGTCGATGTTCAGTTTGGCAACGGTCAGCTTGCCTTTGTAAGTCTCTGCAATTTCGTCCAGGACAGGAGCGATCATTTTGCAAGGGCCGCACCACTCAGCCCAGTAGTCGACCAGTACAGCGCCTTCAGCCTTGAGTACGTCGGCCTCGAAGCTAGCGTCGCTAACGTGTTTGATAAGATCGCTGCTCATGGAATTCTCCAGGGTTGTAAGCAAAAAAACGTGGCCCATCATAACGGCCCTTCCCTCGTTCAGGAAGGTGCAGATGATTGAGTCTCGCTATGGTGTTCCATGAGTTTGGGTATAGCCCAGGTCACGCCGTGGCGGGAGCGACGAAGGCAATTCCAGTACGCAGCGCCGCGTTGCGCACGTGTTCGTGCATGGCCTTTTGTGCAGCCCCCGAGGCCCGGCGCGCCAGCGCGCGGAGGATTTTGCGGTGTTCCTGCCAGGTTTCCATGGCCCGCTCGGCCCGGATGAACGGTAGCTTCTGGCTTTCCAGGAAGATGTCGGCGCTGGCCGTCAGGATGCTGAGCATTGCCTGGTTGCCGCTGGCCAGCAAAATGCGTCGGTGGAATTCAAAGTCCAGGCGGGCCGCCGCTTCGAAGTCGCACCGCTTGAGCTCGTCGCGCATGGCGGCGACGTTATCTTCCAGTGCATCGAGCTCATCGATGCTCAAGGTCACGGCCGCCAGACCCGCAGCAAAGCCCTCAAGCGCATAGCGCAACTGGAAGATATCCAGGGGCGAAGCCTGTGCCGCAAACGGCCAACCGGGTGCCGCCTCACCCCGGGGCAGCTCCACGGGCGCCTGCACGAACACGCCTTTACCCGGCTGGATACTGATGACACCCAGGGCGCTGAGCGATGACAACGCCTCGCGCAACGATGCCCGACTGACACCCAATTGCACGGCCAGGTCCCGTTGCGAGGGCAAGGCATCCCCCGGCCCGAAACCCTGTTCGGTGATCAGTTTGCGGATGGCTTGCAGCGCCACTTCAGGTACGGCGCGAGAGATCGAGTTCATGGTTTTCCAGTCGAACCAGGCCAATGTGCGATCAGTTGTAAAGCTATTCGCCGCGCCCGGCAAGTCGTGCCCCATGGGGGTTCGATTGCATTCGCGGTTGCGCCATCGGGGTGCGAAAGGCCACCTGACTGTTCAGACCAGTAAGACCGTGGGACGCCAGCAAAACCGCGGCCTGGCGCCCCGAAGCCGGCATGTTGGCATGGCCCGTGCTCTGTCGATCCGCAGAAATCACTTCTCGAAGATCCGGAGACTTGCCATGACCCAGCGTTACAGCGCCCTCCTCGCTGCCTTGTTCACCAGCCTCGTGCTGTGTCAGGCCCCCGCCCACGCCGACGCCCTGGAAGATGTGGTCAAGCGCGGCGTCCTCAAGGTCGCCGTACCGCAGGACTTCCCGCCCTTCGGCTCGGTCGGCCCGGACATGAAGCCGCGCGGCCTGGATATCGACACCGCGAAACTGCTGGCTGACCAGCTCAAGGTCAAACTCGAACTGACCCCGGTCAACAGCACCAACCGCATCCCGTTCCTCACCACCGGCAAGGTCGACCTGGTGATCTCCAGCCTGGGCAAGAACCCCGAGCGGGAAAAAGTCATCGACTTCTCCCGCGCCTATGCGCCTTTCTATCTCGCCGTGTTCGGGCCGCCAGACGCCGACATCAAGAGCCTGGACGACCTCAAGGGCAAAACCATCAGCGTCACCCGTGGCGCCATCGAAGACATCGAACTGACCAAGGTCGCCCCCGAAGGCGTGACCATCAAGCGTTTCGAAGACAACAACTCGACCATCGCCGCTTACCTGGCCGGGCAAGTGGACCTGATCGCCAGCGGCAACGTGGTGATGGTCGCGATCAGCGAGAAGAGCCCCAAACGCGTGCCGGCGCTGAAAGTGAAGCTCAAGGATTCGCCGGTCTACGTGGGCATCAACAAGAACGAGCCGGCGCTGCTGGACAAGGTCAACCAGATCCTCGTGACCGCCAAGAGCGACGGCGCGCTGGAGAAAAACGCCCTGGCCTGGTTGAAAGAACCGCTGCCGGCCGACCTCTGATCCGGGGCGCAGGAGACACGCTATGGCTTATCAGTTCGATTTCTTGCCGGTGGTGCACAACACCGACCTGTTGCTGCGCGGTGCGTTGTTCACCCTTGAGCTGACGGCCATCGGCGCGGTGCTGGGGGTGGGCCTGGGCATCGTCGGGGCGCTGGTGCGGGCGTGGAACATCCGCCCCTTCGCCGGGGTTTTCGCGGTCTACGTCGAGTTGATCCGCAATACGCCGTTCCTGGTGCAGTTGTTTTTCATCTTCTTTGGCCTGCCGTCACTGGGCGTGCAGATTTCCGAATGGCAGGCAGCGGTGCTGGCGATGGTGATCAATCTGGGGGCCTACTCGACCGAGATCATCCGTGCCGGTGTCCAGGCAATCCCGCGAGGCCAGCTGGAGGCCGCGGCGGCACTGGCGATGACGCGTTTCGAAGCCTTCCGCCACGTGGTGCTGCTGCCAGCGCTGGGCAAGGTCTGGCCGGCCCTGAGCAGCCAGATCATCATCGTCATGCTCGGTTCGGCGGTCTGTTCGCAGATCGCCACCGAAGAGCTGAGCTTCGCCGCCAACTTCATCCAGTCGCGCAACTTCCGCGCCTTTGAAACCTATGCCCTGACCACGCTGCTCTATTTGTGCATGGCCTTGTTGATCCGCCAGTTGCTGAACTGGATCGGCCACCGGTTCATTGCCAGGAGCAGCCGATGAGCGACTTCACCTTCTGGGACATCGTGCGCAACCTGCTCACGGGCCTGCAATGGACACTGGCGTTGTCGCTGGTGGCGTTCGTGGGCGGCGGGCTGATCGGCTTGCTGATCATGCTGATGCGCCTCTCGAAGAAATCCCTGCCGCGCAGCGTTGCCCGCACCTACATCGAACTGTTCCAGGGCACGCCGCTGTTGATGCAGCTGTTCCTGGTGTTCTTCGGGGTGGCGCTGGCCGGGGTGGAGATTTCGCCGTGGGCCGCGGCGGCAATCGCCCTGACGTTGTTCACCAGCGCCTATCTGGCGGAGATCTGGCGCGGTTGCGTCGAGTCGATCCCCCACGGCCAGTGGGAAGCCGCGTCGAGCCTGGCGCTGAACCCTCTGGAGCAACTGCGCTACGTGATTTTGCCGCAAGCGCTGCGCATCGCCGTGGCGCCGACCGTGGGTTTCTCGGTGCAAGTGGTCAAAGGCACTGCCGTGACCTCGATCATCGGTTTCACAGAATTGACCAAGACCGGCGGCATGTTGGCCAACGCCACTTTCGAACCCTTCATGGTCTACGGCCTGGTCGCCCTCGGCTACTTCCTGCTCTGCTACCCCTTGTCCCTCAGTGCGCGCTACCTGGAAAGGAGACTGCATGCCTCTGCTTAGAATTTCCGCCCTGCATAAATACTACGGCGACCACCATGTGCTCAAAGGCATCGACCTGAGCGTCGAGCAAGGCCAGGTGGTGGCGATCATCGGCCGCAGCGGCTCGGGCAAGTCGACCTTGCTGCGCACCCTCAACGGCCTGGAATCGATCAACGATGGCGTCATCGAAGTCGACGGCGAATACCTCGACGCCGCCCGCGCCGACCTGCGCAGCCTGCGGCAGAAAGTCGGGATGGTGTTCCAGCAGTTCAACCTGTTCCCACACCTGACGGTCGGCGAGAACGTGATGCTTGCGCCGCAAGTGGTGCAGAAAGTACCGAAAACCAAAGCCACCGAACTGGCGCGGCAGATGCTGGAGCGGGTCGGGCTGGGGGAGAAGTTCGACGCCTTCCCCGATCGACTGTCCGGCGGCCAGCAACAGCGGGTGGCGATCGCCCGCGCGCTGGCGATGTCGCCCAAGGTGTTGCTGTGCGACGAAATCACCTCGGCACTGGACCCGGAACTGGTCAATGAAGTGTTGAGCGTGGTTCGGCAACTGGCCAAGGAAGGCATGACGCTGATCATGGTCACCCATGAGATGCGCTTTGCCCGGGAAGTTGGGGATAAGTTGGTGTTCATGCATCAGGGGTTGGTGCATGAGGTGGGGGATCCGAAGGAGTTGTTTGCCAATCCGCGGACGGTGGAGTTGGCGAATTTCATTGGGACCGTGGAGGCGGCGGGCTGAAAGGTCTTCGGTGGCTGTCAGGCCCTCTTCGCGGGCAAGCCCGCTCCCACAGTGACCCGTGTAAATCTACAATTTTGTGATCGACACAAAAACCTGTGGGAGCGGGCTTGCCCGCGATTGACCGCGCAGCGGTCACTGACATTGCTGCGCTGGATCAAGGCTTTGAACACAACGCGTTGGCGCCAGCCTGTGATCGTGGCACGATGTCGAGGTTAACGACCGAGACCCCCTGACCATGCCGCAATCCCAAGCCAAGAATCTGTCCCTGATCGCCGCAATCGACCTGGGCTCCAACAGCTTTCACATGGTCGTGGCCAAGGCCCAGAACGGCGAAATCCGCATTCTCGAACGTCTCGGGGAGAAGGTTCAGCTGGCCGCCGGTATCGACGACGAACGTCATCTCAGCGAAGAATCCATGCAACGCGGGCTCGATTGCCTCAAGCGTTTCGCCCAACTGATCAACGGTATGCCTACGGGCGCCGTGCGGATCGTCGGCACCAACGCCCTGCGTGAAGCCCGTAACCGCAACGAATTCATCCACCGTGCCGAAGAAATCCTCGGCCACCCGGTGGAAGTCATCTCCGGCCGTGAAGAAGCGCGCCTGATCTATCTCGGCGTGTCCCACACCCTCGCCGACACCCCGGGCAAACGCCTGGTGGCCGACATCGGCGGCGGCAGTACCGAATTCATCATCGGTCAGCGCTTCGAGCCATTGTTGCGCGAAAGCCTGCAGATGGGCTGCGTCAGCTACACCCAGCGTTATTTCAAGGACGGCAAGATCACCCCGGCCCGCTACGCCCAGGCGTATACGGCAGCACGGCTGGAGATCATGAGCATCGAACACGCCCTGCACCGCCTGACCTGGGATGAAGCCATTGGCTCCTCGGGCACCATCCGCGCCATCGGCCTGGCGCTGAAGGCCGGCGGCCACGGCAGCGGCGAAGTGAATGCCGAAGGCCTGTCCTGGCTCAAGCGCAAGCTGATCAAACTGGGCGATGTCGAGAAAATCGACTTCGAAGGCATCAAGCCGGACCGTCGGGCGATTTTCCCGGCAGGCCTGGCCATCCTCGAAGCCATCTTCGATTCCCTTGAACTGCAACGCATGGACCACTGTGAAGGCGCGTTGCGCGAAGGTGTGCTCTATGACCTGCTGGGTCGTCATCATCACGAAGACGTGCGTGAACGCACCCTGACCTCGCTGATGGAGCGTTATCACGTCGACCTGGAACAGGCGGTGCGAGTCGAACGCAAGGCCCTGCATGCCTTCGATCAGGTGGCCAGGGACTGGGACCTGGAAGACGGCGTCTGGCGCGAACTGCTCGGCTGGGCGGCCAAGGTGCATGAAGTTGGCCTGGACATCGCCCACTATCAGTACCACAAGCACGGCGCCTACCTGATCGAGCACTCGGACCTGGCCGGTTTCTCCCGCGAAGACCAGCTGATGCTCGCACTGCTGGTGCGCGGTCACCGCCGTAACATTCCCAAAGACAAGTTCGCCGAATTCGGCGATGACGGCATCAAGCTGATTCGCCTGTGCGTGTTGCTGCGCTTCGCGATCCTGTTCCATCACATCCGCGGCACCCAGCAAATGCCCCAGGTGGAACTGAACGCCAATGGCAACAGCCTGGAAGTGGTGTTCCCGGAGCACTGGTTGGAGGACAACCAGCTGACCCAGGCCGACTTCGAGATCGAAGCGCAGTGGCTCACGCGCGTCGATACCGTACTGACTGTACGCTGAACCTGTAGGAGCTGCCGCAGGCTGCGATCTTTTGATCTTGTTTTGAAGGGCAAAATCAAAAGATCGCAGCC
>NZ_AKJF01000226.1 GCF_000282475.1 Pseudomonas sp. GM78
GACCGTGAACAGAGTATCTACAAAAAAACACAATGGCGAGTTGCCAGCAGTCGTGCCATCCCTTGTCTACACTGCCTTACACCCACGGAGGCCACGTTCGGCCGTGCGCCGGCAAAGGAGTGCGCGATGTCGCCTCGCATGCAGTTTTGCGGCCCTGCCCGACAAAAAGGGGCCATTGGCCTGATGGCGGCGGTGACGTTGGCGCTGGCGCTGGTGTTCATTCTGCTGGTGATCGACAGCGGCCGGCTCTACCTGGAAAAACGCAACCTGCAGCGCATCGCCGACATGGCCGCGCTCGAAGCCGCCACGCGGGGCGGTGATTGTTCCACGGGCGCCACCGCGACCAGCTATGCCACCGCCAGCGCCCAGCGCAACGGCTTCACCTTGCCCGGCGACGGGCGCGCACTGACGGTCAGCTGCGGCGGGCTGACCCTGGATGCCAACAGCCTGCGGATATTTGCCGCCGACCCTGGCAAAAGTGAAGCGATCCAGGTCATCGCCAGCCACGTCGTGCCGCAAAGTTTTGCTGGCGGCATCGGCGCACTGTTTGGCGGTGCGCCTGCGGGCTCGACCCTGATCCTGAAGGCCAAGGCCGTCGCCGCGCTCCCGCCGCCGCTGGCGGCACTGACCATCCGCAGCACCGTGCTGACATTCGATACCGGCAAGGCAGCCATAACCAGTTTGCTGTTCGGCGGCTTGCTGGGAGGCAACGTGACGATCAATGCCGCCGGCTGGAATGGTTTGGTCAACAGCAACATCAGCCTGCTCAGCTACCTCAATCGCCTGAAAGTCGACCTCGGCCTGACCGCCGCCGGCTATGACCAGGTACTGTCCAACAGCATCACCGTCAGCCAATTGATCCAGGCCGCCATCAATGTCCTGGACCCCAATGGCACTCTGGCGGCGAGTGCCACGATCGTCAGCCTGAAGGCGCTCAAGCTGGCGGCCGGTACGACCAGCGTCGTACTGGGCGACCTGTTGCACGTCGAAAGTGGCAGTGACATCTCGGCCCTGGCAGTGAACCTCAAAGCCTTCGACCTGATTGAAGGCGTCGTGCAGTTGGCCAACAAGCAAAACGGCCTGGTGGCGACCTTGCCGATCAACCTCGCGGGCCTGGCGCAGATCAACGCGCGGGTGCAGGTGATGCAGCCACCGCAACTATCGGCCATGGGTAATCCGAAAAAGGCCGCCCTGGCACCATTGGGACCTGACCGGATCTATGTTCGAACCGCCCAGGTCAAGACGTTGTTGTCGATCGAACTGCCGGTGCTAAGCGCCATCAAGCCATTGCTCGATGCAGTAGCCGATCTGGTCGCACCATTGACGCCTACCCTTAAAGCACTGAGTTATCTGGATCTGGTTGAGGTGATCGATTCGCTCACCTGCCTCTTGGGTGCAGCCTGTGATACACCGGACATCAAGCTTCTAGCACCATCGATACAGCTCGATGTCGCCCTGGAAGCGGGCGGTGCCTGGAGTTACGTCACGGCTTACAGTTGCATGAGCGCGACCAACAAAAGCCTGACGACCAGCACCACGACCAGGCTGATCGGACTGAAAATCGGAAAGATTACCCAGGAAGATGTGTTCGGCTCCGCCACGGTCCCGCCAACCAATATCGTGAACCCGCTCCAGGTCATTTATGTTGGCGTGAAGACCTGCAAGCGGTTTCTGATTTTACCGATGGACTGTTACAAACATCAGTCCCTCGGCGGCATCGACATCCTGGTCAATATCCCTGTAGCGCAAAACGCCAACATCCCCCACGTGTATTCCGCACCCGCCGCCGCCAACCTTCCGGAAATCAACCAGGCACCGTTTTTCTACGCCTACACCACCAACAACATCGTCAACAGCCTGAGCACCACCGTCAGCAACCTCGGTGTGAACATGTATGGGCCGTCGGGCAGCATCGTCGGTGGCCTGGGAAGCATCTTGAACGACGTCACCACCGCGTTGGTCAATGCGATCAACACCGTGCTCAGCCCGCTGCTGGACACCCTGATCAATACGTTGCTGGCGAGCCTGGGCATCGACTTGAACAAGGTCGAAGTCGGCGCCAACCTCAGCTGTCACGCCGGGCGCGCGTCGCTGGTGATCTGATCGGCGGGCACAATCGGCAGCTCGATGCAAAACCGCGCGCCCTCGGCCGAGTTGCTGACGCTGAGTGTTCCACCCATGTTCTGCACAATGCCATAGCTCACCGACAACCCCAGCCCTGTGCCCACACCCACCGGCTTGGTGGTGAAGAAGGGTTCGAAGATCCGTTCCTGCAAGCGCGGGTCGATGCCGCCGCCGTTGTCTTCAACCCACAGCCGCACCCTGTGTTCATCGCGTTCGGCGTACACCGCAATCCATGGCTTGTGCCCGTCGGCCTCACGTTTGCCGAGCAGCGCGTCCCGGGCGTTGACCATCAAGTTGATCAACACCTGCTCCAACTGATCGACATACCCGCGCACCTGTACCGCGAAACCACTTTCGCTGACCCGCAGTTCCACCCCTTTGCCGCGCATCCCCTCGGCCAGTAGCGACAACGTGCCTTCGATCGCCTGGGCCGGGTCGAACGGCTGCTGTTCGATGTCCGAGCGACGGCCGAACACGCGCATGTGGTCCACCACCCGCGCGGCGCGCTGGACCTGGGCGTCGATTCGGTTGAGCTTGTCGGTCAGGTAGTCGATCTGGATATCGCCATTGCCCAGGCGCTTGAGTACATTGATGATCGCCATGCGCATCACGTTCAGCGGCTGGTTGATTTCATGGGCCAGGCCGGTGGCCATCTCGCCCAATGTGGCCATTTTCGCGCTTTGGGTCAGTTGTTGCTGGGCGCGCCGAACCTCGGTGTTGTCGCGACCCACGGCCTGGACTTCCAGCAGGCGACCTTGCTCGTCGAACACTCCGCGATCCGACCAGACCCACCAGGCGTGTTCCCGGCCGGGCAACTGCAGGTTGATTTCCGCGGTGCTGACCGGGAACTCAGGGCTCAGTTGGCCCAGGCGCTGGAGGAAGGACTCGCGCTGCTGCGCCGACATCCAGCTGCCCAGGTTCACCCCCGGCAAACCCTCGGGCGAACATTCCAGGTACGTCGCCAGCGGTCGGTTGCCGAAGGTCAGGGTCAGGTCCGGACGATAGCGGCAGATCATGGCTGGTGAGTCCTCCACCAACATCCGGTAACGCTCCTCGCTCTGCTTGACGTGCTCGGCCGCCAGCGTCGCTTCGGTGACGTCCAGCCACAGGCCGACGGCTTCCACCGGCAAGCCCAGGTCATCGCGCAGCAACCTGGCTTCGTCGAGCAGCCAGTGGTAATCGCCACGACTGTCGCGCAGCCGATAGCGTGCGCGTGCCGAACCTTCGCGCAGCAGCAGGCGGGTGCGCTCGAAATAGCGATCGCGATCCTCGGGGTGCACGCGATCGACCAACGCCGCACCGGCACAATCGGCCAGCGTCCAGCCCAGCAAAGGTTGCAGGCTGTCGCTGAAGAAGGTGGGTTGCAACGCACCTTCGACATAGCGCTGCACGTAAATCACCGCGGGTGAACTGGCGATCAGATTGTCCAGGCGCGCATGGGCGGCAGCGGCCAGTTGCTCCTGGTTCTTGATGTCGCTGACGTCGAGCATGAATCCGACAAGACGCCGTTGGCTGCCTACGCCCAGGGCCTGGCCTTGCAAGCGATACCAGACCGTTGGAGCGTCGCCGTCGGCGCGGTGCAGGCGCACGCACAACAGCAATGGCGTGCCTTCGTGTTGCAAGTCCTGCAGGCGGCTGTGCAACTCTTCGCGGTCGGCGGGGTGCACTTGGGCGAGCCAGTCCTGCAGCGGTAAACGTTCCTGGTCAAGGTTCAGGGCGCGGGTCAGGGAGGGGGCCAATTGCACCTCGGTGCTGTCGCAGAACAATTCCCACCAGCCGGTGCCGAGCAGCGCCTGCAACGACTCCAGGCGCTCCAGTTGCAGGTGGTGTCGATGTTCGCGCAAGCGTTCCAGCAAGGGGCCGGCGAGGGCGGCGGCGAACTGCAACCAGTCGCGCTCGCTGACGTCCGGGGCCTGTTGATGGGCCGGGTAACAGCCACAGAGCAACCAGGCCACCACGCCTTGCGCATCGTGATAGGGCACGGCGAAACCCTCGGCATTGCCAAAGGTGCCTTGCAGCCGCGGATGTTCGGCCAGGTTCAGGTGATACGGCGTGGAGCCGTTCAAGCTGTCGAGCCCGGTACCCAGGCGCTGGCTGTTGTGCCACAGGCTGGGCACATCGAAGTCGGCATAGTGCTGGTGAATCTGCCAGCCTTGCTCCTGCTCATCGAGCAACGCCAGGGCGATACAGGGAATGTGAAAGCGTTGGGCCAGCGATTGCAGTTGGTCGATCAGCACATCGGGCAAGCGCGTCAGGCTGCACAGGCGCAACTGCTCCCCGATCTGTGCCGCGAGCATTTGGCACTGCTCGCGCACGCGCGCTTGTCGGCGTTCAAGCAGCAGGTCGCCGATGTCCAGCAACTGCAGCAACCAGGCGTCGGCCATTGGCTGGACCCAGCCACGCAGGTGCAGGGGCGGGCCGCTGAGGCTATAGAAATCCAGGTCCAGGTGCTGGCCTTGCCAATCGGCGGGAGAGCCCTCGATGGCGAGGCTGCAATGGGGCAAGAGAAAATCCTGCAGATGCGCAAGCTGAGCCCTGGGAACCTGCTGGGCCAGCAGATGCCGCAACGGGCCGCTCAGGTGCAACACCTGTCCCTGGGCATTGAGTTGTATCTGCAAGCCGACGCTGAGCACGTTCGGGGGCAACGCGATTTCCGGGTGCGCAGGCGGGTGGCGGTTGAGCAGGCGCCCGAAGAGTTTATCCCCGGCACTCAAAATTGCAGACTCGAACTGGCGGTGAGCGTGGCCGGTAAATTCGGTACGGGGCCAATCCCCGGCAGGTTCAGAAACGGAATCACGGCGTTCAATTTTTGGGAGGGATAATGGATGACCACCTTCAACACGCCGCTCGTATAAGTAGTGGTCGTGTCGCTGGCGACATCGAAATTCAGCCCGGCGGGAATCCACGCCAACTGGCGAGTCAGTTCCTGCTTGACGATGTTTTTCAGCGCGGCCTCGTAGCCGGGCGTGTTCGGGTCCAGGGCTACGCTACGCCGCACGGCTTCGGCGGTCGACTGGTTGAACGACTGCATCAGTAGCAGCGGCAGGCTATAGGTGACAATCGCGTAGAACACGGCAAAAAAGATCACGAACACCAAGGCAAATTCAATCGCTACGGCACCTTTTTGCTTACGAGGGAGGTTGCTTTTCATGGGGGCGTCTACCCTGACATCACGAAGTAATGTCAGCATAGAATCATTCCGCCATAACGGACGTTTTTTACCGGATGCCAAGCTTTGTCCTACTGACCTGGCTGACGCTATGCGCAGCGCAGGATGCCCGGCAACGGCACATCGCCAATCGCCTGACCCTGGGCGTCGGGGCGCTGGCCCTGGCGTATCTGCTATGGAGCGGAACCACCTGGATCGGCGCGCCAGCCGAGCAGGGCGGCTGGGCCGCGCTGCTGGCCCTGGCCTTTACCTTGCCCGCCTACGCGATGCGTCGCCTGGGCGGCGCGGACGTCAAGCTCATGACCGCCCTGGGGCTGGCGACCGATGGTCGGCATGTACTGGGCGTATTCATTGGCGCCGGCCTGGCGAGTGTGTGTTGGTTGCTGCTGGCGCCAAGAGTCTGGCTTCATATCAGTCAAGGGCTTAGAAGTCGCCTGTGTTATCTGGAGCCCGGTCTGTCAAGGAAACAACCCTTTGCCCCGTTTTTGTTGGTGGGGCTGTTGCTGACATTTGCCTGGCTCGGCTAGTCATCCGTTTTTGTGCAGCAGCGAAAGAGCGACTACTTTCATTCAGAGGTTGTACAGCCTCAGGCTGTCAGTAATGGGACGGTCCGTCCTTGGCCTAGCAGGGAGTTGCACGTGAACAAGCGTACTTCGGCAGTAAAAGTCCTTGTGGTCGACGATCAGCCCTTGATCGTCATAGAACTTTGCGAATTTCTTGAGAGCAACGGCTACCGCTGCGTTCCCTGCGAATCCAGCCATCAGGCGATCGAACGTTTCCAGCACGACACGGACATCGGCCTGGTCCTCTGCGATTTGCACTTGCCTGGCCTGGACGGCATTCAAATGGTCCAGGAGCTGCAACGCCTGAGCGGCAAACACCGGGCCTTCGAAGCGATCATGCTCACCGGGCAGGCGGACAAGCAGGATGTGATCAAGGCATTGCGCGCCGGCGTTGCCGATTACTACCAGAAGCCGATTGATCTGGGTGAGTTGCTCGAAGGTGTGCAACGCCAGGAAGTGGCATTGCAGGAGCGGCACAAGGCGTTGCAGTTGGGGCATCTGAATCAGAAGCTGCAGTACCTGTCCGAGTCGCTTGATGATCTGTATGACGACCTGGACAGGGTGCGGCGCACACCGCTGGCATCGGGAGCGGATGACGGCGCTGCTGGCGATACCGAGCGGGCCGAGATCCCGGCCATTTTCAATCAGCTATCGCCACGCCAACTGGAGGTGGCGCGGTTGGTGGGCAAGGGGAAAACCAACTATCAGATTGCCTGCGAGTTGGGCATTACCGAGAACACGGTGAAGTTGTATGTGTCGCAGGTGCTGCGGTTGACGCATATGCATAACCGTACGCAATTGGCGTTGGCGATGACGCCGAATCATTCGGGGTTGCGGCATCGGGCGTCGTCGAGCTGATCTGCACTGGTGTACATATCCATTCCTGCGGTAACGGCCACTTATGGTTTCGCCCTTACGGCGAGTCCCTTTTGTCAAACGCCACAAAAGGAACCAAAAAGTCTTGCCGGTATGACTCACCCACA
>NZ_AKJF01000227.1 GCF_000282475.1 Pseudomonas sp. GM78
AATCGAACTGATGCTAAAGGTCGACGCAGCGAAAGCGCTCATGCCGTTCATTCATCCGCGTAAAGGTGAAGGCGGCAAAAAAGAAGAAAAGGAAGATGCCGCGAAGAAGGCTGCCAAAGGCAAGTTCGGCGCTGCACCTCCACCCCCAACTCATTTGCGATCGGTGAAATAAGTGAACGAACCAACCTGGGACACAGCGTGCCCAGACTGGGAGTCGCGAATCATCAATCGACAATCACTGGTTCCGTTTCCGCCGCTGTTTCCGGATGAGGCGGCCGCGTGCATGCAGGTCCTCAATGACCTGCGGATTGTCGACGCACCGGGTAGCCCGTTGATTGGCGAATCCTGTGCACCGTGGATCAGTGACCTGGCCGGTGCCATTTTCGGCGCCTACAACTCCAATACTGGCGAGCGGCTGATTCAGGAGTTCTTTCTCCTCATCAGCAAAAAGAACGCAAAGAGCACCATTGCTGCCGCGATCATGCTCACGGTGCTGATTCGGAACTGGCGCCAGTCAGCCGAATTCATCATCCTGGCGCCGACGATCGAGGTGGCGAACAACGCCTACGCGCCGGCGCGCGACATGGTCAAACACGACGAAGAGCTTTCGGCGCTACTGCATGTGCAGGATCACGTTCGGACGATCACCCATCGTGAGTCCGGGGCGACATTAAAGGTGGTGGCCGCCGATCAAAACACTGTCGGTGGGAAGAAGGCCGCCGTCGTCCTGGTCGACGAGCTCCACCTGTTTGGCAAGAACCCGCACGCGGCCAACATGCTGCGCGAAGCCACCGGTGGACTTGCCTCTAGGCCCGAAGGGTTCGTGATCTATCTCACGACGCAGTCTGACCAGCCACCGGCGGGCGTGTTTCGCGAGAAGCTCCAGTACGCCCGCGGCGTGCGTGACGGCACGATTGTCGATCCGAACTTCCTGCCGGTGATCTACGAGTTTCCGAAAAAGATCCTTGAGGCTGATGATCACCGCAAGTCGGAGAATTTCTACATCACCAACCCAAACATGGGGTACTCGGTGAGCGAGAAATTCCTCATCCGGGAAATGAAAAAAGCGGAGGAGGCCGGTGAGGCTGAAGTGCTGGGCTTTATGTCCAAGCACCTTAACGTCGAGATCGGCCTCGCGTTGCGCTCAGACCGGTGGGCAGGCGCTGATTACTACCTGGAGCTGCGAGATAGCTGCAACCCAAACCACCTGGTTGCTTCTGGGTGGATCGCAGTTCCCGCGGAAGTGACGCTCGATGAGGCGCAGGCCGCGAAGGTGTTCTATGCCGCCGGGGCCTGGCATCAGGTGAAGGTCGCAGCGTGAGACGGATCAGCAACCAGGTGCACCAGCGCCGGCGACAGACATGGCTGGATCTCGATCACATCCATCTGGCCGCGCGGATCAACTTAAGCGAGTGGAAGAGCAATCCAGCATCCCGCCAGTACATCTCATTCATCAAGGGCAAGAACGGCCGAAAGGCAACCGACTACTTCCGCGACTTCATTGGCTGTCAGGAAGGTGTCGACGGCCCGGGCGAGACGCGCACGCTGCTCAAGGCGTTCAGCGATTACGTTGAGAGTGAAGACCTCGGCGAAGAATCGGCCCGCGAGAAAACGAACACTCTTGTCAGCTACTCAATGGCCCAGGCCAAGCTCGGCGAGCCGATCACCCTCGACGAGCTGTCCGAGTTGATCGACGAAGACCAGCCCAAGGCGTTCGCCGACTTCATCAAGGCTGCCGACTATGGGCTCTCCGACACCTTGCCGCCAGACAAGAAGACCTTGAACAAATTCCGGCGCTTCACCGGCCGGGCCGAAGGCCTGTCGATAAGCTTCGAACAGCACCTGCTCGGATCGAAGATCGAGTTCGACGAAGCAGGCGGAACGCTGACACTGCGCGGCCTTCCAACCCAGCTCACTGAACAGCTCAAGCGCGCAGCCGCCTGACTCAAGGAAGTGAAGGTTCTGGCGGATAGGGACCCATCAGTTTGTGAATGTTTGGCCAGACCATAAATGCTTGGGTCGCCTTTCCGCCGCGAGTGCAGTAAACCAAAAATTCGGATTTGCTGTCGCTGCTGACTCGGTACCGGTACTTGCCGCAGCCCTCGACGCCAGATTCAGCAAAGGCGCGTGTGATGCTTGGGTTGTCTGCCTTTATCCAGGGCGCCGGGTATTGCTCTTCCAGGGGCTTGGCCGAAGCAGCCATTGGCATCAGTACGCCAAGCGCCAGCAAAAATCGCTTCAATTCAAAACTCCTTCCGGCTCCATGCCGGGCTGAACACAAATACCCCACTTCAACGAATCGCGCCAGCCGGCTAGGCAGGCGTCTGTCTGGAGATTGCCCATGAGCACATTTGCCGTTTTCGGAATGAATGAACACTTCGCCCGCGAAGAGGCGAAGCGCAAGGTTCGCGACTTCAAGATTGAAAAGGGCAAGCGCATCGAGCTTTCGATGAGCCAATGGCTCCAGGCTGTCGAGGATCGCGTGATCAAGATCATGGACGGCAAGCGGGTCGCCCAACTCAGCAGTATGTTTGATGCTCCCCAGTACGCTGCCGAATACGCTGAGCGGATCCGCAAGCTCGGGCGCTGTCGTGACGTCATCATCAGAGCAAAGGTCAAGCTGCCGCAGAACGATGCAAGGCGGAAGTCGGCGACCAAGCTTTCGTGGATGGACTACTCGCCTGAATCGACAGCGGCCGCCTGACTCGCCCTCACCTATTGCGCAGGCTCCCCGAAATCAACTCATGCTTCGTAGCCTCGATGCGCGTAATCGCTGGGACCTGGTCTGACCGAAGCTGGATCTTCAAGTATTGCTGGGTACGCTCAGTGTCAAAGATTTGCTTTGCTGCCGCCATTTCCTCAATTAACTGCCGATTGACTGAGTAGTAGCCGCAGTTCGGACATTTAAACTCATCAAAACTGCCTACCGGAAAGGCTTTCTCGGCACTCTCGCGACATACGACACAGACAGTAATGCTCATACCTGACTCCTTGTGGATGACATATCAACTGTAGCTGATCCACACCCACCCTCCACCGCCCGGGCATGACCCGGCATAGGACGCCCCCTACCCACAAAAAACATCATGCCTGGCCGAAGGCGCGATCACTCATCTTCATCTAGTCGGAACCTGCTCAAGGCAGGGAAGCCCGGCAGTTTGCCGGTCTCTACCTCAACATGCCTCCCACCACAGTGCTCGCAATTGAAGACCTGGCTATCGATGTCATCGTCAAAGCAAAGCTCTACAGACGTGTCTTGATTGCACTTCTGGCAGATCAGTTTTCTCGTCATGGCTGTACCCCTGAGATTCCACCGCCATGAGCTTAGCCAACTTTTCCTTTAACCACCGAGGCACACAATCATGCCCACAGAAAACAAACTCGCCATGTCCCAGCCGGATGTAAAGCGCTGGCAATTAAAAGGTTTCATCCCTGGCGTTGAAGGTGAGAGCAAGGCTGTATTCCGGCCGATCGTGGTTTTGGTCGATGATTTCGACCGCATCGCCGCCGAGCGTGACGCCCTGCAGCTGCGCCTGAACGCAGCGGATCAGCGGATTGATGAGTTGATGAGCGCCCTCACTCGAATTCACGGGCGTTGCGAAGCGTTCGCTGATGATGAACGCGACATGCGGGTCACCTCGGTGGAGGTCATGCGTGACATCGCGTATCGGGCGCTGGGCCAAAATCCAGCGGAAAGTGAGCAAGATCAGGGAATCCCAGGCACCTCTTTCCGGCGCCTGAACATGCTGGCCAACCAGGGCGAATGACCATAATTCATTAACGCTAACGGCGTGACCCAAGCGTCACCGTCATCCCAACGATTCATCTCGTTTTATGAATGTCTGAATAATTCCGAAGCAACGATGTCCAGTCTTCGAGAGCCGCCTTTTGACGAGCGTCCGCTAAATTCCATTCAGGACCATACGTTTTTTTCTCGCTGATCATCTGTCGCATGACGGTGGTGGCCAACTCATATTCGCGATGAACCGCTAGCGCTTTTTCCAAAAACTCTTCTCGCCGATCCATGGGAACTCTCCAATTACAGGCAAGAAGTATCTCTCCATTTAACTTCAGCCGCTATAGCGGCAAGGAGGAAGTCATGATCAAAGACCCGGCCGCCCTATCTCGAGCAGCGTTACCTTAAACGTCAATCAGACGACCTGCCTGGTGCGAATCGATAGTTGGAATCATTCCGGATCCCTGGTGTTCCCCAATCCATTTCCTAGCCAGTTCCACGTCGAAGCGCCAGCCGTGTGCTTTCATCAACACAAGCGCCGCACCGGTGATTCTATATTGTCCACACTTCGGGCAGCTTCTTTCCAAGTAATCATCATCAGCATCAATTGCCACTGCAGGCTCACCACAAATCAAGCAAGTCATGAACTACCCCTTTTTTGGCTGATCGCTCAAATGTAGTAGACCGCAGCGAGGTGTTTCACTTTCGTGACAAACAAGAATCGATTCACCAACCCTACCCGATAAGCGGTTTCTCCCCGTCAAAGTTAGCCGCAATAACGGCGTTACGCCGAATGGAAAGCTCAGATAGCAGGCGGGCAATTAACGGGAACGGGTACGAGTGGGGCATTCATAAAGGCATCCCAACACGCATAGGCATCGTGCTGCCTCTTGCTCGCAACGTCCCAGGCGGGGCCTGAAACAACTCTGGATGAAACCAGTTGCATCATGCCCATTGTGGCGGCGTCCAGCTCCAACAGAAGCTTGTGTGACTCGACCCTGAAGTCGTCGATAGAAGCCATATTTGTGCCCTGGGCGGAGATCACCACCATCGAGTAACAGTCGTCACTCAGGCGGTTGAGCACAGCCGTTCCAGCTAATTCATCCGGTCTGACCACCGGTAAATCCTCCCCAACTTCAAAGTCAGCCGCTATAGCGGCACATCGAAGCGGGGCGAACGCGGACAGGAGTACATCTGTACTCCACCGCTATTTCGCCGTAGCTGGTCGGTGAGTACTCGCACCTACTGCAGCAGCCAGTTGACGAGCTCGACCGACACCCCAAGCCAAAACCCTGGTCATCGACTCGTTAGGGCGTGAGTCAACAGTCTCTTCATGCAACGCCATGCCATCGGGAGCATAAATCCCAATGAACATTTCAGTTTTTCCCTCGCGCGATAGCCTGACCTGCACGTCGATGAGGGTCCCATCATTGAGGACTTCATCATGTGTTCTGTGGTGGATTTCGGGGTCTGCCCACGCCCAGAAGAGGTCGCCTCTAAATCTCATAGAGCCCTCCCGTCTGTTCTTTGTGAGGGTCATTAAAGTCCAAAAATAGACCCATTCGAACGAAGTGAAACCCTGCCGAAACGGTATCGGACAACTGGTCGTAACAGCTGTACGAACTCAAATTCGCTGTACAACTTTCAGCCGCTATAGCGGTAAGGACGAAGTCATGCCTGAAGAAATCAAATTGATTCAGCCAGCACCGGTCGTGCGCGATGAAATGGGTTCGTTTCAGCACCCAGATATGCCCGACTTCGATGAGGGCGACGGTGACAAGTGCAAAGCATGGGTAGCTGAACAGGGCTTGGACGTGGCGATGGTGAGCCTTGAGTATGCCGACGAGGCTGTTGCCAATCGCTACTTCGAATCCAGCGGTCCGGACTACAGCTACTGGAAGCCAGATCGCCCAGATGGCGAAGGCTGGTTCTGCCTGGCTCTCCATGACACCGATGACGGCCCGGTCTGCTGGTGGGCGCGCCGCGAGGTGACGCCATGATCGCCCTCGCCTACATGGCCTGGCTCATCTACAAGGGGGCACGCTGACGAATTCAGCACATCAGGCGGAGCGATAAATGCCAAGGCGCGCGGTGGAAGGTAAAGGGGACAGCTTCGTAGCCGTAAGAATCATTGCTCGAGCAACACCGTAAGCCAAGGCTGCGCTCATAGATTCCCCTGGCCGCTCTTTGTAGTACTCCTCAAAGAGCATGCGCCCGCTTCCGTTGTAAGCGCTCACAAATAACTGAACCGCCCCCGTCCGAGAAGTGCGGACTTGGACGTCGATCTGTCCCCCATCAGGAAGCAAACCATCGTGACACCGTGTGTGAAGCTCGCTGTCCTTCCATTCCCAAAACACCCGCCTTCGTTGCTTTGAAAACATCATGTCGGTCCGTTTCAGAGAATTCGTCACTTTTACTCCCTTTCAGGGCAGCAAAGTGAATTATCTCTAACTTATTGAACTTTCATCTCGCCAAGCTGTATCGCGCACTCTTTTACTCTTCCACCTACCAGCCTGCCGGTGAACGGCGGGCCAGGAATACTCATGTCCGAAAAACCAGTTACTCCTGGCCCTTGGGATGTCCATCGTCGGATGAAGGATTGCGTGACCTTCAGCGGCAGGCACGGTGAGGAAAACCTTTTCCTCCAAAACGTCGACGGCTACTTCGCCTGCCAGAGCCCCGCCGATGCACGCCTGATTTCTGCGGCGCCGGAACTACTTGCCGCAGCCGTTGAGGCGCTGGCGGTGATCAACCGCATAAAGCCGGCCGGCAACGGAAACGGCACCCAAGTAAGGCTGGCGGAAGCCATCGCCAAAGCCACCCAATAACCAATTTCTGCCGCCACGCGCGGCATGGAGCAGCATCATGGAAGCAGAAATTCTTTCGGACGAAGAATTGGCCGAACTCACCGGCTACAAAGCCAGGGCCTACCAGCGGCGCTGGCTGATAGATCGCCATTGGGTGTTCGTCGAAAGCCGCGGCAAGCGTCCGCTTGTTGGCCGGATGTATGCCCGCATGAAGCTGGGCATGGTTTCTCCGGCAATCGCTGACCCAAATCCGCCTCCGGCGCGTCCGGCCTGGACACCAGACTTTTCCAGAGTGAGATGATATGCGCCCCCGCAAGACAGAGAATAGGGATTTGCCGCCAGGCATGGTGCGGCGTAAACGCCCCCGCAAGAACGGTACTGTTTGGGTGGGGTACTACTATCGGGACGCGAATGGCAAGGAGCTATCGCTTGGCAGTGACTTCGACAAGGCAAGGTTGAAATGGGCCGAACTGGAAGCCAAGGCCAAGCCCGCCGACCTGAAGGTCATGAAGGGGATTTTTGACAGATACGCGCGGGACATTATCCCGAAGAAGGCTCCACGCACCCAGAAGGACAACAGGGCTGAGCTCAAGTATCTACGAGATGCGTTTGATGACGCGCCGATCGATGCCATTACCCCGTCAATGGTTGCGCAGTATCGGGACGCAAGGACGGCCAAGACCAGGGCGAACAGGGAAATTGCCCTGCTGTCCCATGTGTTCAATATGGCGCGGGAATGGGGCTTCACCGATCGGGAGAACCCATGCGCTGGCGTTCGGAAAAACAAGGAAAAGGTACGGGACTACTACGCAAACGACATGGTCTGGGCGGCAGTATATGGACAAGCTCCGCAGGAGCTGAAAGACGCGATGGACTTGGCCTATTTGACGGGGCAGCGCCCGGCCGACGTTATCGCAATGACGAGTGGAGACATAGAGGGGGATTACTTGACGGTGCAGCAAGGAAAAACCAGCAAGCGCCTTCGAATCCAGATGCAGGCCGATGGCGTGAAAAATAGCCTAGGCCTTCTCATAGAGGAAATCATGGAGAGGAACAAACAGCAGAGCTCGCAGCACTTCATCCTCAGCAAGTCGGGGATGCGCGTTTCTCAGCAGATGTTACGTAACAGATGGGATGACGCCCGGGAAGCGGCTCGAACGCTGGCGGTCAGAGAGGGCCGGACTGATGACGCAGAGAAGATCCGCCAGTTCCAATTCAAGGATATCCGACCAAAAGCAGCGTCGGAAATCACTGACATTGCGGACGCGAGCCTCCTGCTGGGCCACTCTGAACAAGAGATCACCAAGCGCGTTTATCGTCGTATCGGGGCGATCGCCCAGCCGGCAAAATGAAATAGTTTCGGAACTCCACCCACTAAAGTTTCGGAACTCCTGCACTTTCCTGAGCACAATAAAAAACCCCGCAGACGTTAATCTGCGGGGCTTTCAATAGTGGAGGCCGAGGTCGGAATCGAACCGGCGTAGGCGGATTTGCAATCCGCTGCATAACCATTTTGCTACTCGGCCTCAAAACATCTGCTGTCAGTAGCGCGACATCAAATGCGTAAAACTTGGAGCGGGAAACGAGACTCGAACTCGCGACCCCGACCTTGGCAAGGTCGTGCTCTACCAACTGAGCTATTCCCGCGTCTTGGTGTGGCGCATTCTATAGAATCCAGAAGCCCCGTCAACCCTTTGATTCAAAAAAGTTTTATTTCTTTTGCACGTCAGTCTTCAGGTGCGGCCAGGCAGCCCGCAAATACTGAACCATGGACCACAAAGTCAGGCCTGCGGAGACCATCAGCAAGGCGTAGCCCAACAAGACCCAGAAGCTGAAGTCCTTCGGATTGGCCAGCAGGATTACCAGCGCCAGCATTTGCGCGGCGGTTTTCCATTTGCCCAGGTTCGACACGGCCACGTGCGCACGGGCGCCAAGCTCGGCCATCCATTCGCGCAAGGCCGAGACCACGATCTCGCGACCGATGATCACGGCAGCCGGCAGCGTGAGCCACAGGTTGCCGTGTTCCTGTACCAGCAACACCAGGGCAACGGCGACCATCAGCTTGTCGGCCACGGGGTCGAGGAAGGCCCCGAACGGCGTGCTTTGTTCCAGGCGTCGGGCCAGGTACCCGTCCAGCCAGTCAGTGGCGGCGGCAAAGGCGAAGACCGAGGCTGACGCCAGGTAACTCCAGTGGTAAGGCAGGTAGAACAGCAAAATGAAGATCGGTATGAGCAGGACGCGTAGAACGGTAATCAGATTAGGGATATTCATCGGCACAACTGGCTACGAGGTGAGGGGGGCATTCTACTCGCTGTGCAGATTGGCATAAATCAACTCTGCGAGCTTTTTACTGATCCCGGGAGCTTTGGCGATCTCTTCGATGCTGGCACGAGACAGCTCCTGCAATCCACCAAAATGTTTGAGCAAATCGCGCCGACGTGTCGGCCCGACTCCGGCAACGCCTTCAAGCGTCGAGGTGCGCCGGGTTTTGCCGCGTCGCGCGCGGTGCCCGGTAATCGCAAAACGGTGGGCTTCGTCGCGAATCTGCTGGATCAGGTGCAGCGCGGGGGAATCACCGCGCAAGGTGAATTCGTGGGCGGCATCGTTGAGGTACAGGGTTTCAAAACCGGCCTTGCGCGTCGCACCCTTGGCTACGCCGAGCAGGATCAGGTCGGGGACCGCCAGCTCATCAAGCACGTCGCGAGCCATCGACAGTTGGCCCTTGCCGCCGTCGACCAGCAGGATGTCCGGCAGCTTGCCCTCCCCGTCCTTGAGCTTGCTGAAGCGCCGGGTCAGTGCCTGGTGCATGGCGGCGTAGTCATCGCCCGCCGTGACGCCCTCGATGTTGTAGCGCCGGTAATCGGACTTGATCGGGCCTTCGGGGCCAAACACCACGCACGAGGCCACGGTCGCCTCCCCGCTGGAGTGACTGATGTCATAGCACTCGAGGCGCTGGGGTGGCTCGTCCAGCTTGAGCACTTCGGCCAGGGCGTCGAAACGCGCGGCAACGTGTTGTCGGTTGGCCAGGCGCGCGCCCAGGGCCTGCTCGGCATTGGTCACCGCCAACTGCTGCCAGCGCGCACGCGTACCACGCACCCGGTGGCTAATGGTCAGTTCGCGACCGCGCAGCTCGTGAATGGCTGCGATCAGTGTCGGAAAATCTTCGTGAACCACATTAACGATCAGCTCGCTCGGCAAGTCGCGTTCGGGACTGCTGACGTAGTACTGGCCGAGAAACGCCGCCATGACTTCTGACACGTCCTCTTCGATACCCACCTGCGGGAAGAAGTTCTTGCTTCCCAGCACTCGCCCACCGCGCACGCTGATCAGGTGGACGCAGGCACCGCCGGGATTGACGAACGCTGCAATCACATCGACGTCGCCGGTGCCCCCTTCCATGCTCTGTTGATCCTGGACCCGGCGCAGCAGCGAAATCTGGTCGCGCAGTTCGGCGGCACGCTCGAATTCGAGGTTGATCGCCGCCTCTTCCATGGCCGCAGACAGTTCGTCGCTCAACGCATTGCTGCGCCCTTCAAGGAACATCACCGAGTGCCGCACATCTTCGGCATACACCTGCGGGTCGACCAGGCCGACACAAGGTGCCTTGCAGCGCTTGATCTGGTACTGCAGGCAAGGCCGCGTGCGGTTCTTGTAATAGCTGTCTTCGCACTGGCGAACGAAAAAGGCCTTTTGCAACAGGCTCAGGCTTTCGCGAATCGCTCCGGCGCTCGGATAGGGACCGAAGTATTTACCCTTGGCCTTCTTCGCCCCGCGGTGGATGCTCAACCGTGGGAACTGGCCATCGGAAAGAAAGACATAAGGGTAGGATTTGTCGTCGCGCAGCAGAATGTTGTACGGCGGACGCCACTCCTTGATCAGCGTCTGCTCGAGCAGCAAGGCCTCGGTTTCATTGGCCGTGATGGTCGTTTCGACCTGGGCGATACGGGCGACCAGCGCAGCGGTCTTGGGGGCCAGGCCGGTTTTTCGAAAGTAGCTCGACAGGCGATTCTTGAGATTCTTGGCCTTGCCGACGTAGAGCAGGCGCGCATCGCTGTCGAACATGCGATAGACGCCGGGGCGCCCGCTGACCGTTGACAGGAAGGCGCTTGGATCGAATTTTTCAGTCATTTTCAGAGGCTGGCATCAACCATGCCGTGTCGCACCGCCAACAGCGTCAACTCGACATCGCTGCTGATCGAAAGCTTTTCGAAAATGCGGTATCGGTAGGTGTTCACGGTTTTCGGCGACAGGCACAACTTGTCGGAAATGATCTGGACTTTCTGGCAGCCGACGATCATCAGCGCGATCTGGATCTCCCGTTCCGACAGCGCGTCAAAGGGCGAATCGTTGGTCGGCTGGAACGACTTGATCGCCAGTTGCTGGGCAATTTGCGGGCTGATGTAGCGCTGCCCGGCAAATACCAGGCGGATGGCCTGGACCATTTCCGGCAATCCGGCACCCTTGGTCAGGTAGCCCGCTGCGCCGGCTTGCAACAGCCGGGTAGGAAACGGATCTTCCTCGCACACGGTCACCGCGACGACCTTGATGTCGGGATGGCTGCGCAACAATTTGCGAGTGGCTTCAAGACCGCCGATCCCGGGCATTTTGACGTCCATCAAGACCACATCGGGTTTCAACTCGCGCGCCTTGAGCAGGGACTCTTCCCCGGACTCTGCCTGGCCGACTACTTGCAGGCCATCGATGTCAGCCAGCATTCGCGTAATGCCTGTACGAACGAGATCATGGTCATCGACTACTAGCACCCTAATCAAGCAGACACCCCGCGATATGATCTAATTTGGATTGCCCGCCACCTTAGCAAAAAGCATCTGGCAGACCTAGCGCCCAGCGCTATATAAAAAGTTTCCATTCGTCTTGCAGGGCTTGTCGGCAGTGTGTTTCAGCCAGGAGCAGCGAACACTTCACGTTCCATGCGCAGGAAACACTCGTCCCTGCCCACCACCTTCAAGCCCTTGCGTTCGTACAAGGCACGCGCCGGATTATTTTCAAAAACCGTCAAGCGCAAGCGCTGGTGCCCTTCCCTGCACGCCAGTGCCAGTACCTGATCGATGGCCCAGGAACCGGCACCCTGCCCTCGAAACGCCTGGCCAACATGAAGTTCGCGGATGTACAGCGCCCGGGCATCCCGACTGAGGCTGACGAACCCCAGTCGACGCTCGCCGCTCACGATTATCCGATTGTCCCGCCCGGCCCAGGCGACATCGAACGCTTCGTCCTGCCACAACAGATCGTGCTGGATGTAATAGCGCAGCATGTTGACGCGCGTCAGTTCCCGGGCGAAATCGAGGTCGCGGTCCGTTGCCGGGCGCCAGTCAGCAGCCGGCAAGTCGCGGCGAAGGTCATGCAATGGCGTCATGCTTGATCCTGTGACGGGGGTCGTTTTCAAAAACAAGGAGTGTGTGTCACAACCCCATGGGCACTCAAGCGATAGAAACCGCCGCTGATGACCGATAGCATTTTCTGATTGAAACCTCGCACCGGCCTCTAGTAAGCTCGGCGCATTCATCGGAGACAGACCATGTTCAACGCCCGCCCACCGCTTCGTACCGCCAGCGCCCCGCGCTCGGTTGCGGCTGCCCGGGTGAACGATGTGTGCGCTCCAGCAAGCTTTTATTTTGGGTATTGGTTTAGCCACTGGCGCGCCTGATACCCACACGGCGCCCACTTCAGACGGGTCGCCACCAGAGAACTTTCAACCCCCGGTCGGCCTCCCGACCGGGGGTTTTGTTTTTTGGGCCCGCCACTTATTTAGCGACACACCGCCATCAAGAGGATTCATGAAATGAACTACGCCACTTATTACCGTCACGACAGTTTTACCGCCTGGCGATTTACCACCCTCCGCTCGGGACAGCCTGCCGCCTCCGATCGGTCACCCACTGGTGGCAAGCACACACACGCAGCCAATCCGGCCAATTGTCGAACACCCCAGTAGGGCCGAGCGCGCGGGTACGACCCGCCGCCGCCCAGGAAGCCTGAACATGAACTCGTCCGTCTCTGCTCTGCCACTGTCGACCCTCAACCCTGCCAACGAAGCGCTGACCCTGCGCCTGCCAAGTTCGTTGCAACTCAAACAGCAATTGCCACTGAGCAATGCCCTGGCCCGCCAAGTCGCTGCTCACCGCCAGGCGGTTCGCGCGATCCTCGACGGGGAAGACTCCCGCCTGCTGGTCATCGTCGGCCCCTGCTCGATCCATGACCCGAAATCAGCCCTCGAATACGCCGGGAACCTGGCTCGCCTGGCCGCCGACGTCAGCGACCAGATGCTCCTGGTGATGCGCGCCTACGTCGAAAAACCTCGCACCACGGTCGGCTGGAAAGGCCTGGCCTACGATCCGCACCTGGATGGCAGCGATGACATGGCCGGTGGCCTGACCCTGTCCCGGGAATTGATGCGTGAAATGCTCATGCTTGGCTTGCCGGTGGCGACTGAACTGCTGCAACCCATGGCCGCTGGCTACTTCGACGACCTGCTGAGCTGGGTGGCCATTGGCGCCCGCACCACCGAATCGCAGATCCATCGGGAGATGGCCAGCGGCCTGGGCATGCCAGTAGGCTTCAAGAACGGCACCGACGGCGGTGTCGGCGTGGCCTGTGACGCCATGCGCTCGGCCGCCCATCCGCACCGCCATTTCGGTGTCGACAGCCAGGGCCATCCCGCGATCATCCAGACCCCGGGCAACGCCGACACCCACCTGGTGCTGCGCGGCGGCCATCACGGCCCGAACTACGATCGCGCCAGCGTCGCCCGCGTGCACGCCGACTTGACCCGACTGAAGATCCCGACCCGGATCATGGTCGACTGCAGCCACGCCAACAGCAGTAAAGATCCGCTGCGCCAGCCTGCCGTGTTCAACGACGTACTGGAACAACGCCTGCAGGGTGATCGCTCGCTGATCGGCATGATGATCGAAAGTCACTTGTTCGAGGGTTGCCAGCCGCTGAGCTCTTCGCTGAAGTACGGTGTTTCGGTCACCGACGGCTGTCTGGGCTGGAGCGCAACAGAACAGCTGTTGCGCCAGGCGGCGGATCGGCTGCGGACACAGGGATAACGCCTGTAGGAGCGAGCATGCTCCGGGCGGCGTTCCGACGAAAAACGTCCAGACAACGCGTTCATCCAGACAGGGCGCGTTATCGTTGATGTCCATTGCCAGCAGGCTGGCTCCCACAGGGGATCAGGTACACCCGTAAAAGTCAGGTCGGCTTTAAGGCCGCCTCGCTTTGGCTTTGGATTTGGGCGCCCCGTTAAACCACGATGGCCGAACGCAGGCATTG
>NZ_AKJF01000228.1 GCF_000282475.1 Pseudomonas sp. GM78
TTCGACCCCATCAATTCAACGGCGGGCTGGCGCCAGCTCGCGCCGAAGAAAAACTTAACGTCGTGTCCGGGATTAGTTGACCACTACACTTCCTCCCCTCACGCATCTTCGAGAGATTGCGGAGGCCTTACGAGAGAAGCTGAGCGACGGTGTCGAGAACCTTGAGCCTACAATGGCAGCCATGAACAAGCTTCAGAGCTTACTCGGTCGCTTGAGTGATATCGACAAACTGCTCCTGCCACGGCGCAAGCGGCTTGCAATTGAACAGTTCTCTCGAACCCTAAAACGCTGGGCTCGCGATAGCGAATGGGTAGGCCACGCCGACCAAGCGGATCAAATCCACCGCTTGCTGGATCTCATTGAGGGAAGGTCAGAGAGCGCAGCTCCGGACTGGAGGCAATTTGCAGATGCCTGGCTAGAGCTTGTTCAACCTCGATGGAATGATTTTCTGAAGACCAAAAGCAAAAAATCATCACTAGTAAGATTAAGGGACCTAGAGCCGGGGCTCAAAGCCAAACCTATTGAAGCGGCAGAACTACTGCTAAAGCTTGACGGTATTGACCTGCGCAGACCATGGGAAGAACGAATCGTCGCCTGCATACTCGGTTTCGAAGGCATCACGGGATCGTGAGGAAGCTGGAGTTTGGTCATTGCGACAGACACCAAAAGCGGTAAGGTTCTGGAGTCAACACAGAGGGCACATGAAGATCAACCTCGAATGGCGTTGTGCCCTATATGTGCCCTAGATTCGAAGGTATACAAATAGCACAGGCATAAAAAAATCCAGTCACCGCTAAGTGACTGGATTTCTTGGAATTATATGGTCGGGACGGAGTGATTCGAACACTCGACCCCTAGCACCCCATGCTAGTGCGCTACCGGACTGCGCTACGCCCCGACTAGGCGTGTTACTCGTTCCTCATCTCGAGGGACGCTCAAGAATATATCGCAAGCTTTTGAAAACTGGAAGTATTTAAATGCAGGAATTTATTTCTTGAGGACAACCAGCACATCTTCGAGCTCGGCAATCATCTGCCGGATCATCTGTTTGTACTGGGTGGTGTCGTCTTTGGCTTCATCGCCGGACAGGCGCAGGCGTGCGCCGCCGATGGTGAAACCCTGATCGTACAGCAGCGCGCGAATCTGCCGGATCATCAGCACGTCCTGGCGCTGATAATACCGGCGGTTTCCGCGGCGTTTGACGGGGTTGAGTTGAGGAAACTCCTGCTCCCAGTAGCGCAGCACGTGCGGTTTTACCGCACACAGCTCGCTGACTTCACCAATGGTGAAGTAGCGTTTGCCTGGTATGACGGGAAGCTCGTCGTTATGACTTGGTTCCAGCATAAGCCTCAACTCGGGCCTTCAACTTCTGCCCTGGACGAAAGGTGACCACACGGCGAGCCGTGATCGGGATTTCTTCCCCCGTTTTCGGGTTGCGGCCAGGCCGCTGGCGTTTGTCCCGGAGGTCGAAATTGCCGAAACCGGACAATTTGACCTGCTCGTTGTCTTCAAGAGCGTGCCTGATTTCCTCGAAAAACAGTTCGACCAATTCCTTGGCTTCCCGCTTGTTCAGGCCCAGCTCTTCATACAGACGTTCCGCCATCTCAGCTTTCGTCAAAGCCCCCATACGTCACTTCCTTAACGTGGCGTCCAACCTTTGTTCGAGCGAGGTGAGGATGTTTTGCGTCGTGGAATTCACCTCATCGTCATTAAGAGTGCGCGATGGATGCTGCCAGGTCAAGCCAACTGCGAGGCTTTTTCTATCAGGATCAATGCCTTTACCCTGATACACGTCAAATAGCCTGAGGTCTGTCAGCCATTCGCCTGCATTTTCACGGATTACGTCCAGTACCGCCGAGGCGGCAACGTCTTTGTGCGCAATCAGTGCAAGGTCACGACGCACTTCAGGAAAACGCGACAACTCGTGGAATTTAGGCATTTTGCCCGAGGCCACTTCCGCCAGGACCAGCTCGAAAACGAAGACTGGACGATCCAGGCCCAGGGTTTTCGACAGTTCAGGGTGGATGGCGCCGACGAAACCGACCAGACGACCTTCACGCTCGATGCGCGCGGTTTGACCCGGGTGCAACGCGGGGTGTTTGCCCGGTACGAAACTGAAGGCATCCAGCGCACCGGCAAAGCCCAGCACTGCTTCCACGTCAGCCTTGACGTCGAAGAAGTCGACGGTATCGCGACCCTGTGCCCAGCCTTCCGGCAGACGGCTACCGCAGACGACACCGGCCAGCATCGGCTCTTGCTTCAGGCCTTCGAGCTGGCCGACGAAGCGCAGGCCGCTTTCGAACAGGCGAACGCGATCCTGCTGACGGTTCAGGTTGTGCGAAAGCGCCTTGACCAGGCCTGGCCACAGGGACGAGCGCATGGCAGCCATGTCGTTCGAGATAGGGTTGGCCAGCAACAACGGCTCGACACCTGGGTTGAACAGCTCGAACTGTTTCGGATCGATGAAGCTGTAGGTGATCGCTTCCTGGTAACCACGGGCGACCAGCAGGCGACGCAATTCAGGCAGTTCGCTACGGGCTTCGACCTTGGCTTGCGGCGCCAGGCGCGCTTGCGGGTAACGAACCGGCAGGCGGTTGTAGCCGTACAGGCGGGCCAGTTCTTCGATCAGGTCGACTTCAAGGCTGATATCGAAGCGATGGCTTGGCACTTCTACGCGCCACTGCCCTGCCCCATCGGCAGAAACGGTCAGGCCCAAGGCGTTGAGCAGACGCTCGACTTCGGCCGAATCCATTTCCATGCCCAGCATCTGGGTGATGCGCTGGGCACGCAGGGTGACCGGGGCAATCTTCGGCAGGTGCTGTTCGCTGACGGTTTCGATGATCGGGCCGGCTTCGCCACCGGTGATGTCCAGCAGCAGGCCAGTGGCGCGCTCCATGGCTTCACGGGCCAGTTGCCAGTCCACACCACGCTCGTAGCGGTGCGATGCGTCGGTGTGCAGGCCATAGGAGCGGGCCTTGCCAGCGACGGCGATCTGATCGAAGAACGCGCTTTCCAGGAAGATATCGCGGGTGGTCGCGGTGTTGACGCCGCTGTGCTCGCCGCCCATGACGCCGGCGATTGCCAGGGCACGGGTGTGGTCGGCGATCACCAGCGTATCGCTACGCAGGCTCACTTCCTGACCGTCGAGCAGTACCAGCTTCTCGCCTTCTTCAGCCATGCGCACGCGGATGCCGCCATTGATTTCGGCGAGATCGAAGGCGTGCAGCGGTTGACCCAGCTCCAGCATCACGTAGTTGGTGATGTCGACGGCAGCATCGATGCTGCGCACGTCGGCGCGACGCAGGCGCTCGACCATCCACAGCGGCGTAGGCTTGGACAGGTCGACGTTACGGATCACACGACCCAGGTAACGCGGGCAGGCGGCAGGGGCCAGCACTTCAACCGAACGCACTTCATCGTGCACGGCGGGAACGGCAGCCACCACTGGACGAGTGACCGGTGCGTCATACAGCGCGCCGACTTCACGGGCCAGGCCGGCCAGGGACAGGCAGTCACCACGGTTCGGCGTCAGGTCGACTTCGATGCTGGCGTCGTCCAGTTTCAGATATTCACGAATGTCCTGGCCGACCGGCGCATCAGCCGGCAATTCCATCAGGCCATCGTTGCCTTCGCCCACTTGCAACTCGGCTTGCGAGCACAGCATGCCGTTGGACTCAACGCCCCGCAGCTTGGCTTTCTTGATCTTGAAGTCGCCCGGCAGCTCGGCGCCGAGGGTGGCGAACGGGATCTTCAGGCCCGGGCGCACGTTTGGCGCACCGCAAACTACCTGGAAGGTCTCCGAGCCATTGCTGACCTGGCAAACGCGCAGCTTGTCGGCGTCCGGGTGCTGCTCGGTGCTCAGCACCTCGCCGACGATCACGCCGGTGAATTCGCCGGCGGCCGGCGTCACGCTATCGACCTCAAGACCGGCCATCGACAGACGGGCAACCAGCTCGTCGCGACTTACCTGCGGGCTTACCCAGCCACGCAGCCATTGTTCACTGAATTTCATCCTGCTCTCCTATGAATTCGTTACGACTAGCGAAATTGCGCGAGGAACCGCAAGTCGTTGTCGAAGAACAGACGCAAGTCGTTCACGCCGTAACGCAGCATGGCCAGACGCTCGACGCCCATGCCGAAGGCGAAGCCCGAAAACTCTTCCGGGTCGATCCCGGACATGCGCAGCACGTTCGGGTGAACCATGCCGCAGCCCATCACTTCCAGCCAGCCAGTCTGCTTGCAGACGCGGCAGCCTTTGCCGCTGCACATCACGCATTCCATGTCGACTTCGGCCGATGGCTCGGTGAACGGGAAGTAGGAAGGACGGAAACGCACGGCCAGCTCTTTCTCGAAGAACACCCGCAGGAATTCTTCGATGGTGCCCTTGAGGTCGGCGAAATTGATGTCGCGATCGACCAGCAGGCCTTCGACCTGGTGGAACATCGGCGAGTGGGTGATATCCGAGTCGCTACGGTACACACGGCCTGGGCAGACGATGCGGATCGGCGGCTGTTTCGACTCCATGGTGCGGACCTGTACCGGCGAGGTATGGGTGCGCAGCAACATGTTGGCGTTGAAATAGAAGGTGTCATGCATCGACCGGGCCGGGTGATGGCCTGGGATGTTGAGCGCTTCGAAGTTGTGGTAGTCGTCTTCGACCTCAGGGCCTTCGGCAATGCCGTAGCCGATGTGGGTGAAGAACTGTTCGATACGTTCCAGAGTGCGCGTAACCGGATGCAGACCACCCGAGGTCTGGCCACGGCCAGGCAGGGTCACGTCAATGGACTCGGCAGACAGTTTGGCGGCCAGGTCGGCCTCTTCAAACAGTGCCTTGCGGGCATTGAGGACCTCTGTGACACGCTCCTTGGCAACATTGATCAGGGCGCCGACTTGCGGACGCTCTTCTGGCGGCAAATTCCCCAGGGTCTTCATCACCTGAGTCAACTCGCCCTTCTTGCCAAGGTAGTGAACCCGGATTTGCTCCAGGGCATTGATATCTTCAGCGCTTTGCACAGCCTCTAGTGCTTGAGAGACGAGCGCATCCAGGTTTTCCATGTACAGACTCCAGATACAAAATAGGGGAAGAGCTTGAAGGCTCTTCCCCTATTTATGACGTTTAACACCTGGCCCCACAGAGGTGAGGCCGGGTGACTGTCGGGGGTACTTAAGCCAAGGTGGCTTTAGCTTTCTCGACAATCGCAGCAAACGCCGCTTTTTCGTTCACTGCCAGATCAGCCAGAACCTTACGGTCGATCTCGATGGACGCTTTTTTCAGGCCGGCGATGAAACGGCTGTAGGACAGACCGTTGATACGAGCACCAGCGTTGATACGAGCGATCCACAGAGCGCGGAACTGACGTTTTTTCTGACGACGGTCACGGTAGGCGTATTGGCCTGCCTTGATTACCGCTTGCTTGGCAACACGGAATACGCGGGAGCGTGCGCCGTAGTAGCCTTTAGCAAGTTTCAGAATTTTTTTGTGACGCTTACGGGCAATGACGCCACGCTTTACACGAGCCATGAGTTACTTCCTCTATTCTTGACTAAAATTAACGAAGGCGCAGCATGCGCTCGACTTTTGCCACGTCAGACGGATGCAGCAAGCTGCTACCGCGCAGTTGACGCTTACGCTTGGTCGACATTTTGGTCAGGATGTGGCTCTTGAAAGCGTGCTTGTGCTTGATACCGTTAGCAGTTTTCAGAAACCGCTTAGCAGCACCACTTTTGGTCTTCATTTTTGGCATGTTCGGATACTCCGCATTCAGTTGATAAACATAATCAGAAGGCCTGCCGTGCCCTGTTGATTACTTCTTCTTTTTCGGGGCGATGACCATGATCAGCTGGCGTCCTTCCATCTTAGGATGCTGTTCGACCGAACCGTACTCGAGCAAGTCACCTTCAACTCGCTTGAGGAGTTCCATCCCCAGCTCCTGGTGGGCCATCTCACGGCCGCGGAATCGCAAGGATACCTTGGCCCTGTCCCCGTCACTCAGGAAACGTACCAGGTTGCGCAGTTTTACCTGGTAATCCCCTTCCTCCGTCCCTGGACGAAACTTGATTTCTTTAACCTGGATCTGCTTCTGGTTTTTCTTGGCCGCAGCAATCTGCTTCTTCTTTTCGAAGATCGATTTGCCGTAGTCCATCAGTTTGCAAACAGGTGGTACTGCATCGGCGGAAATCTCCACCAGATCCAGCTTGGCCTCTTCAGCCTTAAGAAGCGCGTCTTCAATTGACACAATCCCGAGCTGTTCACCTTCAGCCCCAATTAACCGAACCTCGCGTGCCGAGATATTCTCGTTGATCGGGGCTTTCGGTGCAGTTCGTTTATCTTGTCTCATTTCACGCTTAATAATAATTACTCCGAATCTTGGCGACCACGCCGGGAAACCGCTTGCGCGAGGAACTCAGCGAACTGGGCGACGGGCATCGAGCCCAGGTCAGCACCTTCACGAGTACGCACAGCGACAGTCTGCATCTCGACTTCCCGATCTCCGATAACCAAGAGATAGGGAACCTTGAGCAAGGTATGCTCGCGGATTTTAAAGCCGATCTTTTCATTTCTCAAGTCAGACTTGGCACGAAACCCGCTTTCGTTGAGAGTTTTTTCCACTTCGGCGGCAAAATCTGCCTGTTTATCAGTGATATTCATGATCACTGCCTGGGTCGGAGCCAGCCACGCAGGGAATGCACCCTCGTAGTGCTCGATCAGGATTCCGACGAAACGTTCGAAGGAGCCCAGGATCGCCCGGTGCAACATCACCGGATGCTTGCGGCTGTTGTCTTCGGAGACGAATTCGGCACCCAGACGCACAGGCAGGTTAAAATCGAGCTGCAGGGTACCACACTGCCAGACACGGCCAAGGCAATCTTTCAGCGAGAATTCGATCTTCGGACCGTAGAACGCCCCCTCACCCGGCTGCAGATCGTACGGCAGGCCAGCACTATCAAGGGCTGCAGCCAATGCCGCTTCGGCGCGATCCCACAGCTCGTCGGAACCGACGCGTTTTTCCGGACGAGTGGACAGCTTCATCTCGACGTCTTTGAAGCCGAAATCGGCGTAGACGTCCATGGTCAGCTTGATGAACGCAGCGGATTCGGCCTGCATCTGCTCTTCGGTGCAGAAGATGTGGGCGTCGTCCTGAGTGAACGCACGTACACGCATGATGCCGTGCAGCGCACCCGATGGCTCGTTACGGTGGCAGGCACCGAACTCGGCCAGGCGCATCGGCAACTCACGGTAGCTCTTCAGGCCCTGGTTGAACACCTGCACGTGGCAAGGGCAGTTCATCGGCTTGATGGCGTAGTCGCGGTTTTCCGACTGAGTGGTGAACATGTTGTCGGCGTAGTTGGCCCAGTGCCCGGATTTCTCCCACAGGCTGCGGTCAACGACCTGAGGGGTCTTGATCTCCAGGTAGCCGTTGTCGCGCTGAACCTTGCGCATGTACTGCTCGAGCACCTGGTACAGGGTCCAGCCGTTCGGGTGCCAGAACACCATGCCCGGCGACTCTTCCTGGGTGTGGAACAGGCCCAGGCGCTTGCCGATCTTGCGGTGATCGCGTTTTTCGGCTTCTTCGATGCGCTGGATGTAGGCCGCCAGCTGCTTCTTGTCGGCCCACGCGGTGCCGTAGACGCGCTGCAATTGCTCGTTCTTGGCATCGCCGCGCCAGTAGGCGCCGGACAACTTGGTCAGCTTGAAGGATTTCAGGAAACGCGTGTTCGGCACGTGCGGACCGCGGCACATGTCGACGTATTCTTCGTGATAGTACAGGCCCATGGCCTGCTCGTTCGGCATGTCCTCGACCAGGCGCAACTTGTAGTCTTCGCCGCGGGCCTTGAACACTTCGATCACTTCGGCGCGCGGAGTGACTTTCTTGATCACGTCGTAATCTTTTTCGATCAGCTGCTGCATGCGCTGTTCGATGGCGGCCAGGTCGTCCGGGGTGAAAGGACGCTCGAAGGCGATATCGTAATAGAAGCCTTCGTCAATGACCGGACCGATGACCATCTTGGCCGTCGGGTACAGCTGCTTGACCGCATGACCGACCAGGTGGGCGCAAGAGTGGCGAATGATCTCCAGCCCCTCTTCATCCTTTGGCGTGATGATTTGCAGCGTGGCGTCGCTGCTGATGATGTCGCTGGCGTCGACCAGCTTGCCATCGACCTTGCCCGCTACGGTGGCCTTGGCCAGGCCGGCACCAATGGATGCGGCGACCTCGGCTACGGAAACCGGGTGATCGAATGAACGTTGACTGCCGTCGGGAAGAGTAATAGTTGGCATGGCGCCTCCTCTCCTAGTGGTGACCCCTACCAAAGGTCACGTGGGTTGGGATGAGCCAGTACAAGATCCGATCCAGGCCATTCAATGACGAACGCCTGCCTTACAGCGGCAGGAGCCTTGCGGCCAACCGGAAAATCGAACCAGAGTGACTGGGATTCAAATCAGGGTTATTCGGGTATCTGCCGCGGCCGGGACTGAAGGTCGACCGGCGCCTGCGAACGCCCGAGCCAGGCATGCTAGCACAGATGAACGGTCGTGGCGGCGTCCAGGCCCTGCGCCGAGGCGAATCTGGCGTTTTTGTGCCAGAGTGCTGAACTTGAACTGCGTTTTACCCCTCAGATAACAAGACATTCCCCATAAGGAGCATCCCGGCATGCGTCTGAATCGTTTATTCGCTGTAGTCGCACCCATCGTCCTGCTGCTTCCGCTGGCCGCCCACGCCGATTGGCCGAAGGGTGAACGCGAGAAGTACATGGCGCAGTGCACCCAGGCCGCCGCACAACAGATCGGCGCCGCAGCGGCAAAATCCCACTGCGCCTGCGGAGCCGACGC
The DNA here is from genome assembly GCF_000282475.1 of Pseudomonas sp. GM78. Classification (GTDB taxonomy): domain Bacteria; phylum Pseudomonadota; class Gammaproteobacteria; order Pseudomonadales; family Pseudomonadaceae; genus Aquipseudomonas. The sequence continues at coordinate 8,831 of NZ_AKJF01000228.1, forward strand.
GATCAAATCGTACCCGGCCAAGGATTTGCAGGCGCTGATGAACAACCAGGCCAGTGATGCGTTGAAACAAGAGGCCCTGGGCAAGATAGCCAAGTGCAAGGCCCCTCCAGCGAAAAAATAATCCGATAAACGCACTGTAAAAGCGTTTTCGGCCGGTGAAAAACCCCTGAAAAACGCTTTTTCCTACAAATTGTGCAGGTTTTACAGGTTTTTTTCTCACCTTTACGTTGGGCTGAAAGCCTTTAAATACGGGGCTTTCAGCCCATTCAGCGAACAAACAATGTGCGACTGTAGGGCAAACAACCGCTGTGGGGGGCTCCCAAAGCGAACATTTCGACTATGATACTCGGGTGTGCCCAGTTGGCCTGAGCAGCACAGTACTACTGAAAATATATGTTTCTTGGAGATACACCATGTCTAATCGCCAAACCGGCACCGTTAAATGGTTCAACGATGAAAAAGGCTTCGGCTTCATCACTCCTCAAGGTGGCGGTGACGACCTGTTCGTACACTTCAAAGCTATCGAAAGCGACGGTTTCAAAAGCCTGAAAGAAGGCCAGACTGTTTCCTTCGTGGCTGAGAAAGGCCAAAAGGGTATGCAAGCTGCTCAAGTTCGCCCAGAGTAATTTCCAGGCGCACTAAAAAAACCCCGTCCATGTGACGGGGTTTTTTATGGGCGTTACAAAATCCCGCTCGATCAGCCGCAGTTGACGCGGGTGACGACCCGATTGGCATCGGTGTTGAGATTCAGGCGGTCCGAGCGGTACTCCAGCGTCACCATGTCGTTTGGCTGCAGGAACCGTGCGTTTTGCGCGCCTGCACGGGTGCGTGCCTGCTCCAGCAACTGGGGCGAAGCCTGCTTGCCGATGGCGAACTCGGCCGACTTGGCCTCGCAACGGCTATGACCTGACTCAGTGGTAGTGGCCGGGTCAGTCGGCTCGGTGGTTCCCGTGCTGCAACCGGCCAGCATGGCAGCAGCCAGCACAGTACCCAATGACGCGAGCTTCCAAGGCATGACGCCTCCTTATTTCGATGATTTAGCTGAATTCTTGCGACCGCCAATCCGGCGTTTGGTTTCACGGGGAACCCGGGCACCTGCCCTTCACAACGGACAAACGGCGAGTTTGCCTGAGCTGCGCCCCGTCCCTCATCTTTCAATCGTGACTGAATATGAACGGCATTTAGTAGACGTCGATGTAGTCAAAGGCCGGTTTTGGCCAGTTGTCCTTCAACGCATTGTAGATTTGCATGACCCAGACTTCGTCACTGGCCGCCACCCGTCCGACATAACCGGAACCCTTCGCCCAGGTTTCCAGGCGAAACAGCAAGCCGTCGATATCGCTGCCACCCACGACCCCCGATGAAATATAGGCGATGCCGCCCTTGGTCACGCGCAATTGCGTGTGCTCATCATCGCTGGCTGCCGCCAACAGCTGGCGCACCGCGTCAAGGGTCAGGGCGCCTGGAGTGTTCAAATCGATCTGCACAGCGCGATCCTGAAATGGCCATCAAAGGCCAAGTGTCGCACAGCCCTGCGTTCATGCCTAAGTCGCAGTGCCAAAAGCGTCGTAAAGTGATTAACTCGACACTCATCATTTTCCCTGACTCTAGAGCCCTGTCATGACCAGCGTGAGCATCGAAGCCGACATCAAGATCAAGTGGCCTGATGGCCATAAGTCCTACAGCCCCGGCAGCCCGGAAGAACTGGCCATCATCGGCGTTGACCTGCTGGTCAAGGACCTGGGCACCGAAGCGGCACGCTCTTTCATCGACCAGCTCTTCGAAAAACATTCGCGAGGCGGGCATTCGCAGTGAGAGATTCCATGGCTGGGGGGCTCTGGGCGTGAAGGCAGCCTGGTTTCGCGGTTGTACTCGTTCCCCTGCTCGCGATGAACCTCCAGACAACGGGCTCATCCAGACAGGGCGCGTTATCGTTGGCGACCATCGCCAGCAGGCTGGCTCCCACAGGGGATCAGGTACAGCCGTAAAAGTCAGGTCGGC
>NZ_AKJF01000229.1 GCF_000282475.1 Pseudomonas sp. GM78
CTCAGACAACAATCTCCCACAGACGCACCGAACAAAAAAACGGCGACTGCTGGTACAGTCGCCGTGAAAAACCGGTGCTGTCCACACCGGTCGAGAACACCACCGCAGCTAGGAGCCAACCACGGTGCAGTCCTCTGCCAGAAAGCTTATGCGTCGGGCGTCAAAGCCCCCAGTGCAGCAACAACAGCACCAGCACGACGAGGAACACCGTCTCCCCCACCATCAGCAGGATCGGCTTGATGCCCACCGCCGCCAGCTCCTTGAGCTGGGTCTTCATGCCCAGGGCACTGATGGACACCACCAGGCACCAGCGCGACAGTTCATTGACCGAACCCTGCACCACCGGGGCTATCCACCCGGTGCTGTTGATGCACGCCAGAATCAGGAAACCCACGGCGAACCACGGCAGCAACGGTGGTCGCTTGCCGGTCGGATCGGCGCCCTGCATGCGGGTGATCATCGCGGCGGTGACGATCACCGGCAGCAGCATGGCGACCCGCATCAGTTTGACCACCGTAGCCGTGTCACCGGTCTCGGTGGACATGCTATAGCCAGCGCCGACCACCTGGGCCACGTCGTGGATGGTCGCCCCGAGAAACACCCCGGCCACCTGCGGCGACAATTGCAGCCAGTTGGCGATCATCGGGTAGACGATCATCGCCATCGTCGACAGCGCCGAGACACCGATCACCGTGAACAGGGTCGCGCGTTCTTTCTGCGGGTGATTGGGCAGCGCTGCCGCCAGCGCCAACGCGGCCGATGCACCACAGATCGCGGTAGCCCCACCGGTGAGCATGCCGAACAAGCGCTGGAAGCCCAGCGCCTTGGCCGCGATCACCGACACGCCGATGGTCACCACCACCAAAATCACCACCAGGGCCACAGGCTTCCAGCCCAGCGCCGCCATCTGTTCGAGGGTGATGCGCATGCCCAGCAACGCCACGCCGATGCGCAACACGGTGCGCGCGGTGAACTCGATGCCGGCCTTGCAGGCGCCGTCACCGGCGAGGAAATTCAGGGCCATGCCCAGCAGCAGGGCAAACAGCATGACGGGCGCACCGTAGTGCTCGGACAGGAACGACGCGGCGGCGGCCACGATCAGGCTGACGATAAACCCCGGGGCCAGTTCGCGCGTGCGGCTATGGATACGGGTAAGGGCGATGGCGCTCATGGCGCGGACTCCTCAGGAACGATAACGATGAACGCCTGGCCGTCGATGATCTCGACCGGGTAGTTGTTGACCTTGACCTGCCTGGAATTGAGCAGGTAGCCGCTGTGCAGATCGAAGCGCAAACCATGGGCGCAACATTGAATCACCCGCCCCTCAAGACGCCCGCCACACAGCGAGGCGCCCTGGTGCGGGCAACTGTCGTCGATGGCGAACAGTTGCCCGTCGACGTTGAACAACGCCAGGCTTTTGTCTTCGAACTCGAACAACGCCCGGCCACCGGCCTGCGGGTGTTTGCCGGCAGGTACGGGAATGCGCCGGGTCATGCCGGCTGCCGCTCGCGCTCACCTTCCTTGAGGGCTTGGTTCATGGCCGTCAGCAGCGCTTGGGCAGGTTGGGCACCGATCACCGTCAGGCGACCGTCCAACTGGAAACTCGGCACGCCACTGGTCGCGCCGGGGGCTCCGGCAAATGGCGTGGCGTCGCCCTTCAGGCAATCGAGCACGGCCTCGGTATCGACGCCACAGGAGCGGGCAATGGCGAGCAAAGTCTCGCGGCAGCCAAGGTTTTCGCGTTTGCGGAAATAAGCGGCGAACATCCGCTCGAGCAACATTTCACGCTGGGCAGCATTGCCCAGCGCGCTGACCCGCTCGAACAGACGATGGGCGTCCGCGGTGTTGGGCATCGTCTCGATGTCGCTGAGGTCGATGGTCAGTCCAACCGCCGCGGCAGCCTTTTGTACCTGGGCCTGGCGCATGGTCATGGCATCGGCATTGCCCAGACGCTTGCGGTAGAAATCGGCGAAGGGCTCACCTTCCAACGGCAACTGCGGCAGCAACTGCACGCCATGCCACCGCGTACTGATCTGCACATCCGGATGGCGATTGCGAAACTGCACCTGCGCATGCTCCAGTTGGCGTTTGCCGATCAGGCACCAGGGGCAGATAAAATCGAAAAACACATCAATCTCTAGACGACGACTCACAACTTCACCTCTAACCCGGCTTGACTGACGGGGTCAGGCACGCGCTGACCCTGAAGGCGGGCAATATCTTTGTGGTAATGACACTTGGCGTAAAAGAACACGGCCGCTGCCGCAAGGCTGACCAATGGCACCAGCTGGAAAGCGGCGTGCAGGCCGATGAGGTCCGAGACCCTTCCGGTGATGAACGGCCCCGGTGCCAGCCCCAGCATGTTGTTGGCCAATGTCAGCGTGGCGAAGGCCGTACCATGCACCGAGTAATGGGTCAGGTTGGCAACCATCGCACCCGCGGGGCCGGTGGTGCCGGTGGCAATCAGCATGCCCAGGCAGATCAGTGCCAGTTGCAGAGGCCCAGCCGTCAGTGCGAACGCCGCCGACAGCAGCAGGCAGCTGCCCAGGCAAAAAGCGATGGCCAGGCTGACCTTGCGTTCCGGCGAGTTGCGACACAGCCGATCGCTGAGCATGCCGCACACAATCATCCCCGCACCGCTGCACAGCACGATGATCGCGGCCATGCCGCCGGCCTTGTCCGTGGGCATGTCGTAGTAGCGATTGAGGTAGCTGGGAATCCACACCATCACCGTGCCACCGACGAACAGCTGCAAGCCGCTGGCGACGTAGGTCGCCACCACCGAACGGCTGGACCACAGCGTACGCAGCGGACGCTTGGACCCCGCGACAGCCTTGGCGACCCGTTGCGGTGCGATGCGCGCTTCCTTGACGATGATCGGGTAAAGGATTGCCAGCAACAGGCCGAACAGCGCCATGCCGGCGAACGACCAGCGCCAGCCGAGCTTGGCGGCGATGGCACCGCCCAGCGCCATGCCCAACACCGAGCCGAACATCCCGCCTGCCATGAAGGCGCTGGCCAGGGTCGCCCGCATGTGTTTCGGAAACACCGAAATCACCACCGCGATGCCGACGCTGCCGTAGGCCGCTTCGCCGACGCCAACCATGAAGCGTGCGATGAACATTTGCTGATAGTCCTGCGCCAACGCACAACCCAGGGTGGCCACGCTCCACAGCATCGCCATCAGTGCCAGGCTCTTGACCCGACCAAAGCGGTCGGCCATCAGCGACAGCGGGAACGTCAGCAGCCCAACCATCAGGGCGACAATGCCACTGAGCAGGCCAAGCTGGCCGTCGCTCAGGGCCCATTCGCTCTTGAGCAGCGGGAATACCGCGTTCAGCACCTGGCGTGACATGTAATCGGAAATCAACAGGCCGAACGTCAGTGCAAAAACAATCCAGGCATATTTACGCGCAACGTTGACGCCACCAGCGTCGTCATCGTCGGCGATTGGGTGAAAGGCCATGCAGCCTCCTCAAAGCTTTTATTTATTTTTGTTATCAAGCGTTTTGCAGTGCGCACGAGAGGTCACGGCCTCTCGTGCGCACCACGGGTCAGCCGCGTTGCGGCACACCCTTCTGCCCAGCCTTGCGGTTGGGGGACATACCGTTGGCCAACAGGGTTTCTTCGATGCTGTCGTACTGCACACCGATGCGATAGATCTCACGGGCTTCTTTGCCGGTGGCGATTTCGCGACCCAGTTCGTGGGCAATGCGTACGGTTTGCTGGATCTGCGCAACCGAGCCGAAACGCTCGCCCTTGTGATCAATGATAGTGTCTTCGTTGCCAACACGCGGGTGCAGCCCCATGGACATCGCCATGGTATTGAACGGCAGCACGTTCTTGAGCAGCGATTCGGAGGTCAGGGTGCAGCCGTCCGGAACACGGTGGATGAAGTTGAAGAAGTTGAACGGGTTCGGACCGTCGAAACCACCGCCGATGCCGATCCAGGTCAGGTTCATCGGGCCCTTGTAGATGCCCTTGCGTACCAGGCGCTCCAGGGTTTCGTAGGCATGAATACCGGTCAGCTGGAAGTGCGGCTGGATGCCGTTGTCCATCAGGCGCTTGAGGTGTTCGGCAACCCAGGCTGGACCCGCCGGCACGGTCATTTCGCTGTAGGCAGCCTGGACCAGCGGGTTGGCCAGGGAAGTGCCTTCCAGGTATTCCGGGTACAGCAGCTCCATGATGTTCATCTGGGTGGTGTTGATCGCCACCGTGACCTGGTCCGGTTTTGGCGTCAGCTCGGCCAGCATGTGGCGGGTATCGTCAGACAGCCACTTGGCGGCTTCGCCATCGCTTTCCGGGGCGAAGGAAATCGAGCCACCGACCTGGATGATCATGTCCGGCACGGCTTCGCGTACACCGGCGATCAGCTCGTTGAACTTGGACAGGCGCTTGGAGCCCTTGCCGTCCAGTTCACGCACATGCAGGTGCAGGACCGTGGCGCCGGCTTCATAGCAATCGACCGCTTTCTGGACTTGCTCGTCCATGGTCAACGGGATGTCTTCAGGGAAATCTTCAGGCATCCATTCCGGGCCATACGGGGCCACGGTGATGACCACTTTTTCCATGTTTTCGGGGTGCAGGGAATCGTCGAAGAATTGCATGGTTTACTCCATTTTTATGTTTGTCCCGCCCACCCGGGTTCGAGCCGGGCAAGCGTGTCTACGAGTGCGTATGCAGAGAGGGTCGATCAGTAGGTCTTGTCGCCGATGATCCCGGCGCGCTCCATCTTGCGATGGCACGGCGGGTAGTCCATGACGGCGTAGTGCTGCGTGCTGCGGTTGTCCCAGATGGCGATGCTGTTGGGCTTCCAGCGCCAGCGCACTTGATACTCAGGGATGTACGCCTGGCTGATCAGATAGCGCAGCAACTCGCCGGCGCCAGGGTTGGCGTCCTGGCCGAATCGCACCCGCTCAGGGGTGTGGTAGTTGCTGAAATGGGTGGTGAAAGCGTTGACGAACAGCACCTTCTCGCCGGTTTCCGGGTGGGTGCGCACCACAGGGTGTTCGGCGTCGGGGTACATCGCCTTGAGCGCCAGGCGCTTCTCGATCGGCATGGCCGCGCCGAAGCTCGCTTCGATGCTGTGGCGGGCGCGCAGGTCGGCGATCTTGAGTTTTACGTCTTCCGGCAAGTTCGCATAGGCCTGGACCATGTTGGCCCACATGGTGTCGCCGCCCACCGGCGGGCATTCCACGCAGCGCAGCACGCATCCCATCGGCGGTGCATCACGCCAGGTCGCGTCGGTGTGCCAGGCGTTTTCGTAGCGGTCCATCGGCTGGTCCGGATTCTTGTAGATGCGCACCAGCCCCGGATGCTCCGGATCGCTGCCGGCCACCGGATGGTCCTCCAGCTCGCCGAAGCGCCGGGCGAAGGCCACGTGTTCGGCGCGCGTGATGTCCTGGTCGCGCAGGAACACCACCCGGTGCTTGAGCAACTGGGCACGAATCTCGGCAAACAGACCGTCATCATGCACCGCGTCGGCGAGGTTCACGCCGATCAGTTCGGCGCCGATGCTGCAGGTCAATTGTTCGACTTTCATGGCTGGCTGCTCCTTAAATGACGAAAATCGATGAACCGGTGGTCTTGCGCGCCTCAAGATCGCGATGAGCCTGCACCGCATCCTGCAAGGCGTAGTGCTGGTTGATCTCGATCTTGATCCGGCCGCTGCCGACGTGGTCGAACAACTCACCGGCCAGGGCGGCTTTTTCCGCAGGGTCGCTGATGTAGTTGGCCAAGGCCGGACGGGTCAGGAACAACGAGCCTTTCATCGCCAGCATCACCGGGTCGAACGCCGGGATCGGTCCGGAGGCGGTACCCACGCACACCATCAGGCCACGGGGTTTCAACGAATCCAGCGAGCCCATGAAGGTGTTCTTTCCGACGCTGTCGAACACCACGTTGACGCCGACACCGTCGGTCAATTCACGAACGCGTGCGGCGACGTCTTCATGGCTGTAATTGATCGTATGGTCGCAGCCGTGGGCCCGAGCGATTTCGGCTTTTTCCTCGGTCGAGACCGTGCCGATCACGTTCAGGCCGAGCAATTTGGCCCATTGCGATACGATCAGGCCGACGCCACCGGCGGCAGCGTGCAGCAGGATGCTGTCGCCCTCCTTGAAGTCGTAGATGCGACGCATCAGGTACGAAGACGTCAGGCCGCGCATGGTCATGGCCGCTGCCGCTTCGAAGCTGATGGTTTCCGGCAGTTTGATCAGCGGCGCGGCCGCGATCAGCCGTTCGGTGCTGTAGGCACCCAGGGTGTTGAGGAAACCGGTATAGGTGACGCGGTCACCCACCTGGACATTGGTCACTCCTTCGCCGATGGCCTGGACCACACCGGAGGCCTCGACCCCCATGCCGTTGGGCATCGGGATCGGGTAGGTGCCGTTGCGAAAGTAGGTGTCGGCATAGTTCAGGCCGACCGCCACATGACGCAGGCGAACCTGGCCGGGACCGGGTTCACCGACTTCGACATCCTCATAACGAAGGACTTCGGGACCACCGGTTTCGTAGAAGCGTACGGCCTTGGCCATTTTTCTTATTCTCCAGTCTGCAATATTGGCTGTTGCGTCGATTTGCGCTGATTGGACTGTAGGACGCTGCCTGTTGAGCCGCTTCTCATCAGACGACAATGGCTTTTCATTTCATGACAGTGCTCGCCATGGCGTTGATGGCGGTGGATGACTTATCCCGTGCCGCTCGCTACCCTGCACACCACGACACCCCGTCCAGACGAGCGCTTCATGAAATCCCCCGCAGGTTTGTTGCTGTCGGCCATCGAGCTGGACCGTGCCAGCGCCATCCCCTTGTACCGCCAACTGTATTTGCAGATCCGCAAACAGATCCTCGGTGGGCGGATCCAGGGCGGCGTGCGCTTGCCATCGACCCGCACCTTGAGCAAGGAACTGGCGTTGTCGCGGATCACCATCCTCAATGCCTTCGATCAGTTGATCGCCGAGGGTTTCCTCGCCTCGCGCACCGGCGCTGGCACCTACGTCGGCACCGAATGGGAGCACCGCACGGCTGTCGACGACGGGCAGGCACGCCAGCCCCCTCGCCTGTCCGACCTGAGCCAGTCGATGCTGTCGCTGCGCAGCGATCATTTTCGCGGGGTGTCCTATGCCGACTGGGACCCCGCCACCCCGACCTCCTTCCTGCCCAGCCACAGCACCTACGACGCGTTCCCGCACACGATCTGGCGGCGCCTGATGAACCGTCACCTGCTCAAGCCGACCAAGGCCATGCTCGGTTACGGCGAACTGCAAGGCTTGCAGGCGTTGCGCACGGCCATAGCCGAGTACGTCTTCGACGCCCGGGGCATCGACTGTGACGCCGGGCAAGTGGTGATCGTTTCCGGCGCGCAACAAGCCTTCAACCTGCTGGGCATGCTGCTGCTCAACCCACAGGACCGCGTGTGGATGGAGGACCCGGGGCACATCGCGGCGCGTATCGCCTTGCAGGCCCAGGGCGCGCAGGTGGTACCGCTGCCTGTCGATGAACAGGGGATCGATGTCGAGCAAGGCATGGCCCAATGCCCGGATGCGCGCCTGGTGTTCACCACGCCCTCGCGCCAGCACCCCCTGGGCGTGACCCTCAGTTATGGGCGACGCCAGGCACTGATCGATTGGGCTGCACGCCAGCAGAGCTGGATCATCGAGGACGATTGCGACAGCGAATTGCGCTACAGCGGCCGCCTCCTTCCCGCGCTCTATGCCATGGACCAGATGGCACGGGTGATCTACGTCGGGACGTTCAGCAAAGTGCTGTTTCCCTCGCTGCGACTGGGCTACGTGATATTGCCCCAGGCCCTGGTCGAACCCTTCTGCACCTTGCGCGCGGTCATGGATCGCAGCCCGCCCACCCTGCTGCAGGCGACGACGGCGGACTTCATGGTCGAAGGCCACTTCCTGGGGCACATCCGCCGCTTGCGCGCGCTGTACCAGGCTCGCCAGCAGGCCCTGGTCGAGCAGCTGCAACAACAGCTCGGCGGCTTCTTGCGGATCACCCCGGTGGACGCCGGCATGCACCTGATCGCCTGGCTACCTCCCATGCTCGATGACGACGCGATTGCCAAGCAACTGGCGCGACACAACATCCACACCTACGCCCTCTCCGACTACTGCATCGAGCACGTCCTGCCGCCCGCGCTGTTGATCGGTTTTGCCGGCACCCCCGAACACCAGGCCCAGGAACGCGTCGAAGCGCTGGCCCGGGCCCTGGACGCCATGGGGTGCCTGACGCAAACCACTTGAAGCACGACAAGTGGTCTTAACAATTAACTGATAATGGATCTATCGAGAGTTCCTGGCTGGCGCGATAAAGGCTGCGTCGCAAGACCCGTGTCTGAACCAGGAACGACTCGAATGAACAATAAGATCCAGGAACGATTCAACGCCTTGCTTTGCCACAACGTGGTCGAGGACGGCACGGCGCCCGTGCTGACTGACGCACTGGCCCGGCAGTTGCTCGAACGACTGGCGCAACTGCGCCTGTTTGCCCACGCCTACCCGCTGTTGACCAACCTCACCCACGGTCGCGTCACCCCCGCCGACCTGCTCGACTTCGCTTATCGCCACGAACTGCAAGGCCTGAGCCTGCACTTGCTCGACGGCGAGGCCAACAGCCTGAGCCAGATGACGCCTGCGCAACTGCAGGTGTTCGCCGACAAGGCCCGTGCCCTGGGACTGGACGTGCACCTGGAAATCAGCAGCACGCGCAAACAGGATGTCGACCAGGTGATCGCCATCGCCCTGGCCCTGGGCGTGCGCAACATCCGCGTCTACTCGCGCTACGAGGGAACGCTGTCGCAGGTCATGGACCTGATCGAAACCGACCTGCGCTACCTGGCGCAGCAGGCAGACGCGCACGACCTGTACTTCGACTTCGAGCAGCATGAAGAGCTCAAGAGCGACGAGATCGCGCAACTGCTGAACCGCCTCGACCATCCTCGCCTGCATGCCCTGTTTGACTTCGGCAACATGATCAATGCCTGCGAACAACCCCTGCAGGCGCTGCGTAACCTGGCGCCGCACATCCGCCAGGCGCATCTCAAGGGCGTGCGCGTGGTCCCCGAACAAAACGGCTTCGGGCATTACGGCGTGCTGCAGGGCAGCGCCGAAGACCACCTGCCCAGTGCCCGCCTGCTGTTCGAGCTGTTGATGCTGGGCGACACGAGCCCGCAGGTGATCGCCTTCATCCTAGAGCAGGAAAACCACTACGTGGCCCCGGCGTTCCGCCAGACCGTCGAGGCGGCCGACCCCTTCATTGCCTATCGGGAAATGAGTGACACGCCACTGCCCGCCGGTTTCTCGCTGGAACGAATGCTGGCCGACGAACACCGCTGGGCGAACAACCAGGTCGCCTACGTGCGCGGCGTGCTGGCCGAGTTGCGCACCCTGGCCGAACTGACCCTTGCTCACAGTCCTCAAGCCTGAACCCGACGCTACGAACCGATTACGCCCGGAGAACAATAATGACAACGCAAAACAAGGCCAAATGGCTCAGATTCCTGATACTCATCCTCGGTGGCGGCACCATCTACAAACTGGCCAACCTCAAGGACGCCTTCTATGTGCCCATGCAGGAATTCATGGGCTTGAGCCACACTGAAATCGGCCTGCTGCTGAGCGCCAACGCGATCATCGCCACCGCGTTGTTCGTGGTCGGCGGAATGCTCGCCGATCGCTACGACACCCGCAAGTTGATCCCCCTCGGCCTGATCGGAACCGGCAGCCTGGGGCTGTACCTGGCCACCTTTCCGCCTTTCAGCAGCCTGCTGATCGTGTTCAGCCTGCTGGCGGTGTGTGCCGACTGCATCTTCTGGCCCTCGCTGCTCAAGGCCATCCGCAACCTGGGCGACGATCAGGAACAGGGCCGGCTGTTCGGCCTGCTGGAAGGTGGACGTGGCGTGGTCGATACCCTGGTGGCCTTCTGCGCGCTTGGCGTGTTCGTCGCCATGGGTTCGGGCGAAGCCGGCCTGAAGTCGGCGATCCTGTTCTACTCGGTGATCGACATCCTGGCCGGGACCCTGACCTGGTTTCTGCTCAAGAGTGGCGGCGCACAGTCGACCGCCAAGCCCGGCAACGGCCTGGCCAACCTGTTCGAAGCGGTCAAGGTGCCGGGCATCTGGCTGGTTAGCCTCAATGTGTTCATGGTCTACATCGTCTACTGCGGCCTTACCTATTTCATTCCCTACCTCAAGGAAATGTACGGCCTGCCCGTGGCGCTGGTGGGCGCCTATGGCATCATCAACCAGTACTTCCTGAAGATCCTCGGCGGCCCTGCCGGCGGTTTTATCGCCGACAAGCAGTTCAAGAGCACCAGCCGCTACCTGAAGTGGGCGTTCCTGGCGCTGCTGCCACTGATGGGCGTCATCCTGCTGATTCCGAAGAGCCCGAGCTTCATCTATGCCGGCATGGCCGCCACGCTGTCCTTTGCGCTGATCGTGTTCTCCATGCGCGGCGTGTTCTGGGCGCCCATGGGTGAAGTCGGCATTCCCCCGCACATCACCGGCTCGGCCTTCGGCATCGGCTGCCTGATCGGCTACGCGCCGGGCATGTTCGCCTACGTGATCTACGGCGCCATCCTCGATCACTTCCCCGGCCAGCAGGGCTATAACTATGTATTCAGCCTGATGAGCGGGTTGGCGATCATTGGCTTCATGGTGTCCAGCCTGCTGTATCGATCGGTACGCAGGAAGTCCACGGTCAGTGGCCAGGTGAGTGCAGCCCAGGCTTGATCCGACGCTGTGTATCACTGTGTATCTGGACAACGGCGGGATACAGGTGCTTGCACCGGTCCCGCTCTTCGACACAGGCCAGATACGTCACCGCGCTCAAATGCAGGCAGGGTTTGAAGGGGATCGGCCGGATCCCCTGGCCAGCGGCTTGCAAAGGAGCATCACCATGAAGATGGCACAGCAGAACGACAACACCGGTAAACCCCGCCGCAGTCTGATCAGCGCTTCGATCCTCGCGCTGAGTCTGTTCGGCGTGCTGGGTGCCGCCCACGGGCAAACGTCCGCGACCGCGCAGCCTGGCGCGACAGCGGCTGGCGTCAAGCAAGAGGCCACTTCGCCGTTCGGTCCGCTCAAGCATGTCAACGCCGGCCTGTTGAACGTGGCGTACGCCGAAACGGGCCCGGCCGATGGCCCGGTGGTGATCCTGCTGCACGGTTGGCCGTATGACATCCACAGCTATGACGAGGTCGCACCCTTGTTGGCGGCCAAGGGTTATCGCGTGTTGATGCCCTATGCGCGAGGCTACGGCGACACGCATTTCCTCTCCGACAAAACCCTGCGCAATGGCCAGCCGGCCGCCCTGGCCAGCGACGTCATCGACTTCATGGACGCCCTGAAGATCAAGCAAGCCGTGCTCGGTGGCTATGATTGGGGTGCGCGCTCCGCCGGCATCGTTTCGGCGCTGTGGCCTGAGCGAGTCAAGGCACTGGTCTCGGTCAGTGGCTACCTGATCGGCAACCAGGCCGCCGGCAAGAACCCGCTGCCGCCCAAGGCCGAATTGCAGTGGTGGTACCAGTTCTACTTCGCCACCGACCGCGGCCGCGCCGGCTACGAGAAAAACACCCATGACTTCGCCAAGCTGATCTGGCAAACGGCCTCGCCAAAATGGGCCTTCGACGACGCCACCTTCGACCGCAGCGCCAAGGCGCTGGAAAACCCCGACCACGTCGACATCACCGTGTTCAACTACCGCTGGCGCCTGGGCCTGGTCCAGGGCGAGAGCCGATACGAAGCGCTGGAGCAGAAACTGGCCACCGCACCGTCCATCAGCGTGCCGACCATCACTATGGAGGGCGATGCCAACGGTGCGCCGCATCCGGCCCCCGAGGATTACGCCAAGCGCTTTACCGGCAAATACGAATTCCGCCTGATCAGCGGCGGCATCGGCCACAACCTGCCACAGGAAGATCCGCAGGCGTTCGCCAAGGCGGTGATCGATGCGGATCATCTTTGAGGCCCAGCGATAGGGGGCTGACAGCCGACCAATCGCTCGCGGCTGTACCCGTTCTACTGTAGGAGCCCGGCTTGCCGGCGAAGGCGTCCTGAAATTCGATGATTGTCTTTCAGGTGTACATATCCATTGCTGCGGTAACGGCCACCTA
>NZ_AKJF01000230.1 GCF_000282475.1 Pseudomonas sp. GM78
CCGGACGCCAGCGGCGGCAGCCATTGCAGCCTGTTGCTGAGTCGCGCCGATGATCCACGGCGCAGCCTGCCGGCTTTTCGCGACAGTCGTGGTGTGATCAATGGCGAAGATTCCAACAGCGGCATGAACCTGCTGCGTCACCGCCTGGCGCCTTTCCATCGAGAGGGGCAGTTTTTTGCCGGAGTCGGTATCAGCGGCAGTCACCAAGAAAGCCTGCGCTGGTTGCGCGAGGATAAAGCGGACCTGGCGGCCATCGACAGCGTGACCTTTGCCTACCTGGCGCGACACGCCGAAGACGAAGTGGCCAACCTGCGGATCATCGGTCGCAGTGCCTTCAGCCCGACCTTGCCGTACATCACCGCGGCTGCCATCACCGAACAACAGGCCGGGCACCTTCGACAGGTGATGAATCAGACGTTGCACGAGCTGCCGGATGTCGCGGAAATCCTCGGTCTGCAAGAGATCCTGCCCGCTACCGAAAGCGACTATCAAACCGTTCTCGACTACCAGCGGGAGGCCGAGGACCTGGGATTTGGACGATTGCGTTGAAATTGCTTATTGGAATATAAAAATGCTTTTTAAGTATTATTGATGAATAAGGCTCCTTGCTAGGATCGCGTCACCGGATCACCGGACATTCAGCGACCCCTGACCTTTGGAGCCTCTATGTCCGGCACCGACCTTTCCCATCGCAACGACGTGGGCGGATTATTCCGCGCGCATTATCCCTGGCTCTGCGCACGGTTGCGCCGATATCTGGGGGCCAGCCCCAGCGTCGAAGACATCGCTGCCGAGACCTTCGTGCAGTTGCTCGAATCGCCGGGGCTGACCCCGATCCGCGAGCCTCGCGCCTTGCTCACCACCATTGCCCATCGGTTGATCTATCAGCTCTGGCGCCGTCGCGACCTGGAGCGCCAGCACCTCGAACAGTTGCAACACGTTGACCGGCATCAAGCGATCTCGCCCGAAGAACAGGTGCAACTGACCCAGGCGTTGCATGGCCTGGCGCGCACGCTTGAACGTTTGCCGGGCAAGGTTCGGGCAACCTTCCTGTTGTCGCGGGTCGACGGCCTGACCTACCCGCAAATTGCCGCCCGACTGGGCATTTCCCAACGTTCGGTGAGCGATTACATGACTCGCTCCCAAGCCCTGTGTGCCCGGCACAGCGCCAACCAATCCTTGAATTCCCTGACCCGGAGGTCCGCATGAGATCGTTCAAAACCCTGCTCGGCAGTTCACTGCTGGCCCTGAGCCTTGTGGCGACTCAGGCTCCCGCTGCAGAAAAAGTCGCGCCGATCCACTTCGGCGACATCACCTGGGAAAGCGGCAGCCTCATCACCGAAATACTTCGGGTGATTGTCGAGAAAGGTTACGGCTACCCGACAGATACCTTGCCGGGCAGCACCGTCAGCCTCGAAGCGGCGTTGGCCAAAAACGATATCCAGGTGATCGGCGAAGAGTGGGCCGGGCGCAGTCCAGCGTGGGTCAAAGCCGCTTCGGAGGGCAAAGTGTTTGGCCTGGGCGACACGGTCAAGGGCGCCACCGAAGGCTGGTGGGTGCCGGAATACGTGATCAAGGGCGACCCTGAACGAGGCATCAAGCCCCTGGCCCCGGAACTGAAATCCGTCGCTGACCTGGCCCGCTACAAAGACGTGTTCCGCGACCCGGAAGACCCAAGCCGCGGACGCTTCCTCAACAGCCCGACCGGCTGGACCTCGGAGATCGTCAACAGTCAGAAACTCAAGGCCTACGACCTGGCCGACAACTTCGTCAACTTCCGCACGGGATCGGGTGCGGCCCTGGATGCCGAGGTGGCTTCGTCGATTCGTCGTGGCAAGCCGGTGCTGTTCTACTATTGGTCGCCAACCCCGTTGCTGGGGCGTTTCAAGCTGGTGAAACTCGACGAGCCGGCATTTGACGCCGAAGCCTGGAAGACCCTGGCCGACGCCAACAACCCGCATCCGAAGGGCACCCGGTCGATGCCGGCCAACCTGGCGATCGGCGTGTCCGCACCGTTCAAGGCGCAGTACCCGGACCTGGTGGCGTTCTTCGAGAAGGTCGACCTGCCGATCGATCTGCTGAACCATACCCTCGGCCAGATGAGCGAAAAGCGCCTGCAACCGCGTCAGGTCGCAGAGGCCTTCTTGCGTGACCAGCCGCAGATCTGGAAGAGCTGGGTGCCGGGGGAGGTGGCTGAGCGTGTCACCACGCAATTGTGAGTGCGGCTTAGTAGCCTCCGCCGCCGCTGCGGGACGGTTCCCTGGCCTTTTGCTGCGCGTTGCTCCATTCGGCACAGGTCATGAAGCTTGTATGATCGACCCTGCCCCGGCTATCGAAGCTGACGTTGTACCGTTGCTGATGACCAGGTTGGGTCAGGTTGTAGTCGAAACAGGTGCCGGGCTCGACCGTGCGGTTGGAGATCGACAGGGGTGGGCCGCCGATTTGCTCGACTTGCTCCTTGCTCATCCCGGTCTCGACTTTTGCCACCAGTGGTTGATCCCGATAGATCTGTGAGTCGGTGCTGCAGCCCGCCAGCACCGTGATCAGGGTGGCAAGCGTATAGAGGGACTTGTTCACGGCTCGACTCCCACTATTCAGGCTTGTTTCGACTGATGATCTTGGCCTTCACTTCCTCGGCATAACCCGCCAGCCGTTGTTCATCGCCCTGGAACAGATCGCACAGCCGCCTCACGGCCTCTGCATCGACATCGTTCCCCGACAGGCGCAATTGTTCGGCGATGCGCAATAGCTCTACCGCCGACCATCGCAGGTCCGATGCAAGCCCTTGCAGGTCACGTCGAAGCGTCTGTTCATGTTCGTTAAGCCACATGATGATCTCCCGTAACTTCGTGCTACGAAATTTTAGACCCATTCGCGTGGCGTGGCGTTGTGTTCGTCTGATGCCAAAGGGCTTCCATTGGTCGGGAAATTTGCGCGTTTCGCAAAATTCGCTGTCGTAGTGAGGTGCCGAAATTTCAGCAGGGCAGGGTGCGTTCAAAATGACCACGCAAACCGATGACTTCAGGGCGCATGCCCAGGAACTGATCGCCGATCTTGATGCCGCCACCAGCGAAATGATGAAACTCATTTCCGAGCATCAGCTCAGCGGGCCGGAATGGGAGCGGGTCAGTCAATGGCAACACGAAGCCTACGAACGATGGACGGCTTATCTGAACGAGCGCTCCTACCCGGACCCCGGCAATCACAGCGTCAGCCCCTGAGGTTCGATGCAACAAAATGGCTGTCAGTACGGCAACAGGCTACATTTTATTTTTTCAGGTTTAAGGATGCTTCATGAGTCGAATGTTGATGGGGGCAGTGGTGATGGCGTTGTTGGCGGGGTGTTCGTTGCCGGCGTCCCTGGTGCCGGGAGAACCGAACTACAATAAGCCGAGCGACAAGTTACCCAAGGATGTAGCGGCATGTGTTTTTCCGGCCTGGCAAAAGGAGATCGCCAAGACCACCCAGACATCGATTTCCAACGGCTACCGGATCACCGCGCCGAGTGTCATAACCGCCGATGAAGTGCTGGATATCGTGAAGTACAAGGACGGCAGCCGGGTCTCGCTGTACCAGGGGCCGCCTTGGGCAAAGTCAGGGGCCATGCGCCAGGCCGTACGCGACTGCCTGTAGGGATCAGCCTTCGATCTCGGTGACCTGGATCAGTTGATCGGCCTGGGTACTGGCGGTGCCTTTCTTTTCCCGGCGATCACTCATCCAGCTGTCGACCTGCGCATTGAACTGCGCAGGCGCCTTGCGCCCGACCTTTCTGGCGATGTCCAGGATGGTCTGCTGGGCCAAGGCCTCTTCCATACGCTTCTGCGCAGTCAACATGGCCCCGTGCACCGAGCAATGGCCGTCCAGCGCCCACTCGGGCACCTCGCCTTCGAACAACGCACAGCGACCGCGAATTTCCCGACATTCGAAAATGGCCTTGCGACCGTCGATGGCATTGACGATGTCCAGCAGGCTGATCTCATCGGCCGGCCGCGCCAGCTTGAAACCCCCGCGCACGCCTTCGGTGGCAACCACCAGTTTTGCCTTGGCCAGTTTGGTGAAGATTTTTGCCAGATAGTCCAGCGGCACGCCTTGCAGCTCTGCAAGGTCACGCACGCTCGCCTCGCGGGTCTCGCCACCATTGCCCACCAGGAAAATCAGGCAGTGAATGCCGTACTCGACGCCCGCGCTGTAAAGAGACATATCGATCTCCGACTAATGTTGTCGTAAATATTAGCAGGTGACCCTTAGCCAGGCAACGATTGCGATTGTTCTCAACATGCTGGAAAGGCCTTGCAAACAGCGGATTTGGCAGGGTTCGGCCGGTCTATCGATGACATCGATTCGAACCATTGAGAAAAACACATTGCTCAAATTAACTACGATCACTACAGTCGTAGTTGTCAGGTCGGGAGCGGAAGGCCCTTCCAGCAGAGAGCGAGTGCCGACCTCCTGACCCCTTAACCCAATTCACTGCCTGGTTTTTCCCCCTGGAGTTAAAAATGAAACAACGCATCCTGGTAATTGGCGCAGGTTTCGGTGGCATGTGGAGCGCTTTGAGCGCCACCCGCCTGTTCGATATCCATGGTCACAATGACGTTGACGTAACGGTACTGGCGCCCCAGGCCGAACTGCGCGTGCGTCCACGCTTCTACGAGCCGAACGCCCACCAGCTGGCGGCGCCCATCGGCGAGCTGTTCGATGCAGTCGGCGTCAAGTTCCTCAAGGGGGCTGCCGAGACTATCGACGTCGAGCAAAAGCGTGTGGGGTACCTCGATGCCTCGGGCGAAAAACAAGTCTGCATCTACGACAAACTCGTTCTGGCCACCGGCAGCCGTCTGGCACTACCGGACACCCCGGGTGTGGCTGAACATGCGTTCGACGTCGATCAGATCGAACAGGCCATACGCCTGGAAGACCACCTAAAATCCCTGGCCAACCAGCCGCAAAGCCAGGCACGCAACACGGTGGTGGTAGCCGGTGGTGGCTTTACGGGTATTGAAACCGCCACTGAAATGCCCACCCGTTTGCGTGCCATCTTGGGCGAGGGTGCGGACTTCAAGGTGATCATTGTCGATCGTGGCGCTCAGGTAGGCGGTTCCATGGGCCCACAAATCGCTGAGAAGATTGCTGAAGCCAGTGAGGAAACCGGGGTCAAATGGCACCTCAACGCCTCGGTTGTCGCCGTCGATGAAAACGGCGTGAGCTTGTCCGACGGCCAGCGCATCGACGCCAAGACCGTCATCTGGACCACCGGCGTGCGGGCCAGCTCGCTGACCGAGCAGATCCCTGGCGAACGCGACCACCTGGGCCGCCTGCACGTCAACGCGCACCTGCAAGTAATCGGACAGCCTGACATCTTCGCCACCGGCGACGTGGCCTATGCGGCCAGCGATGACATCGGCAACCATGCGCTGATGACCTGCCAGCACGCCATTGTGCTGGGCCGTCATGCCGGCAATAACGTTGCCGCGCAGATCCTCGGTGTCGACCCGACGCCGTACAGCCAGCCCAAATACGTGACCTGCCTGGACCTGGGGGCCTGGGGGGCGGTTTATACCGAAGGTTGGGATCGCCAGGTCAAGCTGACCCGGCAGGAAGGCAAGTCGCTGAAGACCCAGATCAACACGGTGTGGATCTATCCGCCGGCGGCTGATCGTGAAAGCGCGTGGGCGGCGGCGGATCCGTTGATTCCGATTGCCTGAATGGGGTGAGTTGGTGTGATTGAAAAAAATCCCGTCTGGAGATATCCGGGCGGGATTTTTTTTGCAGACGCGCATGTTAGCCAGGCTTGCCGGCGAAGGCGACCTGACAGCCGACCAATCTCTCGCGGCTGTACCCTCGATCAAACTGTAGGAGCGAGGCTTGCCCGCGAAGGCGGCCTCATATTCGACCAATCCCTCGCGGCTGTAACCGATCCACTGTGGGAGCTGGCTTGCCAGCGAAGGCGGCCTTATAGCCGACCAATCTCCCGCGGATGTACCCCCGATCAAACTGTAGGAGCTGGCTTGCCAGCGAAGGCGGCCTGACAGCCCACCAAACTCTCGCGGATGTACCCGATCAACTGTGGGAGTTGGCTTGCCAGCGAAGGCGGCCTGATAGCCGACCTATGTTTTGTTGACCGTGTACATATCCATTGCTGCGGTAACGGCCACTTATGGTTTCGCCCTT
>NZ_AKJF01000231.1 GCF_000282475.1 Pseudomonas sp. GM78
GCAGCAACGGATATGTACTCCATCCCCCAATCAATCCCGCTGCAGCTTACGAATCAAAGTCCCTATATCAATCCCCAAATGCTGCGCAGCCTTACGCTTACTCCCACACAAATGCACCGCCCGCAAAATCACCTGCCGTTCAAAATGCTGAACCTGAAGCTTGAGGTTCTGCTGAGGGTCGTCCAGGGTTTCATCCTGCACGACCAAGGGCGCCGACGGTTCCCGGACGCGCACCGGTTGCAGCAGTTCTGCCGGCAGGTGATGCTCCTGCGCCTCATCGTCCGCCAGCACCGCCAGGCGTTCGAAAATGTTCACCAGCTCGCGAATGTTGCCGGGGAAGTCGTAACTCATCAGGCGCTTGCGACACCCGGCGGACAAGCTCAGGGACGGTACGCGATCGCCATTGATGCGGCTCAGCAGGATGTCGATGAGGAACGGCAAGTCATCGCGGTGCTGGCGCAGCGGCGGAATCTCCACCGGCAGCACGGCGAGACGATAATAAAGGTCGGCGCGAAACTCACCCAGGTCCACCAGATGCCGCAAATCCTTGTTGGTGGCGGCAATGACCTGTACCTGCACCGATTTGCTCAACGGCGAACCGACCGACTGGATCGTGCTGTCTTCGAGAAACTTCAGCAGCTTGGCCTGCACATGCAACGGGATCTCACCGATCTCGTCGAGGAACAAGGTGCCGCCGGACGCCGCTTCGATATAGCCTTGCTTTCCGCCCTGCAGTGCGCCGGTGAAGGCGCCGCGCTCATAGCCGAACATCTCGGACTCGAACAGGCTTTCCGGAATGCTCCCGCAATTGACGTGGATGAACGGACGATCCCCCCAGCCGGCCGCACGATGGATGTGCCGGGCGATGGCGGTCTTGCCGACGCCCGGCTCACCCAGCAGCAACAGGCGCGCGCGCCGACGGAAAGCGCGCACGCCGGTGTCGGCGATGCTCGACAGCTGCGGTGACAGGTGCAGGGCGTTGTCCTGGGGATCGCGCAGGCCTTGAGGCTCCAGTGGCCGGGTGTGGAGCGATGCGCGGCGCTGCGGCTGGCTGGCGTCGAAGTCTTTCTGGGTGAGCATCCTGAACGGTTTTTCGTAGGCCCCGGTGGGGATCGCGTGGGTACTGCTGAGCAGCACCCGGCCTTCCCGGGAGCGGGTCAACGCACTGTTGCCACCACGATTCAGCGCTGCCAGGAAGTCGTCGTAGTTCAACGCCGAACGCTGGAAAAAATCACTCTCGGACAGACCCACCGCCTGCTGTTTCGACAGCCGGTTGACGCGTTCGGCGGCCAGGTTGATAAACCGCAGCCGGCCTTCGCCGTCCGTGACGATCAACGCCTCGCTGAAGCTGTCGAGCAAGGCATGCAAGGCGGGGGTTTCCAGCAGCGCGCCCAGCACTTCACTGCTGACATTGACCGAGGAGCGCATGCCCATCTGCAAGGTGGGCGGCAGGTTGGTGTCTTTCATGGGTGCAACTCTAGGGGAGTGCGAACGCCCTGGCTTTCGCGAAACACCGCCACGCGCCAGGCCACGCCTTCGCGAATCAGGATGCGCGAGCAATGCACGTTGAAGTTCAGGTCGCGCCCGCTCAGGTCCGGCAGGGGCAGGCTGTGCCAGGTGCGTTCGGGCAAGGCATTGTCCAGCAGCAAACGGGCGATACCGGCGCCATGGGTGATGCCGAAGGTGTCCTCGAAGGCGGCGTTGCGCCATTGCGGTTGCAGGTGTTCATCGATCACCAGCACCGCGTCGGGCACGGCATCGAAGACCCGGCGCAAGGCAT
Organism: Pseudomonas sp. GM78; assembly: GCF_000282475.1. GTDB lineage: Bacteria > Pseudomonadota > Gammaproteobacteria > Pseudomonadales > Pseudomonadaceae > Aquipseudomonas. Next base: position 1,781 of record NZ_AKJF01000231.1, read on the forward strand.
CGATGCGTTGCTCGGCATCGTGTTGCATGCGCAACTCCTGGCTGACGTCACGAATGCTGCCCCACATGCGCAGCAACTGGCCATTGACGATGGTGGCCCGGACGTCGTTTTCCACATAGGCGGGCGAGCCGTCGTGGCGGCGATCCACCGACAATGCACCGTCGACATGAAACCTGGCCTCGATCAGGCGCCGCACGAACTCTTCGTTGGCCGGGCTGCGCGGCCAGTACAGGCGCACCGGTTGCTGGTTGAAATCGACATCCGAGGGCATCTCGTACACCTCGGCCATGGCCCGGTTGCACAGGCGCCAATGGGAGTCGTTTTCGAACACCTGACGGACGATTTCATCCGGAGCATGGTTGATGTCCACCGCCTCGGCGAACTCGATGCACCAGTAGGCGACCTTGGCGCTCTGCAGCATCTGGTTCATCACCTCGTTGGCGTTGTGCATTTCCCGCAGCCGGTGCCCCAGCGTGCCCAGCGGAATCTTCAACAGGTGCAGGCGTGCCGGCTGCACGTCGCGCCATTGCATCAGACCGCTGGCAATCACAGGCAGCAGGCCGCCGTTGCGGCGAATCAGGGTCAGTTCCAGGCTGTGGACCAGTTCGTCGGCGGGCGGGTTGGCAAACAGCGCCTGCACCGTGCGCAGCGACTCGAGGCTCAATACGCGTTCGATCGGCTGGTTGAGCAGCTCTTCAGGCGCGTAGCCCAATTGATCGCTCAGGCTGGAGGACAGGCTGAGCAATTGCCCGTCGGCGGCGACGGTACTGGTCAAGGGCTGGGCTTTGTTTACCAGCAAATTCAGGATATCCATCGGTGGATCGGCTCGATTCGGCTAATGGGACCTGGGCACACAGGGCCAGGGCAATTTGACAAGGGCATATCGCATGCCAACTCAAAAGCCACTGAACAGGAGGCAAGGACGCGGTCACGACGCTCAAGTGCTGCGCCAATGCAGCAAAGTGTGCAAAAACGCAGCGCAATCTGGAGAATAATGGGCTTGGAACCAGAGCCTTCGACTATCCGATGAGTGACCGAACAGCGAGTAACGGCCAATATTATTTTTCCGAACTTCGGCCATTTTTGCAGGACGAAATCGATCTAAAAATACCCTCCCACACACCGAGTGTTTTGCTAATCTGAGGTTGTAGGTGAAAACGCAGACTGATGCGCAAGCGGATAGCGAGGACGCGTGGGGCGCGCTCCGAAGGGTACACGGTTAGAAAGATCTCCGCGCTGAGATCCAGCCCTTATGCCGTGTGAAGCAGGGCAGCGCTTATTGCTGTTGCTGTGAGAGTCCTGATAAACCTCGTAAGCCAGAGACCAGCGCTGGCCACCTACTTGGCTCTTGAAGCCGACTTGTGCAGCTGAATATATGCAGCTAGCCAAGATCAAATGCCCCGACTTCCGGGGCATTTGTTTGTCTGGCATTTACTACCGAATATTCAATACCGGCTTACACAAGGTTGATGGTGACATCGATGTTGCCACGGGTTGCCTTGGAGTACGGGCAGGTCTGATGCGCCGCGTCCACCAGCCTCCGGGCCAGCACAGGGTCCAGGCCCGGCAGGCTGACATTCAGGCGCGCCTGAAGGAAGTAGGCGTTGCCGGTATTGCCCAGGTCCACTTCGGTGGCAACGCTCACGTCCGCTGGCAAGCTCACCTTCAACGCGGTGGCTGCCTTGCCCATGGCGCCGATGAAGCAAGCCGACCAGCCCGCACCCAACAGCTGTTCCGGATTGGTGCCGCTGCCGGAAGAGCCGGGCGGGGACAGCTTGATGTCCAGGCGCCCGTCGTCGCTGCGCGACTCACCTTGACGGCCGCCGGTGGTGACGGTCTTGCCGGTGTAAAGGACGGTTTCGATTTGATTGACCATGGAAAGGCTCCTGCTGAGGTTGGGGGGCTTCAGCTCTGGCTGAAATGCGACCCGCCCACTGTTTCATCTCCATGTCAGGCGAATGTGTCTTGAGTCGACGATTGTGTATCGCTGTGTAGGTTCGCCAGCGATCAATACAGACTGATACAAATCACCGGGACGTCAGGCTTTCACCCAACGCTGGCGACTCCAGCTGCTCAGGGTGTCGACGGCAAACACCAATACCAGCATCGCCAGAATGACCGTGCTGGCCTGGGCCTCCTGGAACAGGCTGAGGCTCAGGTAAAGCATTTGCCCCAGGCCGCCGGCGCCGACGAAACCGAGCACGTTGGCCATGCGGATATTGTTTTCCCAGCGGTAGAGGATGTAGGCCAGCAACTGCGGGAACAGATTGGGTAGGGTGCCATAGCAGAATGCAAACACGGCGTTGCCGCCCTGCAGGCGGATCGCATCGGCCGGTTCCGGCGGGGTGTTTTCCAGTGCCTCGGCAAACAGCCGGCCGAGTACGCCGGTGGTGTGCAGCGCCAGCGCGAGGGTGCCGGCATTGGGGCCGAGCCCGGCGGCCAGGACCATCAGCACCGCCCACACCAGCTCCGGAATTGCGCGCAAGGCATTGAGCATCAGGCGCGACAGGCCCTGCAATGGCCAGCCGAATCGACCGGCTGCCGGCAACGCCAGCAGCAAGCCGAACACCGTCGCCAACAGCGTGCCCAGGGCCGACATCGCAAGGGTTTCCAGGGCGCCGCGGGCAATGGCCTGCAAATGCCCTGTGCTCAGGTCCGGGCTGAGAAAACGCTGCACGTAGGCGGCCATCTGTTTCAGGTTGGCGCTGGCGCCCAACTCACCGAGGTCGATGCCCAGGTAGCGGAACGAAGTGAGCACCGCAGCGCCGATGCTCAGCACCAGCAGCAGGTTGACCAGGCGCTTCATGCCAGCCTCCAGCGCAGCAGCCGGCTCAGTTGATCGGCGAACAGCACCAGGACGAGGAAGGTCAGCAACAGGCTGGCCACTTCTCCGCCAGCGAACATGCGCATCGACAGGTCGATTTGCTGGCCCAGGCCACCGGCCCCGACGAAGCCCATCACCACCGAAGCGCGAATAGCGCATTCCCACCGGTACACCGTGTACGACAACAACTCCGCCGCGACATTGGGCAGGATCCCGTAGCAGAACGCCGCGAGCCGACCACTGCCGGCTTGCAGCAGCGCGTGGGCGGGGCGCTGGTCGACCGACTCGAAGATTTCTGCGTAGACCTTGCCCAGCATGCCGCTGTAGGTGATGGCGATGGCCAGAACCCCGGCCGTAGGACCCAGGCCGACGGCGCGCACGAACAGCAGGGCCCAGACGATCTCCGGCACGCTGCGCAGGAATATCAGCACGCCGCGTACCGGCCAGCGCAGCAGTTGCCCCCAAAAACTGGGGCGACCGGCACGGGACGCCGCCGACAGCGACAGGGCGCGGCTGGCCAGCAGGCTGGCGGGGATCGCCAGGAGCAGCGCCAGGGCCATGCCGGCCGTGGCGATGGCCAGGGTCTGCAAGGTGGCTTGCCATAATAGCTGAAGGAATTCTGCGCCATGGGCGGGCGGCCAGAAGGTCGCGACAAAGCGGCCCATCTCGCTCTGGCTGTCACTGGCCAGCAACACCCGCAGGTCCAGTTCGCTCAAGCGCATGCCCGGCCACAACAGGGCAATCGCCAGCAGGCTGAGCAGCAGGCGTGGCCGGGCGGCGGGATCTCGGGTGTCACGGCTCAGCATCGGGGAATCTGCACGCTCAAGGGGGGGACCGGGGCTGGCGAAGGCTGCAACTGTTCGTTGGCGTAGAGGGTGTCGAGCCGCTCGCGGTCGACGGCACTGGCCGGCAGATCGAAGAGGATTTGCCCGTCACGCAAGCCGATGATCCGCGAGAAGTGCGCCAACGCCAGTTCCACCGCGTGCAGGCTGGCGACCAGGGTGACGGCGTGCTCCCGCGCATGCTCACAGAGGACCTTGAGCGTATGGCCGGCCAGCACCGGGTCCATCGCCGATACCGGTTCGTCCGCCAGCAAGACCTCGGGCGCCTGATACAGCACCCGGGCAATGCCCACGCGTTGCAGTTGCCCGCCGGACAATTGCTGGCACTGGGCGAACAGTTTGTCGTGCAGGTCGAGCCTGGCCAATGCCGCGCGAGCCCCGGGAACATCCAGCGGATGCACCAGGTTCAACAGGCTCTTGCCCAACCCCCATTGACCGATTTTCCCCGCCAGCACCGCGGTGATCACCCGCTGCCGGGGTGGCAGCGGCGGCGCTTGATGCACCAGGCCGATGCGCGCGCGCAGGCGTTGGCGCTGGCGGGCCGACAGCTGCCAGGGTTGTTCACCCAGCACCTGCAACTCGCCGATGCCAGGGCGCAGGCCGGTGGCGAGGACGTTGAGCAAGCTCGACTTGCCCGCGCCGGACGGGCCGATGATGGCGACCTGTTCACCGGCTTCGATGTGCAAATCCAGGCTGCGCAGCGCCTGTACGCCGTTGGCGTGGGTGAGGCTGACCCGGGTCAGGTGCAAGGTCATTTGAGCAGGTCGGCGGCGCGTGCGGCTTCCTCGATGCCCTTGTAGTTCTCGGGCCGGGTCTCGATGAAGCGGCTGGCGGCCTGCAAGTCCAGGATCGCTTTTTGCTCGGGGTTCGCCGGATCGAGCGCGAGGAAGGCGGCCTTGATCTTCGCCGCCAGCGCCGGGTCGAGGGTGCCGCGCACGGTCCAGTTGTAGTCGTAGTAGGCCGGCGTGGTGGCAAAAACCTTGACCTTGTCGGTGTCGACCTTGCCCGCCTTGACCAGTTTTTCCCAGACGCTGGCGTTCAGGACACCGGCGTCGACCTTGCCCGCCTGGACCCAGGCAACGGTGGCGTCATGGGCGCCGGAGTAGCCGACGCGACTGAAGAACGTTTCCGGCTTGATGCCGTCCTGCAGCATGAAGTAACGCGGCATCAAGCTGCCCGAGGTCGAAGACACCGAACCGAAGGCGAAGGTCTTGCCCTTGAGGTCGGCGAGGGATTTGACGTTCGGGTCGGCGGTGATGAACTTGCTGGTGAACTGGGCGTCCTGTTCGCGCTGCACCAACGGCATGGCATTACCGGTTTTCAGGCGCGCCTGGACGAAGGTGAAACCGCCCAGCCAGGCCAGGTCGATCCGGTCGGTGGCCAGCGCCTCGACCACGGCCGGGTAGTCGCTGACCGGTACGAACTCGACCTTCATGCCCAGTTGCTGTTCCAGATAAGCGCCCAGGGGCTGGAACTTGCGCAGCAGTTCGGTGGGGGCTTCATCCGGAATGGCGCTGACCTTCAAGGTGTCGGCAGCCTGGGCCAGCAGGGTGGAAAGCGACAGGGTCAAGCCGACAGCCAATGCCAGGGTGCGTTTGAGCATGAAAGTTCTCCGGTTCATGAGCGCAAGTATGTGCAAGCGCCTGACACTCAGGGATAGCTGCCGGGCGCCTTTTGAGGGTAGACGAAGTGCGGCGATGTGTTCCCGCTAGCCGCATTCCGGGCTTTCGCCTTGCAACTGGCGCACCAACCATTCGCTGAAGCTGCGTGCACTGTTCTCACTGTCACGATGGGTCAGCAGGGCCCAGTTCGGCCCGCGGATAGTTTGTTCCACCAACGGTTGCAACAACCCGTTGGCGCAGGCCTGCCGGCTCAATAACTCGCTGACCAGCGCAATGCCGAGCCCCGCGCAAGCCGCATCCAGCAACAGGCCGGGGTCGGAGAAGTTCATCCCCTGATCCTGCTGGCCGACATCGATGCCGGCTTCCACCGCCCAATGGCTCCAGTCCATTTCCCGCTCGCCATGAAGGGTCGTGCGCTGTGCCACAGGCAAGGCTTGCACGCTCGGATGACACGCCGGAAACAGGCGGTCGGCGTGCAGCACCCTGAAGCTGCATTCGGCCTGGGAGCTGATGTCGTCGCGCAGCGCCAGGTCGATGGTCTGGGAGGCCATGTCCGGGACTTCGTCGGTGCTGAAAATCCACAGGTCCACCTGCGGGTGCTGTTGGCGAAAATCGCCCAGGCGTGGCAGCAGCCAGTGACGGGCGAACGCTGGCGTGGTGTTGAGCACCAGCTGGTTGGGTTTCTGGTACTGCCCGAGGCGCCGAATGCCTACCGCCAGTTGTTGCAGCAGCGCCTGGGTGGTGCTGAGCAGGTCATGGCCGGCATCGGTCAGGCTGACGCTGCGCCCGCTGCGGAAAAACAGCGGTTGCTCAAGGTACGCCTCAAGGCTGCGGATCTGCTGGCTGATGGCTGACTGGGTGAGGTGCAATTCCTCGGCAGCCTTGTGAAAACTGCCCAGCCGGGCAGCCGCCTCGAAGCCGCGCAGGGTGCTGAGCGGCGGCCAGTGTTTGAGCATATCGATAAGTTCCTCTAATCAGTTGTGCGCAAAATCCATCGTTTGTTGCGGCGTTTTCACAGCCGTAGCATGCATGACAACGCCGACAAGCTGTTTTTCATTGAACACAATAACTTAACTGAAAGGGCTTTTTGTCATGCAGCAGAATGAATCTTTGAACACCGGTTGGATGATGCCCGCGGAGTGGGCCAGGCACGCCGCGACCTGGATGGTCTGGCCGCACAACAAGGCACTCTGGGAGTCGGATTGGGGCGTCACCCTGCCATTGGTACAGGAGGATTTTGCCCGCGTCGCCAACGCCATTGCCCGTTTCGAACCGGTAAAGATGGTCGTCGACCCGTCGGTGGTCGCCAGTGCCGAACGCTTGTGTGGTCCCAACATCGAATTGATCGAACTGGCGGTGAACGACAGTTGGTGCCGCGACTCCGGCCCGAGCTTCGTTTGCCATCCGCAGCAGGGCCTGGCCGGCGTGAGCTGGCGGTTCAACGCCTGGGGCGGCAAGTCGGCCCATGAACTGGACGAAAGTCTGGCGCGCCGCGCACTCAATCGCCTGGGGCTGCCGTGCTTCGGCACACCCCTGAGCAATGAAGGCGGCGCCATTCATGTCGACGGCGAGGGCACGCTGATCACCACCGAGTCGGTCTTGCTCAACCCCAATCGCAACCCGGGCATGAACAAGGCTGAGATGGAGGAGATCTTTGCCCGTCTGCTGGGGGTGAAAAAGACCATCTGGTTGCCAGGCGATCCAGACTATGTCACCGGTGACATGACTGACGGCCATGTCGATGGCGTTTGCGCATTCGCCCGGCCTGGCATGCTGCTGGTGGACTCCACCCACGATCGGCAATCGGTGTATGCCGAAGTGGCCCGCGAAAACCGCCGTGCCCTGGAGTTGGCCACCGATGCGCGAGGGCGCAGGTTCGAGCTGATCGAACTGTATGAGGCCAGTGAGGCGGTGGACACCGAGGCGCAAGTGTTCTGTGCCTCCTACACCAACTTCTACATCGCCAACGGCGCCATCATCATGCCGGCCTATGGCATCGAGGCGGACAACGCGGCGGCCGAAGTGTTGGCGCAGGCATTTCCCGGACGCGAGGTAGTGCCGGTGCGCATCAATCACCTGGCCCATGGTGGCGGCGGGGTGCATTGCATCACCCAGCAACAGCCGGCCTGGCCGGTGGAGGGTTGATGCCATGACCTTGTTAACCGTCGCCACGACCCAGATGCCTTGCACCTGGGACCTGCAACACAATCTCGATCAGGCCGAGCAACGGGTGCGCGAGGCGGCAGCCCAGGGCGCCCAGGTCATCCTGCTGCAGGAGCTGTTTGCCACGCCGTATTTCTGCATCGAGCAACATCACCGGCATTTACTGTTGGCCGAAGAGTATCGCGACAGTGCGGTACTCAAGCGCTTTGCCGACCTGGCCAGGGAGCTGGGTGTGGTATTGCCGCTGAGCTGGTTCGAGAAGGCGGGCAATGCCTTCTTCAACTCCTTGAGCGTCGCCGATGCCGATGGGCGTTTGCTGGGCGTGTATCGCAAAACCCACATTCCCAACGCCATCGGTTACCAGGAGAAGGAATATTTCAGCCCCGGCGACACCGGTTTTCGCGTCTGGGACACGGCGTTCGGGCGCCTCGGCGTGGGCATCTGCTGGGACCAGTGGTTCCCCGAAACGGCGCGCTGCCTGGCATTGATGGGCGCTGAAGTCCTGTTGTTCCCCACCGCCATCGGCTCTGAACCCGGTTGTGCAACCCTGGATTCGCGCGACCACTGGCAGATGACCATGCGCGGTCACGCCGCGGCGAACCTGCTGCCGGTGGTGGCGGCCAACCGTGTTGGCCGGGAAGCGGCGACCACCGATCCTGACCTGCAGATGAGCTTCTACGGCTCGTCCTTTATCTGCAACCACAAGGGCAAGTTGCTCGCTGAAGCCGACCGCGACAGCACGGGGGTGCTCGTGCAAACCCTGGACCTTGCGGCCATGCGCGAAGAGCGACTGAGCTGGGGGATCTACCGCGACCGCCGTCCGGAGATGTACGGGGCCTTGTTGAGCCAGGACGGTCGCCGGATCAACGCACGCTGGAACAACCAGGGAGACTGATATGCACGCTTCCCATAAACGCCTGCTCACTGCCCTGGGGTTTTCACTGTGCTGCGTCGTGCCGTCGCTGCACGCCGAGGAGAAAACCCTGCGGCTGTACAACTGGGCCGACTACTTTGCCGAGGACACCCTGAGCCGCTTCACCGCCGAAACCGGGATCAAGGTGATCTACGACGTCATGGACGGCAGCGAGACGCTGGAGGCCAAAATGCTCGCGGGCGGCAGTGGCTATGACCTGATCTTCCCCGGCGACACCGTCGCCGAACGCTTGATGCGCGCCGGCAGCCTGCAGCCGCTGGACCGCTCGAAACTCACGGAAGTGGACGACATCGAACCCGGCTTGCAGAAACTGCGTGCACACTACGAGCACGCCAGCCAGGCCACCGTCCCTTACACCTGGGGCACCATCGGCCTGACCTACAATGCCGAGCAAATCAAGCAGCGTCTGCCGGATGCGCCGGTCAACAGCCTGGACATGCTGTTCAAGCCCGAACTGGCCGCGCGATTTGCCGATTGCGGCATCTCGGTGATCGACTCGCCGGACGAAGTGCTGGCAGTGGTGCTCAACTACCTGGGCCGGGAGCCGCGCAGCGCCAAGCCGCAGGACCTGGAGGCGGCGAGCCAATTGCTGCTCAAGCTGCGACCGTACATTCGCAAGTTCCAGTCGCAGCCGGTGACCGACCTGGTCAATGGCAACCTGTGCCTGTCGCTCGGTTACAGCGGCGACATGACCCAGGCACAGCGAACGGCCGATTCGGCCGGCAAGAAATCCATGTTCCAGTACCGCATTCCGCTCGAAGGCACGACGGTGTGGATGGACACCATGGCCATTCCGGTCGACGCCAGGCATCCGGAGTATGCCTATGCGTTCATCAACTTCGTCATGCGCCCACAGAACATGGCCGCCATCAGCAACTTCACCGGCTATCCCACTTCCAACGCCAAGGCGCGCCCGGACGTCGATGCGAGCATGCGCAATAACCCCGATATCTACATCGACGAGGCCACGTATGCGCGGCTGATTCCCGGCAAGGACATCCCCCAGGCGGACATGCGGGCGCGCATGCGTACCTGGACCAAGTTCAAGACAGCCACCGCCCGATGATTTCAGATTCCCGTCGTGGGACAGCGTTGTAGTGCAAGGGGCATCGGGATGAGCCGATGCGCCTTGTGTCATTGGCTGGTGGCGCGCCCGCCGCGGTGGCGGCCCAGCCAGTGAAGGTGGTAAGGGGGCTGCGCACAACTATCGTAGGAGCCCGGCTTGCCGGCGAAGGCGTCCTGGCAGGCGACAATATTTTTCCGGTGTACATATCCATTCCTGCGGTAACGGCCACCTAGGGTTTCGCCCTTACTGTAGGAGCGAGCATGCTCGCGATGGAGGTCAACGATGACGCGGGTAGCCTGATACCCCGCGGTGCTATCAGGTTTTTCGCGAGCATGCTCGCTCCTACAGGGCCCGCCGCGATGGGCCATCCTTGGCCCAGCGCGGCTAAACCGGCATCCATGCCGGTTTACCCACTGCGCAGAACCGGAACGAAGCCTCTCGAGGGGCAAGAAAATCAAAAGCCAGATCAAGATCAAACGCAAAAGCGAGGCGGCCTGCCAGCCGACCTGA
>NZ_AKJF01000232.1 GCF_000282475.1 Pseudomonas sp. GM78
CGCTCCCACATGACCTGCACGGCGCAAGATTTGAACGTCGGGCACACGGCTGTGTGTCCCGGCGCGGTTTTCCGAAGAGGATGCGGTATGTGTTCATACAAGAATTTCAAGCACGTGGCGTTTGGCCTGGCGCTCAGCCTGTTACAGGGCGTCACCCACGCGGCCGATTACGTCGATGTGCTGGACCTGCCGGCCAGGGTCAGTGCGTTGGCCAGCAACAGCCCTTTGTCCGGCATGGCCCGCGCCGGTGAGCGCGTGATCGCCGTTGGCCAGCGCGGCCACATCCTGTTTTCCGATGACGCCGGCAAGCACTGGCAACAGGCTGCCGTGCCGGTCAGTGCCGACCTCACCGCCGTGAGTTTTCCCAACGCCAGTCAAGGCTGGGCGGTCGGCAATGACGGCGTGGTGCTGCACACAAGCGACGCTGGCGTGACCTGGAACAAGCAACTTGACGGTCGCCAGATCGGGACCTTGCTGGTCAAGCATTACACGGCGCTGGCCAGTGCCGAACCGGGCAACGAGCAATGGCCGCTGCTGGTCGCCGAAGGCCAGCGCCTGGCCGAGCAGGGCGCCGACAAACCGCTGCTCGACGTCTGGTTCGCCAATGACAAAGTCGGCTATGTGGTCGGCGTGTTCAACCTGATCCTGCGCACTGACGATGGCGGCCTGAGCTGGACACCGTTCCAGGATCGCACCGACAACCCGCAAGGCTTGCACCTCAACGCCATCGCCTCCACCGGCGACGGTCTGTACATCGCCGGCGAGCAAGGCCTGTTGCTCAAATGGGATGACCAAACCCAACGCTTCGCCGCCGTGCCGACACCCTATCAGGGCAGTTTCTTCGGCGTGCTCGGCAAGCCTGGCGAAGTGCTCGTCTACGGCTTGCGCGGCAACGTGTTGCGCAGTACCGACGGCGGCCAGAACTGGACCGCGCTGGACAGTGGCCTGCACGTCAGCATCACCGCCGGCCTCGTCGATGCCCGGGGCAATTACCGCCTGTTCACCCAGGGCGGGCAGATGCTGGTCAGCCAGGGCACTGGCGCGCAATTGCATCTGGTGCAGCAACCGGCACGCACCCCGGTCGCCGGTGCCACCCAGGCCGCCGACGGCGCGTTGGTGGTAGCGGGCAGCCGTGGCGCCCAGGTGCTAGCCGCCGATCCAGCCCTCGAACTTTAATAGCGAGAACCCAGACATGGGCAATATCAAACAAGACGCCATGCCGGTGATCCGTGAGCTGCGCGATTTCGACCGCCGTTCCGGCAACCTGCTCGAACGCCTGGTGTTCAACTATCGGCCGCTGTTCATGCTGCTGATGGCCCTGGCCACCGTGGTCCTGGGCTTCATGGCCGTGACCCGCCTGGAACTGCGCCCCAGCTTCGAGAAGATGATTCCGCAGAGCCAGCCGTACATCCAGAATTTCCTGGAGAACCGCCAGTCGTTGCGCGGCCTGGGTAACTCGGTGCGGGTGGTGGTGGAGAACACCCAGGGCGATATTTTCGACCCTCAATACCTGGACGTGCTCAAGCAGGTCAACGACCAGCTGTTCCTCACCGAAGGCGTCGACCGTGCGTGGATGAAGTCGCTGTGGAGCCCGGCGGTGCGCTGGACTGAGGTCACCGAGCAAGGCTTCCAGGGTGGCCCGGTGATGCCCGACACCTATGAGGGCAAACCCGAGCAAATCGAACAGCTGCGCCAGAACATCGGCCGTGCGGGTATCGTCGGCAGCCTGGTGGCCAGCGACTACAAGTCGAGCATGCTGATCGTGCCGCTGCTGGACAAGTCCGCCGCGGGTGGCCAGCGCATCAACTACCACGCCTTTTCGCAGATGCTCGAAGAACAGTTGCGCGACAAGATCGAATTCGCCGGCGACAGCGCCGCGCGTAAATCCGGGGAAGAGGGCAAGGGCCCGTACAAGGTGCGGGTGATCGGTTTCGCCAAGCTGATGGGCGACCTGATCGACGGCCTGATCCAGGTGATGATGTTCTTCGGCCTGGCCGTGGTCACCTCGCTGGTCATCATCTACGCCTACACCCGTTGCGTGCGCAGCACCCTGTTGGTGGTCGGCTGCTCGCTGATCGCGGTGGTCTGGCAACTGGGCATCGTCGCCTGGCTGGGCTACGCCATCGATCCGTACTCGGTGCTGGTACCGTTCCTGATCTTCGCCATCGGCGTGTCCCACGCGGCGCAGAAGATGAACGGCATCATGCAGGACATCGCCCGTGGCACCCACAAGCTGATTGCCGCGCGCTACACCTTCCGCCGTCTGTTCATCGCCGGGGTCACCGCATTGCTGGCTGACGCGGTGGGCTTTGCCGTACTGATGCTGATCGACATCCCGGTGATCCAGGACCTGGCGATCACCGCCAGCATCGGTGTCGCGGTGCTGATCTTCACCTCGCTGTTGCTGATGCCGGTGGCGCTGTCCTACATCGGCGTTGGTGCCAAGGCGGCCGAGCGTGCACTGAAAATCGACACCCGTGCCGAGCACCACAAAGGCTTCGGTAAACTGTGGGATCTGCTCGATCGCTTCACCACGCGCCGCTGGGCCACGGGCGCCGTGCTGGTCGCGGTGCTGATGGGCATCGGCGGCTTCATGGTCAGCCTGCAACTGAAGATCGGCGACCTTGAAAGCGGGGCGCCGGAGTTGCGCGCCGACTCGCGCTACAACCGCGACAATGCCTACATCACCAGCCACTACGCGCTGTCCAGCGACCTGTTCGCGGTGATGATCAAGACCGCGCCGGAAGGCTGCCTGAACTACAAGACGCTGGTCCTTGCCGATCGCCTGGCCTGGGAACTGCAGCAGTATCCGGGTGTGCAGGCGACGTCCTCGCTGGTCAACGCGGTACGCCAGATCACCGCCGGCACCTATGAAGGCAACCCCAAGCTCAACAGCATCCAGCGCAACCAGGACGTGCTGAACTATGCCGCGCAGCAAGCCTCGGTCAACTCGCCGGAGTTGTTCAACAACAACTGCTCGCTGATGCCGGTGATTGCTTTCCTCAAGGATCACAAGGCCGAGACCCTGGACGCCGTGGTGGCGATTGCCGACAAGTTCGCCAAGGAAAACAGCACCCAGGATCGTCAGTTCCTGCTGGCCGCCGGCAGCGCCGGTATCGAGGCTGCGACCAACATCGTGGTGCGCGAGGCCAACCGCACCATGCTGCTGTACGTCTACCTGGCGGTGACGCTGTTCTGCCTGATCACTTTCCGCAGCTGGCGCGCCACGCTGGTGGCGCTGCTGCCGTTGGTGCTGACCTCGATCCTGTGCGAAGCGCTGATGGTAGCCATGGGCATCGGCGTGAAAGTCGCGACCCTGCCGGTGATCGCCCTGGGCGTGGGGATTGGCGTCGACTACGCCTTGTATCTGCTCAGCGTGCAATTGCACTTCCAGCGCCAGGGCTTGCCGCTGTCCCAGGCCTACCGCAACGCCGTGTCGTTCACCGGCCGGGTGGTCGGGCTGGTCGGTATCACCCTCGCCGCTGGCGTGGTGTGCTGGGTCTGGTCGCCGATCAAGTTCCAGGCCGACATGGGCATCCTGCTGACCTTCATGTTCCTGTGGAACATGCTCGGTGCGCTGATCCTGATTCCCGCCCTGTCGTACTTCCTGCTGCGTGAACGGGCACCGCAGCCCGGCACTGTCGCGGCAAGCGAAATCACTGAATCCACTGAACGTCACGGCATGCCCCATGCCGTGACCACTTCCGAGTAAGTCAAGATGTCTGATTACAAAGCTCCCCTGCGCGACATGCGCTTCGTACTCAACGAGGTCTTTCAAGTGTCCCGGCTCTGGGCCCGGTTGCCCGGCCTGTGCGACGTGATCGATGAAGAAACCGCCGCCGCCATCCTCGAAGAAGCCGGCAAGATCAGTGGCGAAGTCATCGCACCCTTGAACCGCGCCACCGACGAGCAGGGCTGTACCTGGAGCGAGGGTTCGGTCACCGCGCCAAACGGTTTTGCCGAGGCCTATCAAGCCTTCGCCGACGGCGGGTGGGTCGGTGTCGGCGGTGATCCGCAGTACGGCGGCATGGGCATGCCCAAGGCGATTTCGGCGCAGGTCGAAGAGATGGTCAACGCGGCCAGCCTGTCGTTCGGTCTGTACCCGATGCTGACCGCCGGCGCCTGCCTGTCGATCAAGGCGCACGCCAGTGAAGAACTCAAGGAGCGTTACCTGCCGAACATGTACGCCGGCACCTGGACCGGTTCGATGTGCCTGACCGAGGCCCATGCCGGCACCGACCTGGGGCTGATCCGCACCAAGGCCGAGCCCCAGGCGGATGGCAGCTACAAGGTCAGCGGCAGCAAGATCTTCATCACCGGCGGCGACCACGACCTGACCGAGAACATCATTCACCTGGTACTGGCGCGACTGCCGGATGCCCCAGCGGGGCCCAAAGGCATCTCACTGTTCCTGGTGCCCAAGGTGCTGGTCAATGCCGACGGTTCCCTGGGCGAGCGTAACTCGCTGTCCTGCGGTTCGATCGAACACAAGATGGGCATCAAGGCGTCGGCCACCTGCGTGATGAACTTCGACGGCGCGACGGGCTGGATCGTCGACGCACCGAATAAAGGCCTGGCGGCGATGTTTACCATGATGAACTACGAGCGCCTGGGCGTGGGTATCCAAGGCCTGGCGCAGGGCGAACGTTCCTACCAGAACGCCCTGGCGTACGCCCGTGACCGCCTGCAAAGCCGTGCGCCAACCGGCGCGCAGTGCAAGGACAAGTCGGCCGACCCGATCATCGTCCACCCCGACGTGCGCCGCATGCTGTTGACCATGAAAGCCCTGAACGAAGGCGGCCGTGCGTTCTCCAGCTACGTGGCCCTGCAATTGGACATCGCCAAGTTCAGCGAAGACCCGACCGAGCGTTCCCGCGCCCAGGAGCTGGTGGCCTTGCTGACCCCTGTGGCCAAGGCGTTCCTCACCGACATGGGCCTGGAAACCACCCTGCACGGGCAGATGGTGTTCGGCGGCCATGGCTACATTCGCGAGTGGGGCCAGGAGCAACTGGTGCGCGATGTGCGCATCACGCAGATCTACGAAGGCACCAACGGCATCCAGTCCCTGGACCTGGCCGGGCGCAAGATCGTCGGCAGCGGCGGGGCGCTCTACCGCCTGTTCGCTTCGGAAATCCGCAACTTCATTGCCAACGCCCGCACTGAGCTTGGCGAGTTCACCCAACCGCTGAGCGCCGCGGTGGACACTCTCGACGAGCTGACGGCGTGGTTGCTGGACCGGGCCCAGAACAACCCGAATGAAATCGGCGCAGCCTCGGTCGAGTACCTGCATGTGTTCGGCTACACCGCCTACGCCTACATGTGGGCGCGCATGGCCGAGGCCGTCGTCAGCGGCGATGCCGAGGACGATTTCTACACCAGCAAACTGGCCACCGCGCGTTTCTACTTCGCCCGGTTGCTGCCGCGTATCCACTCGTTGAGCGCGTCGGTCAAAGCCGGCAGCGACTGCCTCTACGAGCTGCAAGCCGACCAGTTCTAAAGGACAAGGAATCTTAATCATGATGGCGACAAAAATAATTCCACCCGCCGAAGGCGCCTATGCCTATCCCTTGCTGATCAAGCAATTGCTGCTGTCCGGGGTGCGTTACGAACCGGGCCGGGAAATCGTCTACGCCGACAAACTGCGCTACAGCTACCAGACCCTCAACCAGCGCATCCGCCGCCTGGCCAATGCGCTGACTGCGGCCGGGGTCAAGGCCGGGGACACCGTGGCCTTGCTCGACTGGGACAGCCATCGCTACCTGGAATGCTTCTTCGCCGTGCCGATGATCGGCGCGGTGCTGCACACGGTGAACATTCGCCTGTCGCCGGAGCAGGTGCTGTTCACCATGAACCACGCCGAGGACGACCTGGTGCTGGTGCATGATGATTTCCTGCCGCTGGTCGAGCAGATCCAGGGGCGGTTGACCACGGTCAAAGGCTTTGTGCAGCTCACCGATGACCAGGCAACCGCCACTTCATTGCCGGTGCAGGGCGAGTACGAGCAGTTGCTGTCCCAGTGCCCGGACCAGTACGACTTTCCCGATTTCGACGAGAATTCGGTGGCGACGCTGTTCTACACCACCGGTACCACCGGCGACCCCAAGGGCGTGTATTTCACCCATCGCCAACTGGTCCTGCACACCTTGAATGCCGTGGGCACATTGGGCGTTTATCAGGGAACACCATTGCTGCGTTCCGACGACGTCTACATGCCGATCACGCCGATGTTCCATGTGCATGCCTGGGGCGTGCCCTACGTCGCTACCCTTATGGGCATCAAGCAGGTGTACCCCGGCCGCTACGAACCCAACAGTCTGGTCCGCCTGTACCAGGAGGAGAAGGTGACCTTTTCCCACTGCGTGCCAACCATCCTGCAAATGCTCCTCACCTGTGAGCAAGGCAAGTCCGCCCGTTTCGACGGCTGGAAAATGCTCCTGGGCGGCAGCGCGTTCCCATTGGGCCTTGCCAGCGAAGCCACTGCCAAGGGCATGGTGGTGCACGCCGGCTACGGCATGTCGGAAACCTGCCCGCTGCTGTGCCTGACTTACCTGCGCGATGAAGACCGCAAGCTACCCCTCCAGGCCCAACTGCCGACGCGCATCAAGACCGGCACCCCGGTGCCGATGGTCGACCTGAAAATCATCGATGCCAGTGGCAATGACGTGGTGCATGACGGCGAATCCCTGGGCGAGATCGTGGTGCGCGCACCCTGGCTGACCCAAGGCTATTTGAAAGAGCCGCAAAAAGGCGCCGAGCTGTGGCAGGACGGCTGGCTGCACACCGGCGACATGGCGTCCATCGACCCGTTGGGCGGCGTGGAAATCAAGGATCGCATCAAGGACGTGATCAAGACCGGCGGCGAGTGGATCAGCTCCCTGGAGCTGGAAAGCCTGATCAGCGAACACGAGGCGGTGCTGTCGGTCGCGGTGGTGGGCATTGCCGACGAACAATGGGGCGAACGGCCCATGGCCCTGGTGGTGGCCGAGCCGGGGCAGTACCTGGACCGCAAGATCCTGGAGGCGCACCTGCAAGGGTTTGTCGAGCTCGGCCGGATCAATAAATGGGCGATCCCCAAGCAGTTCAAGTTCGTCGCCGAGATCCCCAAGACCAGCGTTGGCAAGATCAACAAGAAGCTGATCCGGGAACAGGCGCTGGCCTAAGCCGAGACGTTCAACACATAAAAAACATTGTAGGAGCCAGGCTCGCCGGCGAAGGCGCCCTCGAATATTGCCTAGACCTCTCGGGCCTCTTCGCCGGCAAGTCGGATCGCCGCACCGCTGGCTCCTACAAGGTTCCGTCGCCATACCTTTCACCGAGGTATGGCCCTCCCGATTTCGATGAAAATCCCCCCGCGCGTTTTGCAAAAACCACGAGGTTGCGTACCTCATTGCGACAACTCTTATCCCTCTACGGAAATTACTTTCATCTCGTTTGAAGTTCGTGCCTCGAAATGTTCTAAGAGTTTCACAAATATTTCGACGTGACCCTCTTGAGGAGTACCGCATGTTCAAACGAGCAATACCCGCCGCCATCCTGTTGTTCAGTGGATCGATCGGCGCACAGGCCGCAGAGCCTGGCGCACGCGGCTTTCTGGAAGACAGCAAGGCCAGCCTTTCCATGCGTACCCTGTACTTCAACAGCGATAACCGCGACGGCAGCGCCGACCCTTCCAAAACCGAAGAGGCCGCCCAGGGTTTCGTGCTGCGTTATGAATCGGGGTTCACCCAGGGCACCCTGGGGTTCGGGCTCGATGCCCAGGCGTTGCAAGGGATCACCCTGGACAGCGGCGCCGGGCGCCACGTCGGCAGCGGCATGATTCCCTCGAAGGGCGACGGTGCGGCCGACGCCTGGAGCAGCTTCGGCCCCACAGCGAAGATGCGCGTCGCCAAGACCGAATTGCGCTACGGCACGCTGCTGCCAAAGTTGCCGATCCTGCTGTCCAACGATGCCCGTGTGTTGCCGCAGTCCTTCACCGGCGGCCAAGTCACGTCCAAAGACATCGATGGCCTGACCCTGACCGGTGGGGTGCTGGAGCACGCGGTCGGACGTGCCTCGACCGACCGCACCGGCCTGTCGGTTGCCGGTGGCACCCAGGACAGCAACAAGTTCTATTTCGCCGGGGGCGACTACCAGGTGACCCAGGCGCTGAAGGCGCAGTACTACTTCGCGCAACTGGAGGATTTCTACAACCAGAACTTCATTGGCCTGACCCACATCCTGCCCATCGACAGTGCCAGCGCCATCACCACTGACCTGCGTTATTTCCGCACCACCTCCAGCGGCGCCAACAGCTCCGCCGCAGGCCGCGCGCAAGGCTATCGCGTGTCGGGTTACACCGAGGACAACAACGGTGAAATCGACAACGACACCTGGGCCGCGATGATCACCTATACAAACGGTGGCCATGCCGTGGCGCTCGGCTACCAGCAAGTGGGCGATGGCAGCAATTTCGTCCAGCCCAACCAGGGCAGTCTGGTGGACAAAGGCGCGGGCGGCGGCAGCGTCTACCTGCCGACCGACCGCATGATCCAGAGCTTTGCCCGCGCCGGGGAGCAAACCGCTTTCGGTCAGTACTCCTATGACTTCGCGCCCCTGGGAATCCCGGGGCTGAAAGCGTCAGTGGCGTATCTCAAGGGCACCGACATCAAGGTGCAAAACGCTGCGGACCAGTCCGAGTGGGAGCGTGACATGACGCTGGACTATGTGATTCAGTCGGGTTCGCTCAGGGGGCTTGCGTTCAGCGTGCGCAATGGTAAGTCGAACACTGATGCCGGGCGCAACGTTGACCAGAATCGCTTCATCATCAACTACACCCTGTCGCTGCTATAACGGCCGTTACATCCTCACGGCGAATGGAACCCTTGTAGGAGCCCGGCTTGCCGGCGATGGCGGCCTGACAGCCGACCAATCTTCCGTGGCTGTACCCGATCAATTGTGGGAGCTGGCTTGCCAGCGAAGGCGGCCTGACAGCCGACCTGGACTTTGTTGACTGTGTACATATCCCTTCCTGCGGTAACGGCCACTTATGGTTTCGCCCTTACGGCGAGTCACTTGGAAAAGCCCCAAGTAACCAAGGGCTCTTGCCCCT
>NZ_AKJF01000233.1 GCF_000282475.1 Pseudomonas sp. GM78
CTCCCACAGGGGGGGGGGGGCGTGGCCCTGTTACTTCAACACCAGCATCCGATAAACCCCGGCCTCGACTTCGATCCCGTGGGTGTCATGGGTGAAACCCGGGAAGGATCTGTCGAAGGCTTCCAGCGCCTTGAGATAGGCCAGCAGCGGACCGTCGGCAGCCCCGGCGTTCTCGCCCGGCATCAGCAGGGGAATGCCCGGCGGATACGGCACGATGCCGGTGGCGGCAATGCGCCCGGCGGCTTGTTCCAGGGTCACCAGTTCGATGTCGTTGCGCACCAGTTTCTCGTAGGCCTCCACCGGGCTGAAGACGGCTTGCGGCAGCGTGCCGAACGCCTGGGCCATGGCCGAGGTGGTCTTGTGCTGCTTCATGGCAGCGAAGATTTCGTCCGCCAGGTCCTTGAGGCCCATGCCGGCGTAACGGGTCTGGTTACCGGCCAGCAGGTCGGGCAGGCACAACTCCAGCTCGACGTTGTCGTCATAGTCGCGCTTGAAGTCCAGCAGCGCGTTGACCAGCGTGCCCCATTTGCCCTTGGTAATACCGATGGAGAACAGGAACAGGATGGTGAAGTCGGTGGTTTTTTCCACGACGATGCCCTGGCGTCCGAGGTACGCCGTCAGCACACAGGCCGGGATGCCGGAGGCGAGCAGGTTGCCGTCGTCGCCCATGCCGGGGCTGAGCACCGAGACCTTGATCGGGTCCAGCATGCAGTAGCCTTCCTCGATGTCGCCAAAACCGTGCCACACCTCGTTGGGGTGCAGGACCCAGCATTTGGGCTCGGTCTTGAGCAGCAGTGGATCGACTTCGTGGAACGGCACCGTGGCATTGCCCACTTGCACGGTCGGCGGCTGCCAGCAGGTGAAGAACCAGTCATCGTTGCTCAGCATCTCGTGGTGCATGCGCGAGATGACCTGGCGGAACGACACCGCTTCTTCGATGGATTCGCTGGTGAGAATCTGGCCGCTGGGCGCTTCCATCATCGCCGAGCTGACGTCGCAGGAGGCCATGATCGCGTAGTTGGGCGAGGTCGAGGCGTGCATCATGTACGACTCGTTGAAGCGTGCGTGTTCGATCGGATTACGGCCGTTGCGCACGTGAATCATCGAGGCCTGGGACAGGGCCGCCAGCAACTTGTGGGTCGACTGGGTGGCGAACACGGTCGGCTTCGACGCATCGTGATCGTCCGGGCTGCCGTGCATGGCGTGGCGGTCGCGGTACAGCGGGTTGAAGCGCGCATAACCGTACCAGGCTTCGTCGAAATGCAGGCGGTCGACACTCTGGCCCAGCAGTTCTTCGACGCGGGTGACGTTGTAGGTCAAGCCGTCGTAGGTGGAGTTGGTGATGATCGCGTGGACCGGCGTCGGATCGATGCCGTCCTTGACCATCGGGTTGTTGGCGATGGCCGCTTTCACGCCTTCGGCGCTCAGGGTTTGCGGGAGGATCGGGCCGATGATGCCGTAGCGGTTGCGCGTCGGTACCAGGTAGGTCGGCAGCGCCCCTGACAGGGTCATCGCATGCTCGGCGGACTTGTGACAATTGCGGTCGCACAGGGCGATCTGGTTGCGCGTGACGCTGGCCATGAGAATCACGCGGTTGGACATCGACGAACCATTGGTCACGTAATACGTGCGGTGGGCGCCGAACACCTTGGCCGCGTACCGCTCGCCCTGGCCGATGGGGCCACTGTGATCGAGCAGCGAGCCCAGTTCGCCGACCGAGATCGACAGGTCGGAACGCAGCAGGTTTTCCCCGAAGAACTCGTAGAACGCCCGGCCCGCCGTGCTCTTCAGAAACGCCGTGCCACCGGCATGACCGGGGGTGTGCCAGGAATACTCATAGGACCTGGCAAACTTCACCAGCGCCCCGAACATGGGGGGCAGGGCGGCCTGACGATAGCGTTCGATGGCCGCCAGGATACGTCCGCTGAGGAAGCGGCTGGTGTCTTCCGGGAGCCAGATGAAGTCGTCGGCGTGTTGCATGACCAGTAACGGAATGCTCGACGCGGTGGTCCGGTCGCTGATCAGGAACACCGGCACCCGCGTGTTGCGTTCGCGCAGCTTGACCAGCAACTTGATGCAGTCTTCGTGACCTTCGCTGGTGTCCATTTCCCAACTGATCAGCACGCATTGAACGGCCGGGTCCGAACGCAGGATCGACGCGGCATCGCTGAGGTTTTCCGAGGCCAGCACGCTGACGCCACGTCCCTCTACGTCACTGACCAATTGGGTCAGGGCGCGACCAAACACCGTACGCTTGTCCGCCGGGCTGCTGACAACCAGCGCGAGCATCCCGAGTGAGTGTCTATATTCCGTCATGCGTTAATCTCCAGAGTGGCTTTGTTCAAGCTGTTCACCGGCACCGGTTGGCCCGTGATGTGCTGCGCGCTGACGGTCTGTGTCGGCACGCTGTTGTTGAGTGCTTCAAGGCGAATCAGGCGGTTGTTGACGAAGCCGAAGAGCGTGTAGCCGAAGATGGTCGCCACTCCCCCGAGCATCAGCGCCTGTTCGCCGGAACTGTAGAGCGCCAGGTAGCTGTAGGCCGCCGCCACCCAGGCAATGATGTTGGTGGCCAGCGCCTTGCCTGGCGGTACGTTGGACACCTTCTGCATGGTCATCAGTGCGGCCATGGAGAGGATGTACGGCACCAGGTTGGTGACCACCGCGAGGTTGACCAGGGTGTCGAACTGCTTGCTCAGGTCCGGGCTGATGGTGAGGAAACCCAGGGCCGTCTGCGCCGCCAGCAGCACCAGCATGCCGACAATGGGCGTCCCGGCCTTGTTGGCCTTGGCGAAGATCGACAGGAAGTAACCGGTGTCCGCCGAACTCTTGTAGACCTGGGCGATGGTGAACTGCCAACCCAGCAGCGAGCCGATGCAGGCCAGTACCATCGCGGCCATCACGATGTCGCCCACCAGCGGGGTGAACATCTTGGCGAACACCAGGCCGAATGGTGCCGTGGAAGCGGCCAGTTCCGGGTTGTCGACGATGCCGGCGATCACGTTGGTGGACACGATGTAGATCACCGCCGCACCCAGGGTGCCGCCGAGTACTGCAATCGGTACGTTCTTCTCGGGGTTCTCCACCGCATCGGTGTTGGCGCACGCTGACTCAAGGCCCAGGAAGGCCCACAAGGTGATCGCCACCGAGGCACCCGCGGCGTCGTACCAGGCCATGTTGTGCGGGTTCCAGCCGGCGGCATACACGCTGCTGTCGAACCAGAACCAGCCAACGGTGGACACCAGCACCACGGGCGCAATCACGCCCCATACGGTGACTGCGCCAATGCGACCGGTAATCCGCGCACCGCCAAAGTTGGCGAACGTGGTGATCCACAACAGCGCGATGGTCGCCAGGCCCACTTGCAGTGAGTTCAGTTCAATGTGGAACAGTTCCTGGATATAGCCGACGGCGGTGATACTGATGGCCACGTTGGCAATCAGCAGCGAGAGGCCGTAGGTGTAGTTGGTGATGTAGTTACCGGCCTTGCCGAAGGTGTACTCCGCATATCCCCCCATGCCGCCGGTCTTGCGGCTGAGCATCCCGCATCGCGCAAAGGCATAGGCCAGTGCGAGGGAACCAGTGGCCGTGATTAGCCAGGAAAGAATCGAAATTCCCCCAACTTCCGCTAGTTTCGATGGTAGTAGCACAATGCCTGAGCCCAACATGTTGACCGCGGTCAACATCGTCAGCTGCCCCACACTCATTTTCTTCGCGACTGACATTCCGTTGCCTCATAAGTTGGCGGTGAGAGCTTAGCTATAGCAAAGTTTTGAAATGTCGCAAGAAAACGGCTTTCGTTTACTGATGCAAATCAATGTATTGCAAAGAAGGCATTATGCTGGCCCCCAGATTCCCCGCCTGGCGCCAGAATCGCTTTATTTTCAGGCGGTTAGGTGGAATGCAAATGCGCAATGTCTGGGTCGCGCTGATCTCTTTCAGCGTCGCGGGTCTTACCGTTTCTGCCCAAGCCAGGGAACTGAAGCCCGGTGATACTTATATGTGCAGTTGGGGCGCGGGCACGGCGGCAAGAGCACAGGAACTCAAGTTGTCCGGGGTTTCGCTGTATGCGGCGCGACAAAAAATCCAGGGGTACAAGTTTGCCAAGTCGTGGATGCGGATGATGGCGATGGGGATTACCGAACAAACTTACGACAGCCCGACACGGCTCAAGCCAGCGGCGGTCCGGCAAAGTTTTTATGACGATTGTGTGAAGTACAAGTTGGCGCGTAAGTAACAGGAGTAGGCGATCAGAACGTACGAACTGGATATTTTGCGGTTACATATCCATTGGTGCGGTAACGGCGACTTATGGTTTCGCCCTTACGGCGAGTCCCTTTTTCAAACGCCAAAAAGGAACCAAAAGGCTTTGCCCCACCACTCGGTG
>NZ_AKJF01000234.1 GCF_000282475.1 Pseudomonas sp. GM78
AGCAGATCGAAGAAATGCGCAACGCCGGCTTCCCGATTGCCTACGTCGGCGACGTGGTCGGTACCGGTTCTTCGCGTAAATCGGCGACCAACTCGGTACTGTGGTTCTTCGGCGACGACGTTCCTTACGTGCCGAACAAGCGTGCCGGTGGCTTCTGCTTCGGCAGCAAAATTGCCCCGATCTTCTACAACACCATGGAAGATGCTGGCGCACTGCCAATCGAATTCGACGTTTCCAACATGCACATGGGCGACGTGATCGACCTGTACCCGCATGCTGGCAAAGTCTGCAAGCACGGCACCGATGAAGTCCTGACCACCTTCGAAATGAAGACCCCGGTCCTGTTGGACGAAGTTCGTGCTGGCGGCCGTATCCCGCTGATCATCGGCCGTGGCCTGACCGAGAAGGCTCGTGCCGAGCTGGGTCTGCCACCTTCGACGCTGTTCAAGAAACCTGAAGCACCGGCTGAAAGCACCAAGGGTTTCACCCTGGCGCAGAAAATGGTCGGCAAGGCTTGCGGCGTGACCGGCGTTCGCCCGGGCACCTACTGCGAACCGAAGATGACCACCGTGGGTTCCCAGGACACCACCGGTCCCATGACCCGTGACGAACTGAAAGACCTGGCGTGCCTGGGCTTCTCGACCGACCTGGTGATGCAGTCCTTCTGCCACACCGCGGCTTATCCAAAGCCGATCGACGTGACCACCCACCACACCCTGCCTGACTTCATCATGACCCGTGGCGGCGTTTCCCTGCGTCCGGGCGACGGCATCATCCACTCGTGGCTGAACCGCATGCTGCTGCCAGACACCGTCGGTACCGGTGGCGACTCGCACACCCGTTTCCCGATCGGCATCTCGTTCCCGGCCGGTTCCGGCCTGGTTGCGTTCGCCGCAGCCACTGGCGTCATGCCGCTGGACATGCCTGAGTCGATCCTGGTTCGCTTCAAGGGCGAACTGCAACCAGGCGTCACCCTGCGTGACCTGGTTCACGCCATTCCTTACTACGCGATCCAGTCCGGACTGCTGACCGTAGAGAAGAAAGGCAAGAAGAACGCTTTCTCCGGTCGCATCCTGGAGATCGAAGGCCTGCCTAAGCTGACCGTCGAGCAAGCCTTCGAACTGTCCGACGCCTCGGCTGAACGTTCGGCTGCCGGTTGCACCATCCAGCTGTCGAAAGAGTCGATCGCTGAATACCTGCAGTCCAACATCACCCTGCTGCGCTGGATGATCGGCGAAGGCTACGGCGATGCACGCACCCTGGAGCGTCGTGCCCAGGCGATGGAAGCCTGGCTGGCCAACCCTGAGCTGCTGGAAGCGGACAAAGACGCTGAATACGCCGAAGTCATCGAGATCGACCTGGCCGACATCAAGGAGCCTGTACTGTGCGCTCCGAACGACCCGGACGACGCTCGCCTGCTCTCCAGCGTTGCTGGCGAGAAGATCGACGAAGTGTTCATCGGTTCCTGCATGACCAACATCGGCCACTTCCGCGCTGCCGGCAAGTTGCTGGAGCAGGTCAAGGGTCAGCTGCCAACCCGTCTGTGGCTGTCGCCGCCGACCAAGATGGACGCTCACCAACTGACCGAAGAAGGCTACTACGGCATCTACGGCAAGGCTGGCGCGCGCATGGAAATGCCGGGCTGCTCGCTGTGCATGGGTAACCAGGCACGTGTAGAGCCGAACTCGACCGTCGTGTCGACTTCGACCCGTAACTTCCCGAACCGTCTGGGTGACGGCGCGAACGTCTACCTGGCTTCGGCTGAGCTGGCGTCCGTGGCTTCCATCCTGGGTCGCCTGCCGACCGTCGAGGAGTACATGGAATACGCTGGCAAGATCGACAGCATGGCGGCCGATGTCTACCGCT
>NZ_AKJF01000235.1 GCF_000282475.1 Pseudomonas sp. GM78
GGTACTGAAGGCGCTATCGTTTCGTTCAAAGCCAAATACGGTAACTACATCGGCGGCGAGTTCGTCGCGCCTGTCAAAGGTCAGTACTTCACCAATACCTCGCCAGTAAATGGCCAACCGATTGCCGAATTCCCGCGTTCCACGGCTGAAGACATCGACAAAGCCCTGGACGCCGCCCACGCCGCTGCCGATGCCTGGGGCGCCACGTCCGTCCAGGCACGCTCCCTGATCCTGCTGAAAATCGCCGACCGCATCGAACAGCACCTGGAAACCCTGGCGATCACCGAATCCTGGGACAACGGCAAGGCCGTGCGCGAAACCCTCAACGCCGACATCCCGCTGGCCGCCGACCATTTCCGCTACTTCGCCGGCTGCCTGCGCGCCCAGGAAGGCAGCGCCGCGGAAATCGACGGCAACACCGTGGCCTATCACATCCATGAACCCCTGGGCGTGGTCGGGCAGATCATCCCGTGGAACTTCCCGATCCTGATGGCCGCCTGGAAACTCGCCCCGGCCCTGGCCGCCGGCAACTGCGTGGTACTCAAGCCGGCCGAGCAAACCCCGCTGGGCATCACCGTGCTGGTCGAGCTGATCGGCGACCTGCTGCCACC